>JBILCY010000003.1:0-230339 GCA_044352905.1 Terrimicrobiaceae bacterium | reverse complement strand
GGTTTCATGGAATCGGATTGCAGGGTTTTTCAGCGTGGAGGTAACTTTTACCTGCAATCCAACACAGCAAGAATCATGCCTATTGCGTTAACCATAAACGGGATAAATCGTTTTTAAGGGGTGACTAACTTGAGGATTTCTTGTTTTCATAATTTGTTTTGGGCTTGTTCAGGTGAAAGGGGAAAAAGACGAGTTTTTTTCAAGAGAATTGAGCGCTCATTATCATAGCAATGCTTGAATCGCCATTCAGTTTCCTTGAAGGAGAAAAAAGACTTGATGGCTCTTTTAGAGGGAAGCAAATTGAACAACTTGTCTGCATCTTTCAATTTGGCCGAGTCTGATGAAATTTTTTTCGAGCATCCATTTTTCTATGGATCGTCCCTACATCCAGTCGGGGGCGGGACTCTCTTTGTTCCGGTAATCATCTGGCGATAAATTCCCATGCCTTCCAAGCGCCGTCACCCGTCCCTCGATATATTGATCCATTGCCCCGGTTCGCATGGTGTGGTTGCCGATCAAGCCCATAAACAGGCCACGGCATTGCACAATCTTGGCATCAAGGTCCTTGTGCTTTGCAGCCTGAACTACCTGCGCACTCGGAATGCCGCCTACCCCACATTGGTTTGCATGGCGGAGGGTGCCACCACGCAGAGCACGAGTCTGATTTCGCGCAAACTCGCCAAGGCCGGGCAGACCATTCACAATCAACTGCGTTTCTCTTGGGAGGTTTTTAGCAAACGCCCGACGCTGGTTCTTGCGGCTAACCATGTTGATTCACAGAGCCCTTTGTGGGTTTGGCCACATATTCTGATGGTTCTGTTCCGAAAGACGATTTACGCGCTGAACCTCCATTTCTCAAATCGCGACCATCACCTGGGGCCGAAGTGGTGGCAGCGTGTCTCGGCAAAGTTGGCCTTCAAGCCGTTCCGGATCGGTGTTGCCCATAAACGTTTGGTGCCTTCCAGCTTGGTGCCGCCATTTATTCGTCAGGTTGAGGTCCCGCTTGGTCCAGACTCGGGCGAGAATGTTTACGAGAATCCCAAGGCGATTCGTAAAAAATGGAACATTCCCCGAGGGAAAAAAGTGTTTCTGGCGTTCGGAGCCGTGCGCAACCACAAAAATCTCGATCTTGCCATTCGTGCCCTTCTCGACAATCCCCAGGCATGCCTCGTCATCCAAGGTTCGGTGGGAACCCACCGCGATCGCCCTATTAAGTATTATCAAATGCTTGCCGAGGATCTTGGACTCTCAAAGAGGGTGATTATCAGCGATGATTTTGTTCCCGACAACAAGCGCAAGAGCTATTTCGAGGCGGCCGATTTTATTCTCCTTACCTACACGGCCTCCTACCATTCTCAATCCGGCATCCTTGCCATGGCTGCAAAAGCGCGACGTCGTGTGCTGGCATCCAGCGGCACGAGCCCGATGCGCGACATGATCAGGCAATTTGGACTTGGCCTATTTGTCGAACCCGACTCGAGTGATGCCGTTGCCAATGGCATGGCGACCCTGCTCCATGCCGAGCTGCCCGAACCCGATTGGGAGGGCTTTGAAGATTACGCCACATGGGAAACCAACGTCACTCGTTTGCTTGAAGCGGCGGCGGATTATGTGGCTGGACGCTCGACCCCTGTCCGCCAATTTGAGGGGTTGGAGGACGAGGCTTTTGCCGAGCCGGAGCCCCTGAATGCACGTCTGATGCTCGAGCCGCCTAAAGCCAAAACGGCTCGTAAGAGCCCGACGAAGAAAGACGGCACGAAAAAGCCTAGAAAAACCACTTCAAAAGCATCCAGCAAGTCCTTGGACGAAGGCACGCAGGCTGAGTTGCCCGGTCTCGGAGTTTCCGCCGAAGAGCCTGCACCCGGTGAAAGAAAGATGAACCTAGACATGTCTTTAAATGGTGACCCTGCAAGCTCCGAATCGGAAATCGAGTTGGATGAGCGATTCTCCCAAAGGGCAACCCCTGCCGTTGCAGGACGAAAGCCTTACAGTCGAAGGAAAAAAACCGCAGTCGAGTCGATATCCTAGTCCTTGGATCACCTGATCCTCCCCTAGTGAACTACTAGAAGCGGGGCTGTCCGTGTGTTATATTATAATACAAAGAACACCATCTCATGCGCCCCGAAAAATACACCATCAAGCTCCGTGAGGCCTTCAACGCGGCTGTTGATCTCGCCTCGAAAAATGAAAATCCCGAAATCCACTGCGAGCACCTGCTGCTTGCACTCGTCGAGCAATCCGATGGCCTGACCAAGCCGCTTCTTGAGAAGCTCGGAGTTTCGATCAGCGCACTCGAGGGGCGTCTGCGCGATGTTATCGCCAAATTTGCCAAGGTGCGAGGTGGTGCCCAACCACAGATCTCCACCGATCTCCGCAAAACACTGGAAACCGCCGAAGGCGAGATGGCGATGCTCAAGGACGAATTTATCAGCGTCGAGCACGTGCTCCTTGCCATGCTCACTTCCAGTTCCAGCGTCGCAAAACTGCTTAAGGAAAGTGGCGTAAGCAAAGATCGTCTGCTCAAAGCTCTTGTCGAGGTGCGCGGTAGCCAGCGCGTCACCGACCAGGACCCCGAGGGCAAATACCAGACCCTCGAAAAATACGGCCGCGACCTCACTGCCGCCGCCCGAGCCGGCAAGATCGATCCCGTCATCGGTCGCGATGACGAAATCCGCCGCACCATGCAGGTCCTCTCCCGCCGCTCGAAAAACAACCCCGTTCTCATCGGTGAACCCGGCGTGGGGAAGACGGCCATCGTCGAGGGCCTCGCCCGCCGCATCGTCTCCGGCGACGTTCCCGAATCTCTCAAAAACAAGCGCCTCATCGCGATGGATATCGGCTCGATGGTCGCAGGTGCGAAATTCCGGGGCGAATTCGAAGACCGCCTGAAAGCCTTTCTCAAAGAAGTCACTTCCAGCGAAGGCGAGGTCATCCTCTTCATCGACGAGCTTCACACCATTGTCGGTGCCGGTGCCGCCGAGGGATCGATGGACGCCTCGAATCTCCTCAAACCCCAGCTCGCCCGTGGCGAACTCCACACCATCGGCGCCACCACGCTCGACGAGTATCGCAAATACATCGAGAAGGACGCCGCCCTCGAGCGCCGATTCCAGCCTGTGATGGTCGGTGAGCCAAGCGTCGAAGACACCATCGCGATTCTGCGCGGACTCAAGGAACGCTATGAGGTCCACCACGGCGTCCGCATCCAGGATGCCGCGCTCATCGCTGCCGCCGTCCTCAGCGACCGCTACATTAGCGACCGCTTCCTCCCCGACAAAGCTGTCGATCTCATGGACGAGGCCGCCTCCCGCCTGAAGATCGAACTCGAATCGCTGCCCACCGAACTCGACCAGCTCGAGCGCGAAGTGATGCAACTCGAAATGGAGCGTGCCGCCCTCAAGAAGGAAAAGGACCCCGCAAGCCGCGAACGCCTCGAAAAATTGGAGAAGGAACGCGCCGACTCCAAGGAACGCGCCGCCACACTCCGCGCCCAGTGGCTCAAGGAAAAAGAGGAAATCGGCAAATCCCAAAAAGTCGCCGAGAAACTCGACCACCTCCGCGCCGAACTCGAGCAAGCCCAGCGCCGCGGCGACCTCCAGCGCGCTAGCGAAATCCAATACGGACTCATCCCCGAGGCGGAACGCGAACTCAAAAAAATCGAACCCGAAGGAGCCGCAAAAGGCTCCACGATCCTCCGCGAAGAAGTCACCGAAGAGGACATCGCCAAAGTCGTTTCCACTTGGACCGGCATCCCCGTTTCCCGCCTACAGGAAGGCGAACGCGCGAAGCTCGTGAAAATGGAAGAGCGCCTCATGCAGCGCGTCGTTGGCCAGCAGCAAGCCATCAAAGCCGTCTCCAACGCCGTCCGCCGCGCCCGTGCGGGCCTGCAGGACGAGAACCGCCCGATCGGTTCGTTTATGTTCCTCGGCCCCACGGGCGTCGGAAAAACCGAACTCTCCAAGACCCTCGCCGAATTCCTCTTCGACGACGAAGGCGCGATCATCCGCCTCGACATGTCCGAATACATGGAGAAGCACACCGTCGCGCGCTTGATTGGAGCTCCTCCCGGCTATGTCGGTTACGAGGAAGGCGGCCAACTCAGTGAAGCCGTCCGCCGCAAGCCCTACTCCGTCGTCCTTTTCGACGAAGTGGAAAAAGCCCACCCCGATGTTTTCAATGTCCTCCTGCAGGTGCTCGACGACGGCCGCATCACCGACGGCCAAGGCCGCACGGTCGATTTCAAAAATACGGTCCTCATCATGACCTCAAACATCGGCAGCCAATACATCATGGAAGACCTGCCGGTGGAGGAACGCAACCGCCGTGTCCAGGAGGCTCTGCGAGGCCACTTCCGTCCCGAGTTCCTCAACCGCATCGATGAAATCATCATCTTTGACCGCCTCGACGCCTCACAGATCACGAACATCGTCGATATCCAGCTCCAGCGCCTGTTCGCACGTCTCGCGAAGCAAAATATCACGCTCGTTCTCGACGACTCCGCCAAGAAATTCCTCGGCAAGGAAGGCTACGACCCCGCCTACGGCGCAAGACCGCTCAAGCGCGTCATCCAGCGCGAAATCCTCGATCCACTCAGCCTGGAAATCCTCGACGGCCACTTCGCTGAAGGCGACCACATTACCGCGACCGAAAAAAACGGCCGCCTTGTGTTCGAGAGGACGGTAGGCTGAGCTGCTTCTGGCACTACGGGCACTTGCCGCACACGCCGAAGAACTCGAGGGAGTGGCTGAGGTCGCGGAATCCGTATTGGTGGGCGATTTTCTTTTCGGCGTCGCCGATGGGGCAGGGGATGTCAATTAATACGACGTCTCCGCATTTTCGACAAACGAGGTGGTCGTAGTGCTTCTGGGGGTCGCTGAGTTCGTAGTAACTGCAGGAGCGCTGGAGATTGACCTTGTGCACAAGGTGGAGTTTTTCCATGAGCAGGATCATGCGAAAAACGGTCGCATAGTCGGGGCAGGTGCCGCTGTAGTGGACGGCGTCGGCCTGTATTTCCTGAAGCGTCAAGGGTGCCTTTGCTTTGAGGAGGCTCTGTAGGATGCCGCTTCGATTGCGAGTGATGCGCAGGCCTTCCCGACGGAGGATATCCGTCAGCTTCTCAAGGGTGAACGGGGCTTCCTGGATAGGCATGAGGCAAAAATAAACGCTCCCGCCTGTGGATCAATTTCCGAATTGCCGGCGCACAGGAATCCCGCGCGAGGCAAGGTGTTCCTTGGCCTCGGCAACTGTATGGGTGCCGAAGTGGAAAATGCTTGCTGCCAGCACGGCATCGGCCTTCCCCGATTCTAGCACATCAGCGAGGTGCCCAAGGTTGCCTGCGCCGCCGCTTGCGATCACCGGGATTTCAACCGCCTCGGAGACAGCGCGGGTAAGCTCGAGATCGTAGCCGCCACACGTGCCGTCGGCGTCCATGCTGGTGAGCAGGATTTCACCGGCTCCGCGCCGGGCGGCTTCGCGCACCCACTCGATGGCATCGCGCTCGGTGGGCTTGCGTCCCCCATGGGTGTAGACTCGCCATTTTCCCGGGCCGTCGCGTTTGGCGTCAACGGCAACGACGACGCATTGGGAGCCGAATGCCTCGGCTGCTTCGGTGATAAGTTCGGGGCGTTGGAGCGCGGAGGTGTTTACGCTTACCTTGTCGGCACCGGCCCGAAGCATCGTCTGGAAATCCTCGACGGTGCGGATGCCGCCGCCAACGGTCAGCGGCATGAAGCACTGCTCGGCGGTCTTCTCAACGACGGAAACCATGGTTGCGCGCCCATCGCTCGACGCGGTGATATCCAGAAAGACCAACTCGTCCGCGCCTTGCCGGTCATACATTTTTGCGCACTCTACAGGATCACCCGCATCGCGCAGGTTGAGGAACTTGGTGCCTTTCACCACGCGCCCATCAGTCACGTCCAGGCAAGGAATCACTCGTTTAGCCAACATTGTTCCAACAATCAATTCGTGTGGCGTAAAATCGAGACTAAAATGATTGCCGGTTTGGGGCTTGGGTTTCTAAGGTGTGCCGCTTCGCTTTCGGCGCTATGCTGGAATGCTAGGGCAAAAATGGAAATGCACATCCGAAACACAAACAACCACAGGTTCTCGGTCGGCTGGCTGGTTATAGTCCTGCTGGCTGCGTTGCTGTTGACCGGTTGCGAGACCACCGCCACCGGTGCGCCGAGGGGTTTTCCGGGCAGCGGTTACTTCGACACCGTGGTTTTGGATGCCGGCCATGGAGGGCATGACAGTGGTGGTCGGGCAGTATCGGGGCGCCATGAGAAGCACCTCGCGCTGGATACTTCAAAGCGTGTGGCCAAAATTCTTCGCCAGGCAGGGTTTCGGGTGATCGAGGTTCGCCGCAGCGACTATTTCGTGTCTCTCGACAAGCGTGTCGCTATCGCCAACAGAAGCAGGAATGCCATCTTTGTGAGCATTCATTACAATTGGGCAAAACGTAAACAGGCCGCCGGGATCGAGACGTTCTATCTCACGCCGAAATCCTCGCGCCTCGCCGCCAACATCCACCGTGAAACACTCAAGGCCTACCGAACTGAAAACCGGGGGCTCAAGAAACGGGGCTTCTATGTCTTGAAAAACAACAAACGCCCAGCCGTTCTGCTTGAGCTGGGCTTTCTCTCGAATGCAGGCGAAAACCGGATTCTCCAAAATGCCTCCACCCGCCAGCGCCTTGCCGAGGCCATCGCCCGGGGAATCATTGCCGAGCGGAACGGGCGCAATCCGTAACGCTGCTTTTTCATCTTCAGCATGCTTGCCTCTATCGATATCCCAATGGTTTTTGTGATGCTCCTCACGGTTGCCGTGTTTGTGGCATTCGTGAAAGAATGGGCGGGACCGGACGTGATAGCGCTTACCGCCCTGGGGGTGGTAGTTGCAACGGGGATCCTGCCGGGTAAAGAGGTTCTCGAGCTTTTCAGCAACAGTGCCCCGGTGACTATCGGCGCCATGTTTGTCCTCAGCGCCGCACTGGAGAGAACCGGTGTGATGGCGTGGTTGGCGGAAAATTTTACTCGCTTGGCCGGGAGGAGTCTCTTCCGGGCGATGGGGCTTCTCGCGCTGGTCGTCGTGCCGCTATCCGCATTCGTCAACAACACGCCGGTCGTGGTGGTTTTCCTCCCTATTTTGATGGCCTATGCGCGTGAGTCTGGCGTCAGCGCCTCGAAGCTGCTCATTCCCCTCTCGTTTTTTGCCATCCTTGGCGGGACCACCACCCTTCTGGGCACGTCGACAAACATTCTCGTCTCCGGCCTGGCGGCGGATATGGGCCAGCAGCCGTTTGGCATTTTTGAAATCTCCCAGATGGGACTTATTTATGCCGCGATTGGCACCATCTATCTGATCCTGTTTGGGTCTAAATTGTTGCCAGACCGCCCCACGCTTTCGTCTCTGCTGTCGAGCGAAGACACCCGTAGTTTTTGCAGCCAGGCGGTCGTCTCCGAGCGATCGAGCCTGATCGGAAAATGCATTCCCGAGACCGATCTTGGCAAAACCAAGACGGTGCGAGTGTTTGAAATTATTCGCGATGGCTTGAGAGTCTCCGATGTGCCGCTCGATTCCCTCCCGTTGCGTGAGGGGGACACCCTTGTATTGAAAGGGCTGGCAAAGGATGTGGCCGCCATTCGTGCGAGCGGGGATTTGTTGCTTGAGTCGGAGATAAGCCCACTCGACGCAAGTCGACGGGAAGTTCGTATTGTCGAGGCCATTATCGGACCCGATTCGCCCATGCTGGGCCGCACCATTAGCGAGCTTGGACTGCGACGCCACTATGGCGTGATGGCGGTTGCTTTGCACAGGCAAGGGCAAAACCTGCTCGACCAATTTGCCCATATCCCGCTTGAGTTCGGAGACACCGTTTTATTCGAGGGACCCGAGGCAAACCTGGCTCGCCTCCGCGAGGAGGACGACTTTTTGAGTCTCAACGAATCCACTCACAAGCCATTTCGGCCTTCCAAGGCTTTTATTGCCATCGGCGCGCTGGCAGCAGCAGTTGTTCTGTCTGCATTGGATGTCATGCCGATTGTCTCGGCAGCCCTGATTGCCTCAGTCGTGGTGGTGCTCACCCGCTGTCTTGATCCCGGCGAGGCTTACGAGAGTATCGATTGGCCTATTCTGTTTTTAATCATAGGCATGCTTGGTCTTGGTAAATCCCTCGAGTTGACGGGTGCGGCGGCGTGGATTACGGGCCATTTGGTCGAAAACTTGGGCGCGTTTGGGCCATACATGCTGGTTGCGTCGATTTATCTGCTCGCGACAATTCTTACAGAGGTTGTTACCAATAATGCAGTTGCGATTATCCTTACGCCTATCGTTATCACCCTGGCTACTGCCATGGAGATTTCACCGCGCCCTCTCATCGTGGCGGTGATGTTTGCTGCCAGCGCCAGTTTTTGCACGCCAATAGGCTATCAAACAAATACCTACGTATTTGGTGCTGGCGGATACCGTTTCATGGATTTTATGCGGATCGGTGTTCCGCTTAATTTCGTTCTGTTCGTAACGGCAACAGTCCTTATTCCCTACTTTTGGCCGTTCGTGATCAAATAAAAAAGGGTTGATGCTAGGGGAGGGCGTCTGGATACCTCAACGACGAAGGGCCAATATTTATTTTTTCGCCACTGTTCTTCGGTCTTTCGCAGCATGGATGCCAAAGGAAATCCAATCCCAAAGAAGCAGGGAAACCGGGTAGGTAATCGCGGAGATAAGGAATGCTGCGGGAATGATGCCTACAAAAAATGGAAGGGGAGCTTCTGTCAGTGAACTCATCAAATGTTCGGAATTGATGTGGATAGGCTCGCGGCGAAGAATCCAACAACCAAGATGGTATTGAACAAACCAGCAAAGCGGAAAGGTGAAGGGGTTGCTGATCCATGTGCCGGCAATCGCAGCAGGTATGCTCACCCTCGTAACATAGGCAATGAGAGCCGCAGCAGCCATCTGAAAAGGAAGGGGCATAAACGCGAAGAATGCCCCTACAGCCAGGCCTGCCGAGAAACGCTGTTTGGTTGGATGCCACAGCTCAGAATCAAATAACCTGTCTCCAAAGACGCGGTGAATCCATGTGCCTCGGATATGCTTTATTCGCGGCAGGTGGCGTATGTATCGCCCTATTCTACTGCGACGCCAGAGGCTTGGCTTCATTCTAAAGGGAGAGGATCGGGGTATTCATTTATGCGGACTCACTATTTTTCTCCGGGATAAGAAAGGAAACCAGCACAGAGCCACCAATCAAGGTGGAAATGATCGCCAGTGACCAACCTATTGGGAAATGGCCACCAAAAACCTGATTAAGCCACACCATTTTAAGACCGACAAAAACAAGCACGAGGCCAAGGCCGTATTTTAGGAAGCGGAATTTGTGAACGATGCCAGCCAGCAAAAAGAACATCGCCCGCAGGCCTAGAATGGCAAAGATGTTTGAAGTAAAAACGATCATCGGTTCCTTTGTAATCGCGAAGATCGCAGGCACCGAGTCCACCGCGAAAACAATATCCGAAATTTCAATAAAGATCAGCGCCACGAAGAGTGGAGTAGCCATGCGTTTGCCATTGTGGTGGGTAAAAAAACGCTGCCCCTCCAAATGAGGGGTCACCGGAAGCACGCGTTTTAGGAATTTAAGCACGGGATTTTTGTCCGGTTCGAGGGGTTTTTCTGGAGCGAATAACACCTTGATTCCAGTAAAGATAAGAAATACCCCGAAAAGCACTACCACCCAGTGGTATTGAATAAGCATGGAGCCTAAGCCGATAAAAATGCAGCGAAAGACAAGTGCCCCAACAATACCGTAGAACAATATGCGGTGCTGATATTTATCGGGTATGTTGAAGTAGGTGAAAATGACCACAAAAACAAAGATGTTGTCTACGGACAGGGCTTTCTCGACGAGATAGCCTGTGAAAAACTCAAGCATGCTCCGCTGGGCTGCCAGCTCGGGATTGAAGCTAGGATTCGCCAATAGCCTAGGGTCATTGCTGAAACGCCACTCGGCAAATTCGCCAAAGAGGAATCCGAAAACAATGGCCATCGCCACCCACACGGCGCTCCAAGCCAAAGCCTCGCGGAACTTTACCTCGTGCGCCTTCCGGTGGAATACACCCAAGTCCAAAGCGAGCACTCCCAGCACAAACACCGTGAATCCGGCGTAAAACCACCAATACTCGGCAAGCGGAAAAAGACTCATCTGCAAGGTCTGCATTTTCCGCCGTGCTTTGTATATGAAGAAAATAAAAAAGCACTATTAAGGAAAAGCTAATCATTCATGTAATATGAAGGTGCCATGCCGATGATTCGCTCGCCTAAAAGATGTCGTTGCGGGCGGGTGGGAATTTGGGAATGCTGCCCGCCATGAATAGCGTGTCTGTGCGGGTGCCGGCGACGACGGCAAATTTGGGGCCTGGTTTCGACTGCTTGGGTATTGCCCTGCAGCTCTACAACACCACCACGGTTACTCGTGGAAAGGGAGCGGATCCCGGGGAGATGGCCCTCGAGGCTGCTGCGTTGTTTTTTCGGGCAGCCGGGGGAAAGCCCTTTGCGTTTCACTGGGGTGTCGAGGGCGATGTCCCGCGCTCGCGCGGTCTCGGCAGCAGCGTCACCGTGCGGTTGGGAGTTTTGCATGGGTTGAACGAATTGGCTGGGCGTCCGCTCAATCGCCATGAGCTGTTTCATCTGTGCGCGGATCTCGAGGGGCATCCGGACAACGCTGCTCCGGCAGCCTATGGCGGGTTTTGCATCTGTCCGGCGACGGGTCATGTGCAGCGTTATGCTGTGGGGATGGATTTGGCCTTTGTGCTTTTGATTCCCGGTATTGAATTGGAAACCAAGAAGGCCCGGGGGGTCTTGCCTTCCAAGATTCCGCTGGGAGATGCCGTCGTCTCTGCGGGTAATGCCGCGGCAATTGCCGGCGCATTCGCCAGTGGTGATTATAAAAAGCTCCAGGGTTGTTTTGGCGACCGGTTCCATCAACCGTATCGCCGTCGTCTGATGCCGTATCTGGACGACGTGATCGAGGCGGGCTGCGCCGCCGGGGCGCTCGGTGGATGGCTTAGCGGGGCGGGTTCCACCGTTGCGTGCACAACCCTCCGGCATCCCGACCGTGTGGCCAATGCGATGATTGGAGCGTGTGGATTGGATGCCGCCTATGCCGTGGTGGTCCGGGTCGACAATCGTGGGGTTAGAATTGCATGAGGCGCGCACTCGAGCGGCTCGAATCCTTCGCCATGGATGTGATCCTGGAGCGGCGGCATGGCCGCCGCGCCGGGGCGCTCCGTGTCGTCTTGCTCGGGCTCTCGGGAATCTACCGCGCGATTGTGCAGGCACGGCTCGCGCTCTACTCAAACCGCATTCTTCGAAGCCACTCGCACGGGTGCCTCGTCATCAGCGTCGGAAACCTCACCGTTGGCGGAACGGGTAAAACTCCCGTCGTTGAAATGCTTGCCCGATCCCTCCAAGAGGGGGGACGGCGTGTTGCGATTCTCAGTCGAGGTTACAAGAGTGTGCCTCGCCCGTTTTTGCTGCGTTTGATGGATCGCTTCACCCGCAAGAAGGGCCTCTTCACGCCGCGAGTGGTTTCCGACGGGGTCTCGCTCCTGCTCGATTCCCGCACTGCCGGCGACGAGCCGTTCATGCTCGCCAACAACTTGCGCGGTGTCTCCGTGCTCGTGGACAGGGATCGTGTGAAGAGCGGGATTTACGCGATCAACGAGTTTGGCGCGGATACCCTTATTTTGGACGACGGATTCCAATACGTGAAAATGCGCCATGGTTTGGAAATCGCGCTCATCGACAGGCAGGCGCCCTTTGGCAACGAATACATGCTGCCTCGCGGCACTCTCCGCGAGCCGCCGGAGAACCTTCGCCGTGCAACGCACATTTTCATTACAAAATGCGACGGCAGCGACAATGTGGCTCTTGTTTCCAGAATCCGCATTTACAACCCCACGGCGGACATCATCGAATGCACTCACCGTCCCAAGCACCTCAAGGATTTTGTCACCGGAGAGGTGAAGCCTTTGGAGTTCCTGCGGGGATTGAAAATCGGGGCGCTGAGCGGGATCGCTGTTCCAGAGAGCTTTGAGAGCGCCCTCGTGGCCCTTGGCGCTGAGCTTGAACTCACGCAGAACTATGCCGACCACTACCGGTATTCGGTAAAGGAGATCGAACGCTTCATCCGCCGCTGCGCACGGCGAAATCTCGATGCCGTGCTCACGACCGAGAAGGATGCCGTGCGCATCCCCCGCATCATGGATCCCGAGGTTCCCATTTACTACATGCGGGTGGAGATCGAGATCCTCGCCGGGCAGGAGAGCTGGGAGCGGTTCGTCTCCCGGCTCACGCAAAAAAGAAGTTTTTTAACCCCCGAGAGAATCTACTGATTTTTGAAGTGCCGCCGTGTGGCCGCATGCCGGGCGCGGAACATCGCGCTGAAAACAAGCGGCAGGACCAGAGCCGACGCAAGCGCTCCGGCAAGCCCTCCCTTCAAGAGATACTCCACCCGATCCGTCATGCGGCAGCCGCCGGGGATTTCCTCGAAGATATGGCTGTGGCGCCACAGGGCGAAGGGCGACTCGAGTGCCACATCCACAACACGGTGCGGCGCCTCCACGCTCTCCCATTGCCCGGTCCAGTAGATTGGCAGGCCAAATTGCGATGCCTGTATTTGGAAGATGCCGCCGGGCTCGGCTCGTGGTTCGCATTTGACGCTGTGGAGTTTCAGGGAAGGCGGCGCGATCTTGGAAATGTTCCGCGGGTTTTCATGGAACGCGAATAATGCCTCGCAAGTGGCTGAGATTTCCACCGAGCGTTCGAAGAGAAATGGTTTCATATGGGATTTTGCACTTGACCGGATTTTTCCATCGGCAAGCTTGTCGCCCGCCAACCGACATTTTGCCACGAAATTACTTGTTGCAAAAAAGGAGGGTGGTCGTTAATCACACCGAACTCACACCTAAATCCCATGTCTGAAAAATCCATCGAAGAAAAAGTAAAAGATATCATTGTCGAGCAACTCGGGGTGAATCCCGAGCAAGTCACTCCCACCGCATCCTTCATCGAGGACCTCGGTGCCGATTCCTTGGACACCGTCGAGCTCGTTATGGCTTTCGAAGAGGAATTTTCCGTGGAAGTTCCAGACGAGGACGCTGAGAAGCTCCAATCCGTTGGCGACGTCATCAAGTATATCGAAGAAAAAGCCGGCAAGTAACATCCGGCTCCGATTCTTTTTTGCGAAAAGCCCCGCTTTGCCGGGGCTTTTCCTTTTTCCGGGAGGGAGCATACCCCGAGGTGTTGTTTTGGTTCGACTCGGTGGCGCGCGTTTGAGCATCATGCCGCTATGAAAATTCTGATGGCTGCCAGCGAGCTTGCCCCCTTTGCGCGGACCGGAGGATTTGCCGGCACCGTTGCGGATTTAGCCTCGCACACCGCCCGCGGCGGCGAAGAGGTCACTGTGGTTCTCCCTTTTTATCGATGCATCCGTGAAAGCAAGGAGCTCAAACCCCGCCGCACGAAAATGCGGCTCCAGATCACCCTCGGCTCCGCGCGACTGACATCCGACGTGTGGGAGGCCGCGGGCCCCGGTGGGGTCCGCTTGCTTTTTGTCGAGAGGGATGAGTTTTTCGATCGCACCGGGCTTTATGGCATGGACGGACGGGACTACCAGGACAATGCCGCCCGCTTCATTTTCTTCTCAAAATGTGTAACCGAAATCGCACGCGTGCTCTTGCCGGATATCGTGCACGTGCTGGGCTGGCAGCCCGCGCTTGTCCCCGTATTCATCCGCGAACAACGCCTGCCACTGGTTTCCATGCTCACACCGTGCTCGCTGGAATACCAGGGGAATTTCTGGAGCCACGATTTCGCGCTTACGAATCTCCCAGGCGATTACTTCTCCGCAGGGTCTCTGGAATTTTATGGCAGCATGAACTTTCTCAAGGCGGGCATCATCTTTGCCGACTCCGTCGTGCTCCCGGGCGGGCGGTATCTTGCCGCCATGCAGACGCCGGAGTTTGGCTGCGGACTCGAGAATATTTTGCGGGAACATGCTGATAAGCTTGAGGGGATAGCTCCCGGGGCTCCTCTAGCTGCTGGTCTGGGTGACGATGAATTGTCTTTGCTAAAAAAATCGGCGGCCGAGACGCGTGCCGCTCGCGCATCGTTTTTTGGCGTCGCCGACAAATCCCAGACACCGTTGTTCCTTGTGGATACCGCCTCGACAGGAGAAGCCGGCATCGATGTGTTGCTTGAGGCGCTTGATGAGTTGCCCTCTGGCACTGCGTTGATGGTGATCTTCGGCCCCGTGCCCGATTCCTGCCGGATGGATCTGGAGACGTCCCTGCGTCGGCACGCGCAGGGGTTTGTGCATGTGCGCGAGCCCAATAAAAAACAAATCACTGCTGCGCTGGCTGCCGCTGATTATTTTTTGGTCCCCGCAACCTTGGACCCGCAGGGAGGGCTGCTCCGGGCAGCCATCAAAAACGGCGTCATTCCCGTCATCGAGCAATGTCCGGGCCTTCACGGGATCGTAAGGGATTATGATCCGGTGACCGGTGAGGGGAACGGCTTGGTCTTTTATCGTCACGCCAAGGCGGCGCTGCTGGATGCGATGTTGCGGGCGGTCCTCCTCCCACGTGATGCGTGCGATCAATTATCACAGCGCTGCCAAGCCATGGATTTTTCCTGGACCGCCTCGGCGGCTGGATACGCGCTGCTCTTCGACCGTTTGCTTCGTGGTGCCAACCGCCGGGCAGCTTGAGCAATCGCACTATGCAGCGACGTTGGATTTTTCCGCCGCAGATGGATTCTCTTGCAGTCGAGCGCCTACGCGGAGACCTCGGGGTGCCGTCCATGATCGCCGAGTTGCTGCTGAGGCGTGGTTTTGCCGACCCCGTCGTGGCGGAGGCCCAGTTGAATCCACGCATGAGGTCGCTCAGTGCACCAGAGTTGCTGCCCGATATGGGGTTGGCCACCGCGCGGATTTTGGAGGCCTTGCGCCAAAACGAGAAAATCGTTCTTTACGGCGATTATGATGTCGATGGGATCACCTCCCTTGCAATTCTCTCCCGCATCCTCGGTGCTTATGGAGCCGATGTGTCGTGCTTTCTTCCTCTGCGCGCCGAGGAGGGATATGGGCTGAGCAAGTCCGGGCTGGACCGCTGTTGCGAGTTGCATCATCCCTCGCTGCTTATTGCCGTGGATTGCGGAACGACTTCCATTCGCGAGATTGCGGATCTCAGGTCGCGCGGTGTGGATGTGATTGTGCTCGACCACCACGAGCCCGCCGCGCAGAGGCCCGATTGCACGGCCCTTGTGAATCCCAAATGCGGCGATGATTTTCATTACCTCTGCAGCGGCGGCGTTACCTTCAAGCTCGCTCACGCCTTGTTAAAAGCCTCTCCCGTTGAGAACCTGGATTTGCGCGAATACCTCGACCTCGTCGCCCTCGCCACCGTCGCCGATATTGTGCCACTCGTCGCGGAGAATCGCATTTTTGTTAGGCATGGTTTGCGGCAAATGGAGCGCACCCGCTGGGCGGGAATCGCCGCCCTCAAGGACGTCGCCGGAGTGGGGGTGCCAGTGCGCGTGGGAGACATCGGGTTTCGCATGGGGCCGCGCATCAATGCCTCGGGTCGGCTTGGCTCGGCCACCGAATCCCTGCAGCTGCTCCTCACTGACGACATAGCCGAAGCCCGCCGATTGGCGGCGGGACTCGATGCCCACAATCGCGAAAGGCAGGGGGTTCAGCGCCAAGTCGAATCGGAGGCGGAAGAGTGGGTTATCAAAAACCACGATCCTCAAAAAAATGCCACCATTGTCGCAGGCAGCCGTGATTGGCATGTGGGCGTGATCGGTGTGGCGGCCTCCAAGATCATGCACCGCTTCCACCGGCCGACTTTTGTGATCGGCTTTGATGAATCCGGCGATGGCAAGGGCAGCGGACGAAGCATCGAGGGATTCCCGCTAGTCGAATTACTGCAGGTTTGCGCTCCACTTTTGGATAAATTCGGCGGACACGAGATGGCGGCGGGCATTTCGATCAGTGAGAAGCGTCTGTCGGATTTCCGAGATGCATTCGAGGCGGCGGCAAGACGAGTTGGGACCGACGAGATGCTGGTGCCGCGCCTCCAACTTGACTGCGAGGTGACCTTGAGGGACATCGATTACGCGCTTATGGAGTCGCAGGATTTGCTGGAGCCTTTCGGTGCGGCGAATTCCCAGCCAGTCTTTTTTTCGTGTGGGGTGACTCCTGCCTCGACGCCGCGTGTGATGAAGGAGAAGCACCTGCGCTTGGAATTCGCTGCCGGCCGCTCGCGGGTCTCCGCCGTCTACTTCAATGCCCGCCTCGATGCGCTTCCTCGTCCACCTTGGGACATTGCCTACACGCTCGAGTGGAACCACTGGAATGGCCGCTCTGAGCCCCAATTGAAAATCCTGGAAGTGCGCTGTGCCGCATGAGCAAGCTCTCTCCCGACACCGCGCTGGAAACGCTCGAATGGGTGCCTCGTCAACGTCAGGCACCCTTGCGTCGACTGGGACTTAATACTCTCGAGGATTTGTTGCGCCATTTTCCAAAGCGCTACGAAGATCGTCGAAAATTCGACCGCTTCCCCGATCAGCCTTCAGAGACACCCCTCTGCCTCTGCGGTATTGTAAAAAAAACCAGCTACCGCCGATTCGGTCCGCGTGGAATTTTCGAGGTTCGGCTGGAGGATGAAAATGGCGGCTTGTTTAGTTCCCCGTTGCTGTGCCGCTGGTTCAACATGTCTTGGGTTCAAAAGATGATCCTGGGTGGCCAGCGCATCGTTGTTTTTGGCAAGCCACGGTTGCGTGCGAAGCAAATCGTGATGGAACACCCGGAGTTCGAGGTGATCGAAGAGGACGGGGCGATTTCCATAAACTTCGACCGTATCACGCCCATCCATGCCGCTGGTGATGGTGTCAGCCCCAGGGTTTTGAGGGAGTTGATCCATCAAGCGCTGGAGGTAACCGATCTCGCATTGATCCCGAGCCTATGGCCTACCTCCCACGCTCCGGCGAAGTTGCTCCCGGATGTGTGGCGGACAGTTCATTTTCCCGACTCGATGGAGGCATGTCAGGAGGCAAGGCGTCAACTCGTTCGGGATGTCTTCCTCGGCATTCAAATCACGCTTTGTTCTCGCCAAGCACGGGTCAAGCAAAGCGGTGGAGTGGCGCGTCCGGGCACGGGACGGGTTTGGAAAAAGATCGAGCAGGCGCTGCCATTCGAGCTTACGAAATCCCAACACGAGGTGATCGCCGAAATTGACCGCGACATGGCCTCGCCGATGCGCATGAACCGATTGCTCCAAGGCGACGTTGGTTCGGGGAAAACGTTGGTGGCTTTGCGGGCGATGATCCAGGCGTTTGAATCCGGCTGGCAAGCGGCTCTCATGGCACCGACCCAGATTCTCGCTGAGCAGCATTATTTGAATTTCCGCCGCATCCTTGATCCGCTTGGCATCCCCGTGGCGCTTCGCACCTCCTCCCGCAAGGAGGATGCGAAACAGCCGGGATTGTTCGAGGCTCCGTTGAGCGGGGCCTCTCTTAATGTGGCTGGGCCTGCCTTGGTGATTGGCACCCATGCCCTGCTTTTTGAGGGTGCCGAGTTCGAGCGATTGGGACTCGTGGTGATCGATGAGCAGCACAAGTTCGGCGTGCTCCAGCGCACGAAACTCATCGAGCGTGCGGATGCCCCCGATGTGCTCGTAATGACCGCCACGCCGATTCCCAGGACGATTACGCAGACTCTTTACGGTGATCTTGATGTCTCAATCATCCGCGAGCGTCCCGCCGGCCGTGGGGTGGTTGTCACTGCCGTGCGTGATACATCGAAGCTCCCGGCGATCATCGATTTTATTCGCTCCGAGTTGGCGGCCGGTCGCCAAGCCTACATCGTGTATCCATTGATCGATGAGTCGGAAAAGCTGGAGGCAAAAGCTGCCACGGCGGAGTTTGAGAAATGGAGGCAGCTTCTTGCCCCGTCGGAGGTGGGGCTGGTTCATGGCAGATTGGATGCCGTCGTCAAAGAGCGGGTGATGCGCGATTTTCGCGAGGGCAAGACCAGTGTGCTTGTGGCCACCACCGTGATCGAGGTTGGTGTGGACGTGCCCAATGCCACCGTAATGCTCATCGAGGAGGCCGGTCGCTTTGGTTTGTCCCAGACCCATCAACTTCGCGGTCGCATCGGCCGCGGCGCGCAGAAGTCTTGGTGTATCCTGTTGCATTCCGGTGCTACCGATGCCGCGATGGAGAAACTCAATGTGCTTGATAAGACATCGGATGGCTTCGAAATCGCGGAGGCCGACCTGCTCCTCCGTGGCCCCGGCGACATCCTTGGAACTGCCCAGACCGGCCTGCCCTCTCTCGGCCTCGGAGATTTGATCCGCGATGCGGACATCATGACCGAGGCCCGCCGGGTTGCGATCGAGATTCTTGAGGCGGATCCCGGGCTCGAACATCCTGAAAACAAAAAACTCCGCGATCACGTCCAGAAAAACCCGGCACCTTTGGTCGCCGAGGGATAGCAGAAGAGGGGGAGCGAGGCATTTCATGCCTTGTCAAATCGAGGCTCCGCGCTATTGGTAACGCTCTTTACTTTATGCCAGCCGCCAACGATCTACGCAAAGGAATGGCCATCCGCTACAACGGAAACCCCGCCATCGTTCTTGAAATCCACCACCGCACTCCGGGCAACCTCCGTGCTTTCGTCCAATGCATCATCCGCTACATCGGCACTGGCAAGTCGGCCGACATCCGGTTTTCTTCAACCGAAAAAGTCGACGTGGTCGAAACGAACCGCCAGCCGCTCGAGTTCAGCTATAGCGATCATCAAGGCTACCACTTCATGGATCCCCAGACGTTTGAGACGATCACGCTCAACGAGGACCTCATCGGCGATTCCAAGCAATACCTCGTTGAAAATCTCAAGGTCGAAGTCCTGAGCATCGAGGGACGCCCTGTGCAAATCGAATTGCCCTCTTCCGTCGTGCTCAAAGTCACCGAATCACCCGAAGGCGTGCGCGGCGACTCCGCCAACAATGTCCAAAAGCAGGCCACCTTGGAGACCGGCAAGATCATTAACGTCCCGCTCTTCATCAAGGAGGGAGAGATGATCAAGGTCAGCACCGCCGATGGCACCTATCTCGGTCGAGCCTGATTTTAAGAAAAAAAGACTTTGACTTTGATGATTCTGACGCGATTTTTAAGTTCTATGAAAAAATTCATCGTATTTGCCGCAGTCGCCGTTGCCTTTGCCGTATCCTCCGCTTTCGCGGGTTCCTGCCCCGGGGGTGGATGTGGAGACGGCGGCAAAGATAAGTCCAAAGACACTGCGAAAGAGTCCCTCAGCACGAGGATCGCTCTCTAACTGGAATTTCCTTCCAAAAGAAAAGCGCGGATGGTCGCAAGGCCATCCGCGTTTTTTTGTGCCCTGAAGCGGAGGGCTCACCAGTCGACAGGGGCATTTATGCCGACAAGCGGCATCATTGGTGGAAAAAATTACCCGGCAAAAGTGATTCTCCACCTTCCTTCCCGGCGAGAGGGCGCCCGGAAGGCTCGTTAAAAAGTAGGTCTGGGAATTGCTATGTAGTGAGTCAACCGGGCAAAAAACCCCATTCCGAATGTGGGGGCCTAAAAAAGTTTTCCAAAAAATGACTCAACAAAGCACCCAATCTCTCATCGAAGAATCATACGCCTTGCTGGATCTCGGCTTGCAGCCGGAAGCCGTCTCGCTCATCGACCTCCTGCTGGCAAACCGGCCTTGTCGGGATGTCTATTCCGCCGCCGTCGATCTGCTTGCCAGGGTGGGGGATTTCCAGCGTGCCGCCGCATACGCCGACAAACTTCTTGCGGAGCCTGGTGAGCTGACCACCTCGCAATCCTTCGCCATCTCTCTTGCCTTTAGTTTTGCCGGGCGTGTGCAGGAGGCCTATGCCGTCGAGCGTGCCATCCGCGACCAGAGCAACGATACCTCCCTCGTGCGCCTCTACGGCATGGCCTGCAAAGCCGCCCGTCTCGGCAATTTCCCCGAAGCGCTGCACAATATGCTGAGCTGCTTTCGGTTTGAGAACATCGAGTCATGGGACGCCTATCGCAAGATCTTCATCGACAGCGAGCTTGCCTCGCTCTGGGAGCGTATTCCGGCGATGTCCCTCTCCCTGCGGGAGGCCATGCGCTTCTGCAACCTTCCCTTCGATGAAATCCTGGCTGCAAACGAGAATATCCAGCCTCTCCGTAGCCTGGACCATTTGGATATCGCGAGCATGCCCGTGCAATTTCGCGCCCTGCTCCGGCAGGAGTCGCATGCGTTTTTCGCGGTTGCCCCACTACAGGAAGCGGCAAACCCCGGTCTCTATGCTGAATATGTTGCCTGGCAGGAGTCGATTGTGCAGCCACGTCTGGCAATCTTCCGTGCGCTCCGTGACCGGATTCGGGGCATTGTGATCAATGAACAACTCGCCTTTGCCGAATTCCAAGCAGCCCGTGGCCGGGTGGCTTGCGCCCGCAATCATCTCGTTACGTATTTGCAATTTTCTCCCAATGCCAGCCTCGATGACCTGCCCGATCTCCCCGCCTTGCGTCCCTTAATCAAGGAATTCCGCGACCAGTATGAGGAGAGCCCCGAGGCGTTCGAGTATCTTATTTCCTGGAAGTGCAAGCAGGAGCCGGAGACCTTCATATTCGACATCCATCCGGAAATGCCGGAGGTGAATCGCAACTCCGGCTACGCCCTGCTGGCGCTGGGATGCATGCATTACCGGGTTGGCAACATCTCCGCCGCCATCGAGAATTGGGCCGAATGCGCGAAGCTCTGGCCCCTCGATGATGCTCCGGTAATGAATGCCACCATGCTCCTCAGTGGAGAGCAACGGTGGGAAGAAGCCACGCGCCTCATCGAGCGTCTCCCCGGCGAATGTATGAACTCGATGCTCTGGAAAAATGCCTGCAATGCCATCCGTGAACGCCGCAGTTTTTCGATTTCCAATAAAATCTTCACCACACCACTCGTCCCGACCCCTACATTCGGTGGGTTGTTCTCCGGTGCGGATGAGGAATTTTTGATCGAGAAGAAAAAATTCACCCCTGTCTTTTGCTGACCCGCTATATCCGTCTGGCTTTTAGGCTTTAGGCCGACTTTGCTGGCGTAGGCCGGCGGTTCACGATGCGGAACCAGTTGGCAAAGTGTTTTTTCAATCCCTCCCGAAAGCTGAGGTAGTTGCCCTGCGGGTTGCCGCCGTTGCGCAGTGCCGCCAGCAACGCCGGGAGTGAAAGCTCATCCATCTCAAAGGATGTCGAGGAGATGCCCACCGCCGAGGCGTGGTGGGCATCGCTTGCAGCCGTCATTTTGAGCCCTCGTCTGGCGGCGTATTCGCGCGCCTGTTCGTTGTAGCGGCGGGATGTCACGGCGGCGTTAAAGACCTCCAAAACTTCGATGCCGAGTTGATCGAGCACATTGGCGCGGATGCCTGCCCGCCATTTATCAAAAGGATGGGCGGGAATCGCCACGGCGTTTGCTTTTTTAATCTCCTCCAGCACGGTTACCGCTGGCAGTCCTTTCATGCGAGGCAAGGTGGCCCCGATGCAGAGCAAATGCCCCTCGGCCGTGCTCACTTCCACACCGGGAATGAGCAGAAAGCCGTCCGGCAGCGGTCGCCCGCGCATGTAGTCATGAGCTTCGCAAGTATCGTGATCGGTGATAGCGATACCGCTCAACCCGCGACGCACGGCGGCTTCGATCAATTCCTCCGGGCTGCTGCAGGCGTCCTTGGAAAAGAAAGAATGCACGTGAAGATCGAATCGGTGCGTCATGAGAGCATGTATTTCCATTCCGGGCGCAAAAGGTGTAAAGAATGAAATCACTATTATGAGTGTTGCATTCAAGGAATGGGCGGTCGTGTGTGAGGCTCTTGGCTCCGGGCAGCAAAGTGTGATTCTGCGCAAGGGGGGCATTGCCGAAGGGCGTGAAGGGTTTGCTTTCAAGCACCGCGAATTTTTCCTCTTCCCCACTTGGTTCCACGAGCAACTCGAAAAAACCACGCTGCCGCCGGAGACGCAACTCCCGCCGCAGATCGAGGGAGAGATAGAAATCCGCCACGCCGTCTCCCTCGAGTGGAGCCGCTTGGTGACGGATGAATCGCTGCTGGCCCGCCTGCGAGAGTTCCACATCCTGCACGACAGCGTTGTCACAGAGCGCTTCCACTACGATGACACCAAGGGTCTCCATGTCGGGTTCGTCCGCGTTTTTCTCCTCGATGCGCCACGACGGTTGCCCATGCAGAAAAACTTCGGCGGTTGCCGATCCTGGGTCGATTTGCCCTCCCTCGAGGATGCCACGATGGTTTCCGTAATATCCGACGAAGAGCACGCCCGCCGCAGCGCCGCTCTGCTCAGGCTCTTGGACCCCGGAGCTTGAAATCCCTCCGGTGTGGCTTGGAGGTCGGTCCGGACATCCGGAGCCTTGCGCCTGCCTCCATCCATGGATGCTTGTGCACCAATGGGCGACCCGTTATCCGGCTGGCCAAGACATATTCGTCCATCGTCTGTCCTCCTGCCAAGCCACTGCTCGGCTGGGCGCTCGGTCTCGAATTATAGTCTTAATTTGATAGCGCTGGGGCTGGGCGCTGTTGTATTGAAGGATTTTCTTTTTATATATTTTACATATAATCTTGATTTCAATGCTGCCTTTACGAAACATCTAGGGCGTATGTCTGTTGTTTTATGTTGTTCTCGTCTCTTTTGGAACTCCCGGAGCCGCTGGATTTCAGAAAGGCCATACTTGAACAGTCGGTTCACTCCCTCCCGCGCATAGGCAGCCCAAAGGGGATTTCTGTAATTCTATGAAAAATATGCTCTCTCCGATCCGGTCTTGGTTTTCTCCCAGCTTAAGAAAGCGACTTCTCAGTTGTTGCGTGTGGATTAGCGTCGGCCAGCTCTCGCATGCCGCGACGCCTCCCAATATCCTGCTTATTCTTAGCGATGATCACAGTGCTCCGCATCTCGGCTGCTATGGCACAAAGGATTTAAACACACCACGGCTGGATCAGATGGCACGGGACGGGATGATCTTTACGCGAGCTTACACCACCGCTCCGCAATGTGTTCCCTCTCGAGCCTCCATACTTACGGGCCGTTCCCCGGTAGCGATCGACATGACCCGATTTTCCGCACCGTTGCCCAAGGAAGTAGTTACCCTGCCCGATTTGCTCATGGAGAGCGGCTATTTTACCGGGCTGATGGGGCGCACCCATCATTTGGATGGCACCAACCAGCCCGGGCCTATCGGGGCTGCCTTCAAGGAACTGGGCTTGGCAACCATGGCCAGTCGTGTCGATGTGATCAACGAAGATCCAGACCGCACCAAGGCCACAGCTTACTTTGAGGAATTCCTAAATAAGGCCGGGGACAAGCCGTGGTTTTTGCAGTTTTGCTACCGCGATCCACATCGTCCCAATGATGCGGGCGATCATCCCGCCCCTGAATCACTGACACTGCCCGGACACTACCCTGATCTGCCAATCACTCGCGCCATGCTCGGGCGTTACTACAAAGCGATCGAGCGTCTGGATGGGGACGTGGGCGCGCTGCTGGACATCCTCAAGCAACGGGGCCTGGACTCCAATACGCTTGTCATATTCATGGGGGACAATGGTGCCGCTCAGCTGCGCGGCAAGGGGACTCTCTATGAATTTGGCATCCATGTCCCGTTGGTGGCGCGTTGGCCCAAGGTTATTAAGCCCGGAACGCAAAGTGATCAGCTCATTTCCGGCGAGGACATCACGCCGACATTGCTGGCCGTAGCGGGGGCTGAAATTCCTAAATCGATGACGGGCGTGAGCTTTCTGCCGCTCTTAAAGGACAAGCCCTTCACTGGTCGCGCCGAGCTTTTTAGTGAGCGCGGACCCCATGCCAGTTCGTTGCCCATCAACACCGGGGCATTCGATCTGAGCCGTGCCATTGTTACTCCGACCCACAAGTTGATTTACAACGCGCTGCCCAAGCTCATTTATCTGCCGGTGGACTTTGGTTACGACGCCGAGTGGTATGAGGTCATGGCCGCCAACCAGCGCGACTTGCTTTCACCCGAACAGAAAGCCGCATACTTCCCGCTGGAGCGGCCGATGTTTGAACTCTACGACCTTAGCAAAGATCCCTTCGAACTGAACAACTTGGCGGGAAAGAAAGAATTTGCCGCACTCGAACTTGAACTCAGGGAGCGGTTGGCGGTCTGGATGATCAAAGAGCGCGACTACCTGCCGCTTCCTCATCCCAAATATCCCAAGCCAACGCATTAAAGCAGTTGTGCACGGCAGGGATGTAATTTGTTTCGAGTGGGCGGACAAGAACCATGCTTGCTGGCCCCAGTGGCAAGGCGACACAATAGTTGTTGAGATTGCATGAATTCGATACCTCGGACATCGATCGTTCCTGTATCTGAAACCGAGTTCCCCTTTTGGGCGACCCTCTATCGCTATTTCCAAAGCTCCAAGGGGCTTCTGTCCATAGCATTGCTTTTCAATCTCATTGCGGGATGCGCCATCACCGCCCAGAACGCCCTTCCAAAGTATTTCATCGACGATATTCTCTTGGCCCATCTCCTGCCTGCGGAAAAAGTCCGCGCCACGCTGCTGATCATGCTCGCCTATCTGGGTGTCTGCATCGGAGGGCGCATCTTTTTTTGGCACATGAGCATGCGCATCTTTTCGCGAGCCAGCACTCAAGCCCTCACTCAAATTCGCACCCGCTTTTTCAACCACGTCAACTTTCTCTGCCTGAGATTCCACCAGCACAAGCCATCGGGTGAATTGCTGAGTTACCTTTTTGGGGGACCCATCGCTGGGTTGCAGCTGTTTCTTTCCCAGTTTTTTCTTTCCGTTCCCTATGCCGTGTTCACGTTGGTGGGGACTCTGGTTTTGGTTTTTTCGTGGAATGGGATTCTGGCCTCGGTGCTGTTATTCGGGCTATTGATCAACGCCTCCATAGTGGGCGCTGCCACGCGCAGGGTGCGATTGTTGCACCACTCGTTGCAATCACTGGAAAGCTCCGTTGCCGGGAGAACCTCGGAGCTGTTGCGCGGACAAAAAGCCGTGAAAATGCTGGGCGCTGAGGAGAGTGTCATCGAACGCTTCCGCAACGATGCGGAGGCGGTCGGACAGAGCAATTACCAAGTCCTCGTCCAAAGTCACTTGCAAGGGATAAAGTCGGAGATCATCCAGTTGGTGATATACGCAGCCATGGCGGTAACCGGAACGTGGCTTTATGTTCAAGGCAAGGTGGCCGTGGGAGAGGTGGTGGCGGCTCTGGGGGCATGTGCAAGCCTTCAGCCGATGGTGGGACTGCTGTTCCAATGTGCCTTGAACAAAGGCGTCGCCCATGCGGGACTCAATCGCATCGAATCGATCCTTGCCCATCGCAGCTCAACCCCGCAACCAGACGATCCCCAAACCCATGTCCCCAGCTATCCCTCGATTGATATGGAGGATGTTAAATTCGCCTACGAAGAAAAACCTGTCCTCCGGGGAGTGACCCTCCACGTGCCTTTCGGACAGAAGGTGGCTCTGGTGGGACAGTCGGGCTCTGGCAAAAGCACCCTCATTTCCTTGTTGCTTCGCCTTTACGATCCTGATGAAGGGCTAATCCGGATAGGAGGGGTCGACCTCCGGCAGTTGAGCCTGCAAACGGTGCGCCGTCAGTTTGCGGTGGTGCCTCAGGAAACCTTTCTTTTCAACGCCAGCGTGAAAGAAAACGTGGAGATCGCGCTTCCCGAGGCAAGCGAGGCGCAGATCGTCGAGGCTCTCAAGAAAGCCAATGCCTGGGATTTTGTGCAGAAGCTCCCCCATGGCATGGAGACGGTCTTGGGAGAGTCCGGCGCCAACCTCTCCGGAGGTCAACGCCAGAGGTTGGGTATCGCACGCGCACTGCTGCAGGATCCGCCCTGCTACATCTTTGACGAGGCTACTTCTGCACTGGATGCCACTTCCGAGAGCATCATTACCGAGACGCTTTCCGATTCACTCAAGAACAACACCGTGTTCATCATTGCCCACCGGTTTTCCACGATCGCCTTCTGTGATCGGGTCGTCGTCTTTGACCAGGGCGAGGTCGTGCAGGACGGAGCCTATGCCGAACTGGCTAAAGTTCCCGGGCCTTTCCGCAAGCTTCTAGAAACTGGCTCCGGCGCTATCGGCCAAGAGCCAGCCAAGACCTAGTTCGTCGACCGGTGTTTCTTTTTTACAGTCTGTAGCCTCTGCGGTTTTTTGAATCGTAAAAACCGACATCGTAGCCTTGGTAGTATCCGTCCGAGAAGGCGGAGTTGTAGGAAGACCCGCCGTAGTTGGATTGAGGACGGTAACTCCGGTTGCGCTCGGCATCATAGTAGCCTGCGCGGTAGCCCTGCTGGTAGCCGTCGTTGTAGGCACTTTTGTTGTAGGGTTCCGATTTCTGGTAATAGCTACCCGACTGGCCCGTGGGATTATAGTTGGCGGCCCGCATGATTTCATCAAAGGCGGAGCACCCGGTGAGCACGGTGGCGGCAAGGAGTGTGAGAATTCTTTTCATGACTTGTCTTTTTACTTTTTCGGGGTCTGCACCGCTACGGGGTGATGACCCACCATGGATCAGCCTAAAAAACGAGATGCCGCCTTGATTCTCCCACCCCTGCGCTTTTCACAATCCATGATCCCGTGATCTGGAGCATCCTTGTCGCCGGCGAGCTTCTTGGCAGCGCCCGGAGCGCCCGCTGCAGCAAGTTGCTTTATACACGGTTTCAAGCGTTGCGCCGTGCGGCCAAAAACAACACCACTCCCCCGCCTAGGGCAATGACGCCAAGGATGGGTGCCAACGGAATGGTGTGTGTGCGTTCGGTCGTGATTTGTAGCGGCCCGAGGTCGAGCGCCTTTTCCGAGGTCGTGTAGGTGATGCCTTGGTAGGTGAGGGCGACCACGCCGAGAACAATCAAGACGATGGATGCGATAAGGAGAGGTTTCATAGGTTTTATAAATAGACGCATGCTTTCCACGCCGCAGGAAAGCGGTAATGACTCTGCCCACCAGCAGCATGGAGAGCCCTTAGTTGGCGCAGTTGCGGCAACCCCGTGAGACGAAGAAGCCGGTGACGAGGCCGGCAAGAATTCCCGCGACGAGCACATTGTAGGTATTGCGGTGCATCATCTGATCTGCCGCTCGGACTCCCTTACGGGTTCTCTCAAAAGCAAAATTGTAAAGGTCCTTCCCTTGCTTGGTGGTCGCTGCAGCTTGTTTGAGTATGTCTTCTGTTTTCATAATGTGTTTTTCCTCCCGAGATGTTCGTTTCAGAAGGGGAGCGCGTCCATGGGGAGAGCACCCCATGGAAAGCAACGACGCCGTGGGCAAAGGTGCGAACGCAGAAAAAATGCCGAGGATTTCCCAAACCCTCGGCGCAAAAAGAAAGGAACACCCATATGTTAATGACCATCGCGATCGTTTTGCTGCTGCTCTACGCCTTGGGCTTGGTTACCAGCTATACTATGGGAGGATTGATCCATATCCTCCTAGTGGTTGCCCTCGTAGTCGTGCTCGTCCGCATCATCCAAGGGCGCCGACTCATGTAACGTCGGGGTCGGTAGTCAAATATTGACAAGCTATTCTGACGCTGAAGGCTCGCCGAATTGCGAAAAAATGGCTGGTTTGCGAAAGACTGGAGGCAATTGGTCAGAAGCACTTCGACTAGGAGGCAATGCGTAAGGCTGTCTCGCAAAGTGCGGTGTGGCCCTGTCAACATTGACTACCGACCCCTAATTTTGCCTGGTTTCTAGTTTCTTCAATGCCTCCAGCAAGTCGTGTGCTTTTGGGCGTGTGTCGAGGAGGCGTTCGTGCCAGGCGATGCCGATTTCGCGGCGGTATTTGGAGAGCCAGGGGAGTTCGATTCGGGTGGCGCAATCTCCTAGGGCGATTTCGGATACGACGGGGAGAATGGCGGCGGCGACTCCTGAGCGCACGAGTTGCGCTGCTTGGGTGAAATTGGTGCAGAGGTGCGTGGGGGTAAGAGATTTCTTTTTTTGCGCGGCAGCCCGGCCGAGTTCTTTAAGAAACTCCACGCCTTCTGTAACCGCCAGATGTGATGGCTGCGGCCGCTTGTTCTTCCATGCGAGCGGCTCGTAGAGGGCATAAGCGATCTTGCCCAGCGGTGTGTATTTGAGCGGGGCAACCACGGCCGACTTGCGCACAAAGCCAAAGTCGAACCGGTGATCCACCAGCCCGCTCACGATATCCCTCGAGCGCGTGTCGAAGAGGCTGAAATGCAGCCCGGGCACGGCAACTTCGATGTCGGCTAGGGCCGGGATGAGTATCCACTCAAGCACGCTATTCCCCGCCGCAAAGCGGTATTCCGGCGCTTGGTTGGCGCAGCCCAGTTTGAAGTCTTCCAAGCTCTGCAACTGGAAGCGGATTTGCCGGGCCAGCTCCAGTCCGGCCGGTGTGATCTCCAGGCCCTTGCCTTTTCTCCGCGTGAGTTCCGCGCCGAAGAATTCCTCCAGCTCACGAATCTGGCGGCTCATCAAGCTCTGCCTTGCCGGGTCGCCATCCGCCACACGGGTGATGCTACCCGCCTCCGCGATGGCTGCGAAGTTTTTGAGGCGCTCGAAGGAGAGGCCCCGCCGCGACAGTAATTTTTCAAACATAACCTTTTTATCATATTACCTGCGTTTTCATCCATTTTTTAAAAGAACAAAAAAATCCATTACCGGGCTCGTGAATAAAAAACACACGCCAGTGCCGGGGGAGGCTTCCGACAATCGTGGAGCTTCCATGAAAAATGATCGCGCTATCCAACACGGCTACCGCGGCTACCGTGTTTATCTGAAAAAAAACCCAAACCTGCGTGGTAAGGCGGGGTGCCTGGTCTTTTTCGAGTCCCGCAGCTACTCAACCGCTCTGTATTTCTCCAAGCAACTCGTTCGCAACAATGTCGAGTGGCTGGTTGAGGATTTTCACATCAACGACTCATATGCCATTGAGGCCGTTAACCGCTTCCGGAAATTTGTTGAGAATTTCTGGATCGAGCCTGTTGGTGCGGCCGCCAAACCTCTGCAGCCGTTTTGTGCCAAGAGGCATGCAGGGAAGCTCCTTAAGTCCCATCCACAAATCCATGCCAAAGTGTCTCCCTTCATCTTAGGCGACGAGTGTAAAAATTGAGCCCTTCCGCCTTGGATAAAATCGTAGATCTTGAGACTATCCTCCGCATTCTATGCTTACCGGCGATATCCGCAGTAAAGTCGATGCCCTCTGGAATGCCTTCTGGAGCGGCGGCATCGCGAACCCCATCGAAGTCATCGAGCAGATCACCTACCTGCTCTTTCTGAAGCGGCTCGATGATCTGGAGACTCTGGAGGAGAGCAAATCCGCCCGGCTCAAGCAGCCGATGGCTCGCCGGATTTTTCCCGAGGGGGCCGATGCACGTGGCCGCGCCTACGAGGATATGCGCTGGTCGCGCTTCAAGCACTTCGCCCCCGCCGAGATGTTCACCGTCCTGAGCGAGCATGTCTTCCCCTTCCTGCGCACCATGGGCGGCGATGGCTCGACCTACGCGCACCACATGAAGGACGCCCGCTTCACCATCCCCACGCCCGCCCTGCTGGCGAAGGTGGTGGATATGATCGAGCAGGTGCCCATGGAGGATCGCGACACGAAGGGCGACCTCTACGAATACATGCTCGGCAAGATCGCCAGCGCTGGGCAGAACGGCCAATTCCGCACCCCGCGCCACATCATCCAGTTCATGGTGGAACTCACCGCACCGGGACCGAAGGATACGATCTGTGATCCCGCCAGCGGCACTTGCGGGTTTCTCGTGGCTGCGGGCGAATACCTCGGCACCCACCACCCCGAGATCCTGCGCGATGCGCCGCTCCGCGAGCACTTCCACCACCATGCCTTCCATGGGTTCGATTTCGACAACACCATGCTCCGTATCGGCAGCATGAATATGCTGTTGCACGGCGTCGAAAATCCCGACATCCGCTACCGCGACTCCCTCGCGCAGGACCATGCTGGGGACGAGGAAAAATACTCGCTCATCCTGGCGAATCCTCCCTTTGCCGGTTCGCTGGACTACGAGAATTGCTCCAAAGAACTCCAGCAAATCGTGAAGACAAAGAAAACCGAACTTCTCTTCCTCGCCCTCTTTCTGCGTCTGCTCAAGCCCGGCGGTCGCGCCGCCGTGATCGTGCCCGACGGCGTGCTCTTCGGCTCGTCGAATGCCCACAAGACCCTGCGCCAAATGCTCGTCGAAGACCAAAAACTTGACGCCGTGATCTCCCTACCCGGCGGCGTCTTCAAGCCCTACGCCGGCGTCTCCACTGCCATCCTCCTCTTCACAAAAACCAACTCCGGCGGCACCGATCATGTCCTCTTCTACGATCTCGAAGCCGATGGCTGGAGCCTCGATGACAAACGCACGCCGCTCCTGCCCGACGAAAAACTCGGCCCCGTTCCCGCCACCGCGCTCGATGCCGGGGAACACGCGAAAAACAACCTGCCCGAGGTTTTGGAGAAATGGCGAAAGTGGAATGGCGAAAATCGAAAGGACATTTCCGCATTCGCCGACCGCACCGCCCAATGCTTCACCGTGCCGAAGGCCGACATCGCCGCCCAGGGCTACGACCTCTCGCTGAACCGCTACAAGGAAGTCGTCCACGAGGAAATCGCCCACCGCCCGCCGGGGGAGATTTTGGAAAGCCTCCGCAAGCTGGAAGTTGAGATTCAGCTGGGGATGGAGGAACTCGGTGGAATGGTCGGAAGTGGAAAGTGAAATGTCGAAAGGCGAAAGGATGAAAACACACACTGGAAAGACTGGGGGCGATGATCTCTCTGTGGGGAATTCTTCTGCCAAAGAAGAAAAGGAAAATAGCACTCAATGCGTTCTGAATCTTGAAGAGGCGCTGACTGTCGAAATTTACACCAATGAACGCATCGCCGAATTCGATCAGGCTGAGGCTGAGTTAGCGGCGCTGTTGAAAGGCGAAATTCCGGCGACCATTGAGACGGAGGAAACGAAATGATCGGAAGCAGGAATGGTTCCGGAAGATTCATCACACATCGTGTGCTGAATTTCGTTTGTCATTTTAACGGTCTGGCGGACAAGGTGAAATATCGAAAGGTGAAGGCATGGAACCGCGTGATCTGAAACAACGGACTCAGGAGTTTGCCTTGCGCGTCATTCGCATGGTTCGGGTTTTGCCGAAATCGCAGGAAGGGAGTGTGCTCGGGAAGCAGGCCCTTCGATCCGCGACATCGGTTGGAGCAAACTACCGCTCGGCACAGCGCAGAAAGTCGAAGGCTGACTTTATCGCCAAGCTCGCCATCGCCGAGGAGGAAGCCGACGAAACCTGCTACTGGCTGGAACTCATCACCGCTGCCGAATTGATCCCGAAAGACCGCATGGAACCGCTGCTCGCCGAGGCCAAGGAAATCACGGCGATCCTGACGGTGGCAGGTAAGACTGCGAAGGAAAGGAGGGGGAAGTGAAAAGTGGGATGGCGAAAGGCGAAAGGATTGCGCTTGGGGAAGTCGCTGAAATTGACCGGCAGATTGTTGATCCTTCAGCAACGGATTCATCGGAAATTTGCCTGAGTCTCGAGGATTTGGATGCGGCAACTGGTGCTGTTCGGATTCCTCCACAGCGTGAATTGGCAAAGAGTGCAAAGTTTCGATTTTCTCCGGCGCACATTCTCTACGGCAAGCTCAGGCCTTACCTCGGCAAAGTCGTGCGTCCCGAAATATCTGGAATCTGCAGCACCGACATTCTTCCGATTCTGCCCGGGGATCGCTTGGATCGCGGCTTCCTTTTCCACTGTCTAAGAACTTCAGAATTTACCGCTTGGGCTACACAGGCTGCTGTCGGAGCTAACCTCCCGCGTCTGAGCCCGTCTTTACTTTCCACTTTCGCCATCCCACTTCCCCCTTTGCCACTTCAGCGGCGAATTGCGGAGGTTTTGGACAAGGCGGAGGCATTGCGGGCCAAGCGCCGCGCCGCCCTCGCCCAACTCGACTCCCTCACCCAATCCCTCTTCCTCGATCTTTTTGGCGATCCGGCCACCAACCCGAAAGGCTTTCAGATAAAGCAACTCAGTGATGTTGCCAAAGTCGGTTCTGGTGCGGGCTTTCCTATGGATTATCAAGGGATCACCGACGCAGAATTTCCATTCTATAAAGTCAGCGATATGAACGCACTGGGAAATGAAAACTCGATGCATAGCGCTAAAAACACTATTTCTGCGGATGTGCGTCGTTTGCTGAGGGCTGAAGCGTTTCCGCCCGGATCTGTCATCTTCCCAAAGATTGGAGCCGCCATTGCGACAAACAAGAAACGGTTATTGGCGCAAGCCTCTTGTATAGATAATAATGTTATGGCCGTTTCACCAGGAGAAGAAATCGCCTCGATTTATTTATTTAGTCTTTTTTTGTTCAAAGACATTTCCGATTTCGCTCAAAAGGGAAATCCGCCTTCGATGCGCAAATCAGATGTCGAGCGTTGGGAGATTCCCGTCCCCCCTCTCGACCTCCAACGCGAATTCGCCCGCCGCGTGGCCGCCGTGCAAAAGCTGAAAACCGCCCAGCGCGCCGCGTTGGCCGAGTTCGACGCGCTGTTTGCCAGCCTGCAGCACCGAGCCTTTCGCGGAGAACTCTAAGCATGAAGGGGAAAATCGAATGTCGAAAATCGAAAGGGTTCTTACTCGAAGAGGTGGCTTTCCTTTCCCCTTTCGCCATCCCATTTTCCACTTTTACTTCGCAAGCTATAATTTGCATATCTTCGATAAAATGGTTTCTTTAGAAAATATGATTTCTGTTTTAGGAGATACCGAGGCGTTGGAGAAATTCGGGATTCGGCTGAAGGCGCTGCGCTTGCGGCGGAATTTGTCGCAGGAGTATGTGGCTGGGGTCGTGGGGGTATCCGTGCCCACCTACCGGAAGATCGAGCAGGGCGACGGGACGGTGGAGTTTCGCCATGTGGCGCGGGCGCTGGGAGTGCTTGGCCTGGCGGAGGCCTTGGGGGAGTTGGTTCCCGAAACGGAGCCGGAACTGAGGCTCAAGGACCTCCTCCGCCCGGAGCGCAAACACGCTTCGAAACCGAGGAGGAAGGGCTAATGGAAGGAAAATCGAAAGGGGAATGTCGAAAGGCGAAAGGATCGTGCCTGACACGCTGCCATTCCTTTCCCCATTCGCCATCCCATTTCCCACTTTGCTCTCCCAGGAGGAAGGGCTGAATGGACAAGCGGCTCCAGGTTCTGTGGTGGGATGGCACGACGATCGGGCATCTGGTGCACCGGGGGCCGCTGTATTTTGCCTATGATCCGGAGTGGATCGAGCGCGGGCTGAATCTCTCGCCGCTCAGCCTGCCCTTCCACGATGTGGCCTTCAACGGAGCCAAGGGGGTGGAGGGTTTGCCCGGCTTGCTGGCAGATTGCCTGCCGGATGCGTGGGGTCGGCGGGTGGCGCGGGCGGAGTTTGCCAAAAACAAATGGGGCGAGCCAACGGCGATGTCGTTGCTGGCCTGGCGTGGGAAGCGCGGGCTGGGGGCGATTTTTTTCGAACCGCCGATGGAGGGTTGCAATCAGGCGTTGGAAAAAATCAGCGCGGCGGCCCTCGCCAAGGGGGCGCTGGAGATCGAGCGCGGCGAACCCTGCGAGATTTTGCCTCTACTGGCCCGTGGCGGCACAGCGGGCGGAGCGATGCCGAAGGCGCTCGTGCTTTTGTATGGGGATGGCAGCCTACGCGTGGGCGAGCCTGCCAGCGATGGGGGGTTGCCGGGTATACTCAAGCTCGACCTCTCGGCGGATGGCGCGGCCACTCGCTGCGAGCAGGCGATCACGCAAATGGCCCGCAGTGCCGGGGTGCAAGTGGCAGAAACGCGATTGATCGAGGAATCGCCGGGCTCACCGAGGGCGCATTTGTTCGTGAGGCGCTTCGATCTCGTGGAGGGCGAGCCTCTCCGGCGCGTGCATTTCCACTCCGCCGCCGGGCTTCTGCACAAGACGGCCGATGCGCTTGACTACCGCGACCTCTTCCGACTCGCGATCCAGCTCCACGCCCCGCTGGAGGATGTCCGCGAAGTGGCGCGGCGAATGGTTTTCAATGTCCTCGCCTCGAATCTCGACGACCACGGCAAGAATCACGCCTTCCAACTCGACGAGGCTACCCACTCGTGGAGCCTCACCCCGGCCTATGACCTCACTTTTTCACCCGGCATCCTGCAACGCGGCATGACGGTGGCCGGGGAGGTCTGGCCGAATTCCAAAACCATGGAAACCCTCTGCCTCGAGGCCGGTCTGACGGCGGAGGAATACCAGGAAGTCCTCAAGGGCGTGATGGCCGCCACGAGACAATGGAAGCATTTCGCCCAAGAAGCCCAAGTGCCCACCCTCCTGCAATCGGAGGTCGAGCAGCGGCTGAAAAAAATGCGCCGCGAGGTGCTTGGGGAGGAGGCGAAATGAATGGGAAAATGAAAACCCGAATCTCGATAAGCTCTCGGGGACCGCGCCCGACTCGTCGTTCCTCCACCGGCCTGCGGCCGAATTTCTCTCCAAACCGCCCCGCGAGGCGCGTGGCGGAACGCCCGAGGCGGGCGTGCTCCCCGGGACCTGTTGTGCTGCGAGAGCCGCTTTTCACTTTTGCTATCAGGCTTTTTCACTTACCCACTCTTACCAAAACGACCTTGATTAACTCAGAAAAATGAGCACATATTTCCGAGATAATGGCTAGACCTGTCCAGCAATCCAGCACGCCTTCCCGCATCGCACGGCGCATCCGGAGGGCTCGCAATGACGCGGTGTTCACCACGGGCGACTTTTTGGATTTGGACTCCCGCACGGCGGTGGACGCCGCTCTTTCCTGGCTCACCCACAAAGGAGAGATTCGCCGTCTTGCCCGAGGCCTGTATTTCCGGCCGCGCATGAATCCCTGGCTGGGCGAAATCACGCCATACAAGGAGGAGGTGGTCGCAGCAATCGCCCGCCGCGACCACATGCGCGTGCGCAAGATCGACGCCTGCGCCGCCAATCTGCTGGGCCTGAGCGAGCAGGTGCCGGCCAAGGTGGATTATCTTACAGATGGTCGCAGCCGCACGGTGAAAGCTGGTCCGCATGTCATCAAATTTCGCCATGTGGCACCGCGCACCATCGCGCCAGAAAACACCACAGCGGGGATGGTGATCGCCGGACTCCGAAATCTCGGAAAAAACAAGATCACGCCGGAGCACCTGCGGCGGCTAAAATCGACGATTCCAGCGAAAGAGCGTCGCCGCCTTCTGGACGATCTCACATTGGCACCGGGTTGGATGCACCCGCACTTGCAGGCCCTCGCCGTGGAGGAAGCGCCGTGACCCGCTTTGCGACCATACATGAACGAGATCGGACGGACTTTTTCATCCGCTACGAAGAGCGCACCCGCGTGGATCCAGCGATCACCGAAAAAGATTTCTGGGTGTGCTGGCTCTTGGGCCTGATTTTTTCGACGCCGGAGCTTGGCGGAAATGCTGTGTTCAAAGGCGGCACTTCGCTCTCCAAAGTGTTCGGAGTGATCAATCGGTTTTCCGAGGATGTGGATCTCGGCCTGAGCCCGGAATCGCTCGGCCACCCGGAAAACGAAATCGACGCGGCACCAACCAAGACCGCCCGTGCAAAGCGCGCCGCGGCACTCCTCGCCACCTGCGCCCACAAGGTGGAAACGGATTACCTGCCTGCATTGGAAAAACTCATCTCCGGGCAACTCGGCGGGAAAACCGGTGGACGCCCTTGGCTGCGCTATGAACTCGAGGAGGCTTCGCACTCGCCGGTGATCCATTTCGATTACCCGACCACGCTCCCGAATCCGCTTCCCTACATTCGAGCAGCCGTGAAGATCGAGTTCGGCTCGCTCACCGACCAGCGGCCCACTGGCTCGCATCGAATCGCTCCGATGGTGGCGGAGTTGGCTCCGGAAGCCTTCGCGGACTTTCAGGCGGAGGTTGTGGCGTTGGAAGTCGAGCGGACATTCTGGGAAAAGGCGACAATCCTCCACGCGGAATTCCACCGTCCTGCCGATAAACCCCAGCCACCACGCTACGCACGGCACTTTTCGGATTTCGCCGCGCTTTGGCGGCATCCCTCGGGTCGGATTGCGGCGAAGCGGATCGATCTGCTGGAGCGCGTGCGTTTGCACAAGAGTCGTTATTTCGCCTCAAGCTGGGCCCACTACGAATCGGCCGTTCCGGGAACGCTGAGATTGCGCCCGCCGGAATTTCGCATGGCGGAGCTTCGCCGCGATTATCTCGCGATGCGCCCGATGTTCCTTGGCGATCCCATTTCCTTCGAAGACATGATGTCCGTGCTGGCTGAAGCGGAGAAATCCTTGAACGCATGACGAGCAACTTCCATTTCCTCGCCGCCGAATGGCCCGAAGTGCTCGAACCCGCTGCCAAAGCGGAGTCGCTGGCCTACTCGGACCCGCGCTCGTCGTGTTTTTATGCGCGGCGGGCTCTGGAGATGGCGATGGCGTGGCTCTACAAACACGATGCCGCCCTGCGCCTGCCGTATCAGGACAGCCTGAACGCGCTCCTGCATGAACCGACCTTCCGAAACACGGCGGGGGAGGAGATTTTTTCGAAGGCGAAAATCATCAAGGATCTCGGCAACCACGCGGTGCACAGCAAGCGGGACATCTTCGAGCAGGATTCCTACATCGCGGTGCGGGAGTTTTTTCACATCGCCTACTGGGTGGCCCATAACTACGGGCGGGGTGAGAAGCCCTCGCCGGGCGTCAGCTTCGATGCGTCGCGGATTCCGAAAATATCGGCCTTGCCGAAGCAAACGCTCGAGGAACTCCAGCGCATCGCGGCCGAGAATCGGGAGAAGGATGAGAAGCTGACTTTCCTCCTGGCGGACAACAAATCGCTCTCCGAGGAACTCCAGATTTTGCGGGCGGCTGTGGGCGAGGCGAAGCGGAGGAATGCCGCCGAGCCGGATACCCACGACTACACGGAGGAGGAAACGCGGCTGAAGGAGATCGATTGGGCGTTGGAGCGGGCGGGTTGGAATCTCACCCAGAAGCGCGACCGGGAATTTCCCGTCACAGGCATGCCGACCGAGTCGGGCCAGGGATTTGTGGACTATGTGCTGTGGGGCGACAACGGCTTGCCCTTGGCCCTCATCGAAGCGAAGCGCTCCCGGCGCGATGCCCGCGTGGGTCAGCAGCAGGCGAAGCTGTATGCGGATGCGCTGGAGAAGCAATTCGGCCAGAGGCCGGTCATCTTCTACTCGAACGGCAAGGTGCACTGGCTGTGGGATGACACGAACTGCCCGCCTCGGCGGGTGCAGGGTTTTTACAAGAAGAACGAGCTGGAGCTGATGATCCAGCGCCGCAAAACGCGCAAGCCCATGGCGGGCGAAAAAATCAACCATGACATCGTGAATCGGCCTTACCAACACCGGGCGATCCGGCGCGTTGGTGAGGCTTTTGAGAAAGACCTCGACCGCCGGGCGCTGCTGGTGATGGCCACAGGCTCGGGAAAAACGCGGACGGTCGTGGCGCTCTGCGACCTGCTTATTCGCTGCAACTGGGTGAAGCGGGTGCTCTTCCTCGCCGATCGCACGGAGCTGGTAGATCAAGGTCGGAAAGCCTTCAAAGAATTCCTCCCCGACATACCTCCCGTGAATCTCCTGGAGGACAAGATCACGGAAAGCCGCATCTATGTTTCCACCTACGCCACCATGATGGGCCTGATCGACAAGCTTGAGGATGGTGATCAGAGCCGATTCGGCGTGGGGCATTTCGACCTGATCGTGATCGACGAGGCACACCGCTCGGTCTTCCAGAAATACCGTGCCATTTTCGACTACTTCGACTCGTTGCTTGTGGGCCTCACGGCTACGCCCAAAGACGAGGTGGATCGCAACACCTACGGCCTGTTCAATCTGGAAAACGGCGTTCCCACCGATGCCTACACGCTCGAGGAGGCGGTGAAGGAAGATTATTTGGTGCCGCCGAGGGCCGTCTCTGTGCCGCTGAAATACCAACACGAAGGCCTGAGCCGGGGCGCCCTGAGCGATGAGGAACGCGAGGAGTGGGACGCGCTGGATTGGAACGACGAGGGGACTGTGCCGGAAGTCGTGGAGTCGCAGGCGGTGAACAAGTGGTTCTTCAACAAGGACACGGTGGATAAAATGCTCGAGCACCTAATGACCAAGGGGCAGAAGGTCGCAGGTGGCGACCGGTTGGGCAAAACGATCATCTTCGCCAAGAATCAGAAGCACGCCCATTTCATCGCCGAGCGCTTCGATGCGAACTACCCGCACCTCAAAGCCGACTTCGCGAAAGTCATCACCTGCCAGGTGGAACAGGCCAAGGGGTTGATCGAGGCCTTCAAAAAAAAGGATGCCAGCCCCCATATCGCGATCTCAGTGGATATGCTCGATACCGGTGTGGATGTGCCGGAGGCGGTGAACCTCGTTTTCTTCAAGATGGTCCGCTCGAAGGCGAAATTCTGGCAAATGGTTGGGCGGGGCACTCGCCTATGCAAAAATCTCTTCGGCCCCGACAAGCACAAGGAGTTCTTCTACATCTTCGACTACTGCCAGAACCTGGAATTCTTCAGCGAGAATCCGGAGACAACGGATGGCTCGGCGGGCGAACCCCTCGGCAAACGAATCTTCAAAACCCGCTTGGGCTTGATCCAGGCAATCGATGAGAAACTCGAGAAATCGATGCACGAGGGGGCCAGCCCGGAAGCGGAATTGCGGGCGGAGATTTCGACTCTTTTGCGAACCGAGGTTGCCTCGATGAATTTCGAGAACTTCATCGTTCGCCCGAGGCTCCACCTGGTGGAAAAATATCAAGACCCGAAGGCGTGGGAGAAAATGACGATCCAGGAATATGTGGAGCTGAGCCGCGAGGTCTCCGGGCTCCCCACGCGCCTCGAACCCGAGAAGGAAGAGGCCAAGCGGTTCGACTTGCTGCTCCTGAACCTGCAACTCGGCCTCCTCACGAACGCGCGGTATTTCGACCGCCTTGCCAAGCGCCTGCAGTCCATCGCCGCGATCCTCGAGGAAAACAATGTGCCGACCTACCGGCAACACATGCCACTCATCCAAGCCCTGCAAACTGACGAGTGGTGGCAATATGTGAATTTGGGAATGCTCGAGAATGTCCGGCGCACACTCCGGGGATTCATCACGATCATCAAGACCGCCTCCCGCAAGGTGGTCTTCACGGATTTCGAAGACGAAATGGGCGAAGAAAAAACCTTCGACCTCCCGGGATTCTCGGCGCCGGACACCTTCGAGAAATTCCGCGCCAAGGCCCGCCAATTCCTCCTCGCGCACGAGAATCACATCACCGTGAACAAACTGCGCACCAATATCCCGCTCACCAAAATCGACCTCCGCGAACTTGAGCGCATCCTGGTGGAAAGTGGCACCGGCACGCCGGGGGACTTGGACAAAGCCAAGGAATCCAGCCACGGCCTCGGCCTCTTTGTCCGCTCGCTGATCGGCCTCGACCGCGAAGCCGCCAAAAACGCCATGAGCGCCTTCCTCAAAGGCCGCACGCCCACCGCCAACCAGATCGAATTTTTAGATGAGGTTGTGAAATACCTCACCGCCAACGGCGTGATGGACGCCGCCCGCCTCTACGAAGCGCCCTACACCTACATTCATCACCAAGGCGTCGAGGGAGTCTTTCAGGGCTCCGAGATCGACGAACTGATCTCCATTCTCGAAGAGGTGAAAAACCGGGCGATCGCCTGATCTTGGTCCAAGGTCGCATGGGGCCGCATCAACCCGAAAACTGATTTTTCGACAGGAGGGCACGGCCCTCGTTTTTGGAAATCAAGCTGCGGCCGGAGCGGTCTTGCGGCGCTTCATCCACAGATACCCGCCGATGCCGACGAGGAGGAGCAGCGAGGCGGTAACTTGGCCTGGCTCGGGGACGGGGGAGACAGATGCCGAAGTGACGCCAATATTCCATACCGCGTAAACCTCTGGGTGGAGGACTTCCCAGGAAAGCTCGGAAAATGTGCCTATGAATTGGATCGTGCCGCTGCCCTCGTAGCCGTTCAGAGTGTTGTTGGATTCTGCCTGAAGGGAATAAGGCGCTGCGGGATATTCACCGGTGTTTTGACTCAAGATGACGAATGGCCGGTTGAATCTCCAGCTGCCCAGTGTGCTTGGATTTCCCAAAGACCAGATATTCATGATGATATTCGACACGGTGGTGTTAAATGTGAGCGTTTGGGTGGCGAGGCCGTAGCCGGCGACAGCAATGCGATCGCTGTTGTCGGGAAGGCTGGGCACATTGGCGCTCAGGTAGGTGGACCCATTGTAATTCCTCGTATTCCAGTAGGAATCACCGCTGATTCCAAATCCGCTGGATGAATAGTTCGCTGGATTCATGATTTCGCCGGAAAGCGTCACACCGACCGCCGAGCTGTTGGGCATTGTAATGGAACCGCTGGTGCCGGTGGCGTAATTGTAGGGCAAATCATCAGAGTTGGATTGCGGGTAACTACCGGGGGCGGTCCAGTTGATCCAGTTGAGGACGATCGCGGCGTGGGAAGAGGTCATCGTGGCGAGAATGATGACCCCAAGGGCGAGGAGTCTGGCTGCTTTTTTCATGATGTGTGTGATCTTTTTTGCGGTGGGAAATGACTGCCTGATGAATTGTGGTTTTTTTTTCAAAGGCCAAGCAAGATAAAAATCCGAAACTTGGACTAATCTTTTGTTTTGTGGCAGAAGTCATAACGACTTTCAAATTTCGGAAGAATAGCCTCGCCATCCGCTCACGACTATCAGCCGCCGATGACCGACCTTAAGCGATGTTTTTTACAATGCCCTAGCTTGATTTGGCGGTTGGGTTCTGCTCTATCTCAACGAGTAATTTAACCTCCATGAAAAAAAACCTCCCTCTCCTTCTGGTCGTTCTCTTCGCGGCCTGCCTGCCCGGAGCCAATGCTGCATTGCTCCTCGGCTGGTATCGTTTTGATGATCCCGCCAATCTGGGCAAGGACTACAGCGGTAACAATAACGACGGCACGGTCATCGACAACGGAGCTGAACCCATCTACACCGCGATCGGCTACACAGGTGGCGCGGCAGACTTTCGCGGCGGCGGCAAGATTAACATCCCCTTCAACACCGGACCTTCGCTTTGGCCGAACCTCACTTGGGGCGGTTGGGTAAATCCGGATGCGATCAACGACATCCGCACTCTTTTGAATAACGATGACGGCGGTTACGACCGCGCCCTCAATATCGACTTCCGCGCAGGCGGCAACTACGCGGCATTCGTCAACAACGGACCCTCTCCCTACAATTCGGGAATCACCCCGGTGACCGGCGAGTGGATCTTTTTTGCTGGCGTTTACCAGAACGACTTCTACGGCGTTGGCCAAGGGCAACTAACTCTTTATGTGGGTGAAACGGTCATTCCAGGAATCCGCACCTACTATGGCAGCACGGGCTGGACATTTACATCCATCGGCGGCAGCCCGACCTTCGGGGAATTCTGGGACGGGCGCATGGACGATGTCTTCGTGATGGGTGGGGCAGCAACGCAAGCGCAGATGGCTCAGATCATGGCAAATCCCAATAATCTCCCAGTCATCGCCGCACAAGTCGGTGCCGTCCCCGAGCCCGGTCAGGTTGCGGCCTCGCTCCTGCTCCTCGCAGGAATCGGCGGGTATGTTTTCCTGAAGCGCCGGCGGGCTGCGATGCAGGCCGCTTAATTGGTGCGGAAGCACCCCTCGTGAAAAAATGGGTAGGGGCGGCTCGCCGAGCGGACCCAAACTTCAGGCGGCGCAGCAGCCGTCTCTTTGGACACAATGGCGGCTTCGCCGCGCAAGTCGGACGGCTCGGCGATCCATCCCTACCCTCCATTTTTCGAGGGGCGCTGCCGCGCCATTCGTAGCGGAAGCCGGAACGGCTTTCGAGGACGGTTGGGTTGCGGGGCCGGGTGTGGTCGAAAAATCTTCGATTTTCCGCTACGCCGATCGGACTTGGTTGATTCACTCCTTTTTTGGCTGATTCGTTCCGCGTTTTTGGGAAATTGGTTTGGCGTGGTTTCGGAACAGTGCTACGCAACCCTGGTTGCGTCAGCAGACCAGCTCGCGTCCACCAATCTTAAAACCTGCAAACAGACATGAAAAAAACTACCCTCCTTCTGGGTCTGGCTCTAATGCTCGCGGGAGCCGACTTGGCAATTGCGGCGCTTTCCTTCACCCAACTCGACCTTAATGGCAACTACCGCCTGAGCAGCAGTGGCAGCATCGCCGGGTTTCCCTTGGGCAACTCGACCTACCTGGGTGGCGTGCCCTTTACCCAGAACGATCTGCAAGGCCAAGTTTGGAATGGAGCCTACCTCTCGGACGGTGTCACCCAGTCGGGGAGCAGTGTCCAGACACTCGCGATCAACACCAATGTCGCCGACGCGCGCGGCTTTTACAGCGTGATCAACACCTGGTGGGGCCAGCCCGGTCCGGCCTCCTACGCCTCGCTGACCTTCACCTTCAGCGACAGCAGTTCGTTCACGAAAAATCTTGTCGGCAATGTGGACATCCGCGACTTCAACTACCAGACGGTCACCTACACAAACCAGATCAACAACACGACCACGCGGAATGTGTATCTGAACCCGGCGTCGTCCTATGCCCAGGACCGCCAATGGTTCGACTTCGGCGCCTACAGCGGGAAGACGCTCTCGAGCGTGATCTTCACCGATAGCGGCAACTGGGGATTCCAGCGTTACCTCGTCTCCGGCGCCACGGTCCAATCGGGATTCAGCGGACAGATTGTCGCTCCACCACTCGGGCCGGGCCAGACGGGCGGACCCGGCGTCCCCGACACAGCCGGCGTTCCCGAGCCCGGCCAAGTCGCGGCGTCGCTCGTGCTGCTCGCCGGCATCGGTGGGTATGTTTTTCTCAAGCGTCGCAAGGTAGCGAAGCCTGCGTCTGTGTGAAGAGCGCACGGGTGTATTTTTCAAAGTGGGTCCGCTGGAGTCTGGCGGGCCCCTTTTTTTGGGTTGTCGCGTCAGGCTTGGCGGATTGAATCGTAAACCGCCATGCTCACCGCTTACCTGAAAAATCAAGCTTCGCCGGGGATGCCGTGGGATTCCGAGGCGTTATTCCGGATTTTGGAAAATCTACCTGTCGCTCTGGGTGTGGCTGAACCGGTTTTGCCAGACGGCACGATCCGGCCTGATGCGGCGGTGACCTACTACAACAAAAAGTGGAGGGATTTGTTCGGGTTCGGGACGGACGAGGTCAAAAATGTCACCCAGGCAACAGAGCGGTTGTATCCCGACTCCGAGATGCGGCGGCGTAACATTGCTTGGCGTGAGGGGGCGGCAGCCCGGGCAAAGGAAACGGGCCGGGCGGTGGATGCTGTGGAACTCGTGGCCATGGGCGCTGGCGGGCAGTGGATTCATGTGATCTCCAGCACGACGATGGTGGGCGACAAGATGCTTGTCTCGATGGAGGACATCACGGCGCGCAAGCGGGCGGAGGAGGCACTCGAGCTGGCATTGACCAATGAAGCCAAGCTGCGCACGGAGGCTGAAGCGGCCCGGGAAGCTGCAGAGCGGGCTGACAAGGCCAAGAGTCTGTTTCTTGCAAGCATGAGCCACGAGGTGCGCACGCCGCTCACCTCGTTGATCGCGCTGGCGCGGGTGTTTTGTCTGGAAAGTTCCAAGCTCAAGCTGCCGGAGTCGTTTGCCGATCTCCTCGAGCAGATTCAATCCGGAGGAGAATATCTCAACCTCATCCTTACCAATCTTCTCGAGGTCTCGGCGCAAGAGGCCGGCAAGTCCCGCGCGGTGGCGGAGGAGTTTTTCGTGGCGGATTGGCTCTCAGATATCGGGAACATTCTTGGGCCTTTGGCCTCGGCGAATGGCGTGAAGCTGGAACTTCGCGGCCCGCACAACGGCGAGGCGAGGTTCCGCACGGATTCGATGAGGCTTTCGCAAATTCTGCTGAACCTCGGACACAACGCGGTGAAATTCTCGGGCGGTCCCGGGCGCACGGTTCGCGTGGGCGTTTCGCTTCGTGGTGGAAAACTGGGACTGGTCGTTTGCGACGAGGGCCCGGGAATCGATCCCGAGAGGTTGCCCGCGCTCTTTGGAGAATTTGAGCAGAGTGAGGTTAAGGGGCCGCGCCACGATCGCGGCGTGGGGCTGGGATTGGCCGTAGTGGCGCGCAATGCCGAGTTGCTCGGAGGCACCGTCTCGGCGCGCAATCTGGAGGCAGGCGGGATGGAATTCATGGTTTCGTTGCCGCTGCTTGATTCGGAAGGCAGGCCATCGGGGAGGAGGGTGCGGAGTTGAAATCCAATGCCAAACGGGTGGCGCTGGTGGATGACAGGCCTCAGGATCGCCTGCTGCTCCGAACGATGCTCGAGCGTCTGCCCGATGTGGTGGTGACGGGGGGAAGCTTCGGATTTGCGCTCTGCTCGGGTGTTGCTGGAGGATCCCGCCGTGGATGCCGTGTTTTTGGACATCGAACTGGGGCGGGAGAATTCCTTTTCGCTGCTGCGTGGGTCCGGGCGGCGGGCCCATGTGGTTTTCACCACCGTGCACCGGGACTTTGCATTGGCTTCCTATGAAGCGGATGCGGTGGATTATTTGGTGAAACCGGTCCGAGAGGACCGCCTGGTGCGGGCATTGGCGAGGTTGGACGCCCTGATGGGTCGCACGGGAGGAACTCGGGTGACGGTCGAGCGCGGCGGATCCGATCGCCAACTTCTGGCGTTGGATTCTGTGTTTGCAGTCATCGGAGACGGCAAGCACACGCTCGTCCATGCCGGAAAAGACGCGCACCCCGACCGGCGAAGCCTGCGCGAATGGGAGGCGTTGCTGAAATCAGTCGGGGCGGAGCGCGTGGACCGCTCCACGATTGTGCGCACGACAGAGATTCTTTCGGTAAAGCCCTATGGGCGTGGGGCGAGGGTGACCTTTAGAAACTCGCCGTTGGTGATCGAATTGGGGCGGGCCGGTGCCGCCAGGCTTTCCGAGTTTATCGGCATGAAGTGAATGCACGCGAATGTCGGCAAGCCACAAGTGAGCAATCTGCGACAAAAAACTGCTTGAAGGCTTTGCGATCTTTTAGCAAAGGCACTCTGTGGCCGTGCGACGGGTGGGTTCGCAAAGAAAACCCACTTCGAATTTTCTGCCACAGTTGCCCCCTTTTTGGTCGATTCACTCCTTTTTTGGCCGATTCGTTATAGTAGTCGAAAAAACTATTGCTCAGATTCCGCAGCAATCCCTAAAAAATATTAAGCGATTTTTCGGCTCCCTATTACCATCAATCCCATGAAAAAAACCCTCCCTCTCCTTCTGCTTGCTCTCTTTGCGGCCAGCCTGCCCGGAGTCAATGCGGCGTTGCTCCTCGGGTGGTATCGTTTTGATGATCCCACGAATCTGGGCAAGGACTACAGCGGCAACAATAACGACGGCACGGTCATCGACAACGGGGCTGAACCCATCTACACCGCGAGCGGCTACACAGGCGGCGCGGCAGACTTTCGCGGCGGCGGCAAGATCAACATCCCCTTCAACACCGGCCCCACGCTTTGGCCTGATCTCACCTGGGGCGGCTGGGTGAATCCGGATGAGATCAACCATATCCGCACCCTTTTGAATAATGACGACGGAGGCTACGACCGCGCCCTCAATATCGACTTCCGCGCTGGTGGAAACTACGCGGCGTTCGTCAATAACGGCGCCTCTCCCTACAATTCGGGAATCACCCCGGTGACCGGCGATTGGATCTTTTTTGCGGGCGTTTACCAGAACGACTTCTACGGCGTTGGCCAAGGGCAACTGACTCTCTATGTGGGCGAAACGGTCATTCCGGGAATCCGCACCTATTATGGCAGCACGGGTTGGACCTTCACATCGATCGGCGGCAGCCCGACCTTCGGGGAATTCTGGGACGGGCGCATGGACGATGTCTTCGTGATGGGTGGTGCGGCAACGCAAGCGCAGATGGCCCAGATCATCGCGGATCCCAACAATCTCCCGACCATCGCCGCACAAGTCGGCGCCGTTCCCGAGCCCGGTCAGGTCGCGGCCTCGCTCCTGCTCCTCGTCGGAATCGGCGGGTATGTCTTCCTGAAGCGCCGAGGGGTTGCGAAGCAGGCGGCGTAATCCCCCGACACAGTATTCCGTGAAAAAAATCGCCATCCTCTTAGCTTTGGCCGCCATTTTCAGTGGCTTGGTAGAATCCTCCCGCGCGGCGCTCATTTACGGCTCCGGCGAGGGGTCGAATCCCAGCCCTGGCGGACTCCGGGATGCGAATTGGGAGATTGTGGCGGTGCCGACGGGGTTCACTCCTCCAAGCGGGCAGAGCACACCCTACGCCGCCTACTCGATGGGCCTCATTCCCTGGAACTGGGGCTACGCGGGCGAGCGGCAGTGGGGAATTTCCGGTGCCTGGAATAACGCCGCGCAGGCCGGTTTCACCAACAACGGAGGCACAGCCTACTGGATCGCGCCGAATCCCGGAGGCGAATCCCTCACGGGCGGCGGTGGCTACAACTGGATCGCGCGCCAGACTTTCTCCGTGGCCACGGAAGGCACCTATTCCTTCACATTTTACGGCCTGTCGGATGACTATATGTCTTTTTACATCAACGGGTCGGTGGATAGCTCGAACGGCACCTTCCCGACGATCACCGGGGGAACTCAGATAGGCGGTTCCATCAACAGCTACAACTTCCCCGCCCAAAGCCTCACGGGAGATGTGTATCTCGCCGCCGGCACACATTCGGCCTACATGGTGCTGTCGGATATTTCCGGTTTTACTGGCGCGCTCATCGGGCGCTCGAGTTTCGAACCGGCTTCGGCCGTCCCCGAGCCCGGCCAAGTCGCGGCCTCGCTCCTGCTGCTCGCGGGCATCGGCGGGTATGTGGCGATGAAACGCCGCAGGGCCGTAAAACCCGCCAAAGCCACTTGCTGATTTTTTAATTTAATCCACCCTCCACAAGCCGAAGCCCAATGAAAAATTTTCTTCGAACCGCAAACGCCTCCAAGTGGAGCAAACTGCTCTCCGGGGCCATGGCCGCGTTGGTTTTCTCCTCACAGGCGAATGCCGCGCTGTTGCTCGGGTTCGACTTCAACAACATCACCAGCTCCTCCATTTCCACCACGCAATACCAGACCGGCAATCCCCTCGTTTACAATGCGACTTTTGCGGATTGGTCGAAATCGGGATTCAATGCGACCCACGCCATCCAGCTCAGCGGAGCGGTCCACGGCGGCGCGGGCGACTACGCCATCATGATCTATGGCGACAACACACTCACCCAGCAAACCGCCTTTGCCGCGAACGACCTCGGGCAGACCTACTATGTGAGCTACGACATCGGCCCGACAGTTTACGCCGACCCAAACCAAGCCACGCAGGCCGGGGACACATTCCTCGTGAGTCTGCTGCGCAACAATGATTCCGTGCTCGCGTCGAATTCGGTCGCACCCGGCGCATGGGCGGGCGTGCAGACCTTCAACCAAGCCTATTTCTCCTATGTCGGCGACGGTAGCGGGCCGCTGCGCATCAAGCTGGAAAGCGGCAACACGCTCACCCGATTCGCCGGAGCGATCGACAATGTCTCTTTCTGGGATAGCCAGCCGGTGCCATCAAATGTCCCCGAGCCCGGCCAAGTCGCCGCCTCACTCCTCCTCCTCGCCGGCATCGGCGGGTATGTCTTCCTGAAGCGCCGTCGGACTGCGAAGCAGGCGGCGTGATTGGTGCGGTAGCACCCCTCGTGAAAAATCGGTAGGGGCGGCTCGCCGAGCGGACCCAAGCTTCAGGTGGCACTGCCGCCGTCTCTATGGACAAAATGGCGGCTTCGCCGCGAAAGTCGGACGGCTCGGCGATCCATCCCTACCCTCCATTTTTCCAGGGGCGCTGCCGCGCCATTCGTAGCGGAAGCTGGAACGGCTTTCGAAAGGAGCAACGGAGCCGAGTGCGATCGAAAAATCTTCGATTTTCCGCTACGGGTTATTGGGGGCGTTTGGAGTTTTTTGTGCTCTTACATCTGTCGCATGGTAAGAGCGGCGGCGGTGCGGGTTTCCACGCCGAGCTTGGCAAAAATGTTTTCGAGATGCTTGCGAATGGTTAACGGGCTGATGCCAAGAATCGAGGCGATTTCGGCATTTCGTTTGCCTTCGCCTACCCAATTCAAAATCTCGCGTTCACGAGGGGATAAGCAAACATCAGTCACTTTCTTGGGATTTTGCAACCCACCCCGCGCTTGGAGCAAGGTGTTGGCAAGCGTGCCAAAATCCCTGGCGATCTCAACCACTGAAGCATCGAAGTTCTTCCCCTTGGATCCCGCATGCAGCGTGAGTGTGGTGCCTTGGAGCGGCTCAAGGAAGAGGCATACCATGTCCTCGATTCCATAAACCTTGTCGACAAGCCGGTAATGGGCGCGCCGTCGCCACGACTTGTCACCCTCCTGCAAGCTCCGCAAATAGGCACCCGGCCCACATTTGAGAAATGCCGCGACATTCGGGTGGGACTCCATCGAGTTTTCAAGAGCCAGAAATTTGGCATGGAGACGAGGCTGCCAGTGGTCCGGCCCGAGCAACCCATCCCTCGGATGCCAGAATTCCAATGTGCCGACGTTCTGGTCATGCCTCAGCAGGGAGTGAAAGTCGGCGGGCACCGCGCTTGCCCATGCCTGAAGAAGAGATTTGAAAAAATCCTCATCCGTTCGCGCACGGTTGGCCGCCGAGAGGTGGTGGATCAGGTTTTTTTCCATATGGCGACAATATAAATTTTCACCATACCCCTGGCCTGTCCGATTAGGTAATATGATGGTTGTCATATTGCCAAAAAGATCCCACGCGACAAGTCTCGCCGAAATGAAACTTCGATCCATTCCCCTCCTCTTCACGACAGTCGTAGGCATCGCACTGACACTCCTGTCGACACATACGGCCAAGTCCGAGCTTGTCTATGTCTCACTAGACACGGCTGTTGTCCGCTTCGACCTCTCGAGCGGAAACGCCACCACCATCGCAGCCACGAAGACGAATGTGGCCACGGGATTGGGCGAGACGATGGGAATGGTCTTCGGTGGAGACGGACACCTCTATGCCACGCAATACAACGCAAACTCCGTCGTAAGCATCGATGTGTCCAACGGCACCAAGACCACCTTTGCCACAGGTTTCACGAATCCCCGGGGGATCACCTACAGCTCGGCCACAGGGAATTTCTATGTCGCAAACAGCAACAATCCCGGCTCGATCAGCGAGGTCACCTCCGGCGGTGCTGTGAGCACTTACCTCTCCTCTGGCATCAGGGCGCCTTATGGAGTCTCGCTCGACGCCTCGGGTGCCATGTATATCGGCAACAATGGCGATGCCACCCTCACCAAGGTGGTTGGCGGCACGCCGACAACTTTCGCAACATTCACCCCCGGATCGGGCACCCGTGGCACATCAGTGGATGCTGACGGGAATATCTACACTACTGTCGCCAACGGTGTTAAGAAAACCACCCCGCTCGGCGTAACTACCGATTTCATCACCTCGGGCATTGGCTTTCCCTTCGGCTTGGCATGGAGTTCCAGCGGCAACCTCTACGCGACAAGCTACACGGAAAACCTGGTCTACGCCTTCGATTCACTCGGAAATTCCCTCTACAGCTTCAGCGCCGGCGGCGGATCGTCGAACCGTCCGCGTTTCGTGGCATTCGATGTCGAAGGATCCGGTTTCAACCAGATTCAAAACGCCGCCGTGCCAGAACCGGGCCAGGTCGCTGCCTCGCTGCTGCTCCTCGTGGGAATCGGCGGATATGTGGCGATGAAACGCCGGCGGGTTGCGAAGCAGGCGGCGTGATTGGTGCGTAGCGGAAGCCGGAACGGCTTTCGAAGGCGGCTCGGCAGGATGTGCTGGCTGGCGTTTACTGGCATGCCCTCTTTTTATTCCGGTCTAATTCGGTATTTATTCCGGTATACATTTGGGTCTAATCCGGTATGTTTCCCGGTATGATTAATACAGAAACGATTCGGATCACGCCGGAGATTTTGGCTTTTATTTCTGAAATCGAGGAATTTAAAGGAGCTTGGCGAGCGCTTGGAACCTTGGCACCGGAGCGATTGAGGGCGTTGCGGCATATTGCCACCATCGAAAGCATTGGCTCCTCCACGCGCATTGAGGGGAGCAAGCTGAGCGACCGCGAGATCGAGCGACTGCTGGCCAATATCGGAATCCAACGCTTGGCCTCGCGCGACGAGCAGGAAGTGGCCGACTATGCCGAGGTGATGGAGATGCTTTTGCAGTCGTGGGCGGAAATCCCGATGACCGAAAACCACATCAAGCAACTCCATCGCGATCTCCTACGCCACAGTGAAAAGGACGAGCGGTACCGAGGGGAATACAAAACTCTTCGCAACGATGTGGGGGCATTCGATGGAGACGGGAAAATGATTGGCGTCGTTTTCGAAACAGCGACCCCATTCGACACTCCGCAGAGAATGCGGGAATTGCTGGAATGGCTAAGGGACACACGAGAAACGGGAAATCTCCACCCGCTGCTGGCGATCGGTATTTTCATCGTCGTCTTTCTTGAGATTCATCCTTTTCAAGATGGCAACGGACGCTTGAGCCGGATTCTGACCACGCTGCTCTTGCTCCAAGCCGGCTACGCGCATGCGGTGTATTCCTCGCTCGAAAGCGTGATCGAAAACAACAAGGAGGGCTACTATCTGGCACTGCGACAGACGCAGGGCACGATTCGTTCGGCGACGCCCGATTGGCAACCATGGCTTGTTTTTTTTCTCCGGGCTTTGAAGGAACAAAAGCGACGGCTGGCCGTGAAGATGGAACGGGAAAAAAACACGCTCGCGATACTTTCCGAGCTATCGGTCAAAATTCTCGACCGCGTGCGCGAGCACGGGAGGGTCGCCACGCGGGATATGGTGCGCGAATCCGGCGCGAGTCCCAACACGCTGAAAGCCACCTTCTCGGCGTTGGTCAAAAAAGGCCTTTTGGCGCGCGAGGGCGGAGGGCGCTCGACCTGGTATCGTTTGCCATAGCGCGGAATCAAGCTTTCATGCCGGCCGTATCGCAAAAACCCATTATGGAATTCCCTTTTCAGCCCGGGCGGATTTGAATGCCCAGCCCTCATCACCCGGCGAACGACATGCCTTTCAACATCCCGCTCGAAGACAGCTTCACAGACATCATCGGCAAGGCCCAGCGCGGGCTTTCCATCAACGACGAGATGCTCGTGTCGCGGTCTGGTGCGACGCCCTCGGAGATCTGTAGACTCAAGTCGGGCGAAGTCGATGAAGCCGTGATCCAGAAGGTCGCGGCCGTCTTGGGGCTGGGAGCCGACGCGCTTCTTGCCCTGGCAAAATCCTCCTACAAGCCCGCCTCGGTGCAGGAACCCGAGGGGCTGGCGATTTTCAACACGGTCTTCGAGGACATGACCGTGAATTCATTCCTTGTCTGGGACCCCGCCACAAAAGAAGCCGCTTTTTTCGATACTGGGGCGGATGGTCGGCCGATGCTGGATTTCGCTACCAGCTCCGGATTGAAGGTGCGGCAGATTTTCATCACCCACATCCACTCCGACCACATCCTCGACCTCGACCGGTTGGTCAAGGGCACTGGTGCGCAGGTCTGGGTGTGCGAGAAGGAGCCGATGGCCGGCGCCGAGCCGTTCAGCCCGGGGCGGGTGTTCCAAATCGGCGGCCTCGTTGTCGAATCCCGCCTCACCAGCGGCCATGCCGCCGGCGGGGTTACCTATTTCATCCAAGGTCTCTCGCAGCCCGTCGCTATCGTCGGCGATTCGATGTTTGCCGGTTCAATGGGCGGAGGGATGGTTTCCTACGCCGACGCCCTTCGCAACAACCGCGAGCAAATCCTGACCCTGCCCGACGCCACCATCATCTGCTCCGGGCACGGTCCGCTCACAACCGTCGGCGAGCAAAAACACGCCAACCCCTTTTTCACCGCTTAAAAACGCCACCATGAAAGAAACCATCGCATTCGTAGGAGTCGGCCGCATGGGCGCCAACATGGCCCGCCGCCTTAAGGACAAGGGTTACACAGTCACAGCGGTCTACGACTCGCACGCCCCGCTCGCCGACGAACTCGCGGCGGAAATTGGGGCAGAAGCTTGCAAAACCCTGGCCCGCGCCACCGAGCTTGCCAGCGTGATCCTCACGGTCGTCACCGATGACAAGGCCATGCGAGCCATTTTTGCCGAACAGGGCGACAGCCTGTTGGTCGGAGCCAAAGGCAAACTTTTCGTCAACTGTGCCACTGTCTCCCCGCAGGTCCACCTCGATGTCGAGGCCTTGGCGCACAAGGCCGGTGCGGAATCCCTCGAAGCCTGCATGGCCTCGAGTATCACCCAGGCCCGCGAAGGCACTCTTTATCTGATGACTGGCGGCTCGAACGCGGCCTTCCAGCGTGCCGAGCCGATCCTCAAGGACCTCAGCATCTCGCTCCGCCACATTGGCGGAACGGGCCAGGCCGCGCAGGTGAAGGCCTTGGTCAACATGGTCATGAACATCAACACCGCCGGCCTCGCCGAGGGCCTCGGCCTTGGAGCCGCGCTCGGGCTCGATCTCGCCATGCTCCGGGAGGTGTTTTCGCAGACCGGCGCCGACTCCCGCGTGCTGAAAACCGATGGCGAGGACATGCAGAACCGCGACCACTCCTGCTTCTTCTCCGGCTCCCATGCCGCGAAGGACAGCGGCATCGCGCTCACGCTCGCCCGTGAAAAAGGCCTTACTCTCCCGCTGGCCGAAGCCACCAAGAAGCAATTCGACCGAATGGTTGCGGAAGGTTTTGGCGACTTGGATAAATCCGGCGTCGCCGAACTCACCTTCCCCGGCCGGGGTAGAAACTAGGAACCGCGGCGGCGGCCGAACCAGGCGATCATCAAGCCACCGCTGAGGAACATGAAGAGGCTGTAAACGATGGCTGGCATCGCGATGCGGGCGCTTTCGAGAAGTCCGAGCGTGATGGCGAGGGCTAGCGTGCCGTTTTGGATTCCGGTTTCGATGGCAAGGGTGACGCGTTGGTCGCGGGGCAATCCGGCGATCCGGGCGATGCCGAATCCCAGCGCCATCATCACGAGGTTCAGCGTGATGGCGGCGGGGCCGGCCACGGCGAATTGGTGGGCGAGGTCCTTCTCGCGGGCAACTGCGGCGGCAATAATAAGGGCGAGAAAAACCAGTGCGAAAATATTGGCCGGGCGCTCCAGACGAAGCGCCAACACGGGTCGGGCATGACGGACCGCCATGCCGCAGAGGATCGGCAGGATGGTGACGAATGCGAGTTGGGCGAGTGTTTTCCAAAACGGCAACGCGACCGCCGCGCCACTACCCAGAAACCAATCCATCGACCACCCCACGATCCAAGGGATGGTAAAAACGCAGACCATGCTCGAGACCGCAGTGAGCGTGACGGAGAGCGCGGTGTCGCCTTTGGAAAGGTGGGTGATGACATTCGAAGTCGCTCCGCCGGGGCAGGCGGCAAGCACCATGAGCCCGACGGCGAGTTCCCCCGGTAGGCGGAAGAGCACGGCCAGCGCGAAGGCGACGGCCGGGAGAAGAACGAGTTGGCAACCGAGCCCGAGGATTTTCGCCTTGGGCTGGAGTACAACGCGGCGAAAGTCAGCGGGAGCGAGGCTGAGGCCCATGCCAAAAAGAACCGTGAAGAGCGCGAGCGGTAGTGCGATTTGTTTAAGAAGTTCGCTGGACACGCAAACAAACCTGCCCCAACCCGTTCGTGCCGTCGATGGCCGAGTGTGGCAGAGCCGAGTCTGGAATCCTGAGAACGCGCCAATTCCTTCCCGGAAAGTAGCTTCTGATATGGGGATGGGCTGACCCTATCCGTGAATCGCGTCATCCTTGGCGATTCCCATCATAAATGAGGATGTCTGAATTAGGCGGTAACCAGGGGGGCGATGCGGGATACGGTCTCGCGCAGGGCGGTGTAGCCGAAATGGCCTTGGCGGACGCGCAGGAGCGATGAGCCGGCCCAGCGGGCGTGGAGGTTTTCCAAATCCTCAATAGGGGAAATGCGGTCGTAGAGTCCGCCGGTGATGAATGCTGAGGTGGGGTTGCAGAGTAGGGTGCCGAGGAGGGGGGAGCAGAGGTGGGCAAGCGGGGTGGTGTTGCCCGGTGCGTGGCCTTGGGCGCGGAGTTGCCTTCGCATCATGGCGGCGCCGGGATTTTCCCAAACCGCTTTTTCGGTGTTCACAATCGGTTGGACGAGCGCAATGAATCGAAAATCGCTCTCCAACATGGCCAACAACCCGCCGGTCCATCCGCCATAGCTGGTGCCAAGGACAGCGAACTCTTTCGTGCCGCGGGCGCGCAAGAGCATCATAAGTTGGCGCTGCTCGATCACCGCCTGCCGCAATCCCTCGGCGTTGCGCACAAGGTTGGAGGTGATGGCGAGTTCGCCATTCAATGTTCGGCGAGGTGTGCGTGAGTAGTGGTAGGGCAGGTGAGGAAAGGCGACGCTCCAACCGTTTTCATTGAACCATGTGGCAAGGCGGCGATAGCCGATGTCGCTCGCGCTCATGAGGGCGTGGAGAATGAGAACGGTGGGGGCGTTTTGACGGCGAGCTGGAAAGAATCTCACGCGCACACGGTCATTTTCGGGGTATCCGGTCGGGCGCGGCGAGTCCCATTCGATCCAGTCATCCTTGAAGCTCGGTCGGGTGGCGACAGGCATCCGGTAAAATTCCTCGCGGCTCATGGGTGCGCATTCGGCGATGTAGCGGGCGAGCTGCTCGCGGCTGCAGGCATCGGCGCGGCGGCGCCATTGCAGGGCGTGCATCATGTTGCACATGGCCCCATCGACCAGCCAGGATGTTGATTTCCCGAAAAGCGTCGTCATGGCTCGCGCATCCGCTCCTGGGGCGAGTGGGGGAGGTCGTTCTCGGTGAGGTGGCAGGTGGCAACGAGTTTGTTTTTGAGGCCCTCGATGGCGTCCATCACGTCGCGACGGAGCTGCTCGCGCGACGCGCCACGGGAGGATTCCGAGGAGGGATAAACCGGTTCGCCCACGGCAATGTAAATTCGGGCACGCCGCCACCGGAGCCAGTTGCGATGGTTGTAGAGGCGTTCACTGCCGAGGATCACGACCGGCAGCACGGGGCAATTCGCCTTGCTCGCCAGGAGGAACGCGCCGTCGCGGATTTCTCCGCCGGAGAGCATCGAGCGCCCGCCGTCACGGATGCCGCCTTCGGGGAAGACACCGATCATGCGTCCGCTTTCCAGCCTTTTGATGGCTAGGCGCAAGGCTTGCCGGTCGTCGCCCTTGCGATCGACGGGGATCACATCCAGCCACGTGAAAGCGGCCTTCGACCACGAAGCGCCAAAAAGCTCGGCCATGGCGATCCAGTCGATTTTGCGGGGTAGGTATCCGCTCAACAACGGGGGATCAAAGTGGCTGATGTGGTTTGCCACCATTACGCATGCGCCTTCCGGGATCTTGCCGAAGGAAACATACTCGACCCTGCCGGCCACGCGGAGGATGGCTTTTAATGAACCCACGACCAAGTGGTAAAAAAAGAGATGGAAAGCGTCGCGACTGCTCATCGAATCCTGCTAGGCGGGCTGCGTGAAGAATCGCCGCTGCTTCTCGCTGATCGGCTGGCCCAGCTTTTCGAGAACGAGCAACATGTCCTCCCAGACCTTGCGTTTTTCGGCGATCGTCTGGTTGCGAAGCAGGTAAGCGGGGTGGTAGGTGACCATCACGGGCGTTCCCTGGAAGTCGAGCCAGTTGCCGCGCAGTTCCCTCATCGGGCGTGTCTCGCCGAGAAGCCCCTCGGCAGCGGTGGCTCCCAGCGCAACCATCACACGCGGCTTCACAAGGGAAATCTGCTCGCGCAACCATGGCAGGCAGGTCGCCATCTCGTCCATGCGTGGTTTGCGGTTGCCTGATTCGCCAGGCGGCATGTCCGGGCGGCACTTCAGCACATTGGCGATAAAAATATCCGAACGGGTGAATCCCATCGCCTCGATGATTTTCGTAAGAAGTTGCCCGGCTCGCCCGACAAACGGCTCGCCCTGCTTGTCCTCATCGGCTCCCGGTGCCTCGCCCACAAACATCAGCTCCGCCGAGCGGTTGCCAATGCCGAAGACGACCTGGGTGCGGGACTGCACAAGGTTCGGGCACTTGGTGCAGCCAAGAATCGCTTTTTCCAAGGTCTCCCATGTCCATGCAGTCTCGAGACTGGAGGCGGGTTGTTGCGCAAGGGGTGGGGCACTCGATGGGGTGGGCGTGTAGGATTGTTTCAGTCTATCCAAGGCCCGCTTGGAGGCTTTTGGTGACGGCTTAATGCCGCCTTCCATTTTTTTGAGAAGCGGCAGGGCGGTGGCCACGGCTTGCTGAAAAGCATCACTCATGGATGCTATTTTTACCGACCACCATCGCGCTGTGCGAGTTTTCTAAGCGGTCTGTTTTCATTTTTGCAAATGTGCTTGGAAATGGGGTATTTTCCCAATGTCAAATCCATTGACACCGGTATTGATGAGGGACAGGCTGGCAACCTATGGAAAACAAAAAATTGGAACAATTCCTCAAGCCTGCATACGACGCCTACAGCCGTGAGAATCTCCGCATGCTCTCCGACGTGTGCCTCTATCTCGGATTCCTTTCCATCATCGCTTCGATTGTCACTTGGTTCACCGCTTCGCGTGAGAACCGTGCTTATGGCGAGCGTTTTGGCATTTTCATCGGCCTCTGGGTGCCTAGCTTTTTCATCCTCTCCAACCGCCTCTCGCGCAAAGCGGACGAGTTGGTCGAGGTGATCGGCGACGAGGAGTAAAAGCCCATCCGAGCCGCCGTTGCGGAAAATAGCGGGGTGCCACTTGAAAACATGCGCGGCGCGTGTAATTTCTCCTCGCATGAGAAAAGCACTGGTTATTCCCTTGATTTTTCTTTCGGCGGCCATTTCTCCGGCCTCCGAGTCTTCCTCGGCTTCAGCAGTTCCCGTCTCGCTGCGGCAGTTGAGTAATTCATTTGCCGCCGTCTTTGAAAAGGCGGCCCCATCCGTCGTCGTCATCGAATCCCGCAATGACGCCGGCGAGGCTGTATCCGGGCTGCCCGGCGGACTAGAATTCTTCTTCCGTGGACCAAATGGAGCACCCTATCGCGTGGTTCCCGTCCCCGATGAGGGGGCGCGCGACACGCCGCCGAATATTGGCTCCGGGTTCATTATATCCGAAGACGGGCACATTCTCACTAATCAGCACGTCATTGCAAAAGCCACACAGATCAAGGTGAAACTTCGCGACGGCCGTCGCTTCGATGCCGAAGTTGTTGGCTCAGACGAACGGAGCGATGTGGCCGTGCTGAAGATCAACGCCACCGGCCTGACAGTTGCCGAGCTGGGTAACAGCGAGTCGGTAAAAGTCGGTGAACTCGCTTTTGCCATCGGAACGCCGATGGAGCTTCCTTACACGTTCACTTTCGGTGTTGTGAGCGCGAAAGGCCGCACACTGGGGCTCGGTGGGCATTATGATGAATTCATCCAGACGGATACCTCCATCAATCCCGGCAACAGCGGGGGGCCTCTGTGCGATGTCGACGGTCGGGTGATCGGCATCAATACGCTCATCAGCGGCATCAATCGCGGCGTTGGTTTTGCCATTCCCATCGATGTCGCCAAAAACATTTCCGATCAACTCGTGAGCAAGGGACGTGTGAGCCGTCCATGGCTCGGCATTTCGATTGCGAGCTTGGAGGAAATGCGGCAGCTCCGGCAGCATTTCAGCGGAATCGAAACCGGCGTGGTCGTGCGCGGCATCGAGCCTGGAGCGCCTGCGCACGTCAGCGATCTCATGCCCGGCGACGTGATCACCAAAGTCGATGGCAAAGCCGTCTCGGTCGCCTCCGATCTTCAGCGAGAGATACTGGGCAAGAAAATCGGCCAGTCGGTGCAGCTCGAAGTATGGCGACAAGGCCGCACCCTGCGTGTGGATGTGAAAACCGGCGAGCAATACGACAAATTTATGCGCGCCTCGATGCGCCAACAAAGTCCCTCCACAAAGCAGCAAAATCCCCGGCAGGCTCCCACCTCTCCCGGATTGGTTGTGGAGGATGCGACGCCCGAGTTGCTCAAGACGATGAAAATCCAGCGCAAGGAATCCGGGGGCGTGGTGGTGACCTCGGTCGAGCCACTCAGCGCGGCAGCGGTGGCGGGCCTCGAGCCCGGCGATATCATCACCGAGGCGGGAGGCAAACGCGTCCTGGATAAAAAGGATTTCGACGCCGCTATGCGCGACACCAGCGATCAGCGTGGCATCCTTCTGCTGCTGGAGCGAGCCGCCCAGAAGACCTTTGCCATCCTCAAGCCTTGATGGGGGACTGCCTCCGCGCTCCGAAAATCAAAGGCCCGGGCTGGAATGCATGATTCCGCCGTCGGCGAAGATTGTTGTCGCTGTAAGGTAGCTAGCGCCATCTCCTGTTAGGAAGGCGACCACGCTGGCGATTTCCTCGGGCTTGGCCATGCGGCCCACGGGAATCGCGTCGTCGAGTTTCTTGAGCAAGGCGGGATCCTTCATCGTGGAGGTGTTGATCGGCGTGGCGACAGCGCCAGGGCCGACGGCGGTGACGAGGATATTGTGGGGAGCGAGTTCCAGCCCGGCGGTGCGGGTGAGCATACGCATGCCCCCCTTGGAGAGACAGTAGGCGGTATTGCCCGGCATCGGCCAATCCTCATGGACCGAGGTGATGTTGATGATGCGCCCGCCGCCACCTTGGGCGATCATTTGCTTGGCGGCGAGTTGGGTGCCGAAAAAGGCGCTCTTGAGATTGATGTCCAGCACGCGCTGGTATTGCTCCTCGGTGGTGTCGATGACGGAGGTGCGGGTCTCAACGCCGGCATTGTTCACGATGATGTCGAGGCGGCCGAAGTTTTTTACAGCGGCATCGACGAGCTTCTGTAGGTCGGCGACCTTGCTCACATCGGCTTGGACGGCGACTGCCCTGTCGCCCAGGGCGAGGACTTGTTTTTCAAGTTCCACGGCGGTTTCCGGGTGCACGACATAATCGATGACGATATTCGCGCCTTGCTTGGCGAGTTCGAGGACGATGGCGAGGCCGATGCCGCTGTTTCCGCCGGTGACGATTGCTGTTTTTCCTTTGAGGTTCATGAGTGTTTTTTTGGGTTTGGTTGTGGAATTCGAGATTCGAAACGGTCCCGATCAGCCGGCGGAGGGGTTTTGTGAGGCATTCGCGGCATGGATCTGGCGGCACATTTTGGCCACGAGGGCGCTCCAGCCGGTCTGGTGGCTGGCTCCAACACCGGCACCGTTGTCGCCATTGAAGTATTCGTTGAACTGGAGAATGTCGCGCCAGTGGGGGTCGTTGTGGAAAACATCAACGCCGCCCTGGAATGGACGGCGGCCGTCCTTGCCGGGAGTGAAGATGCCAACGAGGCGCTTCTGGATTTCCAGGGAGACTTCCCAGAGGTTCATTTCCACGCCGCTGCCGGTGGGGAATTCCACCTTGAAGGTATCGCCGAAGTAGAAGCCGAACTTCTGAAGCGACTCGATGATGAGGAAGTTCATCGGCATCCACACCGGGCCACGCCAGTTCGAGTTGCCGCCGAACATCGCAACCGGGCTGTCTGCGGGACTATAGGCGATTGTCTCCGTCTTATCGCCCTCGGTGAAGGTGTAGGGGTGGGCCTCGTAAACCTTCGACAAGGCGCGGATGCCGTGCGGGGAGAGGAATTCGGACTCGTCAAAGAGACGCTCGCAGATGCGTCGGAGTCGGTCTGGCGGGACGAGTGAGACGAGGGTGCGCCCGTCAACATGTTGGGAGATGTGGTGGAGATGGTCGATGAGATGCGGGCGGTTTTTTGCAAACCACTCGTAGCGTTTGCGCAGGATGGGAAAATTAAGCGCCGTATTCGCATCGAAACTCTCGACGGCAAAAAGCGGGGTGAGTCCCGCAACCGAGCGGGTTTTCAGGTGGGCAGAGGAACCATCGGTGCGGCGGAGGACATCGTAGTAAAAACCATCCTCGTCGTCCCAAAGCGAAAATCCACCGGATCCCGGTGCATTGATCGCGGCGGCGAGGTAGATGAAATCATTCAAGAACTTGTCGGCGATGTCCTCGTATTCGGGGGATTCCTTCGCAAGCTCGATGGCGATATTGAGCATGCTGAGGCAAAATTGCGCCATCCATGCCGTGCCGTCGCTTTGTGCAATGCGGGAGCCGTCGGGCAGCGGGTAGCGGCGGTCGAACACGCCTATGTTGTCGAGGCCGAGGAATCCGCCCTCGAAGACATTGTCGCCAGTCTGGTCCACGCGGTTCGCCCACCATCCATAGTTGAGCAGGAGTTTGTTGAATGCCTTTTTAAGATAGGAGGCATCGCCCTTGCCGGTGATGCCGCGTTCGATGGAGTAAATCCGCCACGCCGCCCAGCCTCCGATGGGAGGGTTTGCATCCGAGAGAGCCCATTCGTAGGCCGGTTGCTGCGCGCTCGGTGAGGTGTAGCGCTCGCCCTGGAGGAGCATGTTCTGGCGTTTTGCCGTCGCCGGATCCGACACGGCGAAAGCCACGGACTGGAACATCAGATCCCATGCGCAGAAGTAGGGATACTCCCACGAGTCGGGCATGGAGATCACATCGCAGGCGAAGAGATCCCTCCAGAAAACATTGCGGCCTTTCAATCTTTCGGACGGAGGCGGAGGCATGGTGGGATCGCCTTGAAGCCACCGGGTGACCGGATAGCAGTAGAATTTCTTGCACCAGTAGAGCCCTGCCAGCGCACTGCGCATCACGAGGGAAAGCTCCTCGGGAATGCCAGGAACCGATTCTTCAAAATGGCGGATGGCTTCTTTTTCGCGGTCCTGAAAAAGGATGTCGAATGCCGTATCGAATGGTTCGGGCTTGGGAGGACGGCACAGGCGCAGGCGGAGAGTCCATTCCTCGCCGGGTTGCAGGGTATGGCGGTAAACGGCAGCGGCCTTGGTGCCTATTTTTGCGGGATTGGTGGCCGCATAGAGGCCTCCCACGATGTAATCATGGAAAGCATCCTTCACATGCGCGGCGCGATTTGGAGCGTTGTAAAGGCGGCGGTTGTTTGTCTCGTTCTCGGTGAAAATCCACTCGGGATCGCCGTCGGCGTAGAGGTGGTATTCCGGTAGCTCGCCGGAATTGGCGACGACCGCCTGCCTGCCTGGCAGCAAGTGCATTTCCGGTTTGTTTTTCACCCCCTCATCCCATGCCCAGGTGTTGCGGAACCAGAGCGTGGGGAGCACGGTGAGTGGAGCAGCATCGGTGCCACGGTTGATGATGCGCAGCCGAATCGCGATGTCTTCGGGCGAGGATTTTGCGTATTCCACAAAAATGTCGAAATAGCGCCTGTCGTTGAAGATCCCCGTGTCTACCAGCTCGTATTCCGTCTCGTTGCGCGATCGGCGTGCATTTTCCTGCACGATTTCCCCGTAGGGAAATTCGTGCTGCGGGTATTTGTAAAGTCCCCGCATGAACGAGTGGGTGGGCGTGTTGGCGAGATGGTAAAAGTAATCCTTTATATCTTCGCCATGGTTCCCTTGCGGGTTTGCGAGGCCAAAGGCGCGCTCCTTGAGTATCGGATCCTTCCCGTTCCAAAATGCTGCGGCAAAGCACAGGCGGCCGTTGTTGTCGGAAATCCCAAGCAACCCATCCTCGCCCCATCGGTAAGTGCGCGATCGGGCCTGGTCGAATGAAAACGATGCCCAGGCATCACCATCAGCCGAGTAGTCCTCGCGCACCGTGCCCCACTGGCGGTCACTCAAATAAGGCCCCCATAACCCCCAATCCTCGGCTCCTGTGTCGCGGGCTTGCATGCGGAGGGATTCTGGATCGGCGGGCATGCTGCCTTGATGGTTCAGTAAATGGGTGAAGTCAATCGCGGCCGCTCAGCAAAAGTGATTTATGGAATGCGGATTGATGCGGATTTAACGGTGGCTGCGACGTCGGGGTGTCTTTATTTGTCCTCACAGCAAAAAATAATGCTTCCCCATATGGAGGACTTTGTTTTTAAGGAGTTCGTGTTGTGTGCCTGCTCCAAGGTCTGTATTTTTTTACGGGCCATTTTTCCTGCGGTTTTCGCCCTTCTTACTCCAGGAATGCTCCATGCAGAGCAGGGCGCGTCTGCTCCCGTTACCCACAACATCACCGATATTTTCCAGCCCCTCTCGCGCCCTGCAGAGCTGCTTCTGGAGCCGACACATCTCGTTTTGCTTATTTGTCTTGGGATATTTCTGGTCGTTGTCGGAGTGCTCATCTACGTGCTCATCAAGTTCCGACCGCGCGGTCCCGAGGATCATCTGGTGGAGCCGCCGCAGATTTACGGCAGCTACAATATCGAAATGGCGTGGACTGTGATTCCCTGCCTCATCGTCTTCGTTCTTGTTCTCGTCTCGGCTCGCTCGATTGTTGAAATCCAAGACGCGCCGATGCCCGAGGATGCGCTGCAAGTGCGAATCGTGGGCCATCAGTGGTGGTGGGAGGTGCATTACCCCGATCTGGGGATTATCACCGCGAACGAGATCCATGTGCCCGTGAGCACTCGCGATGGCAAGAGGCGTCCCACGCATGTCATTCTCGAGTCCGCCGATGTGATTCACAGCTTTTGGGTTCCGCAACTTGCCGGGAAAACAGACCTCATACCGAACCGCATTAATAAAACATGGATCGAGCCATTCCAGACAGGCGTCTTCCTGGGAAACTGCGCCGAGTATTGTGGCACCCAGCATGCGAACATGCTCCTGCGCGTGATTGTGCAAGACCCGGAGGATTTCCAGCGATGGGCGGATAATCAAAAACGCCTTCCCGCCGAGCCCAAAGAGATGCTCGCGCTGCAGGGCAAAAAAGATTTCTACTCCCTCTCGTGCATCAATTGCCACAAAATCGATGCCTCTCCGGCCGAGGGCGTGTTCGGCCCTGACCTCACGAAATTCGCCACCCGCCAGACGTTGGGCGCCGGGGTGGCTCTCAACACACCGGAAAATCTCCACGCTTGGCTGTTAAACCCGGACTCCCTCAAACCCGGCTGCTACATGCCTGATATGAAGCTCTCGCCCCAGCAACTCGACTCGCTCGTGGCCTACCTCCAAACACTCAAATAGCCCATGGCACAGGAAATCATAATCGATGAGAACTACCGGATGCCCGAACCCGTGAGGGTGGGGGATGGAGCCGGTTCGTTCACCAACATCCTGCAGCAGCTCGTATTCACGGTAGATCACAAGAAGCTTGGGCTCATGTATATCGGCGCGGGCCTGCTTTTCTTTGTCATCGCCGGGCTGCTTGCGTCGTTGATGCGCATCCAGCTTGCGTTTCCAAACAACACGTTCCTGCCGCCGGATGTCTTCAACCAAAGCTTCACAATGCATGGCACGACGATGGTTTTTTTGGTGGGAATGCCGATGGCATTTGGCTTTGCCAATTACCTTGTGCCGCTGATGATTGGCGCGCGCGACATGGCGTTTCCCCGCTTGAATGCCTTTGGCTTCTGGGTGTTTTTTTTCAGCGGGCTGTTGCTTTACTTCAGCTACATCGGGGCTCCGGGCCTATACGCTGCCGGTTCCGCGCCGGATGTCGGCTGGTTCGCCTATTCGCCGCTTACCATGAAGGCTTTCTCGCGCGGGCACAGCACGGATTACTGGACGCTCTCGTTGCTGCTCGGCGGCATCGGGAGCATTGCCACGGCGATCAATATCCTCGTCACCGTCTTTTGCATGCGCTGTCCGGGGATGAAACTCGGCCGGTTGCCGATTTTTGTGTGGTGCATGGTGGTGATGGCCTTTCTGGTGATCCTTGCGGTGCCCTGCCTCTCGGCGTGCCAGATCATGATCACGCTCGATCGCTACCTCGGAGCGAAATTTTTCGACACCCAGGCGGGTGGTGATGCTGTTCTTTGGCAGCACTTTTTTTGGATCTTCGGGCACCCGGAGGTTTACATCCTCATCATGCCTGCTTTTGCGATCACCTCGGAGGTGATTCCGGTTTTTTCCCGCAAGCCGATCTTCGGTTACCCGGTCATGGTGGCGGCGGTGGTGGCCATCGCATTTATCAGCTTGGGCGTGTGGGCCCACCACATGTTCGCCGTCGGCATGGTCTCACTGGCCAATGCGTTTTTCGTGACCTCGACGCTGCTCGTCGCCATCCCTACCGGCATCAAAATTTTCAATTGGCTGGCAACGATGTATGGCGGCAAGCTTCGCTTTGAATTGCCCCTGATTTTTTGCGTCGGCTTCCTTTTCCAGTTCCTCATCGCCGGCCTCACCGGGGTGATGCTCGCCGTGGCGCCGTTTGACTGGCAGCTCACCGATTCCTACTTTGTGGTTGCGCATTTCCACTACGTGCTTATCGGCGGACTGCTCTTCACCATTTTTGCGGGGATTTACTACTGGTATCCCAAGGCCTTTGGTCGCATGCCCGACTACAAGCTGGGTCTCTGGCATTTCTGGCTCTTCACGATCGGCTTTCACATGACGTTTCTGCCCCAGCATTTCCTGGGATTCCTGGGCATGCCGCGTCGAATCTACACCTACCAATCCGACCGCGGATGGGATGAGATGAACCTCCTTTCCACGATCGGCGTCATTTTCCAAGCCGCGGGCATCCTGTTCTTTGTCTACAACCTCCTTTACTCCTACTTCCGTGGGAAAGTGGCGGGCAATGATCCGTGGGACGCATGGACGCTCGAGTGGGCGACCACCTCGCCGCCCCCGGAATACAATTTTGCAAAATTCCCTGATGTCAAAAGCCGCCGTCCGCTCTGGGATGCGAAACATCCCGACGATCCGGACTGGAAATACGAATGAACTCCGCCACCACACACGAATCCACCGACTGGAAGTTGCCCTCCACGCGCAAGCTTGGGATGCTTTCGCTGATCATTGCGGAGTCGGCTCTGTTCACGATTTTTGTCGTGGCCTACCTCTTCTACACGGGGAAAAGCCTCAACGGGCCTTATCCTGCGGACGTGCTCGAATTTCCGCTTCTTGGCAGCATTGCGCTCTTCGGCAGCAGCGGCACCGTTTTTCTGGCCGAGAGATTCCTGCACAAAGGCCACAAGGCCGGCTTCGCGCTCTGGTGGGGCATCACCCTCGCTCTGGGTGTCTACTTCCTCTATTACACCGGCCAAGAGTGGCATGATCTTATTTTTGAAAAAAACCTGACCATCGCCACCAACACCTTCGGCACCACATTTTACTCGCTCGTAGGTCTCCACGCCTTCCACGTGATTGTGGGCGTATGCCTTCTCCTGGGAGTCCTCATCGCGGCACTCCGTGGACGACTCCATCCCGATCACACCGAGCATGTCGAGGCCATATCCTATTATTGGCACTTTGTTGACTGCATCTGGATCGTTGTTCTGTCGGTCGTCTACATCCTCAGCGTGCGCATCCAACCATGAACACCCAAGACCCGGAAAAAAACGATTCCGTCGAGATACCCGAGCCGACCGGTTGGCCGATTATCGCCGCCTTCGGAATGGTGCTGCTCTTTGCAGGGTTGGTGACCAGTTTCTTCATCACCTTCATCGGCCTGCTTATCGGCCTCGTCGGTTTTGCAGGATGGTTCATGGATGTTTTTCCGCGTCCGAAACACTACTCCGTGCCACTGGAGGAAGCCCCGCAGCCGCAGACCACTGCTCGTTCGATCCAATACCTCAAAATCGGTGAGCGGGGTCACCGCATGCGCCTTCCTGTCGAGGTGCCGCCCCTCATGGCGGGAATCAAAGGCGGGATCGCCGGGGCGCTTGTGATGGCGGTCCTGGCATGCGCATGGGGGTATTTCAAATACAACAGCATCTGGTATCCGGTGAATCTCCTTTCAGCCGCTGCGGTTCCCGACTTGGCGCTTGCCGGTGTGGAGACGCTCAAGCAATTCAGTCTCATCGGCCTTGTTGTCGCCATTATCAGCCACGGAGCCGTATCCATCATGATCGGCCTCCTCTACATCGTGCTCCTGCCCATGCTTCCTGCAAAATTCGAATGGTTCTGGGGTGGCATCATGACGCCGCTGATCTGGAGCGGATTTCTTTTTGCCACCATCCGTTTCGTGAATCCTGCGCTTGCGGTTCATGTGGACTGGCCATGGTTCATTGTCTGCCAGATCGCCTTCGGCATGGTCTGCGGTTACGTCGTCTTCAAAGAAGAAAAAGTGGAAACCATGCAGTCGCTCTCATTGGCCGCCAAGCTTGGCATCGAAGCCCCGGAGGAAAATTCATGAGCCGCATCTTCCCTCTCGCAATCCTCTGTCTCAGCCTCGCTCTCTCATCCTGCGACTGGATGCCCGGCAAGCCCACCCTTGCCGAGAAGTGGAAATCGCCCGCCGATGTCCAAGGTTTTAAAAATCTCTACTCGCAAAATTGCCTTGGCTGTCACGGCGACGGGCAATCGATCGCCGGCTCGATCACGCTCAAGAACCCGCTTTATCTCGCCATCATCCCCGAGGAAAAACTCCGCACGATCATTGCCAATGGTGTCCCCGGACACAACATGCCCGCCTTTGCCACAGAAAACGGCGGTGAACTCTCCCCCGTGCAAATCGACACCCTTGTCGAGGGGTTGATGGCATGGCGGGATGCGTCGCAACTCCCCAAGGCTCCGCTGCCACCCTACAGCGCGCCGCTCGGCAATGTTGCCGCCGGCAAGACGGCATTTGGCCAGTCCTGCGCGAGTTGCCACGGTGCCGATGGAAACGGCGGGCCAAAAGCCGGCTCGGTTGTGAATCGCAACTACCTCGATCTCGTGAGCGACCAATACCTCCGCACCGTCACCATTGCCGGACGGCCGGAACTCGGATGCCCCGATTTTGCAAGCCGCACAACGGGAGCGCCGATGAGTCCCGAAGCAATTTCCGATGTGGTCGCCTGGCTTGCCTCGCATCGCATGAACGAATTCAACCAACCCGTCCAACCATGAACGAGGAATCCAAATCCCCAACGCCCTGCGGTTGCGGCTCTGGCGGCTGCGATCAGCCAAAAAGCACACGCCGCGAGTTTATGCTCAAGCTCGGCTTCGGGCTCAATGCCATCGCTGGAGCCGCCGTTGGCATTCCGCTCCTCGGCTATGTGCTGTCCTCTTTTTTCAAGCCTCAACAGCTCGATTGGGTATCGCTCGGCTCTGTTGACAGCTTCCCCGAGGGCAAAACCCGTCTCGCGAATTTCAAAAACCCTGTTCGCCGCTCCTGGGATGGTGCCACAGCCGACATCCCCTGCTGGGTCCGTCGCATTGCAGGCAACGAATTTCAGGTTTTTGCCATCAACTGCGCCCACCTCGGCTGTCCTGTCCGTTGGTTTGAAGAGTCCAAACTCTTCATGTGCCCGTGCCATGGCGGTGCCTACTACGAAAATGGCGAGCGCGCCGCCGGACCACCCCCACGCGGACTCTTCACTTACGAATTCAAGATCGAGTCCGGCAACCTCATGATCCTCGCCGGAGCCTTGCCCACACTGGCCCAGCCAAACGCATGAAGGCTCCCTTCCAAAAATTCACCGACATCGGTCTGGGCGTCTTCAACTGGGTCGACGACCGGTTGCATGTCAAAAAAATCTGGGAATCCACCGCCGGCCACCACGTCCCGCAGAGTGCCGGCAGTTGGTTCTATGTCTTTGGCAGCGCAACGCTCCTGTGCTTCATGATGCAGCTTGTCACAGGCATCATGCTGGCATTGGTCTATGTACCATCGGCGGACGAGGCCTACGCCACCCTCGAGTATCTCACCTACCACCAGACACTCGGATGGTTCCTGCGCGCCCTGCACTACTGGGGCTCGGATTTCATGGTCGGCATCATGCTGCTGCACATGACGCAGGTTTTCCTCTTCGGTGCTTACAAATACCCCCGCGAGATCACCTGGCTTTCCGGCTTGGTTCTGCTCGTGCTCACCCTCGGTCTGGCATTCACCGGGCAGATCATGCGCTTCGACGAGGATGCCTACTGGGGCCTTGGCATCGGCGCTTCAATCGTCGGCCGCATTCCCTTCATCGGGCAGCAGATGGTCGACTTCATGCTGGGCGGGCAGATCATCGCCTCGGAAACCCTGTCGCGCTTTTTTGCGCTCCACGTCTTTGTCCTGCCAGGTGCCGTGCTTGCCGTTGTGAGCCTGCATCTCCGGATGGTTCTCACCAAGGGCATCAATGAATATCCCGTTCCCGGCATGGTTGTTCGCCGCGAGACCTACGATAAGGAATACGCCGCCATCTTGAAAAAAGAAGGTGTTCCGTTTTTTCCAAAGGCGATCGACAAAGACATCATCGCCGCGGCGATTGTCATCGGTGGCATTGTTGCTTGCGCGTGTCTCTTCGGTCCCAAAGGCCCGAGTGGTCCGGCAAACCCGCTTCAGATTGACTCCTCGCCCCGTCCCGATTTTTGGTTCCTTTGGATCTTCGCTGTCGCCTCGCTCATGCCTGCGGAGATCGAGACTGTCGCCCTGCTTGTTGGCCCGGTCGTGATCGGCCTCATTCTTGTCGCGCTTCCCTTTGTAAATGGCACCGGTGAGAAGAGCTGGCGTCGTCGTCCGGTTGCCGTGCTCGTCACCCTCCTCGTCTGGATCGCCCTCGGCATGCTCACGTATCTCGGAGCCACTTCGCCATGGTCGCCGGTAATGAACGCATGGTCGGCCGAGACCACGCCGGACGCTCAGATTCTCAACCGCACCCCGCTCCAGCTCCAAGGCGCTGTCACCCTCCAATACAAACAATGCCGCAACTGCCATGCCATCGACGGACTCGGCGGGGAACGCGGCCCGAGCCTCACCGATGTCGGCATGCGCCTCACCAAACCCCAACTCGTCCGCCAGGTTGTGCAAGGGGGAGGCAACATGCCCGCCTATGGCCAGAACCTGAAGCCTTCCGAGGTCGAAGCTCTTGTCGATTATATGTCGACCCTTATCCCGGCAGGAGTTCCTCCTGCGCGGGACTTCACCCTTACGAAAGCTGCCCAAGAAAATTAACCACTGAAAAAAATATGACTAAACTCCAACTCGGTATGATCGGCCTCGGTCGCATGGGTGCCAATATGGTCCTCCGCCTTTTGCGCGATGGACACAAAGCCACGGTCTTCGATCATTCCCAGGAAGCCATCGACTCGCTTGTGAAACAAGGAGCCACCGGCGCGACCTCGCTTGCGGATTTCGTCTCCAAGCTAGCTGCTCCGCGTGCGATCTGGCTCATGGTTCCCGCGGCAGCGGTTGATTCCACGATCGAGGAACTCCTCCCCCTTCTCGAAAAGGGCGACACCATTATCGATGGTGGTAATTCCTACTACATCGACGACATCCGCCGCGCGAAGCAGATCGCGCCACGTGGCATCCACTATGTCGACGTCGGCACCAGCGGCGGCGTTTGGGGTCTCGAGCGCGGCTATTGCATGATGATCGGCGGTGAGCAGGAGATCGTCCAACGCCTTGATCCGATATTTGCAACCCTGGCTCCCGGAGTCGGTGATATTCCCCGCACTGTCGGGCGTGCTGAAAACCAAGGCACGGCCGAGCACGGATACCTCCACTGCGGAGGCAACGGGGCAGGACACTTTGTCAAAATGGTCCACAACGGTATCGAATACGGCATCATGGCCGCCTATGCCGAGGGCATGAATGTTCTGAAAAACGCCAACATCGGCAAATCCGCGCAGGCCATCGATGCCGAGACGACTCCCCTCCGCGACCCCGAGCATTATCAATTCGATTTCAACCTCACCGACATCTCCGAGGTCTGGCGTCGTGGCAGCGTGATTGCCAGTTGGCTCCTCGACCTCACCGCCAACTCTCTTGTGAAAGACCCGGCGCTGAAGGATTTCGCCGGTCGTGTAAGCGACTCCGGCGAGGGCCGCTGGACGATCAAAGCTGCCATCGACGAGGGAGTGCCTGTTCCCGTCCTTACCACCGCCCTCTACGAACGATTCAGCTCGCGTGGCGACGCCGATTTCCAAGACAAGCTTCTCTCCGCGATGCGTTACCAATTTGGCGGACACCTCGAAAAGAAATAGAAAAAGAATACCATGAACATCACCGCGCAACCCGCTTGGCAGTCGCTTTCCACCCAACGCGAAACGCTTCCCCATTTGCGTGAGCTTTTCGCATCGGACCCCGACCGTGCTTCAAAATTCCAACTCGAAGCCGGAGGTCTCTTTTTTGATTACTCAAAAAATCTGATCACCAGCGAGACCATTGCCGACCTCCTCTCCCTGGCCAAGGCCGCCGGACTCCGCGAGCGCATCGAGGCGATGTTCCGCGGCGACAAGATCAACATCACCGAGAACCGTGCCGTTCTACACACCGCTCTCCGTGCGCCGCGCAGCGCCTCGATCAAGGTGGATGGAGTCGATGTGGTGCCCGAGGTCCACGCCGTTCTTGATAAGATGGCGGCATTCTCCAACCGCGTTCGCAGTGGCGAGTGGAAGGGGCACACCGGCAAGCACATCAAAAATATCGTCAATATCGGCATCGGAGGCTCCGACCTGGGGCCTGTGATGGCTTATGAAGCCCTCCGGCACTACACCGATCGCTCGCTCACCTTCCGATTTGTCTCGAATGTTGACGGCACCGACTTCGCCGAGGCCACCCACGACCTCGCGCCGGACGAGACGCTTTTCATCATCTCTTCCAAAACATTCACCACCCTCGAGACCATGACCAATGCGACAACTGCGCGCGAGTGGTCGCTCGCCGGGCTCGGTGGTGACAAGGCTGCCGTCGCTAAACATTTTGTCGCCGTCTCCACCAATGCCGAGAAGGTTGCCGAGTTCGGTATCGATACCGCCAACATGTTTGGCTTCTGGGACTGGGTCGGCGGCCGCTACTCGATGGATTCCGCCATCGGTCTCAGCAACATGATCGCGCTTGGGCCCGACTATTTCCATGAAATGCTCGCCGGCTTACACGAGATGGACGAACACTTCCGCACCGCGCCCTTCGAGCAAAATATCCCCGTTCTGCACGGACTCCTTGCGGTGTGGTATAACGACTTCTTCGGCGCACAGACCGTCGCCGTCCTGCCTTACGATCAATATCTCAAGCGCTTCCCAGCCTACCTCCAGCAGCTCACCATGGAGAGCAATGGCAAATACGTGAAGCTCGACGGCACCCGTGTGGATGCTGACACCGGTCCGATTTACTGGGGCGAGCCCGGCACCAATGGCCAACACAGCTTCTATCAACTCATCCACCAAGGCACGCGCCTGATCCCGTGCGACTTCATCGCTTTTGCGAAATCACTCAACCCCCTCGGCAACCATCACGACCTGCTCATGTCGAATGTCTTCGCCCAGACCGAGGCCCTGGCCTTCGGCAAAACCCTCGCCCAAGTCGAGGCTGAAGGCACCCCCGCTGCGCTCGCTCCCCACCGTGTCTTTGAAGGCAACCGGCCTTCCAATGTCATCATGGCCGAAAAACTCACGCCCGCCACGCTGGGACGCCTCGTTTCCCTCTACGAGATGAGCGTCTTCACCCAAGGCGTGCTCTGGGACATCAATCCCTTCGATCAATGGGGCGTCGAACTCGGCAAGGCACTCGCCCAAAAAATCATTCCGGAACTCGAAAGCCCCACCGAGCCTGACCTCAAACACGATGGCAGCACGAATTCATTGATCAGGCGTTACCGGAAAATGAAAAATTAACCCAAGCGGGGCGCAGTGAATTGCGCATAGTAGGCTGTGTGATGTTCCCTCCTCCATGAATAAAAACCGTCTCCTGCTGCCTGGGATTTTTCTTTGTCTGTTGGTCATTTGGGCCGGCTGGCAAATTTACTCTGGATGGGGACTGGTGACCTTGGATTTCCGCAACGCGCCGCTGACGAAAGTGCTGTCCTCCATCAGCCGCCAAGGGGGGATTCGTATTGAGTCGAACCTTGATCCGGCAACGCCTGTTTCGATCAAGGTGCGAAGGGTGCCGCCTTTGGAGGCCTTGGACATTGTCGCCGTTCGCACCGAGGCTTCTTGGCGGCTCGTGTATCTCGGAGCGCCGGCAAAGGAGCCTATCGAGGCCGTTATCGCCGACTTCCGCAAGGGTGGCGAGACTTCAGGCTGGACCGCGTATGGAGGAGGGGGCATGGGGATGATGGATTGGGCAGGCGATGCCGTTCTCGATTTCCGGCGTGTGAGATGGAATCCCTCCGGCACTGGCGACTTGCGTGAGATGCTCGACGAGGTCTCACAAAAAACCGGTGTGATGGTTGCCGTGCCCTCCGATTGGAATCCCGCCGTTCGCGCTCCGAAACCAGGCGCCCTTGCAGATGCTGCTCGCGCACTCTTTAAAAACGCCGGAGGCGTTTCGCAGGAGGTGTTCTTATTGCGCCGTCAACTCCGGCGAGATGATGGCGCGGAGACGGGAGAGGTAGCGCAGGGCGGAAGCTGGATCGGAAGATCCTCTATGCGCCCACAGCCCGGGCAGGAACAGACACCCCGCAGGTCTGTCGCCCCGGAAATCATCGCCGAACGGATGGAGGCCCAAATAGCGCTGTTGCCGATGGCCGAGCAGGAACAATCTCGTGCTTACTACCAAGCGAATCGACATTTTTGGCAGGAAATCCGAAGCCTGCCCGAGGATCAGCGCCGCAACAAAATCGACGAGATGATGAGCAGGCCGGAAGTGGTTGAGCGAATGGAGGACCGTCGCATCGCCCGTGAGGCGAAAATGACTCCCGAGCAGCGCATCAACCGCTCCAAACGCTATTGGGATCGCAAGATGGCGGCAAAAAAACCTACAGAGGAAGGGCGATGAGGCGCAATGGATTCACCTTGGTCGAGCTGCTGGTCGTGGTGGCGATCATTGCCTTGTTGGCCTCTCTGGCTTCTCCGGCCATCGGCCAGGCAATAGAGCGTGCCCGCTCGGCGCGATGCGTCGGGAATCTGCGCCAGATCGGTGTGGCGGTGCAGGCGTATGCGGCTGATAACGATTTCCGTTTTCCAGCGATTGAAACCGTGCCTCCATCATTGCCCCCGGAGGTCGAGAATCCTGGCACGGCCTTGGAAAAGCTGAGTCCTTACGGGGTCTCGCAAGCCACGCTCATTTGCCCCTCGGATGCCGCCAGCCTCAAAAATTACGAGACACACCAGACAAGCTACCATTTCTCGCCGGTCATTCAGGACGAAACCCCGGCGAGCGTGTCGATCTACACGCGCCGGGGAATTCTCAAGGTCCAAAAAATCGGTTCCCTCACCGTGGCTTCCGATTTCGGCGCTGTTCACAGAGGACGTGGTGGAGCGGGCTTGAATGTCCTCAAAGCGGATGGCCGAGTGATTTCGCGCTGAAATCTCTGGCTGGGATGAAGGCGCAGATTGGCATTTTCCACGAGAGTATTCGTCGCTAAGCTCCGCGCCGTGAGTTCAAAGAATGGGGCGGTCATCACAGGATGGGGGTGCGTGTCGCCTCTTGGTGTCGATGCCGACTCCACGTGGCGCCGCTTGTGCCAAGGGGACAATGCTCGCGGCCCGATCACATCCATCCCGGTCGAAGGCTGCCGTGTCACCGAGGGCGCCGAGGCCTCCTTGCCTGGGCTGGAATGGCTGCCAAAAAAAGCAGTCTCCCGCTTGAGCCGGGCCTCCCGACTTTCGCTTCCCGCCGCCCGCGAGGCCATGATGGATGCGGGAATCCTCGGGTCCGACGGAACCTGCAACCACGCAAGGCTTGAACTCAGCATCAGCACGACCGCTTGCGGAATGGAACTCGGCGAGGAGTTTCTGCGCAATGTCTGGGCGTCGAATCTTCGTCGCCAAACGTCGCTCATCTCCCGCTATCCCGCGCAGCAGCAAATCGCCGATCTTCAGCAGCACCTGGGATTTGATGGGCCGGCGATGATTGTCTCAAACGCCTGCGCAAGCGGTGCCAATGCCATCGGTCATGCCGCGGATCTCATCCAAGGCGGTTTTGCGGAGATGGTGTTGGTGGGAGGTTTCGAGGCGCTGTGTGAACTTGTTTATTGCGGCTTCGACTGCCTTCAGGCACTTGCTCCCGATCAATGCATGCCGTTCGATAAAAACCGCCGTGGACTCATGCTGGGCGAGGGGGCGGCATTTCTCGTGATTGAGAGCGAGGTCCATGCCAAAAAGCGCGGGGCTGAAATCAAAGGACGCCTTCTGGGATATGGTCACTCGACCGACACCCACCATATCACCCAACCCGAGCCGAACGGTTTTCCGCTTGAGGCGGCGATGCGCCAGGCATTCGATCGCGCGGGCTTGCAGCCCGCAGATATCGGCTACATCAACGCCCATGGCACCGGAACCCCCTTCAACGACGGGGCAGAGGCGGCTGCGTTTGCGCGGGTTTTCCCAATGGAATGCAGGGACCTCCGCATCAGCTCCACCAAGGCCGCAATCGGACACACGCTGGGGGCGGCCGGTGCGCTCGAGGCGGTTTTCTCTCTCCTCGCACTAAAAACGGGCATGCTTCCCCCTCAGATCAATACGAATGATCCCGTCGAGGCGGTCGACGGACGCCTTGCCGTGTCCGGGTCAACGCTTACAAAAAAAGCCGTTCTCAGTGTGAACCTGGGTTTTGGTGGCTCGAATGCCGCTGTGATTTTTACTGCCGAATGAATGCTCCGATTTCCATTCTGTCATTTGGCATCTCATCGCCGGGAGGAACCACGCTCGATACGCCTGAAACATTCTGGCCTGCCGGTCGGGTGCCGGAAGTCTCGAATCCGCAGGTGACCCGAAATGTGGCACGGGTCGATCTTGCGGCCGAACCCTTCAACCGATGGAGAATGAGGCCGCGGTTGCGTCGTGCGAGCGCCCTTTCCCACCATTTGATCGAAGCGGTGTCGCAAGCACTCGAGGCGAGGCCCGATGTGAAACCATCCCAGGTCGGACTGGTTGGTTCGTTTTTTATCGGCTGTCTGGTTTATTCCGTGCGTTTTTACAAAGGTATCACCACCGAGGGGAGGCGCTTTGCAAGTCCGGTCCTATTTCCCGAGACGGTGGTGAATACGCCGCTCAGCCATGTCGTCGCGGAATTGGGAATCGGCGGTCCTGTTTATTCCCAGGTGGGTGATACCTCGTGCTGGGTCTCCGCGTTGAGAACCGCCGCTGTGTGGCTGGAAAACGGGGATGTGGAGCATGTGGTCGTGGTGGGCGGCGAGGAGTTTGATCCCCACTTTTTGGATGTGATGCATGCAGCCCGTTGGTTTGGCGCGGATGACTCGATGGGCGTTGCCGAAGGTGCGGGAGCCGTGCTCTTGGGAAGGGAGTTCAAGGATGCCATCGCGCACATTGCTCGTCTTGCCGATGGGTTCAGCTTTCGCACGCGGGCGCAAGCGGCCAAGGCCGCCGCATTGTGCCTCGGTGAATTCGAACGTGAAACTCCCATTGCAAACACGGCGACAAGCTGGATGCGAAGAGTGGCTGCTCAAGCTCTCTCCGGCCGCCCTGTTGCCGACTGCTGCGGCACTCCGCATTTTGAGGCATTCACGGCCTCCTGCGCATGGAACACGATTCGTGCTGCCAAAGCGGTAAGTGCCGGCGTTGAAGAAAAAATCGTTGTTCCCGCCTGGGGGCTCTCACAGCAGATCTCCGCGATCGAGATTTCAAAATGAAATGACTTCTCTCCGGGCTTCGGAGGCCGAGTCCTTAAAAAAGCGTCTGGTTTGCAGCGGGATCCTGTCCGGATGCAAAGAGGTTTGAAACGTCGCGAGGCGACCAGGCCATCGCGCGTGCCGCATCGTTGAAGATGTATTGGGTTTTGCTGCCCAGCTGGACGAGGATGACTTCGCGACCGTTCAGACGTCCGCTCGATACGAGGCAGCGCCCTGCGGCGTTGGTATAACCAGTTTTCATGCCATTGAAGGCTTCCGAGCGCTCGAGGAGTTTGTTGGTGGCTTTTAAGACCGTGACACGTCCGCTGCTGTGGCGGAAGACCGACTCGCGCTTGAGCTCATTTCCCTCAACTCAGGGTGTCGATAGGCATGAAAGGCGACCCGTGCGATGTCACGCGCGGTCGAGTATTGGCCAGCTGGGAGACCGTGGCTGTTGACGAAATGTGACGAGCGGGCCCCGAGTGCCCAAGCGGTGGCATTCATTTGATCGGCAAATGAGGACTCCGTGCCGCTGTGATCACGGGCAAGCGTGGCACAGGCGTCGTTTGCGCTTTTGACCATGATGGATTCGAGAAGTTTGCGGCGGGGGTAGCGCTCACCGACTTTAAGGCCGAGTTTTGTCGGCTCCACGGCTGTCTCTGGGGATTGGATGGTCACGAGTTCATCGAGATTTCCACGGCGGGCCACAAGCAAGGCGGTAAGGAGTTTTTGTGTGCTGGCAACGGGTCGCTGAACATCGGCGTTTTTTTGGAAAAGAACCTTCCCGCTAGCGGCGTCGATGAGGATGGCCGATTGGGCGACGATTTGAGGGGCATCGACTGGCCATACGGAGGGGGCATTGGCAGGGGCGCTGGCGATCGGCGGCGGAGCAGCCACAGCGGTGCGAACCTCGGGGGAAGGAGTCGTGGAGCAACCGACAAGCGCGATCGCGTTTAAAACCAATACCGTCTTCAAGAGCTTTGGCATGAATAAATACTAATAAGCTTGAAGCGATCTTACTTCGACCGTTTTTTTTGTGTGAGCAAGCGTTCGGCGGCACGTGCATCGGCAGGTGTGTCCACGCCGGGCCCGGCGGGCTTGGTTTTGACAACGCGGATTTTTGCGCCGTGCTCGAGTGCGCGCAGTTGCTCGAGCTTCTCGGATTTTTCGAGCGGCGTCTGTTTCCATGTCACAAATTCCAGCAGGAATTTTCTACGGTAGCCGTAGATGCCAAGGTGGCGCAGTCGTGCGGGGTGGGTATCTGCATCGCGGTCGCAGGGAATCGGACTGCGTGAGAAATAAAGGGCGTTGCCCGAGAGGTCGGTGACGACCTTCACGCAGTTGGGATTTGCAAGCTCGTCCCCGGCAAGCGGACATGCCGCTGTGGACATGGAGAGTGATTTGTCGGAAAGCAGGACATCGATGAGTTTTTGTGCCAGCAGTGGATCGATAAACGGCTCGTCTCCCTGCACATTGAGGATGATGTCGAAACTGGGAAGGTTTTGGGCAACTTCGGCGATGCGGTCCGTGCCGCATGGGTGCTTGGGCGAGGTGACGGCGACATCCGCGCCGAAATCAAAGGCGGCCTCGGCGATTCGCATGTCATCGGTGGCAACGATCACAGCATCAGCGCCGCGCACCTTTTTGCAACGCTCCCACACGAGTTGCAGCAGTGGCTTGCCGGCGATGTGGTGGAGTGGTTTGCCGGGGAACCTGGTGGACGCCCAGCGTGCAGGAATGACAATTGCGACCTTTTTCATGGGATATGGTTCAAATAATCGGCTCCAAGCTCTTACGCGAGCTTCAATAATCCACGAATTCCCTTTATACCCGAGACATCAGTCCTCAATCCTTTGCGGGCTTGCTTTAATTGTGCAGCGAGAATTGAACAAATTGATTTTCCGCCTGTCTTAACAAGCCGCACTCCATTATCTCATCAGTTCCATTTTCAATGAGCATCAATACCTCCGAAATCACCAAACAGGTTGAAGAAAACCGTCAATGGGTTGAACCCCTGGTCAATGAAGTGTCCCGCGTGGTCGTGGGACAAAAAATACTCGTCCACCGTTTGCTGGTGGGTCTTCTCTGCAATGGCCATGTTCTGCTCGAGGGTGTTCCGGGGCTTGCCAAGACGCTTACCGTTCGCACCCTTGCCAACTCGATACGCACTGGATTTCAGCGTCTTCAATTCACGCCGGACCTGCTTCCCGCCGATCTCATCGGCACGCTGATCTACAATCCACGGGATGGCGAGTTCACCACCAAGCTCGGTCCGATTTTTTCGAACCTCATCCTTGCCGATGAAATCAATCGTGCTCCGGCGAAAGTCCAGAGTGCATTGCTCGAGGCGATGCAGGAGCGGCAGGTGACCATTGGCGAGCAGACCTATCCGCTGCCGGATCCCTTTCTGGTTCTCGCCACACAGAACCCAATCGAGCAGGAGGGCACCTATCAACTGCCAGAGGCCCAGCTCGACCGCTTTATGCTCAAAGTTCACGTGGGATATCCCACCCGCGAGGAGGAACGCTCGATCCTCGATGCCATGGCCACCTCATCGCCGCGCCTCTCCGTGGAACCGGTCGTGGGGCCCGATGAAATCATCCGTGCCCGCAGTGTGGTGAACGACATCTACGTGGATGACCGCGTGAAGGATTACATCGTGAACATCGTCTGGGCGACACGCGACCCTGCGGCAGCCAAGTTGAAGCTCGATGGCCTTATTCGCTACGGGGCCTCTCCCCGTGCCACGATTTTCCTCACTCTGGCTGCCAAGGCAAACGCCTTCATCGCTGGTCGTGGATACGTCACGCCACAGGACGTGAAGAGCATTGGCATCGACGTGCTGCGCCACCGCATCGGTGTGAGCTACGAGGCCGAAGCCGAGTCGGTCACCACTGAAATGGTCGTCGAGCAAATCTTCGCAGGCGTGCCTGTGCCTTGAATTTTAAAGAACCTCAACGCCGCCGCATCGATGCGACATCGGCGTTTTGATGCCAAGCCATGACGCGAGATCCAAAGGAAATCCTCAAAAAAATCCGCCGTATCGAGTTGCGCACCCGCCGACTGGTCAACTCCATCTTCGCGGGCCAATACCACAGTGTCTTCAAAGGTCGTGGCATGAACTTCGAGGAGGTGCGCGAATACGCGCCCGGCGACGAGATTCGCTCGATCGACTGGAATGTCACCGCCCGCATGAATGCGCCCTATATTAAGAAATTCACCGAGGAGAGGGAGCTTACGGTCATGCTTCTTGTGGACGTGAGTGCCTCGGGGATATTCGGCAGCATCGATCTGAGTAAACGGGAACTCGCCGCCGAGGTGGCATCCATCCTTGCTTTCAGCGCCATCAACAACAACGACAAGGTGGGGCTGATCCTTTTTACCAACGAGGTCGAGCTGTTCATTCCTCCCAAAAAAGGCCGCCTGCACACCCTGCGACTCATTCGCGAAATGCTCTACTTTGAACCCAAGGGCACGGGGACCGATCTTGCCGGTGCCTTGGATTACTTGAACCGTGTGATGTCCCGCCGTGCCGTTGTTTTCATGATCTCCGATTTCATGGCACCGGATTTTACCAAGGCGCTGACCGTCACGAGCCGGCGACATGATCTCGTTGCCATGCCGGTGACCGATCCCGGGGAAAGCGATCTCCCCGATGTGGGGATTGTCACTCTCGAAGACGCCGAGACCGGCGAGCAGATCGATGTCGACACCTCGCGGCGATCTCTCCGGTGTGGACTCGTGGAGATCAATGACGAGCGCATGCGGGACTTGGATCGCCTGCTTCGCAGCCGGCGTGTCGATGCCGTTAAGCTATCCACCGCCGAGGATTATTTGATTGCCCTGAGAGCCTTCTTCGAACAACGCGAACGCCGTCTTGCCGCATGAATCCAGCCGAGCCCGCTCCAACACCCGCGCCGATCCACGATATCGTGGGGCCTGTCTGGTATTGGCCGTATCCTCTGTGGATGACTGTCCTAGGTGCCATCGTCGTGCTGCTGGCATTGGCTCTGATTGTGGGGCTCGTAATAAAGTATCTCGCCAGAAAATCTCCGCCGCCCGGCAATCGTCAAAAGGCTCTTGCTGCCCTTGAGGCCTTGCGATCCCGCATCTCGGGCGAGGATCCCTATGCTTTCGGCGTCACGGTTTCGGATACGCTGCGGCGGTATATCCAAGCCGAGCGAGGGCTGGGGGCCACGACTCAAACATCCATGGAGTTTCTGGAGTCAATCCGCTTCAAGCCCGTTTTCACTGACAATGAAAAGGAAGGGTTGGCGGTTTTCCTCGAAAAAACCGACTTGCTCAAATTTGCCCGCTCCGGTGCGGGCGAGGCCGAAATGCTCGACCTCCTGGACATAGCCGCCCGCGTGGTGCGTGGTGAGGTTCAATCGCAAAAAGCCAGCCAGCTCGAATGAACGCACTTTCCGGTTTTTCCTTTGCCCACCCATGGCTGCTCCTGCTCCTGCTGGCCATCCCTTTACTGGCCTGGCTCAAGGGCAGAGTGGGTGGAACCGCCGGTGTGAAGTTTTCCAACACGGCCATGCTTGCAAAGATCGGCCGCCACCAGCGCAACCGTGCCGGAGCTTTTCTGGCGGCCCTCACCTATCTGGCCTTGGCTCTTTTCATCATTGCGCTGGCGCGTCCCCAACTCGGTCGGGTGATCACCCGCATTCAAGCCACCGGGGTGGACATCATGCTCGCAATAGACGTGTCGCGTTCGATGCTTGCGGAGGATTTCACGATTGGCAACCGCCGGGCCAACCGTATCGATGCGGTGAAGCTGGTGACCGAGCAATTTATCCGCGAGCGCCCGAACGATCGCCTGGGAATCGTTGCCTTTGCCGGCAGACCTTACCTCGTAAGCCCACTCACGCTCGACCATGAATGGCTGATCCGAAACCTCGAGCGCCTGCGGATCGGCATGGTGGAGGATGGCACTGCGATCGGCTCCGCCATTGTCTCCGCAGCGAACCGCCTCAAAGACAAAGAGGCAAAAACAAAACTCATCGTTCTACTCACCGACGGCGATAATAATGCTGGAAAAGTCCAGCCACTCACGGCAGCGGAGGCCGCCAAAGCCCTTGGCATCCGTATTTACACCATCGGGGCAGGCACCGAGGGCGAGGCACCGTTTCCCTTCACCAACCAATTTGGCCGCACGGTCTACCGCAACATGCTGGTGAAATTTGATGAGAAGACATTGCAGGAGATTGCTGGCATGACGAGTGGCCAATACTTCCGGGCGACTGATACCAAATCCTTGCGCACCATTTTTTCTGAAATCGATAAACTCGAGAAATCCAAGGTTGAGATCGAAAAAACCGCGCAATACCGGGATCTCTTCGCCTGGTTTCTTGTGCCCGGTATCGGGTTTTTGATTTTGCAAATCGTGCTTTCGCAAACTGTATGGAGACGAATTCCCTGACATTTGGCGCGCCCGACTGGCTCTGGCTCCTCGCCCTTTTGCCGCTGCTTGCGGGCCTGTTCCTGTGGTCCTATCGCAGGGGAATGGCGCTGGTCGCCAAGATCATTGCGCCCCGTCTGCGCGAGCAACTCGCCGGTGCCGTGAGTCCCGCACGCCGCATCCTGCGTGCGTCCTTACTCATTGCTTCATTTGGGCTGGCCATGGCCGCCCTGGCCCAGCCCCGCTATGGATTCATCGAGAGGGAAACGAAGCAGAAGGGTCGCGATGTGGTCATCGCAATCGACACGTCGCGCAGCATGCTGGCGACGGACGTTTCGCCCAACCGTCTGGCCCGCGCGAAGCTTTTTACGCAAGACCTAGTCCGCCTCATGCAAGGGGATCGAATTGGACTCGTTGCCTTCGCAGGTTCCGCCTTCCTGCAAGCCCCGCTCACGTTGGACTACAACGCTGTTGCGAATGCCTTGGAGGAACTCGATACCAACGTCATCCCCATGGGTGGCACGAATATCGCCGCTGCCATTGCCATTGCCCGTGAGGCATTCGGTAAAGCCGAGGGGCAAACCCGCGCGTTGATCATCCTCACCGATGGCGAGGAACTCGACGCTGACGGCATCGCTGCCGCCAAGAAAGCCGCCGAAGAGGGTATCCGTATTTTCACCGTGGGCATCGGTTCGCCGGAGGGTTCGCTCATTCCCATCCGTGCCGATGACGGGCGCTCCGATTTTGTGCGCGATCGCTCCGGAAAGCCGGTCACATCCAAACTCGACGAGTCACGTCTCAAGGAAATCGCGACAGCAACCGGGGGCTTTTTCACCCCCATTGGCCCTGATGCCGCGCGGGAGATTTTTCAAAAGGGGATCGAGCCCATGGAGCTTTCGGAGACAGGAGTCTTCAGCGCGAGGCAACCCATCGAGCGCTACCAATGGCCATTGGCCGCCGCCATTGCCTGCCTTGCACTTTCCTTGCTGCCCGGCGACCGGCGTCGTCATGCCAGCAAGGTGCTGGCCGTTTTCCTCGCTCTCACCCCCGCTGCCCAAGCCCAACAGGGACTTGCCGATTACAAAAACGGGGATTTTGAAAAAGCCGGAGCCGCTTTTCAGGAAGCATTGAAAAATCAGCCGAATTCACCATTCCTCCAGTTCAATTCCGGCGCGGCGGCCTACAAGTCGGGCGATTTTGAAAAAGCCATCACGTATTTCACCGAGGCGCTGGTGGGAGAAAATCCAAAGCTAAACGAGGATGCCTCCTACAACCTTGCCAATTCACTTGTTCGAAAGGGCGAGGCGGCCCAGAAGCCGGAAGATAAAAAAACGAACTGGCAAAACGCCATCGAGCACTACGATGAAACCCTCCGACTCAATCCTGAGAACAAACTCGCCGCTGAAAATCGCGACATTGTAAAAAAACTCCTCGAAGACCTCGAAAAACAGCAACAGCAGCAAAAAGATCAAAAACAGGATCAAAACGACCAGCAGCAAGAACAACAGAAAGATCAGCAAAAAGACCAGCAGCAGGATAAAAAGGATTCGCAAGACCAAGATAAAAAGGACTCCGAAGATCAGGAGCAAAAAAAAGACGAGCAAAAGGAGCAGGACAAAAAAGACGGCGACGACAAAAAAGATGACCAGTCCGAGAAATCCGATCAGTCCCAACAAGAGAATCAATCAAAAGACCCCGACCAGCAAAAACCGCAACCTGCACCCTCTCCCACTCCCGGCGATAAGAAAGAAGGGGACCTCAAAAGTGCCAACGAGCAGCAGACGCCGACTCCGCAGCCTGCCAAACCGCAGCCACAGGAGGGGGCTTCCGAACCCGAGGAAGACGGGCGAATGAGCCCGAGCCAAGCCCGTGCCTTGCTCAATGCGCTCCGTGGCGAGGAGGAGAAGGTGAATTTGAGCGAACAGCAAACCTCGCAAGATGTCTCACGTGACTGGTAAAAAAATCTCCATGCAAAAAGCCGCGCTTGTCTTGATTGCTGTGAGCTCCCTTTTGGGTCCTTTGGCACTGCATGCCCAGGAGGCCACCGCCGGTCTGAGCAGCCCCAGCACGTATGTCGGTAGGCCTGTGGAAATCGTGGTGACTGTCCGCGATGCCCGTTCAGCCGAAGTTCCCGAGCGGGTCAACGTCCCAGGCTTGGAAATCCAGCTCTTTGGGCGCTCGACGCGGTTTGAGATGAATAATTTCAAAATCACCTCGTCGCTTACCTACACCTATTCCGTCATTCCCCGGCAGGTCGGCGAGTTTGAGATCCCTCCTTTCAACGTTCGGGTGGGCAACAAAACTCTTCGCACCAATCCACTCCGCCTCAATGTCGCCGACGCATCCCAGCTTCCCGCCCCCATGCTGCCGCCTGTTCCTTCGCAGCAGCAGTCATCCCCGAGAAGTATGCCTTCCCCTGGTGGAGGGCTTCCCTATTTTGGCGACCTCGTTCTCTCCAAGAAAAAAGCGTATGTCGGCGAAGTTATTCCCACCGAGTTGAGATATTATTTTCAGACAAGCATCGGCGGCGAAGTGGGGGATCGCCCCAACTTCACGGGAGAGGGATTCACCGTGCAGAGCCTTGTTAATATCCCGAAGCGTGAGCAAATCGTGAACGGCGAGAACTATGTGGTTTTCGCTTTCCAGACTGCTGTCACGCCTGCAAAGGCGGGCAAGATTGAAATCCCCTCCGCGCCGCTGGAAGCGAGGTTGCAGCTGCCGGGCAGCCCCCCAGCCGGGTTTGACGACTTTTTCCGTCACTTTGGCGGGATGCCCCCGGGAATGTTCACCAATGCGCAGCAGGTCGCGGTGGAAACACGCCCGACTCAGCTCGACGTCGCGCCGTTGCCGAAAGATGGCCTCCCCGACGATTTCTCCGGAGCCATTGGAAAATTTAAAATGGAGGCAATGGTAAGCCCAAAAAAAGCAGGGCCCGGAGATCCTGTGACATTGCGGGTGGTAATCACCGGCCAGGGCAACTTCGAAGCGATGGGCGCTCCTGTGCTCACCGGTGAGGAGGAGTGGCACACCTATCCTCCTGCGGAAAAATTCCGCGCTTCCGACTCGATCAATTTCTCCGGAGAGAAGGTCTATGAATTCATGCTTGTCGCCCGTAGCGACCAGAATAAGACCCCCAGCGTGAGGTTCAGTTATTTCGATCCATCAACGGGAAAATACGAACTCCTCACCGCGGCGCCGTTGGAGGTCGAGGCTCGTGCCGGCAAGCCCCAGTCTGCACCTGTTGATGAACTGGTGGACAAGAAAACAGTTGCCGCTCCAGTTTCCACTCCGACGCCCGTTGCTGTCGCTGCCACGCAGGCGGGAGGGGCGTCCGATTGGACTCCATTGCTGCGCAATCCCGCATTCATCACTTCCAATGCCGCACTCGGCATCCTCTGGTTGCTCACTCTCGCCGGACTTGTCATCCGCCGTCTTCTTACATCGCCCGCAGGGTTGCGGCGCAAGCGAAGGCAAAGACTCGGAGCCCTGCTCACAGCCGCCCAGCACTGTCCCGACGAGGAGTTCGTTTCCCAGGCTGCCACTTGCCTCCATGCAGCGCTCGATACCAAATCCAGTCCGCTCGATGCCTCTGCCCGCATCGATTCCCTCGCCCTCGATCCAGGAACGAAGCGCACTCTCCACGATCTGCTCGCCCGTGAGGCCGAATCCAAATACTCAACCACAGGAACCAAGGCGCCCGACCGCGAGCAGCGTTCTGCTATCATCGAAGCCTTGAAAAAGGTCGCCCTATGAGAAGTCCAGCCTTCATCCAATTCGCGATATCTACTGTTGTGTTCGTCAGCGCCATCCTGCCGCTGCATGCGGATTTTCTTGCCGATGCTCGCGAGCGGCTTGCGAATGGCGAGCACGCGGCGGCTGTGTCCCTTTTTGAAAAGCATCTCCAATCCGCCCCTCCATCGGCAGCCATCTACTTCGAACTCGGCCAGTCGTTTGAAAAAACGGGAAAAGAAGTGGATGCCGCGCTCGCCTACCGTCGCGCCCTGTTGCTGGACCCTCGCTTTGTTGCCGCTGCCATGGCGCTGCGTGACTCAAATGCACAGCTTGGAGTCTCGACATCGACTGCCGACTGGCGCTCTCGCGTTGCCGAAAAGATCCCGCTCGATCTTTTATTCCTTGGGGGATCGGTTGCGTTTTGGATCGGGGCTTTCGGGGGCCTCGCTGCATTGATTCCTCTGAAATCCCGCCGTGGGTTTTTGCTTTGCAGCGCGGCCTTGTTCCTCGCCGGCCTTGGTGCCTGCGCCCTTGGATGGGCGGTCGATCCACGCATCTACAATGCTCGGCAGGCGATGGTTCTTGGTGAAAAAGGGGCTGCTCTTTACAAGTCTCCCACCGAAAACGTATCCGATAAAATCACGACTCTTTCCCAGGGAAGCGTGGTGAAAATCCTGAATGTCCGTGGCCGCTGGTTCCATGTCGAGTTGCCCGGCGGCCAGCGCGGATGGTTCTTGCAAGAGGGCGTTGTCCCAGTGATTCCATCGGTGTGAACATGATGAACGGCGTCAGGATTTCTTGTTTGTTCCTGCTCGCCATGCCAGCTGCCTTTGCGTGGCAAGATACCCTCTCGGCCGACAAGCCGGGTCCATTTCCCGAAGTTGTTCCTTTTACAGCGGAGTTCCGTATCGGTTGGTCTGAGATTGAGGCGGCACGTGCGCAGGCGACGATCACTTATGATGCCAAAAGTGTTTTTCTGGTGGCGGATGGAGGCACGAAGGGACTTGCCCGCACGCTGTATCCCCTGGATGCGACCTTCCAAGGCGCCACGGAACGCGCCACGCTCCAGACGATCCGCTCCGAGCAGGTGGAAATTTATCCAAGCCGCACACTCACCACGCTCATCACTGGTGTTAATGGAAAGCTGACTTCACTGCGCGAATCGAATCCCCCGGGTAAAAAGCCCGCCAAGTGGAAAGCCGTGCCGGTCGAGCCTGTGCGGGATTTTTTCGCCGGGATGTTGTTCATCCGCAGTCAACCGCTTGAAAAAGGCGACAAAGTAAGACTGATCATGTTTCCAGGCGGTTCGGCGTTCCTTGTCGACATCACTTCACTTGGCCCGGAAGTGCTCGCCGCTGACGGGCAAGACCGGGAGGCGATCAAGCTCGACCTGAGAATTCAGCGTGTGAATACAAAAAAGGGAAACGCCCTCGAGCGGCATTCTAAATTCAATTCCGGAAAGATTTGGCTCACCAACGACGCCGACCGCATCCCCCTGCGTGCGGAAGTGGATATTTTCATCGGCTACGTTTTTGCCGAGTTGACGACGTTCAAAAAAATCGAGTGAGTCGCCTAGAACGACTTCCTGAGGTGGCTCGGGAGGATGTTCAACTGCTCGCGATACTTGGCAACTGTGCGGCGAGCCACTGCCAGACCACGTTCGGTGAGGAGCTTCACGATGTCCTGATCGCTGTAGGGATGGCGGGCATTCTCTTCGCGCACGATCTGGGCGATGGCTTGGCGCACACTCTCGTTGCTCACGCTCTCGCCGTCGCTGTTCGTGTAGCCGTGGGTGAAGAAATACTTTATTTCGAAGATGCCCTGCGGCGTCGCTATGAATTTGCCAGCAGCAGCCCGACTCACCGTTGTTTCATGCACGCCCACCGCCTCGGCGACCTGGCTCATCGTCATGGGCTTGAGGTGCGCGGAACCGCTGTCCAAGAACTCGCGCTGCCTCGCCACAATTTCCCGGGCGATATTCAGGATCGTCTGCTGGCGTTGTTGAATGCTTTTGATGAAAAAATTTCCTCCGCGGATCTTGTCCCTCAGATAATCACGAACCTCCTTGGACGTGCCGGCAAGCATGTCCTTGTAGGCATCTGAAATTCTCAGTCGGGGAATTTCATCGGAGTTGAGGCTCACGGAATAATCCTCGCCATCCCACTCCACGATCACCTCGGGGGTGATAATCTGGTTGGTATCCGGTGCGTAAGCACGGCCCGGCATGGGGTCGAGTTTCGCAATCAACTCCGCGGCGTGCTGGATTTCGCTCAACTCGAGATCAAGAGCCTTGGCGATTTCCGGGAGTTTTTTGCGCCCGAGTTCATCGAGGTAGTGCCGCACAATCCGTGTCTCGGTGGAATACTGTCTGCCGTGCGCCTTGAGTTGCTGCAGGAGGCATTCGGAGAGATTGCGGGCGGCAATGCCGGGGGGATCGAATTGCTGCACTTTTTCGAGAACGCTTTCGACTTCCTCCGGCATCACATCGAGCGAGGCCGCGATTTCTTCGACGCCGGCGCGGAGATAGCCTCCTTCATCCAGGTTGCCGATGATTTCCACCGCGATCTCCGCGCTCTCGCGCGGCCACGAGGCGGTGTTGAGTTGCTCAAGCAAGTGCTCGGTAAGGGTGGGGGGACGGACCTGGGAATCCAGGAAGTGCTGACGCTTTTCCAAGGCTTCCTTTGTCCAAGGCTCGGCCGTTGAGCGTTGGGTGTAATACTCGTTCCACTGCTCCTCGAGCGGACTTGTTTGCTCGGTTTCGGAAGTGCTCGGCTTGTCGGGAACGATTTCCTCGAGGGTGGGATTTGCGCGGAGTTCGCTATCCACGAGCTGACGAAGCTCGGTGAGGGGGGCTTGCAGAATATGAAGGCTCTGCTGCATCTGCGGCGAGAGCGTCTGCTGCATCGCCATGCCTGCGACCTGTTGCAATCCTGCCATACTTTCCGCCAAGGCTAGGCATGAATGCTGCTTAGGCAAGCATCTATCACGCCATTTTATCCAAGAAATTGAGCGTGCTGCCGAGCAAGATAGCGGTCGGTCATGCCGGAAATGTAGTCCCCGGCGCTGCGGTGGAGTCCGTCACGTTCGATACGCTCCCTTGCCTTGCGTCCCATTTTATCGGGGTTGGTGATGAGAAAGTGGTAAAGTTCCGAGATGAGCCGGGCGGCATTGTTGTTCGCCTCGGCGACTTCCGGATGGTGGTAGAGATTCTGAAAAAGATGACGTCGCAGGGCGGAAATCTCCTTCCGTGTGGCGATGCTGAATGACGCCAGGCGGGACGGGTGGTTGCGCACGTCATCGAGATTTTCCACGCTGCTCGAGCCGATGTTGGCGGCTGTCTGGGACACCAGATCATCGACGAGATGGTTCACGAGACAGCGTATGATAAAGCCCCGGTGAATTGCGGGATTGGTCGCGGGGCACTCCCTCAGCGCCGTAGCCGTTGCCTGCTTCCATAAAGGCACCTCTTCCAACGATTCCAAACTCAGCAGGCCGGCATCCAGGCCATCATCGAGATCATGGCTGGAGTAGGCGATTTCGTCGGCCAGGTCGGTGATTTGCGCCTCAAGCGACGGGGATGGGTGGTGGTGACCACTCAACGAATGGGTATAGCCCTCCGCGTGCTTCTGTATGCCCTCGAGCACATCCCATGTGAGGTTCAGGCCAGAGAATTGGGGGTATTTTTCTTCCAATACCTCCACCACCCGAAGGCTCTGGGCATTGTGATCAAAGCCGCCGTGCCCTTTGAGCAGTGTATCTAACTCTTCTTCGCCCCTGTGACCACAGGGAGGGTGTCCAAGATCGTGAGCAAGCGCGATCGCCTCGGCGAGGTCCTCGTTTAGTCGGAGGGCGCGTGCAATCGTGCGGCTGATCGATGCCACCTCGATGGTGTGGGTGAGCCGCGTGCGGTAATGGTCGCCTGTGCCATTTAAAAAAACCTGCGTCTTGCCATCCAATCGCCGGAACGACGTGCAATGGATGATCCGTGCGCGGTCACGCTGGATTCCAGCACGGTAGGCATGGCCGGGTTCTTCGATCAAGCGGCCTGCGGATCCTTGGGGTGGAACAGCGCAAGGAGCCAGCTGGAGCCCCTCCTCTCGTTCAAAGTCCATCCTGCTGCGTGTCACGGTAAGGTTCGAACGCATGTCGCGAGTGAAACACAAGGCTGCCATTTATCAATCATGAGAATGCCGTGCGGCCTGCGCCATGCTTTCGGGAAATGCCCTGCCATGCCTACGATTGCATGGCGGGGGTGAAAGACGAATTAGGCGAGGCGGCGTTTCTCGCAGCCACGCCACGCGATGAAGAGCCCTATGGCGACGTGGAGGCACAGCACCCAAATGCAGAGGGCAAGCGGGCTCAGCGGGCTCTGCACGACCATTTGCACGATGTCGTAGTAGCGTTCGGCTTTGAGCGTTTGCAAAATCCCCGACCAACTCCAATACGCGGAGACGAACGGTCTCACGGCGGCGCCCAGCATTTCCGGCAAGGCCAGCACCGCGCCAGAGAGCGGAAGCTGGAAGCCCACCAGATAGATCGAAACGAGCGATGCCTGCTCCGGTGATGCCATGAGGCTGGAGATGCCGAGGCAGATGGACGTCATCGCCGCATTCACGAGCAGGAGTAACAACAGCTGCAAAGCAAGATCCCCCGGGAAATCGCAGACATAATGAACGAAAAACCCCATCCAAAGTGATTGCGGCACGACAAGGAAAAGCAGGAACGCCGCCTTGCTGCCAACATAGGCCATGGGACAAAGGCCGGAGAGTTTTTCCTTCTCGAAAATAAGCCTTTCGGCAGCGATCTCGCGTCCGGAATTATTCGCCCCCATCAGGGTGAGCAGGATCACTTGAAACATCACAATGCCTGAGACGAGGCTGCCGACCTTGCTAGATTGAACCAGAAACTCACGGGCTTCGTTGAGCTGCTGCACCACATTGAGATCCAGGCCCATGCTCAGGTTTTTTACCGCTGGTAGGCCATTCCAGGCAAAAACCGTCACCAGCAGCGGAAATCCGATCACCAGCCCCAGCTGAAGCAAAAGCTGGGAACGGCATCGGCTGAAAATAAGCAAGCGTCTCGTCAACAGGGTGAGAAACTGGCTGGATGCCCCAGGAGGCTCGACGTTCGGTTGTGGTTCCTCGTCACTCTCCTCGGGCGGGGTATTGTTGCTTTCGACATCGACGGCCTCGGCAAGGGCGTCGCGATGTTTCTGCCACGACGCCGACCATTCCTCGGCTGATCGGAGGGCAAGCCGTGCGTAGAGTTCCTCCGGATTTTCCACTCCAAAGTAGTGGGCTAAAAATTTCGGCGGTCCCTGATAGGCAACGAAGCCTTGGTAGAGCACCGTGATGGAATCGTAGAGTTCGAGGTGCTCAAGACTGTGGGTGACCGAGAGCACGAGGCGGTTGTCTTTTCGTGAGAGACCATGGAGGAGGCGCACGATTTCGTCCTCGGACTGGGGATCAAGCCCGCTGGTGACTTCGTCGCACAGCAGGATCTCAGGCTTGCTGGTAAGCTCGATCGCCAGCGCAAGGCGTCGCCTCTGTCCGCCGGAGAGCACCTTCACCGGTTGATCCTGGAATTCCTCCATTTTGACCTCGCTCAGGAGCGCCTCGACCGCCTCGCTGGCATTGGCCGTCGTGGAATTCCCGACACGCAGCCGAAGTGCAAATGCCACGCACTCGCGCACGGTCAATTCCTCGTGTGCGATACTGAACTGGGGAACGTAGGCGATCTCGGAAGGGTTGAAATCCTCATCCTCTAGGTTGCGCGATTTCCAAAAAACCGAACCCGTCTCCTCTCCGGCGGAGATTCCTGCAATAAGCTTCAGCAGCGTGGTCTTGCCGCAGCCGGAAGGGCCGATGACAGCTCCGAAATGCCCCAATGGGAATTTTGCGGAGATTTCGCTCAGGAGTTTTTGAGTGCCCTCGGGCGTGGTGATTTCAAGGGAGGCGTTGGCTATTTCCAGCATGATGTATGGGGGGCTTGCTTTGGGCCTTCAAAACACCAGAGCGATGTCTGCATTACAAGAAGGGAGTGTTCGCCATGGGGCGCGGTTTGCAGGATTTAGGCGCTAGGCGCGGTTCATCGCGGCAAGCTGCTCCCAGAGCAGTTTTTCCTTCTCAGGCGGGTCTGCGGGAACGGTAATATTCACGGCGGCGAAGAGGTCGCCGCGTTTGTCGCCCCCGAGGGACAACCCCATTCCGGGGAGGCGAAATTTTTTTCCGGGCTGGGTTCCAGCGGGGATTTTAAGTTTTGCACGACCTCCGAGGGTGGGAACTGTGACATTGCAGCCGAGAACCGCATCCCAAGCGGGGATGTCGATGTCGTAGTAGAGATCGGCGCCCTCGATTTCAAAATCGGGGTGGCGTTGGAATTTCACCCGTAGAAAGAGATCGCCTGCACCGCCTCCTGCGGCACCACTGGAGCCTTGACCCGCAAGCCTGATGCGTTGTCCCTCCCGAATTCCTTTGGGGATTTTCACGGTGTAGGTCTCGAGTTTCTTGGATGCCCCCCTGCGGAAGGAAATCTGGCGTGTCGAGCCATGGAGGGCTTCCTCCAGTGTGACAAGGATGTCGGCCTCGACATCCTGCCCCCGCTGCGGAACGTCTTCAAATCCGCCTCGCCCACCGCGTCGTCCGCCGAACATCTGCTCGAAGAAATCGCTGAAGCCTGTGCCGCCGAATTGGAACTCCTCCTCCATGCCGCGTCCTCCGGGCGCTTGGCGGAATCCGCCGTTGCCACCAGCGCGCTGATACGCGCCAGAAGGTGGAGGTCCGTGCTGCCAGTCCGCTCCGAATTCATCGTAGCGTTTGCGTTTCTCGGGATCGCCAAGCACCTCGTAGGCCTCGTTGATCTCCTTGAATTTTTCCTCGGCGGCTTTTTTGTCCTTCGCAGTGTCGGGGTGGTGTTGGCGCGCGAGTTTGCGAAATGCAGTTTTGATTTCGGCGGCGGTGGCGCTTTTAGGAACGCCCAGTGTTTGGTAGTAATCGCGGAACTTCGCTGACATCGGCTGTCGAATTTGCTACCCGCATGATGCCGATTTTAATCATTCTGTCCAACTCATGCTCGATATTCGATTTTTCCGGGAGCAACCCGACCTTGTAAAAGCCCGCCTCGCGACCCGTGCGCAAGGGCATTCCGAAACGGTGGACGCGATTCTCGCGATCGACGCCGAACGCCGTGCCGCCGAGACCCGTCTCCAAGGCCTGCAAAGCGACCGCAACCGTATGAGCAAGGAAATCGGCAAACTCCGATCGCAAAAACAAGATTCCGCCCCACTCGAAGAAGAGGTCAAAAAAATCGCTGCCGACATGCAGGAAATCTCCGCCAAGGCGGAATCCCTCGCCGCCGAGCAGCAAGCCATCTTGCTCAACCTCCCCAACCTCCCTCAAGAAGAGGTGCCCGTCGGCAAGGATGCGGCCGACAATCCGGTCGTGAGGCTGCATGGCGAGAAACCCGCCATTGAGGCGCCGAAGGATCATGTGGTCATCGCTGAGTCGCTGGGCCTCATCGATCCCGACCGCGCCACAAAGATCAGCGGCAGCGGGTTTGCTGTCTACACAGGCCAAGGCGCCCGGCTCGAGCGGGCGTTGCTTAATTTTCTTCTGGATCTTCACACCAGGGAACATGGCTACACTGAGGTGAGTCCTCCATTTATGGTGCGTCGCGAGTGCATGGTTGGCACCGGGCAGTTGCCAAAATTCGAGGAGGACATGTATGGCGTGGACGGTGCCGGGCTTTTCCTGGTTCCCACCGCCGAGGTGCCTGTCACCAATCTCCACCGCGAAGAGATCGTGAACCCGGCGCAATTCCCGATCAAGTATGCCGCCTACACCCCGTGCTTCCGACGTGAGGCGGGGTCTGCAGGACGTGAGACGAGGGGGCTCATCCGCATGCACCAGTTTGATAAAGTCGAGTTGGTGAAAATCTGCGCGCCAAGCCAGTCGCGTGCCGAGTTGGAGACGCTCACGGCCGATGCCGAGCGTGTGCTGCAAAAGCTCGGCCTGCATTACCGGGTGATCGAGCTGTGCACCGGGGATATGGGGTTTGGCGCTGCAAAAACCTACGACATCGAGGTCTGGGCACCAGGGCAGAATGCCTATCTCGAGGTCTCCAGCTGCACCAATTTCGAGGATTTTCAAGCGCGCCGCATGAACCTTCGATTCAAGGATGCCGATGGGAAAAACAAGTTTTGCCACACGCTGAACGGCTCCGGCACCGCCCTCGCACGCCTTTACGTTGCTTTGCTGGAGAATTTTCAGCAACCCGATGGCTCCGTTCTCATTCCTGCCGCGCTGCAATCCTATTTCGGTGCTGAAAAAATCACCAAATAAGGTTCAGCCTGGCGATCCTGTCCTCACTGCTGCGGCAACGGCTTTGGGTGCTTTGTCGCCGCGCAAAACCCTCCTCGTGGGGGTCTCCGGCGGGAGGGACTCCATGGTTCTGCTACACGTATTGAAAGAACTGGGATTCCAAAAAATCGTCGTCTGCCATCTTGACCATACCTTGAGGGGACGGGTGTCCGCAGCGGATGGGCAGTTCGTCGCAAGGCAGGCGCAGAAGCTGGGCTGTAAACTTGAACAGGCATGCGCTCACACCTCCGACTACGCCGCCCAGACGAAAAAATCCCTGGAACTTGCCGCTCGTGGACTCCGGCAGACATTCTTCGAAGCCTGCGCCAAGCGCCGCCGCTGCTCAAACCTCTTGCTGGCCCATCATGCGGATGACCAGGTCGAGACGTGCCTTTTCAACTTCCTGCGTGGCACGGGTGCGGCCGGTCTTGGAGGAATGCGTCCGGTCACGACGATGGGCAGGCTCACAGTGTGGAGGCCGCTCCTGGGTGTAACGCGTGCGGAAATCATCCGCTACCAGGAGTCTCGACGCATTGCCCACCGGGAAGATGCCTCAAATGCCGAGACCCTTCATACCCGCAATAAGCTCCGACATGGTGTGATTCCCGCAATCGAAGCCGTGTTTGGTCCCTCCTTTAGTGGAGCGGTCCTGCGGGCGGCGGAGATTTTGCGCGAGGAGGAGGATTGGATGTCATCGCTCGTTCCAGCACCTGTAAAAGAGCTTTCCTGCAAGGAGCTTCGTGCCATGCACCCGGCACTGCGTTCCCGCACTGTCTTGCGCTGGCTCCGCGCGGCAGGAATCCCCGAGGCGGGCCGTCAAGAAACGTTGCGCGTTCTCTTGTTGCTTGAGCCTGACGGCTCTCCCGCAAAAGTGAGTCTGCCGGGCAAGTCCCACGCACGACGTCGCAACGGTGTTTTATTTTTAGAAAAACATACGGAATGAGGCTGCGGGCGGCTTTTCTCTTGGGGTTGAAGGCGGTCAGGCAAAATCTCCTGCCGGGTCTCCTCCTGCAGGCGATCATGCTTTGCTTTATTCTAGCCTATCTTTTTCATGGTGGCACCCAGTCCATGCTCGAGAGGGTGGGGGATTGGAGGGAGGAGGCCGGATATTGGTTCGCGTTGATTACCTACGTGATCTCCGGAGCGTTACTGCCCGAGTTGCTGCGAGTGTTTTTTTTCCAAAAAGGGAGGATCGATTCAGCAAATACTTGGAGGTTTTTCACTGCGGCGCCGATTTGGGGCTTCATGGGAATGATGGTGGACTTTTTCTACCGTTGTCAAAATTCGTGGTTTGGTTCCGGCAATGAATGGCAGGTTATTGTCGCCAAGGTGCTCGTGGATCAGTTCATCTACAGTCCATTTTTTGCGAACCCGCTCATCAATGCCTATCTGATCATTCGGAATGGAGGCTTCAGTTGCCAGTCGGTGGGCTCGGTTTTCCAACGGAGTTTTATTTCCGAAACGCTTTTACCGGTTCAACTCGCCGGCTGGAGCGTGTGGATCCCGGGCGTGACCCTTGTTTATTTCATACCTCCGTTGCTGCAGTTGCCGGTGGCGGTATTGATTCACGCGTTTTGGGTGCTGTTGCTCACCACAATCAATGAGAGGGCCCCAGCGGACGGCGGGAATTGATTGAAAGGGGGACCCTCTCGGTTAATCTTGCGCGATGTTCAAAGAGCATGATTTCCACTATGCCATGGAAAATACGCGGGTCGTGGTGAGTCCGGACAGCGCCATCGAGACCTTCGGGACCACCCGTTTCAATTTCAGCCTTGTGAGTGAATTGCTTGATGAGGTGGAGAGCGTTCGCATCCGCACGGGCACGATCGAGGCCGAGCGTCCGAGAATCCTTTCCCCCTCGCATTTCACGAAGGTGCTGCTTGATGGGTTTGGTGATGAGGCTCGGGAGTTTGCCGATTGGATCGAGGCAAACCCCTCGATGGCCCGCATCCTGCGCTATGGGTTCCAGTTTCGAAAAAGCAACCTGGTGGAAAAAATTGTGCGTGAGCCGATCGAGGCGACGATCGAACGCCTCGAGGTCGAGATAAAATCCAGCGGCGACCCGTTTGGCACCCTCATCGCCGGTGTGGACGATGTCTGGGAGGTTTGCCTGTTGAAATTTTCCATGGAAATGATCCAACGCTCCGCTGGTGGCAATATGGCCGAGTGGCAACGCCGGGGCTTGGTTTGATTTTCGGGGTTTTCATTTCTGGTCGGCAACAGTTAGCCTCGTAGCCTCCTATGTTTTGGAGAGCTTTTATCATTCTATTGCTTGTCGCCGGCATTTTTGGCGGCAGCGCGTATTTCATCAACGAACTTTATTTCAAAGAGAAAAAGCTCGATATCATCGAGCAGGAGGCGGCTTCCGCCCCTGAGCCGGAACCAACGCCGGATCCCTCCATCGCCGCCTTCGAGGCAATCAAGGGCAGCATAGACAGTGTGAGTTCCGCCGCACGGGACGCGCTTGTTGCTTTCCTTGCCGAGCATCCGGATTCTCCGCGCGCTTCGGATGTCCGCAAGGCCATTGGCCGAATCAATCTCGCCCTCCTTCGCAATCCCGAGACCTCGCCTGGCACGATTGCCTACACCGTGAAAAAGGGCGACTCGCTGGTGCGGATCGCTGCTCAGAACAAAAGCAACGCCGAACTCATCTACTGGGCAAACGAGCTTCCCAATATCAACCTTCAGATCGGCCAACAGCTGATCGTCCCAAGCTTTGACGGTTCGCTTGTCGTGGATCGCGCAAAAAACACGGTGACGCTCTTTAATAATGGCGAATTTTTCAGGGAATACCCTGCCGTTTCCATGAAGCTCTCCGGTCAGGCCGCCTCGGGAGAGGTTGATGCCAAGGTCGCCGACCGCGTTGCCCGGAAAGGGGAGGCCCGTGTTGCTTTCGGACACAAGGATTACGCTGATGCCGAGCGTTTCATTCTTCTCAGCCCCGGAGCCGTCACATTGCGTCCTCCTGCTCCGGTCGCCGAGGATGGCACCGTGCCTCCAGCACCCGCTGGGATTGTTCTCGCGCCGGAGGATTTTATCGAAATTTTCGTTCTCGTGAAAACCGGAATCCCCGTCACCATCAAGTAATTCGCTTATGAACAAGCAGACACTGGATTTTGAAAAACCCATCCTCGAGCTCGAGCAAAAGCTTCAAGAGCTGAGAAAGCAGTCCGAAGAGCGCAATATCGACCTCCGCCGCGAGATTGAGAGTATGCAGGAGAAAATCGAAATCACGCGCAACGAGATCTACGGCAATCTCTCCCCATGGCAGCGTGTCCAAATTTCCCGCCATATCGAACGACCATTTTTTCTCGATTACGTGAACATGGCGTGCACGGATTTCATCGAGCTCAAGGGGGATCGGCTTTTCGGTGACGATGCCTCGATGCCCGGAGGACTTGCCACGATCGATGGCATACGATGTGTCGTAATCGGCCAGCAGAAAGGCCGCGACATGAAGGAGAATATCCACCGGAATTTTGGCAGTCCGCATCCCGAAGGCTACCGAAAGGCACTTCGCCTTATGCGGATGGCCGAAAAGTTCGGATTTCCCTTCGTCGCTTTCATCGATACCCCCGGAGCCTACCCAGGCATCGGTGCCGAGGAACGCCATATCGCCGAGGCCATCGCTGTGAACATCCGCGACATGATGATTCTCCGCACCCCGATCGTTTCCGTCGTGATAGGCGAGGGGGGTTCCGGTGGAGCGCTTGGCATCGGCGTCGCCGATCGTGTGCTCATGCTGGAGAATGCGTATTACTCGGTCATCAGCCCCGAGGGCTGTGCGGCAATTTTGTGGAAACATCGCAAGCACGCCCCCGAGGCGGCCGCTGCCCTCAAGCTCTGCGCCACCAACCTCGTAGAAATGAACCTCGTCGACGGGGTCATTCCCGAGCCTGCAGGTGGGGCCCATTGCAATCCGGCGATAGCGGCGGATAATCTCAAGTCCGCCCTTTCAAAGGAACTCAAGGCGCTAAAAAAAGCTCCGATCGAGAAGCTCCTCAAGGAGCGCTACGAGAAATTCCGTAAAATGGGAGTCTTCCAGGAGTAGGGGTCACTCGCGTTCGCGATGAAAATTTTCGACCGTTACGTTGCATCGAATGTGATCATCACCGCCTTGATCGGTGTGTTGATCCTCAGTCTGGTGCTCGTGTTGGGAAATATTTTCAAGGAACTCCTCAACGTTCTTGTGAACAACCCCGAGGTTCCCATCCTCACGGTTTTGTCATTCCTGCTTTTGGTGCTCCCTTTTTCTCTGACCTTCACGATTCCTTGGGGTTTTCTCACCGCGATTCTTCTCGTCTTTGGCCGGATGTCAGCCGATAGCGAGCTGATTGCTCTCAAGGCCAACGGAGTGAGCATGCCCCGCGTCTGCGTGCCTGTTTTTGTGACTGCGGTGATCCTCACGCTGGTTTGTTTTTGGATCAACATCGAGGTTGCGCCCCGGGCCGAGCAGGCAATGACCCGTGCGATTGTGGATATAGCCACCAGCAATCCTGCTGCGCTTTTCCGACAGGACGAGGTCGTGGACGCATTCCCCGACCGCCGGGTCTATGTCGGTGGCAAGGATGGCGACCGCTTGAAAAACATCATCGTCTTCGAGATGAACGAGGATTTCCGTCCTACAAAAATGATCCATGCCCGCGAGGGGATGCTCACTCCCGACATCGAGAATTCTCGTCTCCTGCTGCGCTTGTTCGAGGCCCGCTTCGAGCAGCGCGACAGCAAAAATCCTCGGGACATTTCCAGAATCCAGCAGGGTATCGTGATGGAGGAAGGTGTCTTTCCTCTCGCGCTCGACCGGTTTTTCAGTGAGTTCCAGACGAATCGCCGCCTCAGCTCCTACACCCTCGGCGAGCTGCTGGAGCAGCTCAAGATCTCGGAGGGCAAGAAACATCTCGAGATGGTGGTGGAGCTGAATAAGCGCTTTTCCACCGCTCTCTCCTGCATGGCCTTCGCCCTCATCGCAATTCCTCTCGGCATCACCACGCACCGCAAAGAGACCTCCGTGGGTTTTGCCATCAGCTTGGTGGTCGCGTTCAGCTATTTCTTCTTCATCATCATGGCCGAGACCTTCCGCGGGCAGGCGGGCGCGCATCCGACCCTCCTCATCTGGATTCCCAACATTTTATTTTTCGGCCTTGGCATTTGGCTGTTCCGTCGCCTCGCCAAGCAGTGACCATGAACAAGCGGCGACGCCTCCTCCCACGCCTGCTTTTCCTTTGCTTTGCCGGACTTTTCTTTGCCGCAGGATTGCTCCTTGCCCTCTTCCAAGCATGGCGAATGGATCGGCTCGTGGATTTGTTTGCAGGCTCGGAAGTCGCCGCTTTGCCCTTGGGCGCCATGGAATTCACTCGGAGAGGTGATGGTCCGCCTGTTTTGGTTTTTCATTCCTCGCCTGGCGGCTACGACCAAGCGTTGGCCCTCGGCGAATTCATCGCCGATGCGGGTTTTGAGATTATAGCTCCCTCACGGCCGGGTTATTTGCGAACACCGCTTGCGACCGGTGTCACTCCCGGAAATCAGGCCGATGCCGCCGCCCAGTTGTTGGACTTTTTGTCCAGTGGCCCTGTTGCCGTGGTGGGAGTCGGTTGGGGCGGCCCGGTTGCGCTCGAGTTTGCAAGGCGGTTTCCTGATCGCACGAAGGCATTGGTTCTCGTCTCCGCCGTCTCGCAACCAGTAAAGGGCACTTTTCCAGAAGAGATCGAAAAGGCCCTCGGTGGCACCCGGGGGAAATGGCTGGCGCTTGGGGACTCGGGAAGCGATTTGAATAAGGAGCTTTCCTCTGCTGCCCAACTCACTTTGACGGGAAGCTCCGCCGAACGCGATGCTTGGGTAAATCAGGTTCGCGGAAATCCCGACCAGCTTGCGCTTTTCCAAGAACTCATCCTGTCAATCTTGCCCCTCGATTCGCGCATGGAGGGATTGCGCAATGATGTGCGCCAAGCGTCCGCCTTGCCACAAGAGGAATTGAGCGGGATCACTCCTCCTGTGCTGGTGCTTCATGGGGCTTTGGACCAGGCGGTGCCAGTCACCCATGCCGAGGTTGCGAAGTCAAAGATCGCCGGTTCCGAATTGCTTGTGCTGCCCGGAGAGGGGCATCTGGTTTTGCTTGGTCGGAGCGCTGATGCAGCGAAGAAGGGCATCGTTTCATTTCTTAACAAGCACCTTAAACTTGCCGAAAAATCCCATGCCGAATAGCAGCCGCCTTACAAAACTTCCCGGTGGCCTTCGTATCGCCACCTGCGAGATGCCTCATGTTGAAACCGCCGCGATGGGCATCTGGGCCTCGGTCGGTGGCCGCCACGAGCCTGCCCGCCTCAATGGCATCTCACATTTCATCGAGCACATGCTCTTCAAGGGCACTCAGCGCCGCTCCGCGCGCCGCATCATGCAGGAAATCGAAGGCGTCGGCGGGGACATGAACGCCTTCACTGCCGAGGAGCGCACCTGCTATTATGCCACAGCTGCCGCCGAGTATTTCCCTAGGGTCTGTGATGTGCTGTGCGACATTTACATGAACCCCCGCTTTGCCGTCCGCGACATCGAGAGGGAGCGAGGGGTCATTGCCGAGGAGATCCTGATGTATCAGGACGAACCCTCCTCCTACGTGCAGGAGCTTCTTGAACAAAAATTTTGGGAGGGGCACCCGCTTGGGCGACCTATTACCGGCACGCTGGAGACCATCGAGGAAATGGACGCGGAGGCCTTCCAGTCTTACCGGGCATCGCATTACAATGCCGGCAGCACCGTCATCTCAGTCGCTGGAAAAATCAGACACGATGAGGTTGTGGACAGAGTCTCCGCTCTGCTTGTCGATCTGCCCCGGCGCAAAGCTCCTGCGGCGAAGCCCTACCCGGTGGCTCCTAAGAAGCCGCGCATTGTCACAGCTGCGCGCGATATACAACAAACCCAGCTCGCAATGGCCCTGCCGGGATTCAGTCACCGTGACGAGCGCCGTTATGCCGCGCACTTGCTGCATGTTATTCTTGGGGCTAATGCCAGTTCGCGTCTGTTTCAAGAGCTGCGTGAGCAGCGGGGGCTTTGCTATAGCGTGAGTTCGCACATGCTTACGCTCAACGATGGCGGCTGCCTTGAGATCTCGGCGGGTCTGGATCGACGCAATCTCGAAAAGTCGCTTTCGATTGTCCTCGCCCAGTTTGAATCCCTTAAAAAGAAACCTGTCGGCAGCTCGGAGCTTCGCCGCGCCAAGGAATTCTCGATCGGTTCCAGTCGCATGTCGCTCGAGCGCACCTCCAGTCAAAATATGCGTCTTGGAGGCTCCATTCTCTCTCACGGCAAAATTGTCGATCCTGAATTTGTGAACGGCAAAATCCGTGAAGTCACGGTCGAGCAAATCCAAGCGGCGGCGCGTGAAATCCTGAATCCCTCGAACATCACCATCGCTGTTGTAGGCCCCAACCCTGACGAAAAAATGCTCCGCAAAATTCTTCCTGTATGAAAGGTGTGATCTTCGATTGGGACGGCGTGGTCATTGATTCCTCCGCACAGCACGAGCGGTCTTGGGAACTTCTCGCGGCCGAGATTGCCAAGCCGCTTCCCGATGGACATTTCAAACTTGGTTTTGGAAAGAAAAACCAAGTCATCATTCCCGACATCCTCGGCTGGGCACATGATCCCGCCGAGATTGATTCCCTCGCAGACCGCAAGGAAGCGATCTACCGCAGGCTCGTTGCCGAGAGCGGTGTCGAGATCCTTCCCGGCGCTCGAGAGTTGCTGGCTGCGCTCTGCGATGCAGGAATCCCCCGGGCTATCGGTTCGTCGACTCCTCGTAAAAATCTGGAAGCCATTTTCGCCGCGACATGCCTCGATGCCTTTTTCGATGCCGTCACATGTGGCGATGACGTCACGAATGGCAAGCCTGCTCCTGACATCTTCCTTCTCGCTGCGGAAAAGCTCTCGCTGCCACCCTCTGCCTGCCTTGTTATTGAGGATGCCCACGCCGGTATCGAAGCCGCCCGCCGTGCCGGCATCCCTGTATTGGCCGTGGCCACCACAAACCCTATTGATGATCTGGCCTATGCGGATGGCGCTGTGCAGTCGCTGGTGGAAACCTCCCCGGTGAAGCTTCGTGAAATCCATCTCGCCGCAATGCGCAGCAAGTAATTTCGAGAGTCGATGGCTTCCTGAAGACGAAGCATTGCTCCCGCTTGACTGAATCTTCCCGCTTGCCACGGATGGCAGGTGGTTGAACGATGCGCGGGGATGAATCAAGTGAAGGACACGCTGCGCGCCACGGTGCGAATCGGCTATGATGGGAAGGTGCATAAACAATTTCGTGGGCCCAAGGCGGAAGAGCGCTTTGCCAATGAGGTGCGCGTCTTGAAGTATCTTGAAAAACGCAGCTGCCCGTTTGTGCCGAAGTTGATCGAGAGCGACCCGGAGACGTTGCGAATGGTGACAACGAGTTGTGGAACGCGTGTGGACCACCTGGACGAGGATCGCCGGAAGGAACTTTTTGACGAACTCGAGAAATACGGTGTGCGACACGACGATGCGGAGGTTCGCAATGTGACCTACCGACAGTCTGACGGGCGATTTTGCCTGATTGATTTTGAATTCGCCACCATCCTGAATGAGGAGGACGAGCACCCATGAGCGAGCAACCCGATCTTGCGGAATACCGCCTTGCTTGGTCCGGACACACCGATGTCGGCAAAGTGCGCAAAAATAACGAGGATTCGTTTTTGGGCCTGATGGTGGATGCCACCGGCGTAAGCTACCTCGGTAAGATCGGGGAGGCGAATTCCTCGCAGTCGGACTTTGTCTTTGCCGTAAGCGATGGCATGGGAGGCGCGATGGCTGGGGAATTTGCCAGCAAGATTGCGGTTGAAAAAATCACGAAGCTGATGCCTGCGGTTTTTCGGCAACGGGCATCCGGGCTGTCCAGTGGCTTTGGCGATTTGTTTCAGGAATTATTCGCGGAGATCCATAGCGCGCTTTTATATCTCGGCTCGTGCTATGAGGAATGCGCCGGCATGGGAGCCACGCTCAGTCTCTGCTGGTTCACCCCAGGGTGGATGTATTTTGCCCACATCGGCGACAGCCGCATTTACTACCTGCCTGCGGAGGGCGGCATCAAGCAAGTGACGCATGATGACTCCCACGTGGGCTGGCTTTTTCGCAATGGCCAGATCAACGAGCGGGAGGCCAAGACCCACCCTCGCCGCAATGTGCTCCAGAAGGCACTCGGTGCGGGACATCAATTTGTCGATCCCCAGGTTGGCGCCATTGGGTTGCAGAGGGGGGATAGTTTCCTCCTTTGCACGGATGGCGTCACCGATGGGCTCTATGACGATCGTTTGGAGGATATTCTTAGGGGATGTGCCGTTGAGAAATCCAAGAGCCTCGTTGCGAGTGCTGTGGATGGCTCCGGGCGAGACAATGCCACCGCACTGGTGGTGGACATCCTCCCAACGAGTCTTGTTTAATTCGCCCTTCGAAGTTGGCCGAAATTGGCCGGACTTGCCTCCACCGCAAAGGCATGGAAGGAATAGCATCTGTGTTTGATTTCTCTTTAAGCTCTGCCGAGATCATGTTTGGAGATTTCTTGTTCCCTTGGGGCATGATCATCAGTGCTGTCGGCTTTGTTGCCGCATGGCTTGTATTGGCGATCTTGGAGCGTCTCAGGCTCACGCGATTTATCTGGAACCTGCCTTTGTTTTTTATCGCCCTTGCGGTCCTACTGGGTTCGGTGTTTGGGATCGTATTAGCCCCATGAAAGACTCGAAGCCCGCCGTTGTTATCACTGTCGTGGTCATCCTGCTCGCAGGAGTTGCGGCGTTGGGCATGTATGAACGCTACACCTCAAAACCCTGGACGCGGGATGCCCAGGTGCGCGCCAACGTTGTTGGTATCGCCAGCCGGGTGGCAGGTCCCATCATCCAAATTCCGATCCGCGACAACCAGCAGGTTCGAAAAGGCGACCTCCTCTTTGAGATCGATCCATCCACCTACATTGCCACAGTCAATAATTGCCTGGCGAAGCTGCAGCAGTCCCAAGCCTCCGAGATCCAAGCGAAACAGGAACTCGCACGGCAAACCGAGCTTTATCAGAAAAAAGTCACCGATCTCCGTGATTTGCAAAATGCCCAAGACTCCTTTGCCGCAGCGCAGGCCGACTCCGCCGCTGCACAAGCGGAACTCGACTATGCCCGTCTCAATCTCAGTTATACAAAAATCTTCGCTCCGGTGGATGGTTACCTCACCAATATGAACACATCGCCGGGCACCTATGTTTATGCTGGGCAGCAACTGCTTGCCCTTGTGGATTCCAATTCCTTCTGGGTGGCGGCCTATTTTAAGGAAACCCAGCTCCATCACGTGAACGAGGGCGGTAAGGTAAAAATCACATTCATCGGGAGGGAGCGCCAGCCCTTCGAGGGCCTCATTGAGAGTGTCGCTTGGGGCATTTTCGATCCCGATGGCTCAACCGTGGATCTTCTTCCTCAAGTCAGTCAGACGGTGGATTGGGTGCGCCTTCCCAATCGTTTTCCCGTTCGCGTTAAAGTCACCGGCACACCACCAATTCCTCTTCGCATAGGACAAACCGTATCGGTTGCCACAAGCTCGGCGAGCCAGTGAATTGCCTAGCATGCGGCTATGAAACTCTTGAATAGCGCCATGGTCCACCTCTCTCCCAGTCATGGTCTTAACAACTTAAGCCTGCTTCCCGAGTGGGCAATTGCCTCAGTGATCGGCCATGGATTACTTGAGGTGGATGGAGTGTGGTTAGGTGGCAATCCGGCGCTCTGCAAATTTCTCGGCCGCCCGGCGGAACAGCTCGCCGGCTCACGCCTCAGTGAATGCCTTCAAGAGCATTGCCGCTCTCAGTGTGATGCTGCGCTAGGGGATCTATTTGCAGGTAAAACCTCCTCGTTGCACATCGAGTTGGAGTTTAAACGTCCCGATAAATCGATCGCTTCTGCAGAGGTTTTTTTCACTCACGCCAATCCAGCCGATGTGGAAGGAGTGGTGCTCATCCAGCTCATCGACATCACCGAGCGCAAGCTCGCGGAGAGAAACTTGCGCCAGACCTTGGAAAATCTCCCTATTCCCGCAGCTTGTGGCACGCTGGATCCCATTCCCCTTTTCACCCTGATCAATGAACAGTTTGTGAAGACGTTTGGTTATTCGCGTGACGAATTAAAGACGGTGCAGCATTGGATCGAACGTGCCTATCCCGATGAATCCTACCGTTTGGAGATAATGACTTGGTGGGTGGAATCCCTGTCGCGTGCGGTGCATGAAAAGGGTCTGGTTCGTTCTCACGAAGTTCGAATTCGTTGCAAAGATGGCACAGATAGGGATGTGATCGTGAGTGCGACATTGCTGCCAAGCGGTCCTGTGGTTGTTTTTCAAGATGTAACGGAACGCAATAGGACGGCTGCCGAGCTGGAAGCGGCACGGCAGAGCCTCGAAAAAGTAGCCTATGAGCTCACGGTGAATATGCCTGCCGGAACGTATGCGATGAAATCTGGGGTTGGTATAACCCCGCATTTCACCTTTCTCAGCCAACGCATGCTCGAGATTACAGGCCTCGATAGGGAGTCTGTTCTCAAGGATTCGATGGCGGCATTCTCTATCACGCATCCCGAAGATCAGGCGGGATTTATTGCCCTGAATAATGAGGTTTTTGCTACAAAAAAGCCTTTCCGTTGGGAAGGTAGAGTGATCGTGCGTGGAAAAGCCAAGTGGCTCTCGATCGAGTCCAATCCGCGTGAACTTGCGGATGGCACAGTCGTTTGGGAGGGGATGCTCACCGATATTACTGCTCGTAAGGCTGCCGAGCATGCTCTTGCCCAGGCATTGCAATCCGAGCAGAGACTTCGAGATGCGGCGGAGCGTGCAACCAAGGCGAAAAGCCGCTTTCTTGCCAACATAAGCCATGAAATCCGAACACCTTTGAGCACCTTGGTGGCCCTCACCAGATCGATGATCCGCGAGAGCGAAAAGCACAAGCTTCCCCTGGCGTTCGACGAGTATTTGCAAAGCGCGCGAGCGGGCGGGCAGTATCTGAATCTCATTCTCACCAATCTGCTCGACATTTCTGCGATCGAATCCGGCCATGCCCCGTTGCGTGTGGACACCTTTTACCTGGGTGATTGGGTGGATGATGTGAGCTCGATTCTTACTCCGATTGCAACCACCCATGGCGTGCGCCTTATTTGGAACCTTCCTGCTGATGACAACCTGCGTTTCCGCACCGATCCGATTCGGCTCACACAAATTCTTCTTAACCTCGCCCACAATGCAGTGAAGTTCTCGGATCTTCCGGGAGCGGCCGTTACCATATCGATCGCCGAATCTCCGGAGGGGCTACGGTTTACTGTTCGTGACGAAGGTCCAGGCGTGGACCCTGCCCGACTTGACGGGCTTTTCGAAGAATATGCACAAAGCGATACCGGGTATGCCTCCATCGAACAAGGGATCGGGTTGGGTCTGGCCATCGTGAAGGAAAACACGCGTCTGCTCAGCGGTTCGATCGAGGTGGCACCAGTGAATCCGCGCGGACTTTGTTTCCAAGTGACCCTGCCGATGTTTCCAGAAAACAATTCTGCCAACAACCATCCGCCATGCGTTCGCTGATTGTCGATGATAACAAGGTGGACCGCGATGCGCTGCGAGGCATGCTGGATGCGCTTGCTTGCGTCGAAGTGCTCGGCGAGGCGGGGAATCTCCATGATGCTCGCCGCTTTTTGGCGGAACACACCGTGGATATCGTCTTCCTTGATATCGAGCTTGGCCGGGAAAATGGCTTTGCCTTGCTTGAAGAGGGGATGACGAATATCGCCGTGGTTTTCACCACTGTCCACAGTGGTTACGGCGGGCAAGCTTTCGATGCCGATGCGGTGGATTATCTCATTAAGCCGATAACCGAAGACAGGCTCCTTCGTGCCTTACACCGTGTTGCCGCTTCCTTGGGCAGGGAGACCCGCCCACTCACTCGTGTCCCGATCCATCGTAGCGGATCTGCGAGGCGCTTCCTGCCGCTCGAAATGATCTCCGCTGTTCTCGCAGAGGGGAACTATTCCCGTGTCTTAACTGGTTCGCGCGATTATCCCGATCATCGCCGGCTGCGCGATTGGGAGAAGCTGCTAAGCGGCCTGCCATTTGAGCGTTTGGATCGATCCACGCTCCTGCGACATGATCAGATTGAATCTCTCACGCCGTGTGGAAATGGTGCGGCAATCATGCTCCGAAATTCAGCAGTCCCGCTAAACATCGGTCGAACTGCTTATGAACGACTGAAAGAAATTATTGGGAAATAACCTACTTCAGCAGTTCAATTTCACACAATTTACAGCAGATTCACACAAAAACCCGAGGCGCGTGTTGACGGATTATTTGCATCGGATTAAAAGCCCCTTACGTATAATTTAATACGCACACAACCAACGAACCAAGGCCCCTCGACTTGGAATCGAGTCAACCACTCTAATAATTGTAACGCAATCTATGCCAAGACCATCCAATCCAGACCGTCAATTGCGCGGTAAGCTGAATCTTACGATACATCCAGAAATTCGTGAATATGCTGAAGTGCTGTCACAAAAACGCCGCCGCTCGGTTTCTCAGCTGTTTGAAGATCTTGTAGAGGCCGAATGGATGAGACTCAATGCTCACGCTCGCCCCCAGCCAACTGCTCCACACGTGCCTAATCAAGCTTACTATAGCACTCCATCGCCCTACGGAGCCCCGACGCACTAAGTTTAACGAATCGCGGGATTATTCCTCCCCCGCTGATCCAACTTTAAAGCGGATTCGAGTCCCAAAAGCTCGAGTCCGCTTTTATTTTTTGAGAGGCAAAAATGAATCTTTTGCTCGCGATGGGTAAAGTAAAAAAGGCTTTATTCAAGGTAGTCGAATCGGGAGCAAAGGAGTGATGTCTTCTTTGCATAATTATTCGCTGCCAAAAAACATAAAAACAATGATTCATCTAAATTCCAGCCTGCCAATCGCGCCTGTTGTTCAAGATTCCGAGGCCATTGCCGCCCAGGTTTCCCCAATCCTTTTCGGGGGATTGATTCTCATTCTCATCCTCACAAACCATGCATTTTTTACTGAGATCGCCTCGCTCATTCACAACCGAGTTACGGTGCCGTTGCTGGAAAAACAAATGCGCTGGCGGGCACGACCTGTTTTCTACCTCACGCTTGGGGTGTTATTGATATCTCATCTTGTGGAAATCGGCATCTGGGGCTACGCGCTGGTCTTTGCGAATCTTGCCAAAAATCTTGATGCGGCGATTTATTTTAGCGGCAGCACCTATACCACGCTTGGTTATGGGCAGGACATTATGCCCGATGCTTGGAACTCCATCACTACCGTCATCGCCCTCTCCGGGATGTTTTCCATCGCGTGGACGACTTCCTTGCTCATGAGCATGATCGGAGCATTCCGTGTGGTAAAAAGCAGACGTCACTCCTCTGAATCACTCGACTCGCACGATCAACACTAAAACAAATCGTTCGTCTGTCTCCTCCCTCTGGTCAATAGCGGAGGCTTCACTCCTGTAGGCTACAGAACCCTTGAAAGCTATTCGCTCAACGCTCCGTTGAGGGAGCGAAGATTTCCCGCCAGTCCTTTGCCATGTCCACGACGAGCCAACCGCGATCAGGCGCTTCTGCGATTGCTTCAACGAGTTTTCCGCTGCTCGATGGCTTGGCATCGTAGGCATACTCGCGATCGGCATCGGTATGGTGGATGATCATGCCGAGTGATGGGCGGGGGTTGTTGATTGTTGTGTATTCCAGCATGGCTTTGTCGCCATCGCTGTTGCCGAAGCAGGCGATTGGGCGGCGTCCGATGAATTGATGGATGCCTGCTGGTTTGGCTTCCTTGTCGTCGAAAAAAAGGTGATCCATGGTTTTCACCAGCACGGGGCTGCCATCGCGAAGTTCGTAAACAGCGCGGGTGTTTGAGCCGACGATTTGTTCGGGCGTGATCCCATAAACGCGCTCGCTGAAGACCCTCATGAAATCAGCGCCGCCACCGGAAACGATAAAGGTTTTAAATCCATTGGCACGGAGGTAGGTCATCACTTCCTGCATGGGTTTGTAGGTGAGATCATCGTAGGAACGAGCGAAACGCGGATGCTTGGTCGTAGCGAGCCATGCCTGCACGTTTTCTGCAAAACGGCTGGTGGTAATTCCCGCGCTTGTAACGCCCACAATGTGAGAGAGGCCCTTATGATGATCGGCAAGCAGTGCGGACATATCTCCCTTCAAGGCAGATTGAATGGCTGTGTCGTCCTTCCACTCGGGATGATCGGGAAGCTGTCGCTTCAGTTCATCGATCGAGAAGGCGAGTTGAAATGGCATCGGATTCTCCGGCCACAATGTGCCGTCGTTGTCGAAGACCGCGATGCGCTCGTTAGGGGGAACATACCCATCACCGCCATCGCGGGTCACCCGCTCGACAAAGGCGATGAGGGCTTTCTTGGGAGTTGTGTCGTTCCAAGACGGCAACGGATCCGCCAGCGCGTCGACGGGATAAATCGCGCAAACAAGAAGCCCGATAATGGCAGCTGGTGTGCTTTTCATCGCGGACAACTCAAACGTTGATTGGGAGGCCGGCAGTGAGAGCGGACTTTTACCCTTGGACGAGGCGCATCGCCGGGAGCGGTCCAGCGATCGAGTCCTGCTCGAGAGCGGCTTTGGCGGCCTCATTGAGGGCAAACTGGGTCTCCCAGTATTTTGGGGCAGGGCAATAGACGCGCAGCTCGATGGTATATTTGTTTTCACCAAGTTGGGTGACGACGGCTGCCGCAGCGGGTTCCGACTCAACGTTGGGATTTCCAGCGGCAGCACGGAGCAGGCTGGTGCGGACTTTATCAATGGGATTCGAACCAGCAACGGTGCAGGAAACGATAACGACTCGAGTGGGTTGTGAGCTGAAGTTGGTGATATTTCCGCCTGTGATCGCTGCGTTCGGGACGACGATCTTTTTATTGTCCAGACTTACGAGTGTGGTGGTGAAGATACCGATCTCCTCGACCGTGCCTTCAGCCCCGCCCGCACTGAGGTAGTCGCCGCGTTTAAACGGGCGGAAAAACACCAGCAGGAATCCCGAGGCGAAATTCGCGAGGTTTCCCTGAAGGGCCAGGCCGATTGCCAAACCAGCAGCGGCGATGAGTGCCGCAAACTGCGCGGTCGGGATGCCGAGTTGCCCCAAGGCGGTGATGATCACCAAAACGATCAACAGGCCATGGAGGATATTTGCCAGATAGGCCGTGAGCGTATGATCCATCCCACGCCTTCCAAGCGTGTTTAGGACGATGGATCGGATGAGGCCTGCAACCCATGAACCGACAATGTAGATGACTAGCGCGGTAAAGATGCCGCTGGCAAGTTTGAGTCCGTTTTCTGTGATCCAGGCGCTGGCAAATTGAAGCAGTTCCTGGCCGCGCGTCAGGCTGTCGGCAACGGCAGGATTGGATGCGATGGATTGGGCAAACATGGGAGAAATCATTGGTTTGAAGATTTGGTGACGGATTCCATCACGCGGTCGAGGTTGAAACTGCCGGGCTTTTGGCGTGGGGGGAATTCGCGGAAGCTTTGCAGCCAGTTGCCCACATAGGCTGCCGCCGGGGCGATGACGAACATGTGATCGAGATACCAGCGGTCGTAACCCATGCCGATATCCTGCGCGAGTTCGAAGGGATCCATGCGAAGGTTGGTCACCATGGGAGCGCGCAGTTCCTCAAAAGGATGGAGCCAGACTTGCATGCCGTGAGCGTTTTGCTTGAGGAAGGTTATCTTCCAGTTTTCGTAGCGCAGTGCAGCGACACTGCCGTCATCCGTCCAGTAGATGAAGTCCTTGCGGGGCCACTTTTCATCGCCGTTGAGGGCGGGCAGGAGGTTGTAGCCGTCGAGGTGAACCTTGTAGTTCGCATTGCCGACCTTCCGGCCCTTCAAGAGATCTTCCTTCACGGTCGAATCACCGGCGGCGGCGAGAAAGGTGGGGAGCATGTCTTCGTGGGCGCCGATATCGTTGATGACGGTGCCAGGCTTGATCACGCCGGGCCAGCGAACGAATGTCGGAACGCGGTAGCCGCCCTCCCATTGGGTGTTTTTCTCGCCTCGGAACATTGTGGTGCCGCCATCCGGCCAGGTGAAGGCTTCGGCGCCATTGTCGCTGGAATACATAACGATGGTATTCTCATCGAGGCCGAGTTCCTTGAGCTTTGCGAGAATCTGCCCGACATGGCCATCGTGCTCCACCATGCCATCGGCATAAATCCCGAGGCCGGTTTTGCCTGCGGACTCCTCCTTGAGGTGGGTGAAGATGTGCATGCGGGTGGAGTTCCACCAGAGGAAGAACGGCTTCTCCGCTTTTGCCGCGCGCTCCATAAAGTCGATGGCTTTGGCGTTTACTTCTTCGTCGATGGTTTCCATGCGCTTTTTAGTAAGCGGGCCGGTGTCCTGAATCCGGCCGTCGGCAAAGCTGTGAATCACCCCGCGCGGACCGAACTTCTTTTTGAATTCGGGATTCTTCGGGTAGTCGGGGTTCTCGGGTTCCTCCTCGGCATTGAGGTGGTAGAGGTTGCCGTAAAACTCATCGAAACCATGGTTGGTCGGGAGCATCTCGTCACGATCGCCAAGATGGTTTTTTCCGAATTGGCCAGTCATGTAGCCTTGGGCTTTGAGCAAGGTGGCAATCGTCGGATCCTCCTTTTTCATGCCCTCGGGAGTTCCGGGAAGGCCGACTTTGGTCAGGCCGGTGCGGATAGGGGATTGGCCGGTGATGAAGGCAGCACGGCCAGCGGTGCAGGATTGTTGCCCATACCAATCGGTAAAAATGGCTCCATCATTGGCGATGCTGTCGATATTCGGAGTTTTGTAACCCATCATGCCACGATTGATGGCGCTGAGGTTGAACTGGCCAATGTCATCGCCCCAGATCACGAGGATGTTTGGCTTTTGAGATGCCGCATCCAGATGGGCGGGAAACACGGCGCTGAAAGCAGTGAGAAGCGCGATCAAAGCACGCTTGGTAGTGGTTGGTTTTTTCATTTTGGACGGAATGGTAGACTGCCAAGAATCACAATCTGGGGATACTGCCCTTTGGGACAGGTGGGGATTTTACCCAGAAGGGAGAGGTCAGAGCCGAGATGGGGTGCTGAAGCAAAGAGCCCGCGGACCTCCGAGGCTCTGGACAAAAATGGTGAGTTCAGCGACGGATGGAATCCCCAGTTTCGCGGTGATATTCGAGCGATGGAACTTAACGGTGCGCTCCTGTAGGCCAAGGGATGAGGCAATTTCCTTGTTCAATTTCCCTTTCACAACAAGTGCTAGGACCTCGCGCTCCCTTTCGGATAGGCTGGAAAGAAGTTTCCTTTGCTTAACAAGTTTCTCGCGCTGTTGGCGCTCTGTGCCGTCGCGCACAAGCGCCCGCTCGACCGCAGCGAGCAGTTCTGTGCCGGGAGAGGTCTTGCCCAAAAAATCCTCCGCACCGGCACGCATGGCCCTTACCGATGCAGGGATATCTCCCCGTGCGGTGAGGAATACAATCGGTAGCGGGTGGAGCATCGTTGCGATCTTTTCCTGCAGCTCCAATCCATCCATTCCCGGCATGCTTAAATCCAAGATAGCGCAACCCGGTTCTTGGATGGTGGGGCTGGCTAAAAACTCCGCAGCATTTGCATAGACCTGCACACGGTATTTGGCGGCAAGCAGTTGGCAGGCCAGCGCCGCGCGGTAGGATTCATCATCATCGACGATATGGATCAGTGGCTTGGTGCTGGATTTCATGTCGCTTACGTGGCTTCAACCACGGGGAGAGTGAAGGAGATGGTAGTGCCTTTTCCGGGCGTGCTGGAAGCGCGAATGCGTCCTCCATGGGCTTCCACAATCGTGCGGGAAATCGACAGCCCCATTCCCAACCCGCTTGGCTTGGTGGTGTAAAAAGAGTCAAAAATTTTTACCAACTCGTCAGCCGGGATGCCCGTTCCGGAATCTTCCACGGTGACTTGCAGCATTCCCGCGTCGTTTCGATGTGCCGAAATTGAGACGTTCCGACGGGGCACATCCAATTCCTGGACGGCATCCATGGCGTTGGTCAGCAGATTGAGCAGCACTTGCTGCAGGTGAACGCGCTCGGCGATGACCAGCGGCATTTGAGGAGGGACGGCCTTCTTTGTTTCAATCCGCCGCTTGATAAACTCATGGCGCACGATGGCCAGGGTGTCATCGACCAGGGTTGAAATATCAACCGGCTCCGTCTGCACGATCCGCCGCTCGAGCAGTTCTCGAAGCCTCTGGATCACACTGGCCGCGCGTTGATTGTCATTTCGAATCGCCAAAAAAATCGAGCGAATCTCGGTGATGTCTGGATTCGCTCCTTCAAGCAGGATTTCAGCAGCTTCGGCATGTCGCAGGATCGCGCCAAGTGGTTGATTGAGCTCATGGGCCAAAGAGGCGCTGAACTCGCCCATCATGGCCGCTCGCGAGACATGGGCGAGTTCCAGCAGTTTTCTTTTGGACTCCTCCTGGAGATTTTTGTGCTCGGTAATATCAATCGCGACACCCAGCAAATAAGGCTGTCCCTCGATGGACATGTGCACCCCGGTGGCGAGGTATGGGACTCGTGCGCCGTCTTTGTGTTTAAGGAAAAACTCGGTCATCACCTTGCCTTGGATAAAAACTTTTTCCCACTGCTCGCGGATGTGGACGAGATCGGATTCGTAAAACCAATCCTGAACGGTCATTCGCGACAATTCCTCGGAGGAATAGCCCGTGAGTTCCTCGTGTTTTTTATTCCAGCGAAGGAGCCGACCCTCGGCCGTGTAGAGGTAGAGCATACCGGGCACGCTGTCGAAAAGCGCACGCGTCAAAACCTGTTCATGCCGCAGCGCCTGTTCCGCTTTTTTGCGTTGTCTGGTATTGAAGACCAGTAGCGCGATCCAGCCTGCCTGTAGGACTAGAATTACAACTCCAAGGGCTGCGAGGTTCTGTTTTGCGTGGCGATCGAGGGAATCCATAAACTCCGAAGCCTCGACGCCACCGACGGTGGAAAAAAATAAGACGCCGGAAATCACAAGGGCTACCCATTTCTTGGGCATGCCACAATGCACCAACCCCAAGGTCTGCTCGCAAGGGGCCTTCGATCTCGTGCCCGGCTGACGCCGGCGCGGAGCGGATAAGAAAGATGGGTGGTCGCTTGGAATCATGCGCTGCGGATATAGCTAATCTTTCCCTCCAACCGACCGCAAGGCATCCCGCAAGCATGGTGCTGCTTCAAAAGGTGGTGCTATTGTGCCGACGCAGTCGAGTTCCGATCACACCGAAATATCCCCGAGGTAGTCAGCAAGGCGCAAGCCGCGTCCTTCATCAAATGCCCGTCGCAGCAATACGAGAGATATCCGGAATCGGGCAGAAAATCCCAGCAACGGAACCGACAATTGAGGGGAGGTGTTTTTTTCGAGAACCCAATGGTGCAAGGTCTCGCACCATTCATCCCAGCGCGTGAGAGCGGCGTTGATGGTTGGTGCCAAATCACACGGCATACGGGCATCACCAAAAGCCCGGGAGAGTTCATCCAGTCCCCTGCGCATCGTCTCCTTTGCATCGTCTACGGCAGCGGAGCCGATTTTTGCAAGATCTGGCGGCAGGATGGGGAGCAGATAGCCCACACACAGCGAAAGCGAGGCTCCTATTTCTTGAACAGTGAGCACATATTCCTCCAACCTCTCAGCCTCATCCACGGGTAAGGTGGGGCCCCGCATCACCCGAATAAGCAGGCGGGCTTTGGAAGGAAAAAGCACATGGTTGGTGCGCTTCCACAATGGCAGCTTGGCGATTCCATCGGGCAAAGAAACAGCCAGTGTTTCAAGATAGCTCTGCATTCCTTTCTGCAGGTTTTTTTGCGGCAGCGCGGGCCACAGCAGACGTTGCGCCAGTGAGGCAATGACAAACCCGTTGGCGATGCCGAAGAAAAAGCCGACGATACCTTCAAAGGCAACGGGTCTCTGGGCGTTCAGTCCCACCATCGAAACCAATGCCATAAATGAAACAGTGAGTGGCACCGTGACGCCTCCGGCGCGATGCAGCCAGTAACCGAAGAGGAACACCCAAGCCCCAATGACGATATTCTGCACCGAGTAGCTCGCCAGCAACGGGGTTCCAGCCAGAAGCGCCAATGAAATGGCGGCCATCACGATCGTGAAAAAAATCGTCTGCCGGAATGCAAAGCGGTCGCCTGATTCATCCGGGCTGAGGGCGTTCAGCGAGGTGAACGTATAGACGCACAGCATCATGATCGAGCCGCCCGGCGGGTTCAGCCAATTTTCTAGAACAAGCGCCACGACCACCGCCAATCCCGCTCGCGTGGCACGGAAAATCCATGTCGCATCCGGCCATGCGGGAGCCAGGGCCAGACTCTCCGGACGAGGGATTTTTTGTGAAGGCGTCTGGTTCCAGGCATCTATCCCAAGCAGTGTCTCCCTTAATTCAGTCAAGGTGAGAAGATGAGCGGAGATCGTGCCGACTTCTGCTGGAGAGAGGCTCTGTGCAGCGGTATCAGAGCGTAGGGCAACAAGCCCCTCGTCGATTTTTTCACACACAGCGTCCAGATCTGCTTTCCAGCCAGACGCAAGAACGCCACCCTTTTCCAACTCTCCCCATCCCTTGCCAAGCATCGTGCCCGCATCATGCATAAGGGAGCCGAGAACGGTGCGGTAGGGCTCCGGAGCAGGATCGAGTTGCGTAAGCGAACGCAACAGGGCTGCCGCGCGGCCTATACGATCTACCATTTCCGCATGCTTGCCAATGTCGCGGCGGAACATCGGGCTCTCCATCCCTCCAAAGCGCATCAACCTCCGCAGCGCTGTCGATTTTTCAGGAAAATCCCGCAATGTAGCGCCAAGGCTCGCATTTTTTTCGCGGAAACGCTCCAACCCGCAAGGAGTCGCCTGCGCGATTTCACGCAGTGCGCTGTTAAAGACTTTCTGAAAAGCCTCGTTTGCATAACGCGGGAAAATGGTGCTCTGCACAATCAGGCTCACCACCACGCCAAGGCTGACCTCTTCGATCCGCAGAATCGCATATCTCCAAGCTTGTGAGGGATCGACTTGGGAATTCGAGATGATCACCACATAGGTCAACCCCGACAGAAAAAATGCATACGGCGCCCGTGACTGCCCAAACATCGCCACCGATACCGCCACGACAATAAAAGTCAGCGGCAAATACAGCATCTGTGTTTGCTGGAGCGCTCCCGTAGCCAAGAAACCAAGTGCCCCGCCAACAATCGTTCCCAGGATTCGCAGCAAGCCTTTTTCCTGGATCGCTCCGACATACTGGGCCATGCCAAGCATCAACACCGTGAAAACCGCCCATGCGGGATATTCCAGTCTCAGAAGCAGGGCTAAAAACAGGGCTGCAATGACGGCGATCAGCATTTGCAGCCCCATCGCAGCTCCATCCGCATCCACATTCCTGCGGGCCCACGCCATCAATTTTCCAGCCGATGCCAATTCCACAACGCGAACGTTAAAAGCCCTGCAACCACGAGTCCACGGCAAACGCCATCCGCCACGCAGCAATCAATCGATGCGCGGCGCTTAGAATTGATTGCGAAATACCGCCCATCTGGTTTACACAGATAACCCAATCCGGAGGGGTGGCAGAGTGGTCGATCGCGCCGGTCTTGAAAACCGGAGAGCCGCAAGGCTCCGTGGGTTCGAATCCCACCCCCTCCGCCATGATTTCGACGAAGTCGGAATCAGAAGTCTCTGAGAGTGGGATGAGAACGAAGTTCGACCGTCGCGAAGCGGAAAAGACTGACCGCAGGACAGCCCCGAAGGGGTGAAGGCCGACAGGCCGGAATCAATCCCACCCTATCCATCAAAAATTTTCTTTCACCTCCCGCCCGTTGCAAGCCGGCTAATCAAGCGATCTGCTGATCGATGCGAATTCAGGCGTTCTCATTCGCGCCCGAAATCTGGAAACGATTTTTTGCCGAAGAGAGCCGCAGGGGGCGTGTTGATTCTTAGAACGGGATGTCGTCGTCGGCTTCCGTGGGCGCTGGGTTGTGCGAGCGTTGAGGCGGGGCGCTGCGGCGGGGGGCGTCGTGGCCTTCTTGGTCGGCTCCGCCGGAGGATTGACGCGGAGAGCCGCCTTCGCTGCGGTTGCCGAGGAGTTGAATGTTTTCGCCAACGACCTTCATGCGACTGCGTTTCTGGCCGCTGCTTTTATCTTCCCAGGTATCCATACGAAGCCGGCCTTCGATGTAGATGGAGCGCCCTTTTTTAGCATATTCTCCGGCGATCTCGGCGAGGCGGCCCCAGAGCTCGACATCGACGAAGGTGGTTTCTTCCCGCTTCTCGCCGTTGTCGAGGGTGTAGTTTCGGTTGATGGCCAGGCCAATGTCCGTCACGGCACTGCCTTTCGAGGTGAACTTGACTTCGGGGTCGCGTGTGACGTTTCCGATGAGGATGACTTTATTGACGTTGGCCATGGGGTTCGGACTGGTTGGTGGTTACGCTGCGGCGGCCACAGCTGCTTTTTTGGCAGCAAGTTTGAGGTGGTTTTGGAGAAGAACGTCACCATCGAGTTTGAGCTTGGCGCGGATTTGATCGATCGTCGCGGGTGCGGCTTCAAAAATGATGTTGATGAAGTAAGCGCTATTGAGGTGGTTGGACTCGTAGGCGAGTTCGCGTTTCTCAAGGCGTTGGACTTGCTCGATTTTTGCGCCTTCCTTTTGGAAGAGTTTCTCGAGGCGTTCGACGGTGTCTTTGATGGTTTCTTCCTTGCCGCGTGTGTTGAGGGCGAGGAGGCTTTCGTATCTATTCATGGTTCCTGGTTTCTTTGGTTGAATTGATTCATTGCGGCGTCGATGCCGTGGGCATTTGCGAATTCAAAGGCATCCGACGCACGGGAGATGCTTTGTTCCAAGGTGGGCAGCTCTTCTTTTGAAAAAGTGCCCAAAACATGGTCATGGAGGGCCTTGTCATCCGGTTGGCCGATGCCCACGCGCAGTCGGGGGATTTTCTCTGTGCCAAGGTGGACGAGAACAGATTCCAGGCCGTTGTGGCCACCTGCGGTGCCGGACTTGCGAAGGCGGATCATGCCGAGGGGAAGTGAAATGTCGTCAATAACGACCATGATTTCCTCGTTGGGAATTTTGAAATATCGGACGAACGAGCCGACGGCATCGCCGCTGAGGTTCATGAAGGTTTGAGGTTTCATGAAGGTGCGGCCAGCGGCTTTGGCGGTCTGGGCGTTCCACTGGGCATCGAAAGTGAAGGTGCACAAGGAGCGCCTCGCCAACTCATCGGCCACTTGAAAGCCGATGTTGTGTCGGGTGTTCTCGTATTCCTTGCCCGGATTGCCCAGGCAGGCCACGAGCCGGAATGCCGCAGGTTTTTCCAAGTCGGTAGGGATTATTTCTTCTCCTCGGAGGCCTCGGCCTTCTTCTCCTTGATCACTTCAGGAGAGGCAGCAGTTTCTCCGGCGGGAGCTTCCGCAGCCACGGTGGGCTCGGCGACGATGAAGACGGTAAGTTCGGCATCGGCGGTCGCTGTGACGCCCTCGGGAAGTGGGAGGTCGCGCACGTGGATCGAGTCGCCAACCTTGAGGGCGCTCACGTCGACAGTAATAACTTCGGGCAGGTGCTGGGGAAGGCAGCGAATGCTGATGGTGCGAATGCTTTGTTCGAGCAGGCCGCCGTAGTTCTTCACTCCGTCCGCCTCGCCGGTCGGCTCGACTGCCACATCGGCCGAGATTTCCTCGGTCATGGAAACGGCTTGGAAATCGACGTGGAGGATGTTTCGACGGATTGTGTGGTGTTGAACTTCTTGGATGAGGGAGAGTTGGTTGGAGGTTTTGGATCCATCCAGAATCTCCAGATCAACGAGAATGTTTTCGCCCACAGCGTGAGAGAGGATTATTTCGAGGTCGCGATGGGATACCTCCAGGTTGGAGGGGGCGGTGTGGTGTCCGTAGATGACGGCAGGAACCGATCCGCGGTTGCGAACCTGCTTGACGGCATTGCGACCGCTTTCGGTGCGGGGACGTGCTGTGAGTTTAACTTGCTTGGCCATAAATGTGGTTACTTGGTTTGGTTTACTTCGAAGAGCGAACTGACGGACTCGTCGTCGTGGATGCGCCGGATGCCTTCACCAAGAAGCCCTGCTACGGAGAGTGCGGTGACTCTACTGCCGGGTGTGAGGCGTGCCGGGACGCTGTTCGTGGATATCAACTCCTTCAAATCGGAGTCCTTCAATCGCTCGACAGCCATATCTGTCAGCACCGAATGTGAAATGCCAGCATAAATATCAAGGGCGCCATGTTGTCGAAGCATTCGGGCCGCACTGGTGATGGTGCCGGCTGTCTCGGTGAGGTCGTCCACAATGAGGACGTTTTTCCCTTCGACCTCGCCGATAATGTGGGAGGCCTCGGTCTCGGTGGCGCTTTTGCGTTGTTTCACCACAATGGCGAGTCGCGTATGGAGCGCGGTGGCGTAGGCGGATGCCATTTTCACGCCACCGACGTCCGGTGACACGACCATGAGATTTTCGATCCCCAGCTTGCGGATGTAGGAAACCATGACGGGAAGCGCATGGAGGTGGTCCACGGGAATGTCAAAAAATCCCTGCAATTGCTGGGCATGCAGATCCATCGTGAGCAGGCGGTTCACGCCGGCTGCGACAAGAAGGTTGGCTACGAGCTTCGCGGTAATGGGCACCCGCGGCTGGTCTTTGCGATCCTGTCTGGCGTAACCGAAAAACGGCATCACCGCAGTGATGCGTGCGGCGCTGGCTCGGCGGGCGGCATCCACCAGAATGAGGAGTTCCATCAAGTTCTGGTTCGTCGGCGGGCAAGTCGGCTGGATGATAAAAACGTCGCGCCCTCGGATGTTGTCGTTGATTTTTACAAACGTCTCTCCATCTGGGAAGGAACTTACTGTTGCATTGCCGAGTTGGACACCGAGGTAGTCGCAGATTTCGCGGGCAAGTGCCGGATGGGCGTTGCCAGTAAAGATTTTCATCTCCGGATTTATGGAATGACTCATGAATTTGGCAGGCAGCGCTCTGTTTTTTATGGACTAGGGAAATTGGTTAGTTGGCGAGAAATTCAGGTTTCGGAGGGGGTTCGAGGGGGATCGTCGGCTCGATGCGGGTCTGGGCGAGGCGGTTGAGGTAGGATTTCTCCATAAGGTCGCACTTTTCGGCCAGCGACTTGTCGATCTTCTTCATTTTGCGGAAGAGCTGCCGGTAATATTCGCGATAGGCAGCGCGTTCGCCTTCAAAAGTGGTGGCGGTTTTGGCTTTCTCGAGGAGTGAGACGACTGAGGGATCCTTCTCGGCCTTAATGCGGACTTCCTTGTAACGTTTTTTGACCTTTCGCTCCTGCTCCTCGCTGCCGGCGGCCAAGGAGCGGGGATCAATGGGCGGGATGGACTCGTCCATTGGCGAGATCAAATCATTTGGCTCGATGAATTCACCGCTGGATTCGGGAAGCGGCGCGTTCTCGTCTGTTGTCGAAATATCGCTGCCGGTTTGGGGATCGGAAGGAATCTGGAGAAAATCCTGATCGATCAAGTTCAGGCTTGATGCAGGTGCCTGAGTGGATGGAGTGCCGCCATCGGACGGCGGCGTTGACTCCGGAGCCAGGGTGGGGGACAGCTCGGAGGGCGTGACATCCTGAGTTCCTGCAACAGGGGCGCCTTCCTGGGAGGTTTCCTGAGAGATGGCTGCCAGCGGTAGCAGTGAACAGAACAAAAAAGTGGTAAAAAATCGCATGCAGGAAGTGGCGCGAGCCGCGCACTTGAAATCAGAGCAATTTTGGGATGACTTGGCAAGCGGATGAATAAAACCAGTGCAGATGTTTTTAGCGGGCCACTCGAGGCTGCCAGAGCGATGCGTCGCCAAGCTGGTTTTGTGTATCTCGACTCCGCACTTCCCAGAGCGGGGGCTGTCTCAATTTTGGCGAGTGAGCCGGATTTGGTCTTGCGCGGACGCGATTGGGCCGCGCTTGAGAGAGAATTGGAGCGAAGGGCTCGATCCGGTCCGGATCTTGGGTATCCCGACGGGGCTGCAATCGGCTGGGTTGGCTATGACGGCGAGTTCCTTTTTTCCTTCTACGATCGTTTGCACGTTTATTTCCACGGCATGGATTCCTGGGGTCTCAGGCCCGATTGCTTCGAACGGGAGCCATCGCTGCCGATGCCCTTGGATATTGATTTCAAGCCACTGGTGGAGCGGGAGCGCTTCCTTGAAATGATTCGCACGGCCCAGGAATTCATTGCCGCCGGCGATATCTACCAAGCGTGCCTGAGCCATCCCTTCGAGGCTCCTGCCAGTGCCCGCGCATGGGAGTATTATGAAATGCTGCGGCATTTTTCGCCTGCTCCGTATGGGGCTTTTGTGGATGCGGGGGATTTACAGATCGCCTCGGCTTCGCCGGAGTGTTTCCTGCAAATGTCCGGTCAGCGCATTGTGACGCGCCCCATCAAAGGCACTCGTCCGCGCAAGCCAGACGAGCGAAGCGACCAACTGAGTTCTTATGAGCTGATTACTTCCGCAAAGGAAATCTCCGAACTGGTCATGATCACCGACCTCGAACGCAACGATCTCGGGCGCGTGTGTGAATACGGCAGTATCGGTGTGCCGGAGTTGTTGCAGCTGGAAAAATACGAGCAGGTCTTCCATCTCGTCTCCACGGTGAGCGGTCAATTGCGCGATGATGTCTCGCATGTGGAAGCGCTCCGGGCCTGCTTCCCAGGGGGATCGATCTCGGGCGCGCCAAAAAAACGGGCAATGGAAATCATCGCCGATTTGGAGCCATTCCCCCGGGGAATTTACACTGGGGCCATCGGGTATTTTGGCTACAACGGGGAGAGTCAGTTTTCGATCGCGATCCGCACGGCGTTCTTCGACCGGGAGCGAACCCGGTTCCATGTGGGTGCCGGCATTGTCGCCGATTCGCAACCGGAGCAGGAATGGCAGGAGACCTTGGACAAGGCGGCCGGGTTGCTTCTGGCGGCGGGGAAAAATCTCTAGCCTAATAAAAAATCGGCCATGTCGCCAGGCAGCGGGCTATCCCAACCGAGGCCCTCATCCTCCCACTCGATGCCCATATGGGTGGAGTGCAGCGCGTGGCGGTCGAGGTGGAGGCGGGCGGCCAGCGATGGTGTCCAGCCAGTCTGGATGAACTCAAGATAGCAGTCCTCCGATGGGCCATAGATCTTGTCGCCAAGCACATGGTGGCCAGCAAAAGCAGCATGCACCCTTATCTGGTGGGTGCGACCGGTGATGGGGGAGGCCTCGATCAAGGAAAAGGGCCCCAGCGAATTTTCAAGCCGCTGCACGACTCGAAATTGAGTCACGGCCATGGCGCCGGATTCGTGGATCATGCGCTTGAGGTGGATTTTCGTATCCCGCACCTCTCCTTGGCGGATGATCGGGGCATCGACCGTGAATTCATCACGCACCGGGTGGCCGATGACCAGGGCGAGGTATTTCTTTTTAATCCTTCCCTCCTGCATCGCGATCGACGCCCGTCGTGCTGCGGCAGGATTCTTTGCCACGAGCACAATGCCGCTCGTCTCGCGGTCGAGGCGGTTGATCAATGACACCTGACCCTCGTTTGCAATTTCATACGAGAGAAGATCACGCAGGCCATCCCACAGGGTGCGTGGGCCACCGGGCTTGCTGGGATGCACCAGCATTCCCGCCGGTTTGTCCACCGCAAGCAGGTCTCCGGTTTCCCCGAGGATATGGAACTCTGCTTGATCGAACTTCATAACGCGGAAACAATGGCTCCCTACAATGATCAAACTTCACGACGTCACGCGAATTTATTCCTCCGGAACAGGAGAGGTTCGGGCATTGGACAAGGTCTCCCTTGATCTGGCCTCGGGGGACTTCGCCTCCATCACCGGACCCAGCGGTTGCGGCAAAAGCACATTGCTCAACCTGCTCGGTGGTCTCGACCATCCCACCTCTGGAGAAATCGTTGTGGATGGTCTGGAGTTGCACCGTGCCGGCGAGAAGCATCTTACCCACTACCGCAGGCACAAGCTCGGCATTGTGTTTCAATTTTTCAACCTGCTCCCTGCGATGACGGTCCGTGAGAATGTCGAGTTGCCGCTACTGCTTCGGGGTGAGGGCGCGCGTGCCGCCGGCGGTCGCGTCGGCGAAATGCTCGATCTGGTCGGCCTGGCGCACCGGGCCGGGCATTTTCCCTACCAGCTCAGCGGCGGTGAAATGCAACGCGCCGCCATTGCCCGGGCATTGGCAGGCCGTCCCTCGCTTTTGCTCGCCGACGAGCCCACTGGAAACCTCGATACCAAAAATGCCGAGATGGTTTGCGACACGCTCACAAAGATTGCTTCCAAAAAAATTGCGACGTTGATTATTGTTACCCACAGCGACTCGGTGGCCTCACTCGCCCCGGTTCGCATCCAAATGCTCGATGGAAAAATCCTCTCAAAACATGTTCCCCCCCCTCCAGTCGGATGATCCCCGCTTGCTTCAGTTCGCTATTTTTTCGGGTTTAGGCCCTGAAGAATTGTCCACCCTCATTCGTCTTACCGACACGGTCTCGTTTCAAAAGGGCCAAAAAATTATCGAAAGCGGACAGGAAGGACACTGTCTCTACCTGCTGCTGGATGGCAGCGCGGTAGTATGCGCCCCGCCTCCCGACCAAAACGTCGAACTCGCCCGGCTGAAGATCGGTGACTTTTTCGGGGAAATCTCGCTTGTTGACGACGGCCCACGGTCCGCAGATGTCGTGGCAATGGAGGATTGCACGCTCCTACGGATCACAAAAATCACCATCGGCGTGCTTGCAGGCTTGCAGCCGAATGCCGCAGTGCAGATTCTCAGTGCAATTGGCAGCGAGCTTGTAAAACGCTTGCGCATCACCAATCAAAAATACCTAGATATCCTGCACCGTTCAGGGCTCAAGGCCTGACTCCAATTCAATTATTTCATAGTGGAAAAACAACGAACTCTAGCATCCTCCGCCAGCCTCTCGGGAAGTGCCCTGCACACCGGGGAAAATGTCACGCTTACGATTTTACCAGCCCCGGCAGGGCATGGTTTTAAATTTCAGCGCACCGATCTGCCGGATGATCCGGTGGTCGACGCCTCCGCCTCCCATGTGAAAACAGTCGAGCGGGCGACCACGCTCGTTCAGGGAATGGTCAAAATCCATACCGTCGAGCACGTTCTCTCCGCACTTGTCGGTATGGGTGTTGATAACGCCCTTATCCAGATGGATGCCAATGAGCCGCCGATCGGCGATGGCAGCGCCGGGGCCTACGTGGAACTCATCAAGAAGGCCGGCATCGTGGAGCAGGATGCCCCGCGTCGCTATATCGACATACAAGAGCCTCTCAATGTCGAGATCAACGGCTCGCTCCTCGTGATTCTGCCCGACAGCAAATTCCGAGTATCCTGCACCCAGGCCGGGCCCGAAGGACGCTTCACCCAATTCCTCTCCGCCGAGATCACGCCGGAATTTTACGAAAAGGAAATCGCGCCCGCCCGCACGTTTGTTTTTTACGAGGACGTCAAGCCGCTCATGGACAAAGGCCTCATCAAAGGTGGCAGCTTGGAAAATGCCATTGTTGCCCGAGGCGAGAGCGTGCTCAGCAAGGAGCCCCTCCGCTTTCCAGACGAGTTTGTCCGCCACAAGATTCTCGATATTGTCGGCGATCTCGCGCTTTGCGGCCGCTTTATCCGCGGGCATGTCATCGCCGTGAAGCCGGGCCATGGCATCAATACCGAAGCCGCCAAGAAACTTCTTGAGCGCACGGCCACTGTCACTGCCGGTGCCGCAAAACCCGTTTCCGCCCCTACATCCGGTGCGCTGGATATCAATGCGGTCATGAATATTTTGCCACACCGCTATCCGTTCCTCATGGTCGATCGGATCATCGACTTCGACGGCGGACTCAAGGCCACCGGCGTGAAGGCGGTTACGATCAACGAGCCCTATTTCCAAGGCCACTTCCCCGGTCACCCCGTCATGCCGGGCGTTCTGCAGCTTGAGGCCATGGCACAGGTTGCCAGCATTGTGATGATGCGCCGCACCGAGAACGATGGAAAGATCGGCTACTTTATGAGTGCCGACGAAGTGAAGTTCCGTAAACCCGTCATGCCCGGCGATACTCTTTTTATCGAGTGCGAACTCACCAGCGCGAAGAAACGCCTCGGTAAAGCCGCCTGCCGATGCCTTGTGAATGGTGAAGTCGTCTCCGAAGGCATCCTTCTCTTCGGCCTCATCGATAAATGACAAACATTCATCCAAGCTCCGTCATCGACCCCAGCGCCGTGCTGCACGGGGATGTCGAGATAGGCCCGTTTTGCCACATCGGTCCCCAAGTCGAGATTGGCGCGGGAACACGTCTGCTCGGTCACGTCTCCATCGCCGGGCCCGTCCGCATCGGGGAGGGGAATATATTCTACCCGTATTGTTCCATCGGCCAACGCTCACAGGATTTGAAATACAGCGCCGAGCCCACGTATCTGGAGATCGGAGACCACAATACATTCCGCGAATTTTGCACCGTCAACCGGGGCACCATGCCGGGCACCAAGACGGTTGTGGGCAACCACGGCAACTTCCTCGCCTACTCGCACATCGCCCACGATTGCATTGTTGGCGACCACGTTATTTTTTCAAACAACGGCACGATCGCCGGCCACGTGATCATTGAAGACCATGCCATTATTGGGGGTCTATCGGGGGTGCATCAATTCTGCCGCATCGGTCAGCACGCAATCATCGGCGGGTGCACCAAAATCGTTCAGGACGTCCCACCTTATATGATTGCCGATGGCAACCCCGCCGAAGTTCGGGGGATCAACCAAGTCGGCCTTGAGCGCCGAGGATTCACCTCCGAGTCCACCCGCGCCTTGCGCGAATCCTACCGCCTGCTCTACCGCTCGAATCTCAACGTCAAACAAGCCTGCGAAAAAATCGCCGCCGAGCTTTCAGGCACCGAGGCTATCAGCAGCCTCCTCGCCTTCATAGAAGCCAGCCAACGCGGGATTATTCGCTGACCAAACCACCAAATCGCCATGCCTGTCGTTCACGCCTACGCTGCCAAAGATCCCCGAAGCCCACTCGAGCCATTCAACTACGAGTTGCCTCCGGTAGGGCCCGAGGAGGTTGACATCCGCGTCGAGTATTGCGGCATCTGCCATTCGGATCTCAGCATGCTCCGCAACGAATGGGGGTTCTCTGCATATCCGCTCGTGCCCGGTCACGAGGTGGTGGGCCGCATTGAAAATGTTGGATCGATGGTGAAAAACCTAAAGCAAGGCGACCGTGTGGGTCTCGGTTGGTTTGCTGGCAGCTGTATGACGTGCCCTCAGTGCATGGGAGGCGATCATAACCTTTGCGCCACGGGCGAGGGAACGATTGTCGGGCGTCACGGCGGGTTTGCCGACCTGGTTCGTTCCCACTGGGCTTGGGCGGTTAAATTGCCTGAAGCTCTCGCGTCCCAAAGTGCCGGGCCTCTCTTCTGTGGAGGCATCACTGTCTTCAATCCCATTGTCGAATTCGACGTCCGCCCCACCGACCGCGTAGGAGTGATCGGAATCGGCGGCCTCGGCCATCTGGCAATCCAATTCCTTAATAAGTGGGGATGCGAAGTTACCGCTTTCACCTCCTCACCCGACAAGGCCGACGAACTGAAAAAGCTGGGTGCACACCGGATCGTAAATTCCCGTGATTCCGAGGCAATGAAATCCGAGGCATCCCGTTTTGATTTTATCCTCAGCACCGTTGCCGTCCCTCTTGATTGGGCGGGCTACATTGCCGCGCTCGCTCCGCGTGGCCGACTGCACACCGTCGGTGCAATTTCAGAGCCGGTAAGCCTCGCGGCATTCCCCATGATCATGGCTCAGCGCTCCTTTTCGGGCTCGCCGCTTGGCAGCCCGGCCACGACCGCCCGCATGCTCGACTTCTGTGCACGGCACGAAATCGCTCCGATAGTAGAGGAATTTCCTCTCTCCGAGGTAAATGCCGCTATGGACAAGTTGGAGAACGGAAGCCCGAGATACCGCGTCGTTTTAAAGGCCTGATGACCACGGCCTAAGGATATCCTAAAGGTATCTCGCTAAAAGAAATCTCCTGCGATGCAGGAAGTTACTTCGCTGCTGGAATCGGAATGGTATCCGGTGTCAGTGCTTTTGCCAGAGAAGCGAGGCCTTTGTATTTTTTACCGGTCTTTTTGACCATTCCGCGGGATACAAGGTTTTGAAGTTTCTCATAGGCTCGCAAACGGAGCATTTCTTCGCCTCCACTTGCGGCATTGCGGGCTCGGAGCCGCTCGTGAACCATGTCAAACAGCTGTTTGAACTCGAAAGAGGTCTTCTTAGTAAGCACTGCCACCAGTTCCTCTGTTACCAAATCTGGTCCCCGCCGGGAGAACGCGCTTTTACGTTGCATAAGCATTAGACGGCTTATCTAACACCGACAAAAACCCTTGTCCAGCCAAACTTTAAAATTTCTTGGATTTTGACATTTACACCAAGGCGGATTCGCTGGAATATACACGGCTCTCGCTCACGTGGCGGAACTGGCAGACGCATACGACTCAGGATCGTATGGGGTAACCCGTGGAGGTTCGAGTCCTCTCGTGAGCATTTGTTCTTAAAGTTCTTAATAAATGGATGCCGAACTCGCCCAGAAAGACCCCGAATTTGTTCGGAAAACGTTTGCGTCCATCGCCTCACGATACGATTTTGCCAACCATTTCTTGAGTGTTGGTTTGGATTTTTTATGGAGAGCGAAGGTCTCGCGCTATGTTGCCTCCCTGCGGCCCTCCACCATTCTCGACCTGGCCACAGGCAGCGGCGATCTTGCTCTTGCCCTTCAAAAAGCTTGTCCATCGGCCAAAGTGGTGGCGGCCGATTTTTGCCTGCCGATGCTCGAGCAGGCACGACGTAAGAAGGTTCGCAACCTCGTTCAAGCCGACGCGCTTGCCTTGCCATTTCCGGACCATTTTTTCGATGTGGTGACTGTCGCTTTCGGGTTGCGGAACATGTCTTCCTGGACCGATGCGCTCAAGGAAATGAATCGTGTGCTCAAACCCGGAGGAACGGTGGTGATTTTGGATTTTTCGTTGCCCGAGTTCCCCCCCCTCCGAGTCTTATATCGCTTTTACCTGCATTTCTTGCTGCCGCGCCTGGCGCATTGGGCAACGAAGCGCCGGGAGGCTTATGAGTATCTCGGTGGCTCGATTGAAAATTTCCCGAGCGGACTCTACATGAATGCCCTCCTGAAATCCTGTGGATTCAATTGCTCCCCTCCTCGTCAACTCGCCATGGGAGTCGTCTCGATCTACACCGGCACAACAGACGTATTGCAGGAAAGCGAGTAAAGGCACCGCCGACCGGGCATGATTCCGCCGGAATTGTTCGATACTGTCCGGTCAACTGGATTGCGTTTAATCGCCGAATGAAATTTCAACGGAGCGTGCTATTTCCACAAGTTGGCTGGCAGGATCGACTCGCCGCATTTTGTGAACCGCTTCGGCGATGGGCACGTCGTGCACCGTGTAGTTTTGATAGTTTACCATCGAGCCGAATTTCCCGTCTACGACAAGTTGCACCGCCTTCACGCCGAAACTCGTTCCCAAAATCCTGTCCAGCATGGTGGGGGCACCGCCGCGCTGGAGATGACCCAGCACACAGGTGCGCACCTCCTTGTTCGTGCGCTCGCTGATTTCGCGGCCAATGATTTCACCGATCCCGCCGAGCCTGTTTTCGCCGCTGGCGGTGTATTGGCGGAATTGACGTCCGTTTACAGGAGCGGCTCCCTCGGCGACAACGATCATTGTGCATTTGGCGCCTACCCGGTCACGGCGAGCAATCTCCTCGGCGATTTTGTCGTAATCGAACGGGATTTCGGGGATCAAAATAATGTCCGCCCCACCTGCAAGCCCGCCGTGCAATGCGATAAATCCCGCATGCCGTCCCATCACCTCCAGCACCATCACCCGCTTGTGACTGGTGGCCGTGGTGTGGAGACGGTCGAGAGCCTCGGCCACGCACTCCACGGCGGAGTCGAAGCCGAACGTCGTCGCTGTGGCATCGAGATCGTTGTCGATTGTTTTTGGAACCCCGACCACGGGAAGTCCGGCCTTGTGCATTTGAAGGGCGGTATTCAGAGAGCCGTCCCCACCAACAACAATCAAGGCATACAGCCCGAGGGATTGAAAAGTCTGCCGTGTCTTGCCCATGACCTCGGCGGGAATGAAAGGAAAGCTCTTCGGGCTTGATCGGGTAATGAAATGCCCCCGGTTCACGGTGCCAATGATCGTTCCTCCAAGATGCATGATTCCGGCGGTGACCTTTCGGTCGAGGAGGATGTGGTTGTCGGGTTGCAAGAGCCCTTCAAACCCATCGCAAATACCAATCAGCTCCCATCCCTGCTTTTCCGCAGCGCGGCTGGCACCCCTCAACACCGCGTTCAGCCCGGGGCAGTCGCCGCCACTGGTGAGGATTCCGATGCGTTTGCGCTCCATCGGACGCTTTAAAGGGTGTTTGACTTCTTGGCGGGGCGGCCATCGGCGGCCCAGGTATCGTAGAGAGCCCAGCCTCTGTTTATAAGGCTCAGCCCCTCAGCGAAACGATTCTGCGAACGCAGCAGAACCACCGTTATACGCCGGGGAGTGATCATCACTGTCTCGCCATCGCGACGCGACTCCGGTGGACGCTCCGCTGATACAATCAAGCAATCGCCCGCACGCCGGGTGCGTCCGGTTTTCACCCCATCAATGTCGTTTTTCCCAATGAGTTCATTGGTGTTTGTGATCTCGATGGAATTATCCGCTCCGAAGCGGGAGACGTGTATCACCCGGGATTTTTGGGACACATAAAATTTGAACCCGGCATCGTGATAGGCATGGCGGGTGAGTCGGGCCATGTCTTCGGCGGTGGAGTGAGGGACGGTGCCGGCGTCCATGTTGTCCATACCCGAAGAGTTGAGGAAAAGAGTGCGCTTCATGCCCAGCTTGCGGGCAAGAGCGTTCATGTGGGCCACAAAATTTTGCTCGGGACCAAGCTGGTTGGGGTTGGGAATCTTGCTGCCGACGTAGTTTGCCAACGTGTAGGCGGCCCCATTGTCGGAGGCGAGCAGCGCGCAATAAATCAAATCCCGCAAGCTTACCATGTCGCCCGCCTGCAGGCCCACACTGCTGGTCGTGGCATTGGAGAATGCGGCTTGGGAAACTTCTACGACAGTAGACAGATTCACATTCTGCAGATGTGCCCAATCCATCGCCACGATCGCCGTGGCAATTTTCGTAAGACTGGCGACCGGGAGCTTTGTATTCTTGTTTTTCCCCTCCAGCACCACGCCGGTCTGGTTGTCTATAATGATGTAGCTCTCCTGGGCCAATGCGAAGCTGGCGCTCAACGCGACTACAGCAACTGCAATCCAACTTTTCATCTTAAAAGTAATCCCGCGATTCATTGCCGCGCACGATAGCGACCGGACCCTTCGACTTCCAACCATTTTCAAATTCGACAGGGAGAGCGGAGGCTGTCCCCTCCCGAAAAAAGATGATTCCACGCCTTTGTGGAAATGCTACTCATGCCGCATGAGAATTCTTTCCGGCATTCAGCCCTCCGGCGCGCTGCACTTGGGCAACTATTTCGGGATGATGAAGCCCGCGATCGAGCTTCAGGAGCGGGGGGATGCGTTTTACTTCATAGCAGACCTCCACGCACTCACGACGGTGCAGGATGCAAAGGCGCTTCGGACCAATGTGCATGAATTGGCTCTCGATTTTATTGCCTGCGGGCTTGATCCCGCGAGGGCTGTATTCTTTCGCCAATCGGACGTTCCGGCAGTGACGGAACTCACATGGATCCTCAGCACCGTCACGCCGATGGGCCTGCTCGAGCGCTGCCATTCGTTCAAGGACAAGACCGCGCGAGGCATCGCCGCATCGCATGCGCTTTTTTCGTATCCTGTTCTCATGGCTGCCGATATTTTGCTTTACGAGAGCGACTTGGTTCCTGTCGGGAAAGACCAGAAACAGCACCTCGAAGTCACGCGCGATATTGCCGTGAAGATGAACGAGACATTTGGAGGGATTTTCAAGCTTCCCGAGCCGGTGATTCGCGAAGAGACCGCCGTGGTGCCCGGACTCGATGGAGCCAAGATGAGCAAGAGCTACAACAACACGGTCGAACTCTTCGCGCCTGAGAATGTGCTTCGTAAAAAAATCATGGGGATCAAAACTGATTCCACGCCGGTTGAAGCTCCCAAGCCGGTCGAGAATTCTGTGATTCTGTCGCTTTACAAGTTGGTGGCGAGCGCGGCCGACTACGCCGACATGGAAGCGGTTTTCCGCAATGGGGGCGTTGGCTACGGGGACCTCAAGAAGCAACTTTTCTCGGGCATTTGGGAATACTTTGCCCCGTTCCGTTCACGCCGTGAGGAGCTTGCATCCGATCCTGGGCATGTCGAGCGGGTGTTGCTTGATGGCGCACGCAAAGCGAGCGACGTCGCTGCGAAAGTCCTCCATCGCACACGGCAGGCGGTTGGCATCGGGGCACCCTAGGGCGAATCCCCATTTCCGGTGCGGTAGACAAAACCCGCCTCCATCGCTAGGATGCGCCCGTGTTTTTCAGGAATCAAAAAATCCAGCTCGATGCCGTAAAAGTCCTTATTGGCCTTAATATTCTTGCCTTTGTCCTCGTCGAAATCTCTCCCGATGGAGGTGAGTGGGTCGATCGGTTTTTAGGCCTCAGCGAGCGGGGCGTTGCCAAGGGAATGATCTGGCAATTCGTGACTTATCAGTTTGTCCACGCAGGGGTGATGCATCTGCTGGTGAATATGATCGGCATCTGGTTCGCAGGAAGCATCATCGAGCGCATCATGGGATACCGCAGGTTTGTGGTCTTTTATCTTCTCTGCGGTATTGCAGGCGGGGTTCTGCAGTTGGTGCTCTCTCCCGGGCCTGTTGTGGTCGGCGCATCGGGCGCCGTGTGCGGGCTTGTCGCTGGATTCTCTACGATGTTTCCACGAATGGAAATTACGGCGCTCATCTTTTTTGTGATTCCGGTGAAAATGCAGGCCAAGTGGCTGGGAATTGGCATCGCCGTGGTTTCATTCCTGCTGTGGATTACGGATCTCTTTCCCAATGTGGGAAACGCCGCCCACCTTGGTGGAGCAATCGCTGGATTCCTTTTGGTGAAATGGAATCGCCGACAGCCGCTCAGGGTCGTTTAGCCCTCAACGTCTTGTCACGCCCTGGTCTGTGGTCTGATTACTTGGTTCCTAGCGGGACCAGCTGGGTTCTGACACTTTTCCGAGGCCGGTGATGACCGGTGTGCTGCGGCCTTTGACTGTGTCGAGAAGCAAGATCGATGATCCATCACTGTAAATTACGTGACGGGAGTTTGCTCCCCAGGAGGGATCCTGACCTTGGGCGAGGATGCGTGTCGCCCCGCTCGACAAATCCAAGACGGATATGGAAAAGCCGCCTTGCCGTGCGGTGAAGGCGATTTTTTTCCCGTCGGGCGACCAGCTTGGCTCGGTGCAATAGCCGTAGCCTGTTGGCACGAGTCTTCCGGTCCCTCCACCGGCGCTGATGCGATAGAGCTGCGGCCCACCACGCTCGTCGGATGAGTAGATGATCTCCGAGCCATCGGGCGACCAGCTCGGGGAGGATTCCACACCTCGTGTTGTGGTGAGGCGCCGGGCGCCACTCCCGTTGGCACTTGCAATATAAAGCTCCGGGTTGCCGTCGCGGCTCAACGTGCAGGCAAGCCGGGTGCCGTCAGGCGAGAAGCTGGCTCCCGAGTTGGTGCCAGGAAACTTGAGAATCCTGTTGCGGGCACCCGAGGCGAGATCAATCAGGTAGATGTCCGCATAGCCGCTCTGGTAGCCGGTGTATGCCACCTTTGAGGCATCCGGAGAGATGGCGGGCGAGACGCTAATGGCACGGTCGCTGGTGAGTTGGCGCACATTTGCCCCGTCGTAATCGGCTATATAGATTTCTTTCGCTCCTGAGCGGTTGCTTACGAAGGCGATTTTCGACGAGGCGATTCCCTTTCCGCCCGTGAGTGTTTCCACGATATCGTCGGAGAAGCTATGGGCGGCTTCTCTGGTATTGCCAGTATAGGTTTTTTGGAGAACCACCCCGCCGCGATTATCGGTCACCATTCCTTGGAGGGAAGCCCCTGAGGACGTTCCGGAGACATTGAAACTGGCGCGCTCGGGAACCACGATGGAAAAAAGCCCAGCCAGATCGAGGTCATTGGCGACGACTTTCCCGGCAATGGCCCCGTCGGCTCCTGCAAAAGGCTTAACGTGAACATTAATCGCGTCGCTTTTCTTAACGGTGATGGTTGCTTCCTGGGCTTCCAGGAGAGGGGCTCCCAGTAGAACCAGCGATAGGAACAGCGATTGGTGAAAGCGAATGAATGGCATGACGTTTTTTTGCAAAGGGAGTTGGTTTTGACAAGTCAGGAGCGGAAACGGCGACCAAGCGGAAAGCTTCCGAGCAGGGTGATCGATCGGGCGTGACGCGACGCGAGATCCAGCGCGCGCTGCACCCGAGGCGAGGTTTGGGAGCCTTCGATCTCGATGTAAAAAACATACGTCTGCGGTTGGCCGGGAACCGGGCGTGAGACGATTCGAGTAAGGCTTACTTCTTCCCGAGAGAACGGCCCCAGAAATCGATGCAGGCTGCCACATTGATTTTTCAAAGCAGCCACCAACGCGGTTCGGTTGGCTTTTTTTGATGTGCTGCCGGCAAGTGCTATCACAAAAAAACTGGTGACGTTCACCTCGCTTCCAGCAGGCTGCTCTAGGACATCGAGGTTGTAGATCGAGGCTGTCCCAGGGGCGGCCAGCGCTGCGGCGTTTTTCGTGGCGGCAGCCTTTTCGGCAGCGAGGGTGGTGCTGGTGGTGGCGACGAGTTTGGCTTTTGGATGGCGGGAGGCCAGCCAATCGCGGTGGTGTTTTATTTGGGTGAAATGGGAGTAGACGGTTTTCGGTGAGTGCCCTTTGTGGCCCAGAAGGGCGATGCGGATGTCGAGAGACAGCTCCTCCGTCACGTAAATAGCGCCTGCGTGCCGGATCAACAAATCCACCGTGTCGTAAACCGTCCCACCAGAGGAGTTCTCCACCGGCACAAGACCGAGGGGAGAGGAGCCGCTGAGGACGCTGTCGAAAACCGTGTCAATCGTGGAGCAGGGAACCAGATCGGCGTCCTTGCCAAAACGCTGCCGCGCAAGAATGCCGGAAAATGTTCCCTCTGGTCCCAGATATGCAACACGCTTCATGTTCCCACGATCAAACCATAACCCGCCCTCATGCTGCAAATCCAAGGATCGATTCTTTTAAGGGGCCGGAAATCGTTTTTGCCTTCGTGAGGGGGCTGTGCGTTTATGGCTCCATGTCGAAGCATGAGGTTCTAAATACTCCACACGATCGGATTCGGTATCGCGAATACAAGATCATCCTACAGCCGCAGCATTTCAGCAGTGCCCAGGCATTCGTGGATTTCTGGCATCTGGTGAAGTCCACGGCGAAAAAATTCGATGTGAAGGTGCAGCAGGCAGAAGATGCCTTTGAGAGCCAAGTGCGGGAGGTTCTGTTTTACGACACCGAGGATTTTGCCCTCTATAAAAACCACTTCATTTTACGGCTTCGCACGCATTACAAAGGCGGCTGGCCCCAGGGCATCCCGGAACTCACGTTCAAATTCCGCCACCCTGACTTGAACGAGGCCGCTGCAGTGGATGTGCATCCGGCAACCTCGGGCGGGATTGCACGTATCAAGTTCAAGGAGGAGCTTCTTCCTTTGCGAGAGACCCTGGGTGGAGCCCGATCTATTTTTTCCCACAACTGCGTGCTCGCAAAGCCCCGGGAAGCCTTGGAAATGGCGGTGAAGGATCTGGTCACTGCTTTTCCGGCCGTGCAAAAAACGGCGGCAAACCACGAGTCGCGATTGCTTCTAGTTAATGACATGGCGGTGGAAGAGGTGCAGGTGAATGTCGGCGAGCTGCATTTTGGCGGTGGATTCAACGGCAAGACCACCATTGCCGTCTGGCGCACCCGTAAGCACGAGCGTGCCTTCTGCGGTGAATTTGCCTTCCAGTGCCGCTTTGACAGTGAGGATGATATCCATAAATCCAGCCTCAAGCGGGCGGAGGACTTTTATAAAGCGCTGCAGCTTGATGCCCACGACTGGGTCTCGCTCGGCACCACCAAAACCGCGCTCGTCTACCAACTCGGCCAGTCTCCCAATGCCACTCGAAACGAATAAAAAGCCATCCCTGCCGGAAATCTTCACCGCCTTTGCATGGATTGGGTTGACCAGTTTTGGAGGCGGACTGGCTGCCTACCTCCGGGATGTGCTTGTGGATGAAAAAAAGTGGATGTCGGAGGATGAGTTTCTTGCAGCCCTAGAGATCGGGCAGACATTGCCGGGGCTGAACTCGGTCAATGTCGCTATCATCGCCGGGCGGAAACTCGCTGGACCATACGGCGCGATCGTTGCCGCAGCGGGCTTGCTCCTGCCTGGGGTGCTGCTCCTACTCGTCCTTGGAGTTTTATATGAGCGGTTCCGCCACAATCCGGACGTTGCCGCCGCGCTGGCTGGAGTCGCTGCCGCCGCCGTGGGACTGCTTCTGCAGGTGACGATCAAGATTGGCGCCAAGCAATTTCTCAACGTGCGCGATTTGTTGTTTGTGATCGCGACATTTGTGCTGGTGGCATTCTACCACGTGTCGTTGCCGGTGGTTTTGTTTCTCGTTGCGCCGCTGGCCGTCATTCTCTGCCGCCCCAAAAAGCAGAATCCCAACCCATGAGCGACTGGATCAAGATACTCAATGTCTTCTGTCTGCTTTCGCTGCTGGCGGTGGGCGGTGGCAGTGCTGTCTTGCCGCAAATGGAGCATGAAACGGTGACAGTCCACCACTGGGTGAGCGGACAGCAATTTGCGACCATTTACAGCCTCGGCCAGATCGCTCCCGGGCCAAACATGTCGATGGTTGCCCTCATCGGTTGGCAGGCGGCTGGCGCAGCAGGTCTTTTGATTGCGCTCATTGCGTTTTATCTGCCCTCAAGCTTTCTCACATATGCCGCAAGTTCCGTATGGGATCATTTCAAGGACAACCCATGGCGCGATGCGGTGCAACGCGGGATGGCACCGATTACCATCGGGCTCATGCTCGCGGGGGTGCATGCGGTCGGCAAAACGGCGTGTATCAATCCCGAGCACAGCCTGCATTTCAACTCCATCACCACCGGCCTCTGCCTTGTCGTGGCCGCGATCCTTTTTGCAAAAAGGGTGAACCCCGCTTTGCTCATGCTCGCCAGTGGTGTGGTCGGATGGTTTTTCCTGAGGGGAATCTGATTCCGTATCAGGCGGTTTGTCGGCTTGCAGTTTGCCTTAGTATTTCCAACGTTTTCCGGGCATTGCTTTCGATGGTGAATTCGTTGGCACGGCGGATACAGGCTTCGCGGGCGTCCGCACAGCGACTGGGGGTTTTCCATTTTTCGATCTCCTCGGCAAGCACAAGACTGTCGCCCGCCGGGACGATCGCGCCATGGACTCCGGGCGTGATGATTTCCGAAAAACCATTTGCCGGTGTCGTTATCACAGGCAGTCCTCCGGACAATGCCTCCAGGCAGGCATTTGAGAAGGGGTCATACCAAGTAGGCAGCACCATTAAATCCGCCGCAGCGAAAAGGGATCCGATTTCACTGACCGGCCCAACAAATTTGGCGTTGCGGGATCGGTAGGCGTCGGCTGGGCCTCGTCCGGCAACGAGAAGCATGGCTCCATCGACCATCTCAACAGCGCGCAGAGCGGTTCTCAGCCCCTTGCGCTCCCATCCGGTGCCTAGGAAAAGAACGGTGAATTGATCAGAGGGGATGCCAAAGCTTTCCCTTGCGACCGCGCGTGCGGGTAAATTGTCGATTGGCTGGATTCCATTGGGGACGACATGAATGCGGTCGGCGGGGAAGTCGAATCGGGCTAGTATTTCGTCACGGACTAGATGGGAATTCGCGATGATCACTCGTGTGTTTGCCGAATCGAAGACTTTGCTCTCGAGGGCCAACATCTGGCTGTGTTTGCGATTCATCAACCGTGCGAGCTTTTTCCAGAAAGGCTCGAAGGCCTTGCGGCGCTCCAGCCAGGAGGCATGCACGCCATCGCCGGCGCGATAGACATCGCATCCTGGAACCCGTTCCATGCTGAAAACAACATCGCAACCGGTGTCGCTGGATTTAAAAGCGGCAGCAAACTCCTCCGGGGTTTTTCCCGGCAGGCGGAGTATTTCCCCAAACGGCCAGCGCTCCGCCGGCCACTCGCGTGTGGTAATAAGAATCGTCTCCTCGCCCATTGAGTGAAGCGATTTGGCAAGTCGCAGCAGGTAGGCTTCCGCGCCGCCAGTGGCCGAGTGTCCTCGACGGACGAAGCCGATTTTCATCAGTGGCGGGAACGTTCGTTTTCCGGCTTCGGTGGTCGGCCGAGTAGCCCGGACATGGATTCGCGGGGAGGTTTGCTTTGGTGCAGCACAGAGCAAATCTCGGTGGTGATGGGAGCATCGATGCCGAAACGGTTGGCGCACTGCCATGCGCTCAGCGAGGTAGGCACTCCCTCGGCAACCATCTGCATCGAAGCGATGATTTCTGAGGGTTTTTCACCGCGGCCGACACGCTCACCGAACTTTCGGTTCCGGCTTTGGGCGCTGAAGCAGGTGACCATCAGGTCGCCCACACCACTGAGACCAAAAAAAGTCTCCTTCTGACCGCCAAGTGCAACGCCCAAGCGGGTCATCTCGGCCAGCGATCGAGTGACGAGTGCGGCCTTTGAGTTGTCTCCCATGCCGAAGCCGTCACACACACCAGCGGCGATCGCATACACGTTTTTCAAGGCGCCGCCGAGTTGGATGCCGGTGATGTCCTCACTCGTGTAGGTGCGGAAGCCTTTCGCTGAAAAAATCCGCTGTAATGGGTCGAGCAGGGAGGCGTGACTGCTGCCGATTACGCTGGCAGCCGGGATGCGGCGGGCGATTTCAAGGGCAAGGTTCGGCCCCGAGAGGGCGGCCAGACGACTTGAGGGAATACACTCCTCGATGATCTGGCTCATCAACATACCGCTGTCATGCTCGATGCCCTTGGTGCATGAGACGATCACTGTTCCTTCTCTTGGTGAAAGACTGCCGAGTTTGGTGGCGATCTCACGCACAGCCTTGGAGGGAACCACAAAAACCATAAGGGATGAATCGAGGGTCTCGGCCAGCTCGGAGGTCGCGCGCACGTTTTCCGGAATCGAAATTCCCGGCAGGTAACTGGAGTTGGTGCGCAGCGAGTTGATTTCCTCTGCCGCAGCGGGGTTGTGGCTCCAGAGGGTAATGGGAAGTCCGTGCTCGGCGAGCAGGACAGCAAGCGCACTGCCCCAGCTTCCGCTTCCGATGATGCTTATTTTGTCAAACATGGTTCATTCCAATGGCCGTAGCTTTTTTTCGAAGCGCTTCTCTGTTCCGGCAATCAGGCGTGAGATATTCGACTTGTGTCGCCAGATCGCAAGCACGCACATGATGACTGCAATGCCGGTGCGGATGGCGTCGCATTCGCCGAGATACCACATCGTCGCAGCCGCTGTTGGTAGCGCGACAGCCGCACCGAGCGAAGCCAGTGATACGTAACGCGTGGTAAAAAAGAGCAACACCCAAACGAATAGCCCAAATCCAAAAACCTCGATCGGAAAGAGCGCCAGCATGATCCCGGCCGAGGTGGCTATCCCCTTGCCGCCTTGGAAGCGCAGCCATACGGGATATGTGTGCCCGAGCATTGCAAAAATCGCGGCAACGACACCAGCCGTTACAAATTCCCTTTCTCCACCTCCAAACAATGGCCACGCCAGAAAATAGCCAGCCATCACGGCAAGCCATCCTTTTAGGGCATCGAGAACAAAGACCGGGTAGCCCCACTTTTTTCCGAGCACGCGCACGGCGTTGGTGGCTCCAGTGCTGCCGCTGCCTTCCTGGCGCAGGTCGATGCCATTGATTCGTCCGGCAAGGAATCCCCAGGGGATTGATCCAAGAAAATAAGCCAGAATGGCGACAGCAATATAAAGCATTCCCGCGATCAAAGCACTAAGGCAGCGGGTTGCCTCAAGAAAAAACAACGTTTTTTCCACTTGGCAGACGTCAGGGCATGTGGCCTTCATTGCAGCCCAATGGCTTCTACTCACCATCGCGCTCTTGCCCGACTTGTCCAAGAAGTTGGCCCTGTTGACCAGGTGGGCGTCGAAGAGAGGGTGGCAAAATACTCCACCAGGAGCATCAAGAAACAATCGAAGGTCTTCGCGCTGAAGTTGGCCGTTTCGATGGTCGATCTCACGACACTCGAGGGCAAGGACACAAAGGGGAAGGTTGCCTCACTTTGTCGAAAGGCGATGACGCCCTATGACGATCCTGCGATCCCATCCGCTGCGGCGATATGCGTGTATCCGTCCTTGGTAAAATACGCAAAGCCCTTGCTGCGGGGATCCACCGTAAGGATCGCTTCGGTCGCTACAGCATTTCCATCAGGTCAAGCTCCCTTGGCCACACGCCTTTCGGAGGTCAGTTCCGCTGTGGCTGATGGCGCCGACGAGATCGACATGGTGATCAACCGCGGGGCCTTCCTTGCCGGCGAGGTGAACCTCGTGCAAGACGAAATCGCTGCCGTCCGTGAAGCCTGCGGTAAGTCAACCCTCAAGGTCATTCTCGAGACCAGCGAGCTTGAGACTTATGACAACATTCGGGCCGCCTCGTTTCTCGCCATGCGCGTCCTGCGTCCGGGAGATTTCATCAAGACCAGCACCGGCAAGACCTCCAGCAATGCGACTCTCGGCAATAACCAAGTGATGCTGGAAGCCATTCGTGATTTCTATTTGGAAACCGGCACACCTATTGCCATGAAGCCGGCTGGCGGCATTCGCACCGCCAAGCAGGCGATCCCGTTTCTCATTGCGGTGAAAGAGACCCTCGGCGACGCCTGGCTCAACAACAACCGCTACCGCTTTGGCGCTTCCGCTCTCCTCAACGATCTCCTCCGCCAGCTTGTGAAAGAAAAAACCGGCGCTTACCAAGCTCCCTACACTTTCAGCGAAGCTTCCGGCAGTTACTGAAATCTATCGCACATGCCCGCCAAAAGACCCAACAACCCGGCCCGCGAACTCCTCTTCGGGAATCTCTGGGAATACGATCCCGCTCCCGAAACCGCTCCTGCCCATATTTCTCCCCGCTATGATCTTTTCATCAACGGAAAATTCACCGCGCCGAAGTCCAGAAAGTGGTTCGACTCGATCAGTCCCGGCAATGAGCAAAAAGTCTCCGAGATAGCCCTTGCCAATGAGGCCGATGTGGATGCGGCCTTCGCTGCCGCTACAGCGGCATTCTCAAAGTGGAGCAAAACCCCTGGCGCAGAGCGTGGCAAATACCTCTTCCGCATCGCAAGACTCCTCCAGGATCGCGCTCGTGAATTCGCAGTGGCGGAAACCATCGATGGAGGGAAACCGATCCGCGAGTCCCGTGATTTCGATGTCCCAGTCGCTGCCGCCCATTTCTTCTACCACGCTGGATGGGCCGACAAACTCGCTTACATCGCGCCCGGACGCACCCTGGCTCCACTCGGTGTCGTGGCTCAAATCATCCCGTGGAATTTTCCCCTGCTCATGCTGGCATGGAAAATCGCCCCCGCCTTGGCCTGTGGAAACACCGTGGTGCTGAAGCCTGCGGAGACCACCTCCGTCACAGCGATGAAATTCTGCTCGATCCTCCAAGATGCAGGGCTCCCTCCCGGCGTGGTAAACATCATCACCGGCGCGGGCAATACTGGCGCAAAGATTGTCCAGCATCCAGCCGCAGCCAAGATCGCTTTCACCGGGTCGACCGCCATCGGGAAATCCATCCAGCGAGGCCTCGCGGGAACGGATAAAAAAATCACCCTCGAGCTGGGCGGCAAAGCTGCGAATATCGTCTTCGAGGATGCCCCGATCGATCAGGCCGTCGAGGGCATCGTCAATGGCATTTTCTTCAATCAAGGCCATGTCTGCTGCGCTGGATCACGCCTGCTGGTGCAGGAAAGCATCGCCGATGAGATCCTGCGCAAATTGAAAATGCGCATTCGTCACCTGCGAGTCGGCGACCCGCTGGACAAGAACACCGATATCGGAGCGATCAACTCCCGTAAACAGCTCGAAAAAATCCAAGAACTCGTGAAAAGCGGTGTCGAGGAAGGCGCGGAAATGCACCAACCCGCTTGCCGCCTGCCGAAACGCGGCTTCTATTTCGCCCCGACACTCTTCTCGAATGTGTCGTTGAGCCAGCGCATCGCCCGCGAAGAAATCTTCGGCCCTGTCCTCTCCATCCTCACTTTTCGCACCCCGGAGGAGGCGATTGAGAAAGCAAACAACACCCCCTACGGCCTCAGCGCCGGTGTCTGGACCGACAAAGGCTCCCGCATCCTGAAGATGGCCAGCGAACTCAAAGCCGGTGTCGTCTGGGCAAACACCTACAACAAATTTGACCCCGCTTCTCCCTTTGGCGGCTATAAGGAATCCGGCTTCGGCCGCGAAGGCGGCAAACAAGGCCTCCTCGACTACGTCAAAATTGTCTGAAACCGACCCCATGAATTTTCACCACGGAGAAATTTTGAAGCAGGAATCTCATTCTCTTCTTCCCCTCCGTGTTCTCCGTGTTCTCCGTGGTTAAACCCCTCTTTCCATTCCCATGAGCAGACTGCCCATCACTAAAACCCCGAAATGCTTCGTCGACGGTGCTTTCACCCGTTCCGAGAGCGGTCGCGTCTACTCACTCCTCGATTTCGAAGGCCAATTTTTCTGCAACATCCCTCTTTGCTCCCGCAAGGATTTCCGCAATGCCGCCGAAGCCGCTGCAAAGGCCGGCTCGGGATGGGCCAAGCGTAGTACTTACAATCGAGGGCAAATCATCTACCGCCTCGCAGAAATGCTTGAGGCGCGAAGTGAGGAAATGACATCCGCGCTTGCGATCACTTCACCCGACCGCACCGCTGCCGTCCGCGAAGTTCGCGCGAGCATCGACCGCATCACCCACTACGCCGGTTGGACCGACAAATATGAGGCCCTCCTTGGCAGTGTGAATCCGGTCTCCACACCGCACTTCAACTTCACCGTCACGGAGCCCATGGGCATCATTGCCATCCTCGCGCCCGAGGACAGCCCGCTTCTTGCCCTCCTCTCGATGATCCTTCCCGCCATCGTCAGCGGAAACAGTGTTGTGGCGCTTGCTTCCTACACTCAACCGTATCCCTCCATCCTGCTCGGCGAAATTCTGGCCACCAGCGACATTCCCGGCGGTGTCGTGAATCTCCTCACCGGCACCCGCACCGACATCCTTCCGACCATGGCCACCCACGCCCACCTTCGAGCCATTCATGCCGTTGCGAACAAAGACGAACGCACCGAACTCCAGCGCGGAGCCGCCGAGAATGTGAAACGCACCATTTTTCTCCCCTCGGAAAAACCGACCGACTGGTTCGCGGATTCAGCCCAAGGCCTCTACCACATCCGCCACTTCCTCGAATCCAAAACCATCTGGCACCCGATCGGTGCGTAAAGCCTCGGGTGGTGGATTTTCAATTGCATTGAATTAAAAATCATTTTTGGAAGCGAGCTGTGGTGGCTTCCATCCACCCCGGCCTAAAACTTCAATTCCAAGCCGAGCAGCGGGCCGTGGGTATTCACATTGTATGTGAAATTGGCCTGATCGTAGTTGTAGCCAATGGTGCGGTAACCGACGACGAGGGCTGCCCAACGAGAAACCTGAAAACCGAGCCCGCCAAAGGCCTGCCAGGTGAGGTTCGAGTTGGCGCCGAATCCCCCGATATCACCGCGCAGGGGGATAAAGAGCCAGTCGGTCAGGTATGTGCGTGTGCGGAGTCCAATGATAGGGTCGATCCACGTGCGGTCGAAGTAGCGCGACCGGCCGCCAAGAAGTCCCGGAGTGAGTTCGAGGTCGAGACCAAGCGAGATAAGACGAAAACCTGCCTGCAGGTCTGCCGTAAAACGTGGCGTATCGATCACGCGGTAGCCAAGCAAGCTCGTCCACAGAAGTTGGTTCAAGGTCGAGTTCAGCTCGCCGAAGATGGGGCCCGGCGTCTCTTTGGATGATTTGAAACGGGCATAGATCAGATCGTTTTCAAAGCTCCATTTGTCATAGCCGACTTCGGCGATGAGCATTGCTGCCACTTCCAGGCTCGAAAGAATATCCGAGGAACTCAGGCCGGCATCAGCACTGAGCGGTCCCGCGCCGATGGTGCCGGTGGTCGAGGTGAGCCAAGCATATGGCGCGATACGGAAATGCCATGGTGAAGAGGTTTCCTGCAAGATGCCATCGACCGTGGCTGCTGCTGGCGATGTTGATGTGCCAGCCATCGCGATGGGTGAGGCGAGCAGGGTTAAAAACGCGGCGAGGAACAGGGAGCGGGTCATCTTCATGGCCTTAAAAAGTTGCTCGGTTGGGGGGAGGGAAATTAGGTCCGTGTGTGGTGAGAGCATGTTCACCGGGCGGTCACCCATGGGGGACCGCCCGGGTTGCGGATTTGGATTTGGAATTTCTTTACTTGCCGACGGCGGCTTTAACGATTTCTGAGAAAGCGAGGGCTTCCAGGCTGGCGCCGCCAACGAGTGCTCCGTCGATATCGGGCTGACCGAGGAGGGTGGCTGCATTATTTGGCTTCACGCTGCCGCCGTATTGGATGCGAACTTTCTGAGCAGTGGCGGCATCGGTGATTTCCGCAAGCACCGCGCGCACGTGGGCATGGGCGTCTTGCGCCTGCTCGGGGGTCGCATTGCGGCCTGTGCCAATGGCCCAGACGGGTTCATAAGCGATCACCACGTTCAGCATTTGCTCCGGTGACACGCCAGCAAGGCTGCCGCGAAGTTGGGTGCTGAGGACTTCTTTTTCGCGTTCGGCGTCGCGTTCCTCAAGTGTTTCGCCGACACAGACGATAGGCTTGAGTCCGGAGGCGAGGGCGGTTGCCACTTTTTTGTTAACGATAGCATCTGTCTCCCCGAAAATCTGTCGGCGTTCGCTATGGCCGAGGATGACAAACCGGACAAAAAGCTCACGCAGCATGGCGGGGCTGATCTCACCGGTGAAGGCGCCTGACATTTCGAAATACATGTTCTGCGCACCGAGGCTGATTTTTTGGGAGCCTCCGAGAAGCTCGGAGAGTTTGGGGATGGCGGTGAAGGGCGGGGCGATCACGATTTCAATGCCGTTCACGCTCTCTACGTGCACCCGGAAGCTCTCCAGGTAGCTTACCGTCTCGGCGACGGTCATGTTCATTTTCCAGTTGGCAGCAATTATTTTTTTACGCATGGGATTTTTAAGAAATTCGTTCAATGAATAATCACTATGCAGCCCGAGGGCAACAGGGATCGTTTTTTATGCGAGGCTTTGCTTTCACGTGCTTGATTTGAGGGGGTGACGCACTCAACATTTGGCCATGCAGGCGCATGCATTTTCCTTCATCAATGCCGTAGGAGCGGGCGTGCGGATGCTGTGTTTTTCGATAGTGTTCCTTGCCGGAATATTTGATGTGCAAGCCGATGAGCTGATGCGTTCCGTGCAGGCGAAGCTCTCCGCGCTCGGCTATTACAAAGGAATAGTGGATGGTGCGGGCGGGAGTATGACGAGTGCCGCGATCCGCAGATTCCAATTGGCTGAAAATTTAAAAGTGACCGGGGAACTTAACCGCCAGACCCTGGCCCAGCTCGGCTTCGATGCGGATGCTCCAGCGCCTGACTACACCTCGGTCGGTGATTTTTTTAAAAATGGCCCGCTTTTCCGCTCAGGTATCGAAAAGCAGGTGGAAGCGGTAAGGCTCACCCAGAAAACCCTCGCCATAGAAAATTACTACGCCGGGCCGCATAACGGCCTGCCCGGAGCGGTGCTCATCAGCGCGCTCAAGGATTGGCAACGCTCCAATGGCCTCGTCCCCACAGGGAGGCTCGATTCGCGCACAGTGGCCGCCCTCGGACTTCAAAAGATGGAAAAGACGACTCAGCCATGAGCAAGAACCACAGGGTTTCCGCATTTGTCGAAACACTCGGCTCCGCACGCGAGAGCGGCTACCACCCTTGCTATGCAGGCTATTTCGAGTGCTTCAATGCCGGCGACTACTACGAGGCCCACGATGTCCTCGAACATCTCTGGCTGGAATGCACGGATGGGAACCAGCATTTCTACAAGGGCCTGATTCAAATCGCCGGTGCATTCGTGCATCTCAAAAAACAACATGCCCGCCCGGAGCATCCCACCGATGGTCGCCGCCTCCATCCCGCTGTGCGCCTCTTCAAGCTGGGTGAGAAAAACATCGCCCCCTTTGCTTCGCGGTATATGGGCTTGGATATTGATGCGACGATCACTCTCTGCGGGGATTGGCGAGGCAGGATTGAGGCCTCGGAATTTCGAGTGAATCCGTGGCGGCCCGGCATGGGGCCAACGCTGAGGCTGGAATGACAGGCGTAGATTCGTGATGGCCACGGGTGGCCGCTTTGTTTGTTGCCTTGAGGGGATTTCGCCCGGATGGGCAAACAGGATCAGGCTGCGTCTTTTTCCTGCTTCCGGCGGAGGAGGGGAGTTTTTTTGCCTTCGACGACCGCTCTATTGATTGTGACTTCGGAGATATCGTCGCGGCTTGGGCAGTCAAACATCACGTCGAGCATGATGCGTTCGATCATGGAGCGTAATGCGCGGGCCCCGGTGCCTTTGCGAATGGCTTCGGCGGAAAGGGCGCGGAGAGCGTCCTTGGTGATATTGAGGTTCACTCCGTCCATGCCAAGCAGCTTGGTGTATTGCTTCACCATGGCATTCTTGGGCTCGGTGAGAACGGAGACGAGTTGCTCCTCGGTGAGTTCATCGAGGGTGGCAACGACGGGGAGGCGACCGATAAATTCGGGGATGAGGCCGAAGCTGATGAGATCCTCCGGCTCAACTTTTCTAAGAATTTCCGTGCGCGCAATTTCACCGCTGGCAGAGCCGAGTGGCGCATGGAAACCGAGGGTGCGACCACCTAGTCGGCGTTGGATGATTCTTTCGAGGCCCACAAAGGCACCCCCGCAGATGAAAAGAATCTTCTCTGTGTTGATCTGGATGTATTCCTGTTGCGGATGTTTGCGTCCCCCCTGCGGTGGGACGTTGCAGACGGCTGCTTCGAGTATTTTCAAGAGCGCCTGCTGCACGCCCTCGCCAGAGACGTCGCGAGTGATGCTCACGTTGTCTGTCTTGCGTCCGATCTTATCGATTTCGTCGATGTAGATAATGCCCATCTCGCAGCGCTTCACGTCGAAGTCGGCATTTTGGAGGAGGCGGAGAATAATGTTTTCGACATCCTCGCCGACATAGCCGGCCTCGGTGATCGAGGTGGCATCCGCAATGGCAAACGGGACATCGAGCACTTGCGCAAGGGTGCGGGCAAGCAGCGTCTTGCCCGAGCCGGTGGGGCCGAGGAGAAGGATGTTGCTTTTCTCAATCTCGACATCATCGAGAGACTCAAGGCGAGCCACGCCGGTTTTATTTTGAGTGAGGCGCTTGTAGTGGTTGTGAACGGCGACGGAGAGAACCTTCTTCGCGGTGTCCTGTCCGATCACGTGCTGGTCGAGCAGTTTCTTGATCTCGGCCGGCTTGGGAACATTGAAAGAGGGGACCGCCTTGCGGGTCTCCTCCTTGAGTTCCTTGTCGAGGATGCCCCGGCAGATTGTGATGCAGCTATCGCAAATATAGACGCCCGGTCCAGCAATAAGCTTGCGGACTTCGGCTTGGCTCTTTCCGCAGAAGGAGCACATTGTGAGATTGTTCGGGCGCGCCATGCCAGTTTGGAGGGATTATTCGGCGGACTTGGTGGCCTCGACGATGTCTTTGATGTCCTTGCGTGATTTCACGACCTCATCCACCAGGCCGTATGCCTTGGCTTCATCTGCGGTCATGTAGTAATCGCGGTCGGCATCCCGCTCGATGACTTCGACGGGCTGTCCGGTGTGGCCTGCAAGGATGCGGTTGAGGCGTTTCTTGAGCTTGAACATGAACTCCACTTGGCGCTCGACGTCGCTGGCTTGGCCTTTCGCACCGCCGGAGACCTGATGGATCATGATGTCGGAGTTTGGAAGGGCGTAGCGCTTACCCTTGGTGCCGGAGCAGAGGAGAACGGCTCCCATGCTGGCGGCCAAGCCCATGCAGTAGGTGTTCACGTCGCAAGTGACGAACTGCATGGTGTCGTAGATCGCAAGCCCGGCAGTAACCGACCCGCCAGGGGAGTTGATGTAGATGTTGATGTCCTTTTTCGCATCTTCCATCTGAAGGAAGAGGAGCTGGGCGATCACAAGATTGGCGACGTTGTCATCGATCGGCGTGCCGATGAAGATGATGCGGTCCTTGAGGAGGCGGGAGTAAATGTCGTAACTGCGCTCTCCGCGACCTGTCTGTTCGACGACGATTGGAACTAGCATAAAAAAATAAGGTTAAGCTGAGGCTGCTGGTTGCTTATCTGCAACCTCGGTGACGGTAGCATTGGAAACGACCAAATCAAGGGCCTTGCTGGCACGGATCTGCTCGCGGACGCGGTTGAGTCCACCGCTGCGCGAGAGGTCTTTCACAAGCTTCTTGATGGGCACTTCCTGCCGTTGAGCCATTTCGTAGAGGGCCTCATAGATCTCGGATTCCTTCTCTTCGATGTTTTCCTTCTCGGCAATTCGGAGGAGCAGAAATTCGGCGCGCACCCGGTTGGTGGCACTCTGCTTCGCATTCTCGACGATCTTGTCGGTGTGGGTCTTCAACTCATCGTCAGGAATGCCGCGAGCCTGCGACTCGGCTACAATGTCGCGCAAGGCGAGAGCGGTCTCGGACGCGACGATGCTCTCCGGCAATTCGCACGTGAATTGGCTGAGGAGCTTCTCGATAGCTGCGTTGCGCTTTGAGATCTCGAACTGGTGTTTCACGGCTTCCTCTTGGCGCTCACGGATTTTTTGTTTGAGCGATTCGAGAGTCGAGCCGGGTTCGATTTTTGCAGCGAGGGCATCATCGAAATCCGGGGTTTTCTTGATGTTGATGCCGTGCAGTGTGGCTTTGTAGGTAATCTTGCTGCCTTTAAGCTCTTCGATCGGAAAGGTGTCGGGCACATCGAGGGTGAAGGTGCGCTCCTCATCCAATTTCATCCCGACAATGGCCTCTGCGAATCCGGGGACGAGCACTCCGGGGCTGGCAAGAACCCAGGCATTGCGGCGTCCAATAATCTGTGTGGGAGCCTTTGGCGCGATTTCCTGCACAGGTTTGCCCTCGACCGTGCCTTCGTAGGTCATTACGGCGTAGTCGTCCATGGCGAGTTCCCGGTCGGTAACTGGATCGAAGGTGGAATGTGGTTCGCGGAGGTAATCAAGGAAGCTGTCGATATCCGCCTCGGTGATTGTTTTTTTCGGAACCTCAAGGGAGAGGGATTTGTAGTCGGGAAGCTCGAAATCGGGCGTGTGAACCACCCGGGCGCGAATCTTCATCGATTTGTCGCTGCCAATGGTGGTCTCCTCGATCTTCTGAATGGCAAGCAGGCGAATATTTTTCTCTTTGGCGGCATCCTTAACGGCCTCGTAGGCGAGGGATTCGCGCACTTCGGAGTCGATATCCTTGGCGTAGCGGGTCTCAATAATCGTTATCGGTGCCTTGCCCGGCCGGTAACCCGGAATGCGGGCTTGTTTTTGAAAGGATTTAACAACGGAATCCCATTGTTTTTTGACGCGTTCCGCAGGGAGGTCGATTTCAAGGGCGGCGACGCAATTTGGCTGATAGTCCAGAGCTACATTCATGATGAGCCGGACAGAAAAGCAGATTCATTCTTGGGGAGCAACAAGGCTCTCAAAAAAATCCCGCGAATTGTGGGGTGGCAACGTTTCCAAAAAATCTTGTTGAACTGGTGGGCTTGGAATTGAGAATGCGCCGCATTGCAAGGTCCGCTCCCAGATTCTCCCCCATGAGATTTCGAATCCTCACACACAATATTCAAAACGGTCAGCCTTGGAACCACGAGGCCCCGGATGATCCTCGCATCGACATCGAGGCAGTCGGGCGTTTTCTCAAGGCGCAAAATGCGGACATCCTTTTGCTGCAAGAGGTCGAGCGCGGCCATGACGGCGGAATGCAGATCGAGCCCCCGCCCAATTACGTGCGGCTCCAAGAGCTTTTGCCGGGCTATTTCTCGGTCTTTGCGTATCCGAAGCAGAATGAGACAGAGATACCGTTTGGCCTCGGACTTGCCATTTTTTCCCGCACCCGGTTGGAGGATTTCGAGCGGCTTGATCTGCCTGCGGCTCCGCTGGAGTTTGAATTCGATGGAAAGAGGAGGAGGGCTTCGGAGCGACTGCTCATTCAGGCACGAACGATTCTGGGCGGACGACACGTGCGGTTGATGAACTTGCATTTACAGGCGTTTTTTATGATTGGAGGGTCAAGCGACGAACATCCCGAGCAGCGCAACATGGTCGAGGAGCGGTTGCGTGCTGAGACCGGGCCCTGCATTCTCGCTGGAGATATGAATTCCGCGCCCCAGGAGGGATTGGTTGCCCAGTTTGGGCAAGCGGGCTTCCGCACGGTTCAAAACGAGGAGAGCACCTGGCATCGACGCCCTTATGTGGTGGACCATATTTTTTACAATGCCGACCTGAGGGTGGTATCCAAGGCCGTTGTGCAAACCGACGTTTCCGACCATCACGCCGTGGTGGCGGATTTCGAGTTCGCCTAACTACTCGACCTGACCTCGGCCACGAAATCCTTTGCGGCGCGCTGGATGTCGGTAGCGGTATTTGCGCGTGCTTTGGCGAATTTTGGACGGAACCACGGAAATAGCCCGATGAGGTCGTGCAAGACGAGGATGCCGCCGTCGCATTCATGCCCGCTGCCAATGCCAATGGTCGGACAGGCGATGGATTTGGAGATTTCTGCCGCCAGAGGGGCATGGACGAGTTCGAGGACGATGGCGACGGCTCCCGCCTGGTCGATGGCACGCGCATCCTCGAGGAGTATCTGAGCCTCGACCTGCGATTTCCCTTTGATGTGGTAGCCGCCCTCTTCCACGACACGCTGCGGCAACATTCCCAGATGTCCAATGACTGGAATATTGGCGGCGATGATGGCCTCCAGCATGGGAAGTGCATCCCGGCCGCCCTCGATTTTCACAAGATCCGCGCCTGCCTCTTGCAGGAGACGGGAGTTTTGGACGGCCATCTCTGGCGTAACGCAACTGCCGGTGGGCAGGTCGGCGGCGACAAGCGTTTTGGAAGCTCCCCGGGCTACGGCCCTTGTGTGGTGGAGCATATCCGCCATGGTGACATGCGTCGTGTCCGGGTGCCCGAGCACGACCATTCCCAGCGAATCACCCACAAGCAGGAGATCCAGCCCGCAGTCGTCAAGCAAGCGGGCGGTCGGATAGTCGTAGGCGGTCAGGCACGCCAGTGAATGCGCGGCTGCCTTGGCGTGGCGAAGGGATGTGGGAGATGGCTTCACGGGTGGGACGGGAATTTATCAATGGAGCACGGGGAAGGCACGAAGGCTTTTAAAAAACGGCAACCGATTTCGGAATGGTTTGCGATGGGATTTCTTGAAAACGCTGGCCGATCGTCATGCTCCATCCGGGCAGGACGCGGTCGGGGCACAGATCGACAAGAGGAGCCAGGACAAAAGGACGCTCGGCAATGCGGGGATGGGGCAGGGTGAGCTGTGGCAGATTAAAGTGGAGATTGTCGTAGTAAAGAATATCGAGGTCGATGGTGCGCGGAGCGTGAAAGCCGTGCTCCCGCGGTCTGCCGAGATTTTGCTCGATGCGCTGAAGTCTTGTCAGGAGGTCGAGCGGGGGAATCGTGCAGGCGAGTTCGATGGCCGCATTGAGGAAGAAAGGCGAGCCGGGAGGGCAGTCGATGGGCTCGGTCTCGTAAATGCGTGAGCAGAGAAATGGGCCGAGGTCCTCATGGAGAAGGCGCAGATGGTTGCGTGCATCGCAGAGGAGCTGGAGCCGGTTGTTCAGGTTCGATCCCAGCGCGATGCCGACTTTCATTTTAGGCCAAGGACATCCTGCATGTCGTAGAGCCCGGGGTTTTGACTCTGCGCCCAGCGGGCTGCGCGGAGGGCACCCTTTGCGAAGGTGTCGCGACTGGATGCCTTGTGGGTGAGTTCCACGCGCTCGCCCACATTTGCGAAGATGACCGTGTGGTCGCCCACGACATCGCCGCCACGAATGGCGTGCATGCCGATTTCCCGCGCGGTGCGTTCGCCAACCATGCCCTCGCGGCCATGCATCACATCCTTGTCATAGTCGAGTTGGCGGACATCGGCGAGAATCTCAGCCAATCGGCGGGCGGTTCCACTCGGTGAATCCTTCTTGAGGCGGTGGTGCATTTCCACCACCTCCAAATCGAAGTCGGGGCCGAGGATTTCGGCGGCTTTGCGGGTGAGCCAGAAGAGCGTGTTCACCCCCACGCTGAAGTTCGGCGCGAAGACAATCGGGATTCTTTGTGAGAGTTCGGTGATGCGCCGCCGGTCGTGGTCCTCGTGGCCGGTGGTGCCAATCACCAGGATTTTCCCGGCATTGGCACAGGCTTCCGCAATGGAGACCGTTGAGGAGGCGTGGGTGAAATCAATCATCGCATCGCACTTGGGCAGGGCCGAGGCAAGGTCGTCGCCTACATCGAGTCCGGCTGTGAATTCGAATGAGGGATCGGCTTTGGCGCAGGCAATGAGTGCCTGACCCATGCGGCCTTTGGCTCCGTTGATAATGGTGCGGGTGGGATTCACAGGCCGAGTTTGGTGAGGGTTTCGGTAAGGCGCTGCACGTTGGCTGGAGTCATCTCGCAGAGGGGAAGGCGCACGTCGGCGCTCATCTTGCCCAGACGGGCAAGGGCGAACTTCGCAGGCACGGGATTGGGCTCGATAAAGAGGTCTTTGAAGAGCGGGTAGTATTTTTGATGAATCGTAAGAGCTTCGTTCACCTCGCCTGCGAGGTAATGCCGGACCATGGAGGATACCTGGGCGGGGATGATGTTTGATGCAACGCTGATGACGCCGATAGCACCCACCGACATGAACGGGAGCGTGAGCGAGTCGTCGCCCGACAGGATTTCAAATTCCGGCGGCAGTGAGGCGCGGAGTTGGTTCACGCGTTCCACCGAGCCGCCCGCCTCCTTAATGGCGACGATGTTTTTGAAATCACGTGCGAGGCGTGCGGTCGTGTCCACCCCGATCTCGATGCCGCAACGGCCGGGAATGCTGTAAAGGACGAGTGGAATTTTAACAGCTTCGGCGATGGCTGCGAAATGGCGATAGAGGCCCTCGGCGCTGGGTTTGTTGTAATAGGGAGCGACCAGGAGCGCGGCGTCGGCACCGGCTTTCTCGGCGGCTTGGGTAAGCGAGACCGCTTCGGAGGTGGAGTTCGATCCGGTCCCGGCGATGACTTTGCAGCGCTTGTTTGCCGTCTGGACGGCGACTTCGATGACCTTTAGGTGCTCCTCATGGTCGAGGGTGGGGGATTCACCAGTGGTGCCGACGGGGATGATGCCAGAGATGCCGCCGGCAATTTGCTCCTCAATGAGGTTGCGAAAGGCGGTCGTGTCGAAATGGCCGTCACGGAATGGAGTGACAAGCGCGGTGTGTGCTCCTGCGAATGACATGGTGTGGATGGTTACAGGGAAATGGTGCCCTCGAAAACAAAATCCGCAGGTCCGGTGAGGCGCGCGGTGGTGAATGTGCCATCCTCCGCTTGTTCAAATTCCACACGCATCGTGTCGCCTCCGCTAACGGTGACATGCACTGGCGATGGAGCCCCGGTATGGGCGGAATGCAAGAGCGCGGCTGCACAGACCCCGGTGCCGCAGGCGAGAGTCTCGCCTTCAACGCCTCGTTCGTAGGTGCGAAGGATGAGGCGTCCGGGCGCGATGGCCTGTGCAAAATTCGCATTCGTTCCCTTCGGAGCGAAGGTTTCGTGCCACCGGATGGCTGCTCCAAGGCCCTGGACGTTTATCGTTTCCACATCATCGACGAAAACGACAGCGTGAGGAACGCCGGTATTGATGAAATGGATGGCGTGTTTTTCTCCACAGAGATCAAGGTGTTGAATTGGTCGGTGGTCGTGCGGGAGGCCCATGTCGAGGGTCACGAGATCGCCATCGAATCTGGCGGTGATGGTTCCCGCCATTGTTTCAAAACTCACAGACTGGGGTCGTGGGTCTATCAGTCGCGCGGAAAAGTGTGCGAAGCATCGGGCCCCATTGCCGCACATTTCCGCTTCGCCTCCATCGGCATTGTAGTAGCGCATGCGAAAGTCTGCTGATGTCGCGGCAGGTTCCACCGCAAGCAGGCCGTCGGCGCCGATGCCGCGGTGCCGGTCGCAAAGGCGAGCGATCGCCTCGCGGTCAAGTTGTAGAGAGAGGGCACGGTTGTCGATGACGACGAAATCGTTGCCTGCACCGTTCATTTTGGTGAATCGAATGTCCATGAAGTCACCTAGACTAGGCGTAGATCGGCCTTTTCCGCAATCCGAGTCAGTTGAAATCGAATTCGATCGAGTTGATCTCAATGATGCCCTGTTTGAGGATTTTGTCGCCGAGGTCCGACTCGTGATCGATAAACGGTCTCTCCGGGACCTCGCTCTGTCCTGGTGCAAGGACTTTCGATGTGGCGGTGAAGGCGCCGAGTTTTTGCCGGATGGCTTGCGCTTGAAGACGGCGCAATTCCTCTCGAAAAGATTTGGAGCGGTTCTTGTCTGGGAAATCGGCAGGCATCCCGTATGCGCGTGCCCAGCCGTTACGCACCATCTCGGATGCGAAGTTTTTTCCGCCGACCATCAATACGGCGTAGAAGCGTTGTTGGCTGGACGCACCTCGGGCGTCCTCCCATTTCGTCAGGACCGTGAATGGGCTTGAAAGCATCTTCTGCGCGAATTTCTCCGCTTTTTTCCCGGCGGCGATAACGCTCTCATGCGACTTTAAACCAAAGTCCTCGGCTTGGTCATCAAGTCGTTTTGGGAAGCGGTTGTCGGTCTCCGGGCAATCGACAAAGTAAAGACGGAATAGGAGTTCCCTACCCTTGTGCATTACATAAAAACTGTCGCCGTCCGAATACTTGTCGGCAATCAGGGTGCACTTCTCCAAAGCCTCCCAACCGGGTGGCACAGGCGCCGCATCAAGGCGTGAAAGAAAAAGAAGGAAGCCGCAAAGGCCGATCGATAGGCGTGTCATTTTCACTTGTTTTGCATTTTGTAGATTCCATCCCAATCCGGACCAGGTGGGTTTTGCCGAAGGTGTCGGGATCGTTCGAGCATGAGGAGCGACGGGTTGGTGGGAGCATCGGAGTTGCGCTCAGGGCGGTTTGACTCGAGAGCGGCAGCGATCTCGAAGCATGCGATTGCGTCGTCCCAGCGTTGTTCCCGGTAGTGGGCGATGCCCTCGGTGTAGATCTCAATGCAGCGTCGAGTTGCGTCGTCGAGATCGGTGCGCAGGCAAACAACCTCAAACATTTCGGCGGGCTCGCTTCGACCTTTGACGATGACCTTGTCGAGGAAACGAAAAACACAGTTGTTGCCTGCGGCCTCGGCAGCCCTTTTCGTCTCGCCAGTCACCATCGTGTAAACGCCGTAAGTTTTTGCCCCGCTCTCACAGCGTGCGGCCAGATTTACCGTATCGCCCATCATGGTGTAGTTGAAGCGTCGGCTCGAGCCCATGTTGCCGACCGTGACCGACCCCGTGTTCAGCCCGATACGCATCTGCATGCGACCAACAAAAGGCGGCCACATGTCTCCCTCGCTTGTCCATTTTTGCCTCAGCTCGGCGAGGCGCTTTTGCAGGAGTTGACTTGCAATGCAGGCCTTGAGCGCATGCCGCTCCAGCGGCACGGGAGCATTGAAAATTCCTACGATCGCATCGCCGATGTATTTATCCACGTAGCACTCCGCCTCCATGAGGATATCTGTCATTGCCGACAGGTATTCATTCATCAGGCTGACAAGTTGTTGAGGCGAGAGTTGCTCGGAGAAACTGGAAAACCCCTGCACGTCGGAGAAAAATGCGGTGACCTCCGCGTCGATCCCACCAAGTTGCGGTTCCTCTCCACTCTCGATCATTTTTTCCACAAGGGCGGGTGACAAGTAGGTGCCGAACATGCCTTTGATGCGTCGCTTCTGTCCCTGCTCCCGAGAGAGCAGCAGGAGAGTTCCGGTAAACGTGCATGTGATGGCGGCGCCAAGCGGAGCAACTATTGGAATGATGATGCTGTGGTTTGAAAAAAGAACAAACGCCGCAGCCACGTAAGCCACTGTGGCAATCGCGCCGACGATTTTTGCTGTTTCGTAAAACTTTGTGCGAACCAGACAGAAAGAAGCGGCGGTAAATCCCAACACAAAGATAATGGCAACATTCGCCCATGCCGTTGGCCTCTGGATGAATCGCCCCGAGACGAGCGTCTTGAGCATGTTGCCATGCAGGGAAACGCGCGGGACCGGATGCGGGCCGCTGAGCGGCATCACGCTGAGATCCTTGAGCAGCGGATCCACAGGGCCGATGAGCACAATGCTGTCGCGGAAGTTCTCAAAAAATTCCCGCGCCAATTTTTTTTCCTCATCGGTCCCCCTTTCGGCGGCCTGCCCGTAGGCGATTACCTCCGCAAGACTCGCGTGGTGGGTATTCTCACCCTCCCAGGCGCTGAACCAATTTGGTTCCACGAGTTGCCCCATCACCAATGGAATGCGCGCAATCAACGAGCCATCGCGATCCCGCACCACGATGTGGTTTTTCCCGATAGTGATCGCCGATTCGTCCAGTCCCCAGTGGATCAAGGCAAGCTGGAGCGAGAGGGGATAGTAGGAATGCGCGTCGGATTTTGCAAAAAACGGCACATAGCGCACATCATCGCCGACCGTGTCGATAAGCCCCACCCGCCCCCAAGTCGGGCCGACGACCGGGTAGGATGGTAGCTCCGGCGGGCCGATTGGGGCCGTCTCGTGATTCTTTTCAAAGACGAAAGGAAACGAGCTGACATCGCCCAGCGGACGGTTCCGTGTGCCGTAGGTTGCCGCGAGAACGACGGTTTTGTTGCGATGCACGCACTTGCCGAGTGCCATGCTGCCCTCCTCGGCCTCCTTCCTGCCGAGGGCGGGAATCCCCGCGTTGGAAAAAACAAAGTCGATGCCGGCCGCCTTGATGCTGCTGTTTTTGTAGAGCGCATTCAGCGCGAGTGCGAAGAATTCACGATTCCATGGGAAATTCCCGAGCTGGCTGATCGCAAACGTATCCACATCCACGTAGGCAACCTTCACCGGCGCATCCATCGGGCCACGGAGGCGGATGCGGGCATCGATGGTTTTGTCTTCGAGAAATGCCGCGATGCCATCAGGGCCGAGGAACTTCTCAAAATTCGGTAGACGAATCATCGAGATTTGCGACAGCACCGCCCAAAACGTGCAGGCAACGAAAAACACGATCCATGGCGTGAAAGTGCTTCCAAGGATCTGGGGGCGGGTCTTTTTCACGGTGAAACAGGCGGAGGGCTTTTCACATGCACCATCCGGAGCTGGCCGAAAAGCTCCTTCTGTTGGAATTGCTACAGGCCGTGGTGGTAACCATAAGACCGAATCGATGCGGGGGGAGAAGTGTGTGGGGTCAAAACTCTGTCGTGATGGAACGCACGGGATTCCCGGCGTCATCCCGAATCGAAAGCACTATCTTGCGAGCCTGCCAGTCGATCTCAGCCGTTCCGAAATTCAAGGCCACAAACTCTTCGCCTACCCGGAGGCTGTTTTTTTCACCCGGATAAGCATTCCACACATGCGTCATTCCACTGGTGGTCATTTCGACGAGTGGGGTGCCATCCACTGGATTGTTGATCATCGAGATTTCAGCAAAATGCCGATCGCCGCTGAGCAAGACGACGCCAGGAGTCTTCAAGTCAGCGAGCAACTTGAAAAGGCGTCTCCTGGAGTCCGGGAAGTCCGCCCACTTTTCCCAACGGTGTTCGGTGGGGAGGATTTGCGATCCGGAGGCGATGAAATGGATCTGGGCCTTGCTCTCGCGCAGCGTCTTTTGAATCCAGCGCCACTGCGCCTCACCGATGATGTCGCCGCCGCTTCGTGGCGGTGGGCGGTAATAGCGGACATCCAGCAGGATCACGCACACCTGTTGTCCCTCAGGGCCAAACGTGCGGGCTTCATAGATGCCCTCCTGCTTGCGTCGGGAGCTGTCTTTGGGTTCATCCAAGAAATCCAAAAACAACTGCTGCGATTGTTTTTTCCATTTGTATTCAAAGCCTGCGTCGTTGCGACCGAAGTCGTGATCATCCCACAAGCCGACAACAGGACAGGTCGCCAGCAGGCGCTGATAGCCGGGGTTGGCTTTTTGTGTCGCCCATTTTTCGGCGAGGATTTCCATATTGTTGGTGTCGCCATAGATATTGTCACCAAGCCAAATCCAAAGTTGCGGCTTGAAGTTCAAGATTGGCTCCCAAAGAGGCTGTGGTGCCGACTGTTTGTTACACGAGCCCATGGCTATCCGCTCCAGCGGTTGTTCCGCTTGGAGGCAGCATAGGCATAGAAGCAAGGCGGCTAGAAACGTCTGAGCGCTGTGAAGTCGTGTTTGTGGCATGTGGAACAAATATCCGTTAGACCATGGCTTCGGACTTTTCTGCTGCTTCCGCCCATTCCTCGTTAGCTTTTTCCAGGGCATCCGCGACACCTGAGAGTTCACGGTTGATTTCCATGGCGAGCGACTGGTTGTCATAGGTCGCGGACTCCTCGAGCTTTTCGGTGAGTTGGCGCTGACGGGCTTCAAGTGCGTGGATCTCGGCTTCCAGTTCGGCCACTCGCTGCTCGCGAGCACGGCGTTTTGCGGCATCGGCTTTGCGGGCTTCCGCCTCCGCGCGACGTTGCGCCTTGATTTCCTTGAGGCCCATCTTTGGCTCCAAGCGTGCCGAAGAGACTGCGGTCTCGGGCTGGAAATTTCCCAAGGAGGCGATCGTGCCCGCACGCACATTGCCGCCTGCGCGGGATTTCTCACGGAAATAGTCGTAGTCGCCTGCGTATCGGGTGAGTTGCCCTGCTTGGACATGGATCACCGATGTCGCAATGGCCCGGATGAAATGCACATCGTGGCTCACGAACATAATTGTTCCCTCATAGGGTTGGAGGGCGCGAATGAGCGCGTCGATGCTGGGCATGTCAAGGTGGGTGGTGGGCTCGTCGAGCAGTAGGAAATTTGGCGGATCGAGGAGCAGCTTCACCAAGGCCACCCGGCTTTTTTCTCCGCCGCTCAGCACGCCAATGGGCTTGAAGACATCATCGCCTCGGAAGAGGAACGCGCCTAGCACGGTTCGCGCAGCTTGCTCTGGAACTGGACGGGATATTGATTGCACCTCCGCAAGAACGGTGCGCTTGGTATCGAGGCCTTCCGTTCGATGCTGGGCGAAATAGCCGATGCTGCAATTGTGTCCGGGAGTCCGCGTGCCTGCTTCCAGCGGGAGCGAACCAGCAAGGATTTTCAAGAGGGTTGACTTGCCCGCGCCATTCGGCCCGACAAGAACCGTGCGCTGCCCTTTTTCCACCTCGAGGTTCAGGTTTTCGTAGATGACCTTTTCGCCATAAGCCTGGCGCACGCCTTCCAGTGCTATGACCTTCTGACCTCCACGCGGAGGCTGGGGGAACTTGAAATGCACGGTTGGTTCATCGGACTCCGGGGCCTCGATTCGCTCCATTCGGGCGAGTTGCTTGATGCGATCCTGGGCTTGTGCGGCCTTGCTGGCCTTTGCACGGAAGCGGTTGATGAAATCCTCGAGGTGCGCGATCTCCTTCTGCTGGTTCCGATAGGCGGCGAGGTGTTGTTCTTCTCGTGCCTTTTTTTGCTCAAGGCAGGCATCGTAGTTGCCATGGTAGCGGATGAGTTTGCGGTGGCGTATTTCCACAATCCCACGGCAGATGAGGTTCAAAAACTCGCGGTCGTGCGAGATCGTGAGGATCGCCCCTTGGTAACTGCTAAGGTGGTTTTGAAACCATCCCAGCGTCTCCAGATCAAGGTGGTTGGTCGGTTCGTCGAGCAGCAGCAGATCGGGCTCTTCCACCAGCAATCGCGCCAGATGGGCTCGCATTATCCAGCCTCCGCTCAGCTCCCGGAGTGGCCGCTCAAAATCAGCCTCGCGGAATGCCAAGCCGGCAAGGATGCGCTTCGCCATTGCTTCGTCCCGGCCATCAGCATCGGGTCCGGCCGCCAATTCCATGACCGTATGGTCGCTCACCGCCGCAGTCTCCTGTGGGAGAAAGCCAACCCGCACCCCTCGTTGGATGCTCACTCGTCCCTCGTCAGGTTCGTCGTGCGACAGAAGCAGCGAAAAAAGAGTCGATTTGCCAGCGCCATTGGGGCCAATAAGCCCGATACGGTCGCCGGTATTGATCTGCAGCGATGCGTCTTCAAAAAGAATCCGCCCGCCGAAGGATTTAGTAACTTTAGAAAGGGTCAGCATCCTGTTTTCAAAAGGCACGGAAGTTGGCCGAGCCAAGCCGCTGCGTCCACCTGATTTTTCAAACAAACATGGCCGGAACTTGCATTCCAAGCATGGGTGCTTAGATTGGACTCATGGCTTCGCTGCCTTTTAGCTGGAAAATATTGGTCATCTTCGTTGTGACTGTGTCCATGGCTTGGTCACAGCCATTGCCTGCTTTATCGGATCAACTCTCCGAGTGTTGTTGCGAAGCTGGGGCTGCATCCTCCTGTTCGCACGTGCCAGCCTCTTGTGAATGCCCGGTATGTCTCGTGACTTCCAATGGCCCAGTTTTGCTTGCCGTGATCGAGGCGGCGGCCGTGCCGCAAATTTCGTTCAGCCAAGCCCGATGGGTTCTCAGCAACGAATCGGCATGCCGGCTTGAATTCAAGCCACCAGTGCCGCCGCCACGATTTCTTGCCTGAGCATTGCGTCGGATCCGGATTTTTTCCGGACAAACTTTCACTCAATATTCCGTAAACATAAGGAAAATTATGAAATCTATTATTACAGCCATCGCTCTTGCGTTTTTCGCAGCGGTCGCATCCGTCAATGCCGCGGGGTCCAGCTGCCCCGATTGCTGCAAGGACAAGGATTGCGCCAAATGCTGCAAAGGCAAATGCAGTGAGTGCGCAAACTGCAACAAGTAACGCGCGGCTCTTGAGCTAAAAACGGGCGCGGCTCTTCGAAAGGGGAGCCGCGCTTCTTTTTTCCCGTGCTGACTGTTTCTGCAACGTTGGCAGGAAGTCCGTAGGCGGGTTGCCGATTGATTCGGCAACCTGAGTATCAAGCCCGCCCGGGCTTTTCCTCTCCTCGCAATTCAAGGAGTCGTCGGATGGTTTCTTCGATGAGGTTGTTTGGGCAACTTGCTCCAGCAGTAATCCCAAAAGTGAGCCGTTCACGCCTTGGCAGCCATTCGGTCGAAGTGCGCTCCTTCTTGGCGTGAATGTCGAAGTGTTTGATCTCCACGTCGGAAACGAGGCAATCGGCATTCCGGATAAACCATGTGGGGAGTTTTTGTTCGCCGATTTCGACGAGGTGGGTCGTGTTGGAGCTGTTGTAGCCCCCGACAACGATCAAAAGGTCGAGAGATTCTTTGAGAAGCTGAAAAAGGGCGTCTTGACGTTCCTGGGTGGCGCCGCAGATCGTGTCGAAGTAACGGAAATTCGCGGTGCTGCCAGAGTCTCTCTTGGCGATCGCTTCGCGGAGGAGATTTTGAATCGACTCGGTTTCACTGCGCAGCATCGTGGTCTGATTCGCAACGCCCACACGCAGGAGATGGCTGTGGGGATCAAAGCCGGGACTCGTTGCCCCTTTGAAATGAGCGAGGAATTTTCCCGCATCTCCGCCGTTGATTATAAAGTCGGCGATAAGTCCGGCGTCGTTCATGTCCAAGACAATGAGGTAGTGTCCAAGCCCATCCTGGCCGAGGGCGCGTGAGGCGGTGGCGCGGGTTTCCTCGTGGGCGGCCTTGCCATGGATGATTGAGGTCACGCGCTCGGTGGCATTTTGGCGCACGCGTTTCCAGACACTCATCACATCGCCACAGGTGGTATCGATGATCTGGCAACCATGGGCCTTTACGGCATTGATGACATCGACCTCGGCTCCGAATGCGGGCACGATCACCACGTCTTCTGGCTGAAGATTCTGCAACTCAGCGTCGGCCGGGTGGGCGGCAAGATAGCTGATTCCCAGTGCCTCGATCTGGGCGTTGACATCCGGGTTGTGAATGATTTCGCCGAGCAGGAAAATCCGACGTCCAGCAAAGACCTTGCCGGCGGCATAGGCCAGATCGATGGCGCGCTCGACCCCGTAGCAGAAGCCAAATTGCTTCGCCAGGCGAATGGTGGTGTTGCCTGCCTGCAGCACGCCGCCCTGGGAGCGGATGGTCTCCACCAATTCACTGCGGTAGTGCTTTTCGACCTGCGCCTGCACATCAGCCATCACGTCCGGGGTGCGGATGTTTACTCGTGCGGGAGTGCTCACTGTTCAGGCGGGCGGCTTTTCACGACGCGGCGTGCTTCGGCGATCAAGAGGCTGCAGGCATCAATGCAAAGCAATGGGATCTCGCCCTCACGGAGGTGGATGGTGTTTTGAGGAGCCTCGGAGGGGATGGGCCACTGGATCTGACGCATGCAACCGGGCTTGCAGAGAGAATCAACGATGCCTTGCGCCTCGCCGTCGGTGATCTTGCCAGTAATACGATACATTCCGGTTTGGCGATTGACGGTATCGCGAAGCGGGGAGGCGATGTTTTCACCCCGCAAAAGGGCGCGCCAATTCGCCAAGGCGGCAGGGTAGAGCAGGTCGAGAGCGAGATGAAGGTCGGCATGGGAGGACAACCGCAGGAGCCAACCGTGCTTCAGATTCGGTGCTGTTTTCAGTGGCCTGTAGTTGCCGGCATCGTCGTAGAGGGCGATTTTGGTCGCGTCGTGCGGCGATGTGTGGATTTCCAGATCGGAGCGCGTGGCGTCCTCGAAGTGACATACAAGGAATCCTTCACCCTCCGGCTTGAATTCAGCTTGCCCGATCCGGTGGTAGCCGGAAGAGACCGCTGCCGCGAGCAACTCGCGCAACGTGGATTTGGAGGCCTCGCGAACGTGATCCATCGCGGGGTCTGCTTCTTAAACGTGGTGGCGGCGTTTCACCCGCACAAGGGCGATTGAGCGCTGGAGCGAGGCCTTGGTGGCGGCATGCTCCTCATCACTCATGCGCTTCTCACGCATGGCCTCCTCGGCTCGGCGAATCGCCTCATGGGCTGCGGCCTCATCGATGTCGCTTTCCTTCACAGCCATGTCGGTGAGGACGGCTACCTTCTCGGGAGTGATCTCCACAAAGCCTTCGCCGACGGCGAGGCGTATTTCCTCGCCGCCCTTCATCACGCGGAGTTCTCCGGGCTGGAGTTGAGTCATGAGCGGGATGTGCATGGGTAGCACACCCAACTCCCCGTCGATGCCGGGGATTGTGACCGAGTCCACGTCATCGGAGAAACTCTTCGCTTCGGGTGTTACGATTTCGAGCCGGAGCATGGGTCTTAGCTTTCCTTCACCATGTCGATGCCGCCCTTCATATAGAAGTTCGACTCCGGCACGTCGTCGTGTTTGCCCTCCAGGATTTCCTTGAAGCCGCGAATCGTCTCGGCGATGGAGACGTATTGTCCTTTTGTGCCGGTGAAGATTTCGGCGACATGGAACGGCTGGGAGAGGAAACGCTGGATTTTGCGGGCGCGATAGACGGTGAGCTTGTCCTCGGGAGAAAGCTCGTCCATGCCGAGAATGGCGATGATGTCCTGAAGATCCTTGTAGCGCTGGAGCACACGCTGAACGCCACGGGCGACATTGTAGTGCTCTTCGCCGATGATCTCGGGAGCGAGGGCTTTCGAGGTCGAGGCGAGGGGATCCACGGCGGGGTAGATGCCCAGCTCGGCGATGGAACGCTCGAGCACGATCGTGGAATCCAAGTGCGCGAAAGTATTCGCAGGCGCTGGATCGGTAAGGTCGTCCGCAGGCACATAGACGGCTTGGAACGAGGTGATCGAGCCCTTGGTGGTGGAAGTGATTCGTTCCTGCAGGTCGCCCATCTCGGCGGCGAGGGTGGGCTGGTAACCCACGGCACTTGGCGTGCGGCCAAGAAGTGCGGACACCTCGGCACCGGCTTGCGAGAAACGGAAAATGTTATCGATGAAAAGGAGCACGTCCTGGTTTTTCTCATCGCGGAAATACTCGGCCATGGAGAGGGCGGAGAGAGCAACGCGGAGACGGGCGCCGGGAGGCTCGTTCATCTGACCATAGACAAGTGCCACTTTGGATTTCGAAAGATCATCCTGCACGATAACGCCGGACTCGCTCATCTCGGCATAAAGATCGTTGCCCTCACGGGTGCGCTCGCCAACGCCAGCGAAAACCGAGTAACCGCCGTGACCTTTGGCAATATTGTTGATGAGCTCCATGATGACGACGGTTTTTCCGACGCCAGCACCACCGAATGCGCCAACCTTGCCACCCTTTGTGAACGGGCAGATGAGGTCGATAACCTTGATGCCGGTTTCCAGGATCTGGGCCTTGGTGTTTTGCTCGAGAAGTGGCGGGGCCTTGCGGTGAATGGGGTATTTTTTCTCGTGTGGAACCGGGCCGCGTCCATCGGTGGGATCGCCGGTCACGTTGAAAATGCGTCCAAGCACGCCTTCGCCAACAGGCACGGAGATCGGGGTGCCGAGAGCTTTGACTTCCATGCCGCGAACGAGACCTTCGGTCGAGCTCATCGCAATCGAGCGGACCCAGTTTTCACCAAGGTGTTGCTGGACCTCGAGGGTGAGGCGTGTTTTTTCTCCGCCAACCTCGAAATCGATCTCGAGAGCGTCGTAGATGGCGGGAAGTTTCCCTTCTGCTGGATTGAACTCAACATCGACGACCGGGCCGATGATTTGGACTATTTTACCTGTTTGATTCATGTGTGAAATTGGCTGGCGATAAAAAAAGAAAGGAGTGAGATGCTAGCGGTCGACCGTGTGGGCGGCAACAGCATTTTGGCTATTTTTCCAAAAGACTAAAAAAGCAGCGTGGCGGGGGCCTCAAGGCTCTTGCGGATCGCGGCGAGAAACTCCGCGCCGACGGCTCCGTCCACCACGCGATGGTCGCCACTGAGGGCAATGGTCATCCGGTGGCCGGGGACGATCTGATCCTGTGCGTTGACGACCGGTTTTTTGACGATCGCCCCGACAGCAAGGATGGCAGCCTGTGGCGGGTTGACGATGGCGTAAAAGCTGTCAACGCCGAAGGCGCCGAGATTCGAGATGGTGAGGGTGCCACCTTGATATTCCTCGGGCTTGATTTTCTTTCCGCGTGCGCGGACCGCAAGGTCCTTCACGGCGGAGCTGATTTCGCGAAGCGAGAGCTTGTCTGCCTTGCGGATGACGGGAGTGATGAGGCCGTCTTCCACAGCGATCGCTACGGAAAGATTGACGTCGGCGTATTCAACCACCGAGTCCCCGGCGAATGCGGCATTCACTTTGGGATGCTGGGCGGCAGCCCGAGCGGCAGCCAGCAATACGAAATCATTAAAAGTAACCTTGGGTGCGCCTGATTCCTCGGCGGCGGCGTTGACCTCCTTGCGCAGCTTGCTGAGAGGGCCGGCGTCGATTTCCATCGTAAGATAGAAGTGCGGAATTTGTTGTTTGCTCGCAAGCAGGCGCTCGGCAATCGTCCGACGCATGCCGGAAAGAGGGATTTTCTTGTCGGCATCCGTGAATGGCACGTCAATGCGAACAGCGGCGGCGCTGGGCGTCGCACTCCGTGAGGCAGCCGATGCGTTAGCGGGGATGTCCGCAGCAACAATGCGTCCGGCGGGACCAGTTCCCTGGATGCGGGCGAGGTCGATGCCTCGCTCGAGCGCGATTTTCCTGGCCAAGGGCGAAGCCTTCACCCGGTCGCCATTAGCGGTAGTGCGGGCCTTCGGGCGAGGCGTGAACGGGACGCCGGAAACAACCGTGGCGGCAGCTTTGGATGGCGTGCTAGCGGCGGCAGGAGAAGCTGCGGGAGCAGGAGTGGTTTTTTTGGCGCTTGGAGTGCCTCCCTCGAGATTTGCAATGGGATCGCCGACTTTTACGATGCCACCCTCGGGAATGAGGAGTTCGGTAATGGTGCCATCGTCAAAGGCCTCCATTTCCATTGTGGCCTTATCGGTTTCGACATCGGCGATGACATCGCCAATGGCGACTTTGTCGCCGGGTTTCTTGTGCCATTTGACGAGTGTGCCCTCGAGCATGGTGTCGCTCAGCTTGGGCATGGTGATTTGACTCATAGTAGATCGGATCGCGTGGTGTGGTGAATCAGCAAATATGGAGCGCCTTGGCAACGACGCGCTCCGGGGTGGGAAGCTGGATTGGCTCCAGTGCGGGAGAGTAGATGGCCGGGGCGTCGAGCGAGCAGACGCGCTGCACGGGAGCGTCCAGCTCGTCAAAGGCGTGCTCTTGGATAGTGGCCGCTATTTGAGCGGAGACGCCGCAGAAGGGCTTGTTTTCATCCACTAAAACGGCGCGGTGGGTTTTGCAGACGGTCTTGAGGATCGCTTCCTCGTCCAGAGGTCGGATGGAGCGAAGATCGAGAACTTCGGCATTGATACCGTGCTCCGCAGCCAAAATCTCAGCGGCTTTCAAGGCGGTGATGACGGCGCGTCCATGGGCAATGAGTGACACATCGCTGCCCTCGCGCTTGATGTCCGCAACGCCGAGCGGGATGAGGTATTCCTCCTCGGGAACCTCCCAGGATTCGCCATACAGAAGAGTGTTTTCCATTACGCACACGGGGTCGTTGTCGCGAATGGCGGTTTTCATGAGCCCCTTGGCATCGTAGGCCGTGGCGGGACAAACGACTTTGAGGCCGGGCGTGTTGGCGATGAAATTTTCAGGAGTATGCGAGTGGGTGGCTCCCACGTTGGTGCCACCGTTTGCAGGGCCGCGGATGACGATCGGGCAGTTGATGAGGCCGCCACTCATGTAGCGGACCTGGCCGGCATTGTTGATGATCTGGTCCCAAGCCACGTAGGCGAAGCTCCAAAACATGAGCTCCATCACGGGGCGGATGCCAAGCATGGATGCACCAATGCCCATGCCGATGAATCCCGCCTCGCTGATCGGTGTGTCCACCACCCGTTTGTCTCCAAACCGCTGCCAGAGGCCTTCGGTGACTTTGTAGGCACCATTGTATTGAGCGACTTCCTCTCCCATGATCACGACGTTTTCATCGCGAATAATCTCCTCGGCGAGGGCGTCGTTAAGGGCTTTGCGGTAGGTAATCAGAGGCATGAGTGTCTTTTAGGTAATGAAAAATTGGTAAAAACTTTTTTTCCCTGCGGCTAACAGGTGAAAGGTGGTTGGGAGACTAGTCTCCGAAGAAGTGGCGACCCGTGTTGCCGGCTTCGGTCTGTTTGTCCACCTCCCAATAAACGTCTTCGAAGATCGTCTCCGGCGCGGGAGTGTCGCTGTCGAGGGCGAACTGGGCTGCGGCGTTGGCCTCTTCTTTAATTTTCTCGTCGATCGCTTCGATCTCGGGCTCGGTGATGACCCCCTCTTCGATGAGGCGTTTTCTCCAAAGACGGATGGGATCGTGGTGGTTTTTGTAGCGCTCGATCTCCTCTGGCGACCGGTATTTCTTGGCATTGGCATCGGCGACCGAGTGGCCGTAGTAGCGGTAGGTATCGATCTCAAGAACGGTGGGTAGGGATTGCTCGTGGGCGCGCCGGATGGCGGTGGCTGTCTTGGCGCGCACTTCATACAAATCTTCGCCGTTGGCGATATCCCACACGATGCCGTATCCATCGGCGCGCTCGGCGAGGCAGTTGCGCATGGCCGAGGATCGCTGGATCGTGGTGCCCATGGAGTATTTATTGTTCTCGATCACGTAAATGACCGGGAGTTTCCAGAGGGCGGCAAGGTTGAGGGACTCGTGGTAGGCACCTTGGTTCACCGCGCCGTCACCTAGGAAGCAGAGTGCGCATCCTTTCTGCCCTTGGTATTTCAAGGCGTAGGCAAGCCCAAGGCCGAGCGGGGTCTGGCCACCCACGATGCCATGTCCGCCCCAGTAATTTTTGTCAGGAGCAAAAAAGTGCATCGACCCGCCCTTGCCGCGGGAGCATCCGGTTGCTTTGCCGAAAAGTTCAGCCATGCATTCGTTCATTCCCATGCCAACGGCCAAGGCGTGACCGTGGTCGCGATAGGCGGTGATGACGTGGTCGTTTTTCCCCATCAAGGAAACGGTGCCCACAGCCACGGCCTCCTGGCCGATGTAGAGGTGCAGAAAGCCGCCCATCACGCCTTGGTTGTAGTATTTCAATGACGTTTGCTCGAATCTTCGGATGCGCAGCATCTCCTTGAGGAAGCTGATCTTCTGCTGCGGGGTAAGCGAGGCGTTGACTTCGGCACTGGCGCAATCGACGGGGTCAACGGCTACTTCATCTTCGGTGGCACTCGGCATGGTTTGGTAATTTGTAAGCGGGTTTTGGCTATGTTTGGTGGAAGGGCTCTACAAGCAAAACAGGCATAATTTCTTTCAGACTCCCGCCGATTGGCAATTCTGAAATACACCCTATCCGGCATTTTTTGTGATTTTCATTAATTTCTTGGGCATGGCATGCGAGAAGAAGTAAAAAAACAGGATGCGACGGGTGCTTTTCCTGCAACATGGCGATGTGGATAAACCGGGGTTGCTCGAGGAGGCTCTCGCGGGCTCGGGAGTGGAGATGGATGTTCTGTATGCCTCCGCCGAGGGGTGTGTATTCCCCTCGATGGAGGGCTACCACGGGTTGGCTCTCGGTGGTGGCGGGCAGAGCGCATACCAAGTCGCCGAATTTCCCTACCTCGAGAGCGAGTGTCAGCTGATCCGCGATGCCCTCGATGCAGACAAGCCCGTGGTTGGTCTCTGCCTGGGAGGTCAACTAATCGCCCGCGCCCTCGGAGCGGCAGTGGTCCGCGCTCCCCGCAAGGAAATTGGTTTTTTCCCCGTTAGCATGACACCCGCTGCGGCAGAGGATCCGATTGTTGGCGGGTTGCCACCAGTTTTCCCCGCCACGCATTGGCATGGCGATTGTTTTGATGTTCCTGCGGGCGGTCGGAGTTTGGCTTACAGCCAGCTTACGCGGCATCAGCTCTTCAGATTCGGGCGTGCGTGCTATGGATTTCAATTCCACTTAGAAATGACGCCGTCGCTTTTTGAGGAGCTGGTGAGGGATTCCGAGGACTACCTTGTCGATGTCGGCGAGGAACCCGAGGTTCTCATCCGTGAGGCGCGCCGCGTGCTTCCGTCCCTTGAACCCTACGCCAGGCAAGTCTTCCAGCGCTGGTCGGCCCAGCTCTAAGGGTGGCTATAAAGCTAGAATCAAAAATCCAGAGCGGCGTCTTGACATGGGTGCCGACCGCGCTAGCCTCTCCCTCCCGCGAAACTCAAGTAATTTATGGCATTCACCGAAGTAATCCTCACTGCGAATATCCCATCCCTCGGCGCCGAGGCCGACATCGTCAAAGTCCGTCGTGGATATGCGCGCAACTTTTTGCTCCCTCAAGGCAAGGCCCTTGAAATCACCTCCGGCTCCCTCCGGCAGATCAACCACCTCAAAGCCAAGCGCGCCGAGCGCGAGGCGCGCGAGGTCACTGCCGCCGAGGAATTGGCCTCGAAGATCAACAAGCTTTCAGCCGTCTTCACTCTCGACGCTGGCGATACCGGCAAAGCCTTCGGCTCCATCACTGCCAAGGACATCCACGACCGTATTGTGGCCGACCTCAAGCTTGAGGAGCTTCCCAAGCACGCCGTTGTTCTCGACAAGGCGATCAAGGATAGCGGTGAGCACTCGGTAAGCGTGAAAGTCCATCCCGACGTCACCGCGACACTTCGCCTCCAGGTGAAGGTCAACGCGCCAGCCCGCGCTGCCGAAGGCGAGGACGCTGAGGCATCCGCCAAAAAGCCCCGTCGCAAGACGGCGGTTTCTGCGGAATAAAAAATTCCTCTTCTCGATTTTAAAGACTCCAGCTCGTTTTAATTTACGGGCTGGAGTCCTTCCCCCCTCCTTGGTAGCTGAACCAGCTGAACCAGACGCCGACTTGATCTCCACCTTCTCAGCCAGACCCGGATACTCCCACCGATGCCTTCCGCCCAAGTAGAGACAAACGCAGGCAATCCCGCTCCAAACGGTGCTGGTGACGGTAAGATCCGCAAGAAGAAGCCCGATTTTACCCAGCGAGCAGCAGCTTATTTGCCGGATACGCACCGGCCCCTCCCGCAGAGCATCGATGCCGAGAAAGGCCTTCTCGGTTCCATCCTGCACTCCGCCGGTGTGCTCGACGACTGCATGGCGCAGATGGAGGCGCGGCACTTCCACCTTCCCGCCCACCAGAAGATATTTGAGGTTCTCGTCGAGATGCGGAATGCAGGGCGGCCCATCGACCTGATTGCCCTCACGCAAATTCTCGAGGACCGGCGCATGCTGGAGGAGGTGGGCGGTGCGGGCGTTGTCACCGAGCTTTTCACCTTCGTGCCCACGTCGGTGAATGCGGACTACTACCGCGAGATCATCCAGGAAAAATTCCTGCTTCGACAGATCATCGCCATCTGCACCGAGTATGTCGCCCGCGCCCACGAGGAGCAGGGCGACATCAAGATCCTCATGGACGAGGTTGAGGCCCGTGTGCTTGGCATTGGCGAGGAGCGATTCCGCTCCGTGATGCCCACCATGAAGGAGATGGTGAACGATGCCATCGTCGGAATCGAAAAACTTGTCACTTCTCGAGGCAGCATTACCGGACTCTCAACCGGCTTCCACGAGCTAGACCGCATGACAAATGGCATGCACGAAGGAGAAATGTTCGTCATTGCCGCTCGTCCCTCCATGGGCAAGACGGCGCTGGCTATGAACATAGCCGAAAACGTCGCCCTTGATGGCGGCAAGCCGGTCGCGGTTTTTAGTTTGGAAATGGGTGCGCAGCAGCTCGTCCAGCGCGTTCTTTGCTCTCGTGCGAAAGTGAATGCCAAAAACATCCGCGACGGCTTCATTGGCAAAAACGATCTCGCCAATCTCAGCCGCACCGCAGGTCTTCTCTCCAAGGCAAAAATCTTTATCGACGACACCCCGGGCCTAAGCATTCTCGAACTCCGCGCCAAGGCACGCCGCCTGCACAAACGTGAAAAAATCGAGCTTGTCGTGATCGACTACCTCCAGCTCCTTCGATCCAATTCCCGCCGCGCCCAAGAAAATCGCCAGATCGAAATCCAGGAAATCTCCTACGGCATCAAGGCCCTCGCCAAAGAACTCAAAATCCCTGTCATCGTCCTGGCCCAGCTGAACCGCAACCCCGAGCAGCGCACCGGTTCCAGCGCGGGGCGACCCCGCCTGAGCGACCTCCGCGAGTCCGGCACAATCGAGCAGGATGCCGACGTTGTCGGGCTTCTCATCCGCGACAAATACTATGCCGAGGACGAGGAATCCAAAAAAGAGGCTGCCGGGAAAGCCACCCTCATCATCGCCAAGCAGCGAAACGGTCCCACCGGCGATGTGCCGCTTACATTCCTTGAAGAATACACCCGCTTCGAGGAGCGTGCGGACGAGCGGCGCGAGCCGCAGTAGCCCTCTCTTTTAGGGCATTTCGTTGGCGGGAAGCTCCGTCTTCATAAACAGCGCCTCGCGCAATTTGCCCAGCTCTGCCTGCTCGTCGAGCTTGCACATGAGACCCCGGATTCGGCGCCCGAGCGTGCTCGCAATCCCGATAAGAAGGATGCTGCCCGCATTGGAGTAGTTGTTGATGAATTCCTCCAAATCCTGCCTTGAAATCACCCAATACTGCGAGGGCTCTATTGCCACCACCGAGCACACGGCGGCCGCAGGATCGAAGATATCCACTTCGCCCACCCACTCGCCTTGTCTGATGCTGCCGAGCAATGTTTCGTTTTCTTGATCGGTGCGCTTTGCATGGAGCAGGCCGCTGATGATGAAGAACAGCTTGCCATGGGGCTGGCCTTGCTCGATGAGCGCCGTCCCCGGCTGGGCGATGTGGAATGTGCCATAGGAACTCAGCGCATCGCGATCTTCCTTTTCCAATTGCGAAATCAAGCCGACGGCCGGGAGGTGGGGCGAATTGAGAGACATGATGGTTTTGTAAAACACGATCCGCGCCCCTCGGCAATGGTATTCCATGCTCTGCGGTGTTTGTTGCTCAAAAGGTTGTCTGCGGCTTCCGCGATGTGAGAAGCTTTCAACCATGTTACCGAATTTTGTTCTTGTGGGCTTCATGGGTTGCGGGAAGTCCACGGTTGGACGCCGGCTTGCAAGCCTCACAGGACATCGCTTCCTCGACAGCGACGAGTTGATTGTTCAGGCCGAGAAAAAAACCATCCCGCAAATTTTCGCCGACAAAGGCGAAGAAGGATTTCGTGAAATCGAGCAAAAGGTGATTGCCGATCTCGTCGGTGTCGCAGGCGTCGTGCTCTCCACCGGAGGCGGCGCCATCCTGCGCGAGAGCAACCGCGAAACGCTCCGAAAAATAGGAATCATCATCTGGCTCGATGCCGATCCCGATGTCCTCTTCGAACGCGCCACCCGCAGCAATAGGCGTCCGCTCTTGCAGACCGAAAATCCCCGCGACACCTACGACCAGCTGCTCGCAGCCAGACGCCCGATTTACGAAGCCGCCGCCGACCTCCGCTTCGACTCCACGCACATCGACCACGACGAGGTATCCCGCAAGGTCCTGGAGCAAGCGATGCGCTTCCACTCCACGCGCCAGTAGGAAATGCTCAACGCATTCCGCCTCGTCGCAGTCCTCAATTGCTCTAAAAAACGCTCGCAGGGGATGCGGGATTCCGCATTCTGAACGGAATGGAAAATCTCGGCGAACAGCGTGTGGAGGGCAGTGAGGGCGGTGCCTTGAGGAAGGCGCGCTTGGGCCTGTTGCCGGTGGTGGGACAGTGTTTTTCGATCGGACCGCTGATCGATGTGGCGTTGTTTTTAGGGATTGTTGCCGCCACAGCCGGGGCGACCGGGCCTCTTGCGGTGTCGCTCGCAGCTCTTGGCATGGTGGCGTTTTCGCTGGTGGTGGCGTTTTTCGCGTCGGAGACCGGCGGTGCGGGAGCGATCGGGGATTACATCGGTCGGGCATGGGGACGCGTGGCGGGAACGGGGGCCCTCGGGATATATGTGGCCTCTCTGCTATTCTCTGGAGCGGCCGGGTTCATGGTGGCCGTGGGGGAACTGGCCCGGAGGTTCACGGAAATTTACTTTGGCTTTGGCTTGCCGTGGTGGGTTGGTGCGGTGGCGGTTGGCATCGCGGCGTGGGTGCTGAACGCACGCGGGGCCTCCGTGGCGACGCACGCCCAGTTGGCGATTGTGGGCATCTCGGTGGTTCCGTTTTTGATGACGGCCGTGGTGGCTGTGGTGCATGCGGGCCCCGCCAACACGCTGGCTGTCTTTTCGTGGAGCAATCCCCACGGGGGCGATTTGTTTGCCGCCCTCCTCTTTTGCATCCTTCTTTTTGGAGGATTCGAGACCGCCGGGGCGCTCGCGGAGGAGACAGCGAATCCCAAGCGAAACATTCCGCTGGCTCTTGTGGGAACGGTCGGCGCGGTGGCGCTCTTGCTCATTTTCTGTTCCTACGCGGGAACGATCCATTACGGACCGGAGCGGGTGGCGAAGGATTGGGGGGATGCGGTGGACGGCTATGCCGTAATGGCGGAGAAGTTGATCGGCGGCTGGGCAGCGTTGTGGATTCGCTTGGCGGTGCTGGTGGATTTCACGGCGACATGCATCGGGTTCAGCGTCGCGGCATCGCGTGGAATCTATTCACTGGCCCGAGCGGGGCGGTTGCCGAGAGGTCTCTCGTCAACAAACCGCCACGGCGCGCCCTCGGCGGCTGGAGGGTTGGTTTTTTGCTTTGCGTTGCTCGCCGTGGCCTGCGGCTCGTTTGTGCCGGCGACGGAGCGCTTCAACACGCTGTTCGTGACGGCGACGGCCCAGGCGCTCCTGCTGGTGCTGGTCTACACCGGCCTGGCCCTCGGTGCACTGCGCATCATGGCGCGCTCCCCGCACAGCCAACCCGCCTGGAGATGGATCGTTTTTCCGATAGCGGCGGTGGTGCCGGGTCTGGCGCTGTATGGAACTTTTGTGCCGTTCCCGGATTACCCGGAGCGCCACGGGCTTTATGCCGGGATGGTCACGCTGGCGGTCGTCGGGATTTGGCTTGCCGTCTTGAAATGGAAAAAAAGGGACTAATACTAATCGCCCTAAGAAATCCGAGACTCAGTTGCTTTTTTGTGGGGTAGGCGTCCCGCTTGCCATTGAACGGCTTACGCTCGCAGGCGGGACGCCCTCGCCACTTTCGAAAAGTCAAAAAGCGAACTTCTTTTGGTATAAGCCCGATTTCTCCGGGCTGTGCAGTCAACCGCCTGCGGCGACTTGCAGGATTTCGATGCGGTCGTTTTCTTTGAGGGTTGTTTGTGGCCAGTCGGAGCGGTGGAGAGCGGTGCTGTTGTGCTCGATGAGGATCATGGTCGGCTCGAGGCCGAGTGCCGCCACGAGATCGGGGATGGTTTTTACATCCTGAAAATCGCGGGCGTCACCGTTGAGGTGGATTTGCATCAGGCTGCTCCCAGAATTCCGGAGTCCCAATCCTTCCACACCGGTTCGAGGCCGAGCTGGGTGAGGACGGATTCCACGGTGCGTGCATCACGGTCGTCGGAGATCGCGAATTGCTCGGTGGCGGAGTCGGCGCCGCTGCTTGGGACGACCTTGCCGCGAACGGTCACATGGAGTGCGTCCCGGCCTTGGCCGGTGTAGCCGCCGGGTTCGGTGTGACTGCCCGCACTCATCATAGTGACGCCCAGCGGGGCAATGAGATCGCGCAGATGGGCTGGCTCGCGGGTGCTGAGCACGATGCCTACCGAAGGGAAGGTGATGCGCATGGCGCAGAGAAGCTGGATGAACTCCCGGTCGGGGAGCGTGTGCTCGGGGTGATACTCCCCAGCGGCAGGCCGCATGCGCGGGAGGCTCACGGTGAGCTGGGATTTCCAACACACACGCTGGAGATACTCGAGGTGGGCGGCGAGGGCCACGGCCTCGAAGCGCCAGTCGGCGAGTCCAAAGAGGGCGCCGATGCCGATGCGACGAAAGCCTGCTTCATGTCCGCGCTCGGGACAGTCCAGTCGCCAGTCGAAATCTTTTTTGGGGCCGGCGAGGTGGAGTCTGGCGTAAGTCTCGCGGTGGTATGTCTCTTGGTAAACAACCAGGCCCTCCGCTCCGGCGGCGACCATGGGTCGGTATTCCGGAGCCTCCATCGGGGCAACCTCGATCGACAAAGAGGGCACAAAAGCGCGCAGGCGCTCGATGCACATTTGCAGGTAGGGACCGGAGACAAACTTCGGGTGCTCGCCTGCAACGAGCAGGATATTCCGAAATCCCTCGGCGACGAGATGGCGGGCCTCGGCCTCGACTTGATCGATCTCAAGGCTGACGCGCTGAATGGCATTTTCCCTGGAGAACCCGCAATAGACGCAAGAGTTGATGCACTCGTTCGACAGGTAGAGGGGGGCGAAGAGCCGCATGGTTTTGCCAAAATGGCGGCGAGTGACGGCGGTGGAGCGGGTGGCCAGCTCCTGCAAGGCCAAGTCATCCATCGGCTCGAGCAAAGACTCGAAGCCTCGGAGAAGGCGGGATTTTTCGCGGAGCGCGTGGTCGAAAATTGCGGAAAAACTCATTCGTGTCGCAGGTGAGACGGGGTATTACTTCAATGAAAGGGGGATTTGCGCAAGAGACGATTGCCTTTTCAAGCAGATGGGCTTGGGGGATCAGAGATCGGGAGTCGGCAAAATCTGCCCTTTTTTGGTGGTTTTGGTGCTTTTTACCAAGTTTTTGAGGATGGCACGTTCGATGCTGTGTAACCAGCACTATGGTCGAAGGAATTTACAACAGTGCGGCATCGCTCTCGGCTCTGGAAAAGTGGCAAGCCATGATTTCCCAGAACCTTTCGGCGGCAAACGTGGCCGGCTTCAAGAAATCCGACTTTGCCATCGAGCACGACGAAGACAAGAAAACCAAGTATTCGCCCGACGCCGCCTCGGCAGCCCGCCACACTGGTGGCGTTCCCACCCGCACGACCAGCATTAATTTCTCCCCTGGCGATATCACCAGCACGGGTAAAAATACCGACTTTGCCATCGAGGGGCCGGGATTTTTCCAAGTTCAGGGCGAAAACGGTCAAAATCTTTACACACGCGACGGCGAGTTTCATTTCAACCAAGACAACACCTTGGTGACAAAAGATGGACTGGTGGTAGTGGGCGATGCAGGCCCAGTCACCATCGATCCTGAGCAGGGGCCCTTCTCTGTCTCCCGCGATGGCACGATGACCCAAGGCGATAACCAGATTGGCCGCCTTGCTCTCTACAATTTTGAGGACACCACCGGATTGACTCGCGTGGAAGGCGGGTATTTCCAACCACCGGTTGGCACGGAGCCCGAAGCTCTTGAGCAGGTGGCGCTCACGCAAGGGGCCATCGAGGCCAGTAACGTGGCCCCCATGGCCGAGTTGGTGAATCTCATTGCAGTATCAAGGGCCTATGAGGCCTCGCAGCGGGCAATGTCTTCGCACGACGATCTCATCTCCAAGGCGATCAATTCCCTCGGTTCCACCACAGCTTAACCCCTAAACGACTATGATTAGAGCACTTCAAGCAGCTTCCACTGGAATGGAAGCACAGCAAATGAAACTCAACACGATCGCAAACAACCTGGCGAACGTGAACACCACCGGCTTCAAAAAGAACAAGATCGAGTTTCAAGACATGATCTACCAGAACCGGCGCGATGTCGGTGCTGACCAAGGGGCTGGCAACATCCTCCCGACCGGGGTCGAGGTGGGCAATGGAACGCGCGTCGTTTCCACCGCGAAAATCTACACCCAAGGCCAAATGGTCGAGACCGGTGAGAAAATGGACGTCGCAATTCAGGGTGATGGCTTCTTTGAGGTCCAGCGCCCCGATGGCACGACGGCCTATACCCGCGACGGCGCCCTTAAGATTTCTGCAAACGGCACCGTGGTGACAAGCGACGGCCTGCCCGTGCTCGGCAACTTCCCGGTCATCCCGGAGGATGCCCAGACCGTCACGATTTCACCCACTGGTCAAATAACAATCCAAACCCCGGGGGGCGCTCAAAATGCCGATATCCAGTTGGTTCGTTTCAATAACCCGGCGGGTCTTCGCAGCCTCGGCAACAATCTTTTCGAGGAGACCGAAGCGAGCGGAGCCCCGAATCTCGGTGCGCCTGGCTTGGAGGGATTCGGCACGCTTCTGCAAGGCAGCTTGGAAATGTCGAACGTGAACGTGGCCGAAGAAATGGTGAACATGATCCTCGCTCAGCGCGCCTACGAGGTAAATGCCAAGGCGATCCAGTCGTCCGATCAAATGATGGAACTCACCAATAGCATCAAGCGGTAATGAAAGGTCCCGGTTACATATTTCTTTCTTTTGCAGCCGCCGTTGGTCTGCAGGCGTCGGATTTGGACAACATCCTCACGCCCCTGGCCTATGTGCCCGCCAACTCCGCTGCGGCTGGTTTCCAAAAGGCACAAGCCGCACCGGAGGCTCCCGCTGTCGTCACATCCGTCGGCGATTTCAAGATTGGCGAGCGCGATCTTCTCACCGCCTTGCAGCGCGAACTCACCGCACAGATGGGGGTGAGGGGAGATTTGAAAATCAAATTTGCCGAGCCATGGCAGCCGCTGGAGGTAAAAAATGGCCGTGAGTGGAAGGTAGTCGTCGATGCTCTGCCGAAAAACGGACTCGGTGCGAATACTTCCATCCGTTTCCAGATCGAAGCCGGCGGCAAAAAGATCGGCGAGTGGGACAAGGTGCTCCGCGCCCAGCTCTGGAACCCCGTCTGGGTAGCCGCCCGCCGACTCGATCGCGGCGAGATGCTCAACCCCTCGGTGGCCGTTCTTAAAAACATGGACACCCTGACCATCAATCAAGAGCTGCTTCCCGTGGATGCCGACTTGTCGATTTATGAAATCGCCCAGCCAGTCGCGGCGGATCTCCCGATCACTGCCCGCGATCTTGGGCTGCGCCCACTCGTTCGCAAGGGACGCCCGGTGGATGTGGTGGTGTCCGAAGGATCCATGAGCATCAGCATGAAGGGCATCGCTCTTGCAGATGCCGGTGCGGGCCAGATGGTCGGAGTCCGCAATCCCGATAGCCGAAAGGATTTCCAAGCCCAAGTCATCAGCGCCAACACCGTCCAAGTGAAATTTTAAAATGACTACTAAATTCCACGCTTTCTTTTTAAATTTGGTTTGCGCCACTACCGTGTTCGTCATCGGTTCCGCGCAGGTGCAAGCCACGTCGCTTTGGGTCAAGGAAGGTAATATCGAGCAAAGCATGTTCGCCGATAAAATCGCCCGCAACATCGGCGACATCGTTACCATTATCGTGCAGGAGGACACGTCCACACTGCAGACCGCCCGCATCAAGACCTACGACAGCGTGCAGGGTGGCGCAGGCATATTTCCTGCCGTGAATGCCATGTTCAACCAGTTCCTTCAAGCAACTCCCAAATGGTTCGGAGCGGCCACAGGTGTTCCTGTGAATGATGATGACGTGACCATTCCCACCCTCGATATTGCTGCCAAGGGCGAGTGGAACGGTGGCGGCGATACAGCAAATTCTCTCACGATGACCAATCGCACTGCTGTGACTGTGGTGGACGTTTTGCCCAATGGCAATCTGGTCGTGGAGGGCGCAAAAATCATCCGTTCCGGACAGGAATCCCAATACGCCTACATGCGTGGGATCGTTCGTCCGGTTGATATCAATGCCGACAATACGATCGAATCAACCAAGGTGGCCGATGCCCAAGTGGAGTTCATTCCCGAGGGGGAGCTCACCGAGGCCCAAAAGAAGGGCTGGCTCGTCCGTGCCTGGGATAAAATCAAACCTTTCTAAATCAACGCTTCATTTCCTGTGAAAAAGTTCACCATTCTCTCCCTGTTCACTGCGTTGCTCGCCTCGCCACTCTTGGCGCAGGTAGGCGACTCCTCGCCCATCACGCTTAACTACTCGGGAGGATCCCGCATCAAGGATTTGATCGATGTGGAAGGCGCTCGTGACAACCAATTGAACGGCTACGGCCTCGTTGTGGGTCTGGCCGGCACCGGTGACAGCAAGATCGACTCGACCCTCCAGAGTATTGCGAATGCTTTGAAGAACTATGGCGTGAATGTGCCGCAGGATGACATCAAGTCCGGCAACGTCGCTGCGGTCATGATCACCGCCGATATCGCTCCCTTCATGAAGTCCGGGTCCCGCATCGATGTCTCTGTGTCATCCATCGGAGATGCGAAGTCTTTGCAAGGCGGCGTTCTTCTCCAAGTTCCGTTGCAAGGTGCCGACCGCACCGTCTATGCCGTTGCCCAAGGCGCCATCGCTGTGGGCGGTTTCCTCGGCGGAGTCGGTGGTCCAGGCGGGGCGACAGTGCAAAAAAACCATCCCACGGTAGGCACGATCCCAAACGGCGCGATCGTCGAACGTGAGATCCCTGCCCAGATCGTGCGCAACGGATCCATCAACCTGATGCTTCGTGAGGCCGACTACACTTCGGCCGCCCGCATGGCAGAAGCGATCAATCGTGTATTTCCCAACACCGCCGTGGCACGCGATGCCAAAACGGTGAACGTGCTCGTGCCCCGTGAATACAGCTCCTACGAGGTGAACTTTCTTGCAACCGTGGGAGGTATCGAACTCGAGCCGGACAGCGTGGCGCGTGTGGTCATCAACGAACGCACCGGAGTGATCGTGGCCACATCCAACGTGCGCGTCTCCAAGGTCGCCATCAGCCACGGCTCGCTCACCATCTCGATCGCGTCCACCCTCACCGCCAGCCAGCCGAACGCACCGCTCATCGGCAATGCCGCCGGCGAGACCGTGGTTCTGCCCAGCACGACCACCGACGTCAATGAGCAGAAAGGCTCCTTCAAAGTCGTCGAAGAGGCCCCCACCATCGAGCGCGTCGCTGCCGCGCTCAATGCCCTGGGCGTTTCGACACGCGACATGATGTCCATCTTCCAAACCATGAAACGTGCTGGCGCACTCCAAGCCGAACTCGTCCTGAACTAACCATGGAAATTTCCTCCATCTCCTCGCAACTCCCTTCGTTGGAGCTTAATAGTGTGGCAAAAGGCAAAAACCTCTCGCCGCGGGATGCAAAAATTGCCGACTCCTGCAAACAATTCGAGGGCGTCCTCTGGCGTCAAATGCTCGAAAAGGCCCTGGAGCCTATGCTGCATTCCTTTGAAGGGGGAGGCGACAAGACCGGGACTTATAACTATTTCCTCAGCAACACGCTCTCCGATGCGGTGAGCGGCGGTGCTGGCGGCATATCATCACTCCTTCAGGCTCAACTCATTGGCAAAAAATCCACTTCTTCCAATTTATGAACATCCAAGAGAAATTCAAAGACATCGTCGCAGCGCTGCAAAACGAACTCCAAGAATACGGAGGCCTCCTGCACCTCTTTGATCGCCAGCAAAAATGCATTGTTCATCAAGATCCAACAGGGTTTTTGGATATCAATGTCGATGTTGATGAGCAGATTGCAAAACTTTCCCGCTGCCGCATGGAGCGAGAGGAACTCGTTCGCCGCACCGCGGAAGCCCTCGGCAAGCCGGGGGATATTACCCTCTCGGCACTAAGTCATGATTTTCTTCCTGAGCATCAACCGCTTCTGCGTGCGCTCATCGACGAGATTAACGACCTGATCACCCGCACCCAGCGCCGCACACGGCAGAACCGCATGCTTCTCGCCCAGTGCGTGGAGTCGGCACGGCAATTGCTGTCCATAAGCAACCCCGGAGCAATTCCAGGAACCTACGGGGCACACGGACAGATCAGAACACAATATAACCCCGACCGATTCACCGCCGCCGTTGCCTGACAGCACGACTGGACCTGGTAAAAGGTCACCCAAACACGGAAGTAAAAAGCTATGGCAGGCCTCATCTCATCTCTCCACAACAGCAGTGGCGCTCTTCGCGTCCACTCCAAAGGCCTTGAAGTCGTTGGTAAAAATCTGGCGAATGTCAACAACCCTGCCTACGCCAAACAGCGCGTCTCCATCGGCGATCGTGGCCAGATCAATTCAGGAATCGCCACAGAGAGCATGGGTGTTGAGGCCATGGAACTGCGCCAAAATCGTGATACGCTTTTGGACAAAAGCGTCATGCGTGAACTCAACGCAACCTCTGGGCTCGAGGCCGCTAAAAAAGTTTTGCAGAGCGCCGAAACCGCCCTTGGCCAGTTTCTCGATCGCACCAAGGATTCCACCTCGATACAAAATGCCCCTGGCAGTAATGGTGGCAGCATTAGTGATGCACTCACCGATTTTTTCAATGCTTGGGAAAGCTTTTCCGTAAAGCCAAACGACAGCGCTGAAAAGCAACTCCTCATCGCGAAAGCACAGATCCTTGTTGATAAAATCAATGCGACCGACACGCGGCTGTCACAGGTCCAGAGCGACGTGGACCAACAGCTCAAGAGTGATGTCGATGTCGTGAATCAACTCCTCTCCGAGATTGCCAAAACCAATGAATACATCGCCAAAGCGGAATTGGTGAAGCCGTTCTCTGCTGTTGACTTGCGCGATCAGCGGCAGGCGAAGCTTGAGCAATTGTCCAAATACATGGACATCCAATTTGGACCCGTTGAAGTTGATCCCAATGCCAACCCTCCCACCATCGATCCAAACGGTCTCGGTCAAATTGTTGTAAGAGCTGGTGGTCAGGTGCTTGTTGATCGAAATGCGGTCGCCGGCCAATCGACTGGCGATTCAGGCAAGGTGATCGGGCCATTTTCCTATGATGCCACGAATCGGGCGATAAAATACGATCTAGACGGAGAGGGTAGTGCTGCTCCCATTGATTTTATCTCAAATGGCAGCCTTCAGTCCCAGATCAATGCCGCTTATGTGAATGTGCAAAGCTCTCGTGATGATATTGCGCTCTTGGCTCGAGCAATTGCCGACGGGGTGAACTCAATTTATGAAGGCACACAGGGCAACCCGAATACGTTTTTCATCGACCCGCCGACGTCTGGTCTTATCACTTTCAATTCAAATGTAACTGTTTCCACTTTGAAGGGATCGGCAAAAACCGGCGCGAATGATGTGGCTTTGGCACTAGCCGCTCTGGGAACCGATGCCATCGCCGGTCTCGGCCCCAACACGACCTTTGCGGCCCATTTCAATAAAACTGTCACCACGCTCGCCCAAGAACTTAATTCCACAAATATTCGCCTTGAGGATCAAAAGCTCGCCGAGGAAATGGCCCTAAACAGCCGCGACCAATACAGCGGAGTCTCCCAAGACGAAGAAATCACGGACATGATGAAGTTCCAGCGGAGCTTCCAAGCCTCTGCGAGACACATCAACATCATCGACACTCTATTGGATCAAATAGTGAACCGCCTTGGAGTCGGCTAACCAGCAAGCATTAAGCCATGAGAGTCACATCTAACACCTTCCCCAATACCCTCCTGACCCGTCTGCAATCCCTCGGGAGCGAGCAAAACAAAGCCCTGATCCAACTCAGCAGCGGACAACGCATCGCGGCACCTAGCGACGATGCCCCGGCCATGCAGCGGGTATTGAATCTCCGCACCGAGAAAAAGCAGAACCAGCAATTTTATCGGAATGCCACCGATGGGTTGGAAATCAGCAAAGTGAGTTTTGCTTCTCTCGAACAAATAAAGGATTTGCTGGTGAGGGCCTCCGAACTCTCCGCGAACATCAGCGGGGCAAGCTCCGAGCAGGAATTTATAGCTAAGTCAGCCGAGATCGAGCAACTCATTCAACAAGGCGTCAATGTCGCCAACACCAAGTTGAGGGGGAACTATCTCTTCGCGGCCAACGACTCGGGCTCTGGCACTCCTCCATTTGCAATGGATGGCGGCAAGGTTGTCTACACACCATCTGGCCAGACTGATGCCGATGCTCTTTCGATGCGGATCGGAGAAGATACCGAGATTTCCGCGTATGCGCTGCCCTCGGAAAATACTCAAATCCGGGATCTCCTCAATAAAATGATCGATCTTCGCGATGCGATGAAGAATCCCCCGAGCGGTCAATCAAAGGCCGATGCAGTCCTCGCATTGCGTGTCGGTCTGGATGAGGCGGAGGATGCCATCCTTTCATCCATGTCCCGCGCCGGCACCATCCAATACCGCCTTGAGACGGCGATGAAGGATCTGGAGGTCCGTTACGAAGCCACCGAGCAACTCATTTCTACGGATGCCGACATTGATTTTGCGGAAGCCAGCGTTCGCCTAAGCCGCTCCCAGATGGCGTATCAAGCCGCTATTCAGAGCGGAGCAATGATTCAGAGGAATTCCTTGCTAGACTACATCCGCTGACCTGTTAAGTAAAAGCCATGCTCGTTGAAGCCTCGATTGCGGGTCGTCAGGAATTTGTTCCTGATGAGTCGACTAACAAGTTTTTTATGCCTGAAGGGTTGATCGGCCTTTCAGATTTCAAAAATTTCGAACTCATTGTTGATCCGGAGTCCCTGCCCTTTGTCATCCTGCGATGTGTCAACGGCGACGAGATCCAGATCCCCGCAGTGGAGCCGATTGGGTTGGTCGAAAATTACAAACTCAACATCAATGATGAGGATGCTGATACGATCGGCTTGAGAGGAGAGGATTCGAATCCCCTTATTTTGAATGTGGCGACCATCAAATCCTTCGAGCCCCAAAAGGTGACCTTAAACCTAGCCGCTCCCATTCTCATCAACCGCCGCACCCGGGTAGGAAAGCAGGTGGTATTGGCAAACTATCAGGATTACTCCACGACGCATGTCCTGATCGATGAAACTCAACAGTGAGCTACTAACGATACCATGCTCACTTTATCCCGAAAAATTAACGAAACGATTCAGATCGGAGACAATATCACCCTCTTGGTCAAGCGAGTGGATGGCGAAGTCGTGCGAATCGGCATAGAAGCCCCCAAAAGTATCCCCATCTACCGTGGTGAGATTTACGAAGAGATCAAAGCGCAGAATCTGGAGGCTCTCCGAAATCCGCAGACCTCGCTTAATAAACAAAATCTCAGCAAGCTGCGTCTGGCGGCCCAAGCCGCTCGCAGCTCCGCCACCGACAAGACGGATACTCCTCAAGGCTGAGGAAAAACTCGCCGCGTTTTTTGGCGCAATGTTCCTGCGGGTTTTTAAAAAAGGCTTTTGTGTGACAGGCGCGTCGCGTTAGCTCTCCGCAATGCCTCTCTTTATCTGTCGCGCAATGCGGTGCGCTGCTCTTGCCGCGATCCCGCTCCTGTTCGCATCCTGCGTGAACCTCAATCCGCTGGGCCGGGATTCCAAGGGCCCGCAACCCCGGCCGCCACGCTCCGCACCGCAGCTTGATAAAAAATTCGCATGGGGCATTTCCACGGCTAGTTACCAATACGAAGACCCGGCCGTGAAGCCCGGGCAGGCCGACTATTTTTCCACCGACTGGGATGTGTTTGTCGCACAGGGGAAGGCTCCTCAAAAAGGGAACGCGCTCTACTCCTGGACCCATTTCGAGAAGGATCTCGCCGCGCTTAAGAAAATCGGGGTTACACACTATCGCTTCAGCATTGAGTGGGCGCGTGTCGAGCCGCGTCCCGGCGAGTTTAACGAGGAGGCGATCGACCGCTATGTCGAGATGGCGCGCCGCCTCAAGCAAGCGGGCATCGAGCCGGTCGTGTGCCTCTGGCACTTCACGTTCCCCGATTGGCTTTACGACAAAAAAAATCCGAAACGTTCGAACTGGCTGCATCCCGAGATTCGCACCCGCTGGATTGCTTATCTCAATAAAGTCGTTCCGCGCCTGACTCCCTACACGAACTACTTCGCGCCCCAGAATGAACCAAACGGCCAAATAACCACCGCCTACATCGCTGCCCAGTGGCCGCCGGGGATGACATTGGCCATCGGTTCGTATTGGAAGGCGATCGACGCCAGCACCGGTATGTTCCGCGATGCTGCCGGCATTATCAAAAAGGTGAAACCCTCTGCCAAGGTCGTTTCCGTCGAGGCCTTGCCGTGGTGGAAGAAGTCTCCGCTCGATCCGGGAAACCTGTTTTACAATACGATGATCCACGGAAACATCGATCACCTTGATCGCGTGTGGGACGTCTGCGACATCATCGGCATCAACTATTACTACTCCCAGCTGGCGAGTCCCACCTCGTTCCTCGCCGAGGCTTACCGCCGTGGTCACAACTACACCATGATGGGGTGGCGCATCGACCCCGATGGTCTGTATAACGAAATCAAGCGCGTCGGCGATCGCTACGGCAAGCCGATGATGATCACCGAAAATGGTATCGCCACTCCGAAGGATGAAAAACGAATCCGCTACATTCAAGACCACCTGGCGGCAATCGGGCGTGCGATCCGCGATGGTTACGATGTGCGCGGATACTTTAGCTGGTCGCTCGCCGACAACTACGAGTGGCACTACGGCTACAAGGCGCTCTTCGGCCTTGCAAAAATGAACCCCAAAACCTTTGACCGGGAGCTGAAACCCTCGGCCAGCTATTTAAAGAATACCATCCAGACGAAGACAAAGGTGAAGTCGGTCACGACCATCCAGCCTGTTCTTGAATCCCAAAAGACCTCCCCGCGTCCATGAAATCCTCGCGAGCGATTTACCCAGGCAGCTTCGATCCCGTGCACTTCGGCCACCTCGATGTCATCATCCGATCCACGCAGATTTTTTCATCCGTGATTGTTGCCGTGGCTGCCAGCAAGGCCAAAGGCCCGCTCTTCAGTGTCGAGAGCCGTATCCAAATGCTTCGCGACAGTATCGGCGACAATCCCGCTGTCGAAATTGTGCCCTTCTCCGGTCTGCTTGTGGATTTTGCGCGGCAGCAAGAGGTCTTCACCGTTATCCGCGGACTCCGTGCCGTATCCGATTTCGAGTTTGAGTTCCAAATGGCCTTGATGAACCGAAAACTCGAGCCGCGCTTGGAGACAGTCTACCTCACACCCACAGAGGACTACACCTACCTCAGCTCCCGTATCGTAAAGGAGGTCGCCCTCTTCGGCGGGGATGTCTCCAAATTCCTCCCGCCTCCCGCCGAGAAACTCCTCAAAATCGCCCTGGCCGAACCCTCCCTGCTTGAGCAGGCCCGGCTTCGCCGCGAGTAAAACCTGACCTTTCGGACCTGATAACCGCCTGGCCTGCGCCCAAACAACAGCCGCCAGTGACCTCGTTGTAGGCAGCCTGGGTGACGAGTCGGGGTCTTCCTTTCCACCATCCCTTGTGGTGGTTGCTTTTTAAAACCACCGCATCTGGTGTTTTTTCTTGTATGGCGTCACCGCATACCTACGCTTTTCATCAATTCCGACTTCGCCATGTATTTGCAATCCCTCGAAATTATCGGGTTTAAATCCTTCGCCGCAAAAACCGTTCTCAACTTTCACCAAGGAGTCACTGCCATCGTCGGCCCGAACGGTTGCGGCAAATCAAACGTGCTCGACGCCATTCGCTGGGTCCTCGGCGAGCAATCCGCAAAGGCGCTCCGCGGCGGTGAGATGGCCGACGTTATTTTCAGCGGCACGGACAGCCGCCCCGCGCTGGGCATGGCCGAAGTTTCCATGACCTTTTCCGAATGCGAAAAGGAACTCGGTGTCGATTGGAACGAGGTCCGCATCACTCGCCGTGTCTATCGCGACGGCAAAAGCGAGTATTTCCTCAACAAAACTCCCTGCCGCCTGCGCGACATCCACCAGTTATTCATGGATACGGGCGTCGGTCGCAGCGCCTATTCGATCATGGAGCAGGGCAAGATCGACTTGATCCTCAGCAATCGCCCCGAGGATCGGCGTGCCATTTTCGAGGAGGCTGCCGGGATCACCAAATTCAAGGCCCAGAAAAAAGAGGCGCTCCGTAAGCTTGAATACACCGAATCGAACCTCGTGCGGGTGCAAGACATCATCAAGGAGGTCAAGCGCCAGATCGGCTCCCTGCAACGCCAGGCTGCCAAGGCCCGCCGCTACCAGTCGATCCTCACCGACCTGCGCATTTTCGATACCCATCTTTCCCACAAAAACTACCGCACCCAGTCTGCGGAACTCGAATCCCTCCGCACCCAGCTCAACGAGGGGGAGGACGCCCGCCAGATCCACGAGGTCGAGATTGCGCAGCAGGAGAGCGAACTAACCGGATTCCGCCAGCAACTCCAGGAACTCGAGGCGGAGGCGGGCACCATCCGCGATGGCATGCAAACGCTTCGCAACCGCGTCTTCTCTGCCGAGAATCGCATCAGCACAAACCACGAGCGTGCCGCGGAGGCCACCACGCTGATTGACCGCCACCGGCTGGACATCAGCCAAGCCGAGGAAAAAATCCGCACCCAGCAGGAGCAGATCGAGCAGACCGATACCCTCCTCCAGCAAATGATCGAGAGCCTCCGCACCCATCAGGAGACCCTGGATGAACACACGGCCAGGCTTTCCTCTGTGCGCGAGGAGCGCCTCGCCGCAGAGCGCGAACTTTCTGCGCAGAGTGCCGAACTCTCCAATGCCGAAGCCCGCCTGAACTCCCTTCGCGGTGAGATTTCAAGCGCCACCGGCCGTCGGGAATCCGGGGAGACCCGCCTACACCTCCTGCAAAACGAGATTGATACAGCCTCCCGGTCGGCTGCCGAAATTTCCTCTCATCTTGAGGAATTAAAGCGTCGTTCCGAAGCAGCGCACCTCGCGCTGGAACACGCTCAGGCCGAGACAGCCGCCGCCATGGCTGACCATGAAACCGCCCAGCAGGAACGCCAGGATACCGAGGCTGTTCTCAATGCTGCCGGAAAAGAGGCTGCCGGTATTGAATCCCGCCTCGAAGTCCTTCGCCAACTTCAGGAACAAGGCGAGGGGCTGGACGAGGGCACGCAGGCGCTCCTCAAGGGGCTCGACAATCCCGACCTCTACCACGCGGCCATCAAGGGGACCCTTGCCCAACACATTCAGGTCGAAGAGCGCCTCATCCCCGCCATCGAGGCAGCCCTCGGCTCCGCCTTGCAGGCCGTGATCTTCAAGGATTCAAATGTCGCCGAAGCCGCGCTGGCCACGCTGAGCGGACAAAAACTCGGTCGCGCCGCCGTCATTCCCACCGATTGGATTTCTTCGAAGGGGGAACAGGCGTCCCTCACGTCGTCTGACCCGTCGTCCGACCCGCAGGGCGTCAGTCACATCCAGCACACGGAAAAACCGATCCCCTTCGGTGTCTTCGGTCGCGCCAGCGACTGCGTGAAAGGCGAAACAGACGGTTCCATCCTCGCCCGACGCCTTCTCTCGGATGTCCTCATTGTTGAAAGTCTCGAGGCGGCCATGGGCCTGCGCTCGACCAATCCCAACTTTGCCTTTGCCACGCTCGATGGAGGATTCATAAGCCACAACGGCATCATCCACGGTGGCGCTTCCTGTGAGAACGCCGGTCAATCCACGCTTCAACGCAAAATCCGCATCACCGAACTTGAGGCGGCACTTACCGAGGCGACATCACAAATCGAAGCCCTCGCCGCCACCCGCTCTGCCGCCGTCAGCGCGATGGAGCAGGCCACCGAACGCCTGAAACATGCCCGCGAAGCCATGCAGGTTGCCCAAGTCGAATCCGCTTCCGTCGATAATGAACGCCGGCATGCGGAGCGCCAGTTCTCGGACGTTGAGGCAAAGCGGGCCTCCTTCCAGCGCGAGGCCGCCAGCATCGAGGAGGGTTTGCGCGGAAGTCTTGCCCAGTTGAGCGAACTCGAATCCCGCATCGCGGAGACCACATGCGCACTCGACTCGCTTCGTGCCTCCCGCAGTGAATCCGAAGCCCGCATCCAAGTCGTGCGTGAACGCGAAAGCTCGGCCAACGACTCCCTCAACGATATTCGGGTCCGCGTTGCCACCGAGCGCCAGCAGCAGGAAGGCCTCCACCGTCAGCGTGGCCCCATGGCCGCCCGCATCGTGGAACTCAACGAACTCCTCGATGCCCGCCGCGTGGATATCTCGAACTACGAATCCCGCATCGAATCCCTTGCTGCCGAAAATGCCTCGTTGGAAATCTCCATCGGGGAATGGCGCACCGAACTCGAAGCAGAGGAATCCCGCCTCAGCGGTGTGATGGCGCAGCGCGCCGAGGTCAATGAAAGCGCCTCCGCGTTGGAGTCCGCCCTCCGTGCTGCCCGCCAGCAACTCGCAAATCTTCAGGATCAACGCAGCCGCCTTGAGGTCAAAGCCACGCAAACCGAGATGCGGATGGAGAATATCCGCAACCATGTCTCCCAGCGCTACCAGACCGACCTCGAAGCCTTTGAGGCTGATACCTACGCGCTCATGGTCGCTCTGCGCGAACGCAACAAACGCAAGCAAGAGCAATCCGAAGGCGACGCGCCCCCCGACGCCTCAGCGCCTGCCGATGAGCAGCCTGCCGAGCCGATATCAATACCCGCAGAAGGCGAGGGGATTCCATGGGACCGCATCGAGGAACTGGTCGCCGAACTCACCGAGCGCCTGGATTCCATGGGGCCGGTTAACGTTGATGCCATTCAGGAGTATGACGAACTCGAGCAGCGCTACATCTTCCTCGAAAAGCAAAACGCCGATCTCGTCTCCTCGAAGGCCGAGTTGTTGGAGGTCATCTCCAAGATCAACCACACCACAAAGACCCTCTTTGCCGAGACCTTCGAAAAAATCCGCGAGAATTTCCAATTCATGTTCACCGAGCTCTTCGGCGGCGGCCGAGCCAATCTCATGCTGACCGACGACTCCGACCCTCTGGAGAGCGGCATTGAGATCATTGCCAAGCCGCCCGGCAAGCAGCTCCAGAGCGTCACCCTCCTCTCCGGCGGTGAACGCACGATGACCGCCGTCTCTCTCCTTTTCGCCATCTACATGGTCAAGCCCAGCCCGTTCTGCGTGCTGGACGAAATGGACGCCCCGCTCGACGAGTCGAACATCACCCGCTTCATCAAAATCCTCGACCGCTTCGTGGACCAGAGCCAGTTCGTCACGATCACCCATAACAAGCGCACGATCTCCCGCGCCGACATGCTCTACGGCGTGACCATGGAGGAACACGGTGTGAGTAAGCTCGTCAGCGTCCGCTTCAGCGGCAAGACAGAGGATGAATCCAAATCCTCGCAAAGCGTTGCCAAAGCCCTCGGCAAATCCGAAAACCTCGCCAGCGAGGAAATTGCTGCTGTTGCCGAGAACATCCAGCCGGAGACCGTCGAGGATCAGCCTGCATTGACGTGACGTCCACTTGCAGGCAAGTTCTTCAGAGAGTCTGATCGACTGCATATTCCACGACACTTTTCCCATGAGTGATCTCAAAGCCATGCACAAGACCCTGCACGCCGCAGTGAAGTCACGCCTCGACATTGTGGCGGACCATGCTTTGCGCGACAGGGACTCCAAGGCGCATCTGGATGCCTTGATGGCTGCGGCTGCCGATTTGGATGCCCTTGTCGCCGTCCTCCCCGGTGATACGGATCCGATGCTGCGCCATTATCTCGAGCGGCAGAGCTACACCAAGGCTCTTGCATGGCTGGAAGAAGCCCTCCAACCCTGATCGAAACGCTGCATGAACTTTTCCCGATTTGAGCCCGGTGATGTCATCTTCCAGGAGGGAGAGCGGACGATGGAGGCCTATCGAATCCTGCGGGGCAAGGTGGAGATCACGATTTCCAGCGCTACCAAGCCGACCATCCTCGCCCAGCTCGGGCCTGGCGACATCTTTGGCGAGATGGCCATGGTGGACGAGCGTCCACGATCCGCCACCGCCCGGTGTGTGGAGACGACAGAATGCGAGGTCATGTCGCCATCGGATTTTCAAGTTGCCATCCTCCAGCAACCGCATCGCCTCCTGCCCTACCTCACGGCATTTTTCGAGCGACTCCGCACGGTGAACGACCGCCTGCACATGGAGCTGCGCCTCCGAGCCGAAGGTCGGGCCTCCGCTCCCGCTACTCCGGAAACATCGGCTTTTCCTTTTCCAATCCCACGCCCCGCGCGGCACGATCACCACCCCGAACGCACCCGCTTGCAGCCACCTGTCGAATCCGTCCCGCATACCCCGCGCGCCGGGGTTCACACCGCCATTCTCACCCCCTTCAATGCCCTCTGTGCATCGAAGCTCGTCACGGGGTTCGATCCGATTGAAATCAAAAAATTCCCTTTCCGCATCGGCCGGGGGATTGCAGGCAGGGACGGACACGAAACCGTTTTTTCCACGAACGACTTTTTTATCGCCGACAAAGAGCCTTTCCAGGTTTCCCGCAACCACTGCTCCATTGAGCGGGAGGGAGATCATTTTTTCGTCCGCGACCGTGGCAGCACACTGGGCACTTTTGTGAACGAGACTCCGGTTGGCGTGCACAATGCCTCGCTCACCCATGACCTCGTCGATGGAGAAAACACCATCATCCTGGGTTCCTCTCGCAGCCCCTATAAGTTCAAAATCGAGCTTGTTTAACCTGGCAGTAAAACGCGTTCTCGCTTCTTTGCGAACGGTTTGACATTTCTGATGGCCTGCATCTAGTGTTCACCGGACTGCGCGGGGCTCCCGCCTGAAACAACGGGAAAAATTGCTCCTCGAGTCGCTGAATTCCTATGCAATCCGTTCTCGATACTCCCGTCTTGGTTCTCAATCGGCTGTGGCAGGCTGTGAATACCTGTAGTGCGCGACGTGCATTCACTCTCCTGTATCAAGGCCATGCTCAAGTCGTCTCCACCGATCCCGGTCAGGAATTCATGACGCACGATTTCAATAGCTGGCAGGATTTTTCAAACAACAATCCCAACCATGAGGAAATGGTGCGGACCATTTCGATGAACATCCGCATCCCTCGAATCATCGTCCTGCTCCTCTTCGAGCGCCTGCCGAAGAAGGATGTGAAATTCACACGCCACAATGTCTTCGAGCGCGACAGCAATACTTGCCAGTATTGTGCCAAGGTGCTCCCGCGCGAGATGCTCAATCTCGATCACGTTCTCCCGCGTGATCGTGGCGGACAAACGACATGGGAAAATATCGTTTGCTCGTGCATTCCCTGCAATACGCGCAAGGGGAACCGTCTCCCGCACGAGGCAGGCATGGTGCTTATTCAAAAACCGAAGCGCCCGAAATGGCGGCCATTCATCAGCATTTCTGTCTCCACCCAACACCACGAAAGCTGGAAGCACTTTCTCGATATCGCCTATTGGAATGTGGAACTCGGTGATGGGTAGGGGAATAAAATTTCAAAAAAATTTGAAAAATTCCGCTTGCTGTCAGCCGACGATTATGGGACTTTAAAAGCGTTCTGGGGGGAACAGCAGGCCGTCGTAACATTCGTTGCGGCGGCCTGCATCTTTTATATAGCGAGTGTGCGCGAACGCTTCTAGGAACCAAGAATCGGCAATCCCCGGACGATTTGTTCGCAAAACAATTTTTTTGCCGTCTCGGTGGCCTGCTCCATCGGAATATCGGTGTTTCCCGCCTGCTCGAGGCTTGTCATTTCAACCCCTGCAATGCCGCACGGGGTGATGTGCGTGAAGGACTTAATGGCCTCCCGGCGGATGTTGATGGCGAAGCCATGCATCGACACCCATCGCCGCACACCCACGCCGAGCGAGGCGAGTTTGCGGGGGCCTTCCACCCATACGCCCGTGAGGCCTTCGCGGCGATGTGCCTCCACGCCGAACATCGCCGAAAAGTCGATCAGGTATTCCTCCAGAAATCGGAGGTAAAGATGCAGATCGCGTCCCCGTTTGTTGAGATCAAGAATGGGATATCCCACGAGCTGGCCGGGGCCGTGATAGGTGGCCTGTCCCCCGCGATTTGTTTCAAAAACCGGATGCGGCAATTCTTCCCGCAAGCTGGAGCGATCCCGCGTGCGTCCGATTGTGTAGACCGGCTCATGCTCCAGCAGGAGCAGTGTTTCTTCGCCACGCCCAGCCAGCAAATCCTCTACCACCTGTTCTTGAAGATCCAGGGCGGCTGCAAAGTTGATCCTGCCGGGTAGAAGAATTTTCATCGGCGTCGGCTCAAGGAGCGGATGGGAGAGCCCTCGGTTTGAAAATGGGTGAGACCAACAGCAATCGCATCCGCCGCATCCGGAGGAGGTGTGACCGTGAGTCCCAGGAGCGAACGTATCATGAAGGCGACTTGGGACTTTTGAGCGGCGCCGCTGCCCACCACCGCCTGCTTCACCCGGCGGGGGGCGTATTCGTGGATTTCAAGCCCCCGTTGTGCGGCGGCCAATAGCACCGCGCCACGGGCCGAGCCGAGCGTGATGGCTGTGGGAAAGCTCTGCACATAGATCACGCTCTCGACAGCCATGGCACTTGGTTGAAACCGCACAATCGCATCGCCTAGACGCGTGTTGATTTCCAGGAGGCAACCCGCAACCGAAAGCTTCGGTTGGTTTTTTATCACATCGAAATACAGGCACCGCACCTTGCCTGCCTCACGGCACATCACCGCATATCCGGTTCCTCGAAGCGAAGGATCCACGGCGATGAGAATTTGATCGGGAGCCATGCAGCGAATCCTAGACGAAAATCCGTTCACGGCAATTTCACGGTTGAAAAAGACCGCTCGTAATTCGTGGCAAGCCGAGCCAAGGCGCGCGAGGGATTGCTACAGAGACGGCATCCCACTATAAGGATTTTTCCTTTTGCCCCATTCATGAAAAACGAAAAGCCCTCCCCGTCGTCCCGGCAATCCTCACCCGTCTCTGTTGCTGGCAAGAAACTCCTCGTTGCAAACCGCAGCGAAATCGCGATCAGGGTATTCCGGGCGGCAACCGAGTTGAGCATGCGCACCGTCGCGATCTATGCGCAGGAGGATCGCTACACCATGCATCGCTTCAAGGCCGATGAGGCTTATGTTGTCGGTGAGGGCAAGGGGCCTGTGGGAGCCTATCTGGATATCGATGGCATCATCAGCCTGGCCCGCGAGCAGGGAGTGGACATGATCCATCCCGGCTATGGATTTCTCTCCGAGAATCCCGATTTCGCGCGAGCCTGTGCCGAGGCCGGCATCACGTTCATCGGTCCCGATGTGAAGTTGCTGGAAATGATGGGGGACAAAACCGCCGCCCGCACGTTGGCGCAAAAGCTGGAAGTCCCCGTGCTGCCTGGCACCGAGGAGGCCGTATCGGATCGGGCCGAGGCCCTTCGCATCGCCAAGAAAATTGGGTTCCCCCTCATCATCAAAGCCGCCTTCGGTGGTGGCGGCCGCGGCATGCGCGTTGTCCTGCGCGGCGAAGACCTGGCTTCATTGCTCGATGAAGCCCGCAATGAAGCCGGGCGTGCGTTTGGAAATTCCGCCGTCTTCCTCGAAAAATACATCCCCCGCGCCAAACACATCGAGGTGCAGATTCTTGGCGACCGCCATGGCAACGTGCTCCACCTCCACGAGCGGGATTGCTCGGTGCAGCGCCGCCACCAGAAAGTGGTCGAGATCGCTCCCTCGGTCGACCTCGATCCCGTCGTGCGACGCGAGCTTTGCGATGCCGCTGTGCGCCTCGCCGTGGGGATAGGTTACAACAACGCGGGCACCATCGAGTTCCTCTACGATGTTGATAAAAAGGAGTGGTTCTTTATCGAGATGAACCCCCGCATCCAGGTCGAGCACACCGTTACCGAGCAGGTCACAGGCATCGATCTGGTGCGTTCACAGATTCTTGTCGCTGCCGGTGCCGCGCTCCATGGCCCCGAGCTGGCTCTTCCCCCACAGGATGAGGTTCCCTGCTATGGCTATGCCGTGCAGTGCCGCGTCACCACCGAGGATCCGGCCAACAAGTTCATGCCAAACTACGGCAAGATCATCACCTACCGCAGCGCCGCCGGCCTCGGGGTGCGCTTGGATTCCGGCATGGGCACGACCGGCAGCGTGATCACTCCTTTCTACGATTCGCTGCTCACCAAGATCACCACATCCGGACAGACCTTCGAAATGGCCCTCCAGCGCATGCTGCGCGCCCTCCGTGAATTCCGCATCCGCGGGGTGAAGACCAATATTCCCTTCCTGGAAAATGTGATCCTCAACGAGGAGTTCCGGGCTGGGGCGGCGACCACCACGCTCATTGACACCACGCCGTCGCTTTTTGAGTTCAAACCCCGCCGGGATCGCGCCTCGCGCCTGCTCTCCTTCCTCGCCGATGTGACGGTGAACGGCAATCCCCAGGCGAAGGGACACCGGATTTCCGCCCCTCTCGATCCTGCTCGCCGGCCTTCCTATGATGGGAAGCAGATTCCGCCCGATGGCACCCGCCAGCTTCTCCTCATGCTCGGGCCGGAGAAGTTCGCGGAGTGGACCCGCAAACAGAAACGCCTGCTCTTTACCGACACCACATTTCGCGATGCCCACCAGTCGCTCCTCGCCACCCGTGTGCGCACCTACGACATGGTCGCGGTGGCTGATGCCGTGGCGCGACGCGCTGCCGGGCTTTTCAGCTTGGAAATGTGGGGTGGAGCGACATTCGACGCCTCGATGCGCTTCCTCAACGAGGATCCCTGGGAACGCCTGAGAGAGCTTCGTGAGCGGATTCCGAATGTTTGCTTTCAAATGCTCCTGCGCGGATCCAATGCCGTCGGCTACTCGAACTACCCGCCCAACGTTGTTGCTGGTTTCATCAAACACGCCGCCGACTGCGGCATGGACATTTTCCGCATTTTCGACTCGCTGAACGATCTGCCGAACATGCGCTCGGCGATGGAGGCGGTGCGTGCCACCAAGGGAATTTGCGAGGGCACTCTCTGCTATACCGGCGACATCCTTGATCCGAAGAGAGACAAGTATTCCCTCAAGTATTATGTGAAGCTCGCCCGCGAACTCGAAAAGATGGGGGCGCACATGCTTGCCGTCAAAGACATGGCCGGCCTCTGCAGGCCATTTGCAGCGAGGGCGCTCATCAAGGCCCTGCGCGAGGAGGTGGCAATGCCCGTTCATTTCCACACGCACGACACAAGCGGCGTCAATTCCGCCTCGATCCTCATGGCTGCCGAGGCGGGGGTGGATGTGGTGGATGCCGCGATTTCCAGCATGTCCGGCTCCACATCGCAGCCCAATCTCAACAGCCTCGTCGCCGCCCTGCAAAACACGCCCCGCGATTCAGGGCTCGACCTCGAAGCCCTCAATGAATTCGCCGATTACTGGGAGCAGGTTCGCACCTTTTACGTGCCGTTCGACACATCACCGCGCACAGGCAGCGCCGAGGTCTATCTCCACGAGATGCCGGGCGGCCAGTTTACCAATCTCAAGGAGCAGGCCGCCAGCATGGGGCTTTCCGACCGCTGGCCCGAGATCGCACGCTGCTACGCCGAGGTTAATCAGCTTTTCGGCGACATCGTAAAAGTCACCCCCTCGAGCAAGGTGGTGGGCGATATGGCACTCTTCCTTTTCACGAGAGGCATCAAGCCGGCGGACGTCCTCAATCTGGAGCCGGGAATGCCATTCCCCGAGTCGGTGAAAGACATGCTCGCCGGTGGTCTTGGCGAGCCGATGGGAGGGTGGCCGAAAAAACTCGTGGAGGTCGTGCTGGGCAAATCAAAGCCCGCAAAGGCCCGTGCGCCCAAGGTCGACCTCAAGGAGGTGCGGCAGGAACTCGCCGCCAAGCTCAAGCGCGAGCCGAGCGATGACGATCTCTACAGCCATCTCATGTATCCGGGTGTCTTTGCCGATTTCTCAAAGTTCAATCGCGAATACGGTGATGTAAGCAAACTGCCGACGCCCTCGTTTTTTTACGGTCTCAAGCCCAACGAGGAAATCGCGATCGATATCGAGCAGGGCAAGACCCTGTTTGTGAAGCTCATCAATGTCGGTGCTGCTGCAAAGGATGGTCGCCGAATTGTCTCCTTCGAGTTCAATGGCATGCCTCGCGAGGCCACCGCGCTCGATCGCTCCCTCCAGACCAAATCCCAAGCCAGGCCGAAAGCCGATTCCTCCAAAGTCGGGGAAATCGGCGCACCGATCCCGGGAATGATCAGCTCGATCAACATCGGCGTGGGGGCCAAAGTGGCCAAAGGCGACAAAATCCTCACGCTGGAGGCCATGAAAATGCAAACAACGCTCTACGCGCCCGCCGATGGCGTGATTGATGAGTTGCTTGCAAAGGCGGGTGATGCCGTGGATACCGGCGACCTTCTCGTGCGCTTGCGCGTATAGAAGACAGGTGGCTGGGAAAGCGCTCGCACCACTCAGGCTTGCAGGTGGATCGTTTTGATCCGCCCGCTTCTGTCGTTATGATACCAAAAGAAGTTCGCTTTTGGACGTTTCGAAAGTGGCGCGGGCGTCCCGCCTGCGAGCGTAAGCTGTTTAATGGCAGGCGGGACGCCCGCCCCACCATAAAGCAACCGAGAGTCGACTTTCTTAGGGCGATTGGTATGACTCAAGCCTTGCTCCTGCTGGCGCCAATGTGGTTCCCTCGTCGCTCCGATCCATTTGATGAAACGCCACCTTCTCACCGCCATACAGGTCATGATCACCGTTGGTCTGTTGTGGTGGATTTTTCGAAATCCGGAGCAGAACAGAAAACTTCTTGAGGCGCTCGAGGTGGCAAATGTCTGGTGGCTTCTGCCTGGCATTGCCGCGTTGGGAGGGGGACTCCTCCTGCAGGCCCAGCGCTGGATTATTTTGCTGAACGTGCAGGGGATTTTCATTTCCTACTGGAGGAGCCTTCGGATCTTGCTCGTCGGGATGTTCTTCAACCTGTTCCTCCTTGGATCGACCGGCGGCGACATCATTAAAATCTTTCTCATTATGCGTGAGGCTCCGGATAAAAAGGCTGGGGCGCTGCTGAGTGTTTTCATCGACCGCGTAGTGGGCGTGCTGGCTCTTGCCGTGGTCTCGGCGGCGGTGATTCTGCTTCGCTGGCAGGACCTCATGGCCCACGAGGTCACCCGCTACGGCGTTGCCACCGCAGCCCTCATCCTCGGGGGATCGATCGCATTTATCATCATTGCCTGGATTACAGGGAGATTCGATCTGGCCGCAAAGCTTCCGCATTGGCTTCCCGCCCACAATAAGATCGTCGAAGCCGCCGGCGCGTTTGTCGAATACGCCCGGGCGGGAAAATCCGTCGGCAAGGCCTTTCTCCTCTCGATCCCCGCGCACTTGCTCATGTTTTCCACATTCTGGTTTGGCGCAAAGGCGTTCGCCGCCGGGCTGAGCCTGCTCAGCATTTATTGTGTGATGCCGATCGTGGCGACCGTCACCGCCCTGCCGATCAGTATCGGCGGTGCCGGATTGCGCGAAGGACTCTTCATCAAGATCCTTGGGGCGCTCTATTCCACGCCGGAGTCGATTGCCACGCTTGTCTCCCTCTCGGGATTTCTCATGCAGGTCACTTGGAGCCTCATCGGCGGCGCGATCTACCTCCTCTACCGCTCGTCGCAACACGACTCCACACCGATTTCCGACATGGAAATGGAGGTCGCGACCCTCGAGTTGGAGGTGGAAAGCAAAATCGAAGCAGCCTCTCGTCACTCGTTGCCGCAGCTACCGGATAACCGGCCATGAGTTCCGGCAAACGGTCGCTCCCCCGCATCCATGCCCACTTCGCCATGACGGCGGACGGCAAGATCAGCACAAAAAATTTTACCCCCTCACAATTCACGTCACCCGCCGACAAGATGCGATTGCATGAGGTGCGGGCCCGTCACGACGCGATTCTGGCGGGACGTGGCACCGTGGCCGCCGATACAATGTCCATGCGCTTGTCCCACGAGGGGCTGCGTAGTGAACGTGTCGCCAAGGGTCTTCCCCCCGAGCCGCTGCGCGTGGTGGTGAGCAACGCCGGTAAATTTGATCCTGCTTGGAAGGTGTTTCAGCACCGGGGATCGATCTTGGTGGTGATCTCAACCACCCGCATGCCCCACAAAACCCGCGATGCCATCGCCCCGCTCTGCGACCTGCACCTCTACGACTCTCCCTCGGTGCCGTTGCCTGCTGCCCTTGCGATGCTGCGTAAGGACTATGGCGTCCGCTCCCTCGTCTGCGAAGGGGGCGGCGAGCTGTTGCGTTCGCTCGCCGCAGCCAGTCTCTTGGATGAAATCCACCTCACCATCGCACCAGTCATCTTCGGCGGCGGCGCTGCCCCCACGCTCACCGGTTTGCCGGCAGACTTCCTTCCCAAGCCCCTCGATTTCCAAATTGCAGCCTGTGAGCAACGGGAGGGAGAATGCTTCCTGCACCTCAAAATCAACCGCAGAGCGCGGAAGGGAAAATAAGGCGTTTCAAAGCCTGCCCCGGGGACTCCAATCTCGAGGTATTACTTTTTAACTTTGAGGTAGCCGTTGAGAAAATCGACTTCCTGTCGGGAAATGCTCAAGGGAGGGATAATCGAGGCTATTTTGAGGGCGAGGTCGGATTTTCCGTTGGCGGCGAGGGTGGCGGCGTAGATGCAAAGGATGCGGGGCGGCAGCGAGCGGGCGTCCACATCGGGGCCGTAGCTATCGAAGAGCGCCATGGCACCGGAGGCATCGCCGGATTTCAGCTTGTGAAAGGCGAGGGTTGCGAGGCTGGAGATGTTGTCTGGGTTTTCCTTGCTGTGCCTGCGGAGGAAATCGAGCGGGACTGGTTTAACGAGGAGAATGCGATGGTGCGCGAGGTCGTTTTGAAAACTTGGGTCATGCGCCAGCGTTGACGAGACAGCGAGGGCTTCCAACACACGGAGGTTCAATGCAGCGTCTCTACGCGCCATTACCGAGGGGTAAAAATTGCGAAGCAGGGAGGGAGCGAGGTCCGGCTGGGAGCGAACTTTGGCGAGGTTGGCATCAAAAAGGGCGGGTTCGTTTGCGTTGAAGACGTAGAGCGTGACGAAGGCAAACTTGTCGGGATCGTTTCCAGCCGCGCTGATGGCTTCTTGGAAGAGGGCTTGCGACTCCCCGCTCTTGCCGAGTTGTTTCATGGCCAGGCCTTGGAAAAGCTTGGTAGCGTGGGCGGGAAGCGGGTTCTCCGGTCGTGCAAGGGCATCGAGGGAGGCGGACCAGTCTTTGAGGACGGCTTGGGCGTCGAGCCAGACGATGAAGGCCTGCTGTTTCGTGATGGCCTCCTCCAGCGGGAGGATTGAAAGCGCTGAGGCGGCCTCCTGGCGGCTGGCCAGCCATTGTGCCGCGATGGCTCGGTCCCGCAGGGGGCGGGATTTTACAAATTCAACAATCTCGGCGGCGATTTGAGGTTTCGATGCCGGATTCATCGCGTTGAGAGCGGAGTAGGCAAGGAGTCGCTGACCCGTGTCCGCCTTGGGATGGGAGCGGAGTTGTTCGATCCACTCGTTGCGCTTGTCGGGATTCATGAGACCGGTCCGGAGGCCAATTGCCAGCGCCTGTGCGCCGAGCGCGGTATCGCGGGTGGAAAAGTCCTGGATAATCACAGCTGCATCCCGCATCGATTGGCCCGGACGGCGGTTCGAGATTAAGAAGTCGAGCAGGAGGGCACGAGTGGCGTCACTCGGATTCGCTTTCACGGCAGCGCGAAATGATGCCTCCGCCTCGGCGGTCTTCTTTTGCTGTAGGAGCATGTTTGCCTCGAGGATATGCGGGAAGGAGGGGTCGCCGTTGGCCGCAACGGCATCAGCCAGTCGCTTGGCCAGATGCTGCTCGCCTTTTTGTGCCGCAAGACTGGCGTAGAGCTTCAGGTCCGATAGGGTGAGTTGGCGCTCATCCGTGAGTTTTTGGAAGGTCGCCAGAGCCCTCTCCGGTTCACCGCTCGCGGCTTGAATCCTTGCCATCAAGCGAGTAGCGGCAGGATGCCCCGGACGAATGCGCAGGGCGGTATCCGCACCCATTCGGGCCTGGGCCACCTTGCCTTGCTGCAAATCCTCCATCGCCCGCTGCACGAGAGCGAAGGCCTGACGATTGAGGATCTTTCCATAGGCCCAATACCCGCCGTATCCCGCACCGGCCAGGAAAGCGATAAGAAGAGATATCAAGGGGAAACGCCAGCGGCGGATGGCGCGGCGGAAGCGGATTTTTCGGCGGAGTTTCGAGATTTGCGCGGCAGTCATGGGTTGGAACGAGTGATCGGGGTGTGGCAGGGAGTTAGGAGTGTCGGAGTCGAGCTTTGTGCGGGTTTTTGGTTGGGAAAAAAAGGGCGGAGCCTTTTGAGCTCCGCCCAGTAAAAGATATTTTTTGTTTCCGGCTAAGTCATGAACGGGGTAGAGACCGTCCCTCCAAAGGCGTTTGCTGGAATTACGCCGCTTTGTTTTTGCGGAATTCTTCGATTCCGCGTGCGCCTAGGGCGAGGCTGTGCAGAGCATTTGGCTCGGAGGCTGCACCCGCGCGGCGGCGCAGGGCGAAGTAGCCGGCGATGCCTGCCAGCAACAGCAACGAGGCCGCGACCTGCCCGGGCTCGGGGACTGCGGCGGAGCCAGTGTCACCGGCGAGGATGGTGGTATTTATAAGGCCCTCGAAAGCAAAGCTGTTGATGGTGAAGGTGGATTGACTCGATCCGTTCAAGCCACCAGTGATCGAAGCCCAACCATAATTGTAGTTGCCGCCGCCCACAGCCATGCGCAGACCGAGGTAGCGAGTATCGCCATCGTTAACATAACCAGTGAAGGTCGGACTACCCCAGTCCAGCAAGCTAGAGATCGAGTAACCATAAACAAAGCTCTGCAAATAAAATCCGGAGACTGCAGCTAGGTCGATGGAGAGGCCGCTGCCCTCCAGAAAACCGCCAGAATTGGAAAGAGTGAAAGAAGGTGCTGTCGTGGAGGAGTCGTAGGTGGCCGTGCCTAGGTTGATGCTGCCGAAATCCGCCAAATCACCAATGTCCAGCAAGCGATCCGGAATGACATCAAAAAAGACAATGGCTGCCTCGGAGTGCGAGGTGGCGGTCAAGGCCGCCGCGGTGCCGAGGGTGATTTTGGTGTAGGTGCGGAGGGACTTGGAGGTGCTCATTGCAAATACTTTTCGAGGGTTTGGGATTTTCGGGCAAGGAATTTATTTCGAAAAAATCTGCCAACGGCGTAGCGGAATTTTGAAAAAATTTCGTTGGCGGATTGCGCGGCCGCGTCGGTGGTCGACGAAAGTCGTTCCGACTTCCGCTAAGCGCTCTCCCTCTGCCGATGGAGCGCGGGATCGACGGCACCGGCCATGTTTTCCGGAGACGGCAGAATGTCCTTCCCTAGAAAATCCACCAGACGACGTGCATGTGCGGCGGGGTCGGCCACGAGGGCGGGGTAGTCTATTTCCAGCAACTCGACCTGCTTGGCGGCGCGGAGTTGGCGCAGGGTGGATTCCACGCCGGACTCGAATTTTTTGGCGAGCTCGGCGGCGTCGAAGGAGGGTTCCTTGCCGGAGCGGCGGAGCATTTCGAATTGCGAGCGGACGATCTCGGCGGCGGGGCGACGCATGAAGATCATCTTGTAACGATGCGCGCGCGGCAGGTGCGGGAGCAGCGGGGTGACGACCTTGACGGCTTTGCCGGCGGCGGCGGAGAGGAGGCGGGGATTTTTCGGGAGTTGCTTGATCTCTTCCCACTCGAGGAAGCCGCGGGGGTTGTCGGCGTCGGGTTGGCGCTGACCATCGGTCATGGGCTCAAGTCCGCCGGCGGCGAGCATTTGCATCATCAGGCTGGTGCCGGAGCGGGGCAGACCAGTGACGATGACGAGGTCGAGCGGCTCGATGGGCCCCGGGGCGGGAGGTTTGGGACGGGTGTCGCGTTCGGTCTGGCGTTTTTTGGCGGCGGCGAGGACGCGGCTGCGGCGGAGGGATTCGGCCTCGTTGGCGGCGGTGCGCATGTAGCGGGCCTGGGCCATGCAGGTGGCGGCTTCGTTCGGGTGGCCAGCTTTTTGGAGGGTCTGGGCGAGCAGGCGGTAGGCGGGGATGAGCGAGGGCGCGAGGGAAATGGTGTTGCGAAACGCGGTGGCGGCTTCGTTGTAGCGGCCGGTGCGCGCGAGGGCGGTGCCGAGGGCGAGGTGGGCGAAGGGGCTGTTGAAATCGAGGCCGATCGCCTCGAGCGCGGCGGTAATGCAGGCCTCGTTGTCGCCTTGGTGCAGGCGGCAGCGGGCGATGGTGGCCCAGGCGGTGGAATTGGAGGAATCGGATTCGAGGAGAAGGCGCGCGACGGATTCGGCCGCGTCCCAGCGTCGGAGTTTAAGAAATGAGCGGGCGAGTTGGTGTTGAAGGCCGGGGGCGTCGGGGCGGTTAGCGCGGATTTTTTCCAGGATGGCGAGGGCGGCGGCGTGGTCGCCCCGGAGCTGGGCGATGTTTGCGCGAATGAGGTCGATGGTGGTCTCGTCGCGGAAGCTGGCAAGCGTGCGCTCGATGGTGGCGGCTGCTTCGTCGGCGAGGCCGAGGCGGATTTGGCAATGCGCGAGGCGTTGCGCGAAATCGGGCCGCTGCGGCGCGGCGTGGTGGACCTCCTCGAGTAGGGGAAGCGCCTCCTCGTTGCGGCCGCTGTGGAAGAGGGCGCTGGCGAGTTGCCAGGAATTCTCTCGGCGGGTTCCTTCGGCAGCGGCATCGGGCTGGTCGGGGATTACGGAGATGTAGCCGAGGGCGACGAAATGCTCGAGGAGGCGCTTGTTCTCGGCGGCGCTGAGGGCGGCCGGAGCGGCTTCGGGAACGGCTCCCGGGGTTTCCCAAGTGGGAATGTCGGCGGGGATTTCGGCGTTCTCGAGCGCGTCGCGCAGCACGCGGCCCTCCATCTCGTGCGAGCGGGACAGTCCGAACCACGCGAGGATGGTGGGCGTGATGTCCGGCAGGCGGGCGCCGAAGATTTCGCCGGATTTTTTGAAGCCCTCGCCGGAGGCCGCGAAGATGCCGTGGTGGCGGTGCCACACGACAATGCCGGCGGGAATGCGGGGCGTGAATTTCGGGCGAAGGTGGTCGCTGTGGAACCCGTGGTCGGAGAGAAGCATCACGCCGGCCTGCGGACCCGCGAGATCGACGAGCCGCGTGAGAAGCAGGTCGTGGAGCCGGTAGGCGCTGTTCACCACATCGTGGTAGCGGGCGAAGTCGGCCTCCGGCGCGCCCGCCATGCGTGGCGGGTGGAAGGGCATGAAGAGATGGCAAATCTCGTCGATCGCTCGGAAGTAAACCATCGTCAGGTCCCAGTCGTCGGCCTCCATGAGATGCGTGGCAGCGGCCTGGACGGTGAAGGCCTCGGCGAGTTTTTCGGCGAGTTGGTAAAGGCGCGCATCCTTCGATTGGTCGATCGAAGCGGCGTCCTTCACGAACATCGAGAGGATGTCGCCGCCGAGTTCGGTGGGATGCAGGCGGAGGGCATCGAGCGTTTCGCCGAGGCTCTCGGGAAAATAGGTGCCGGGCGGCGGAGCGGGCCAATCGGAGGGAGTGGCGGGGGCGGTTTTCGGGGCGTGGGAATGGAGGTTCGAGACGAGCCGCACATTCGGATCGCGTCCGCCCTGCGTGGCGAACCAGCCGACGAGATTGGTCTTGAGGCCTTTCGAGGAAAGAATGTCCCACACCGCGCGGCACTGGCGCGTGGCAGCGGAAACAGGAACCACTCGGCCATCGCGCACCTCGGTGAATCCATGGACGCCATGCTCGGCCGGATGGCGACTCGTGGCGATGGTGGTCCACAGCATCGGTGAGAGCGAAGGTTCCAGCGTAGCGAGATTGCCGCGAACGCCCATGGAAAGTAGCTTCGCGAGCATCGGCATCTGCCCTGCGGCGAAAAGGGGGTTGATGATTTTCCAGTCGGCGGAGTCCCATCCGACCACGAGCAGGCGGCGTTTTGGCATGTGGAATCGCACTTTAATGGCGCCGGGTGGATGGGCAAGGCTGGGGCGGAGCGGAAAATCGAATATTTTTCGGCGGCTGGCGGTCTCGCTACGCACCCGCTCACGAAAGCCGTTCCGGCTTCCGCTACGAATGGTCCCGGAGAGCGCTTCTGCACTAGTGGCGGGTCAGTGCTCGTCAAAACCCTGGAGCGAGCCACTTTGTGGCACCCCTCCCCCCATTATATCCGAAGAGACGGCGGCTTCGCGTCTGAAGCTTGGGTCCGCTCGTGCCTCCGGCTCATAGAGCCTACGGATCGGTGAGCGAGCCACCCCTACCACTCCTTTTGCGATTGGTGCTGACACACCGGTCGTGCGAGAGCACTGTTGGGAATATGCCGCTCGGTCGTCTGTTTTTGCGCGGCGGTCATGTGTTGGGATTCCTGCAGTGGATGAGGCTGGAAGTTTCGACTGCCGGGGTTGAACTTCCAACATGCCGGATTCCTCGAAAAAAAGGGCGGAGCCTTTTGAGCTCCGCCCGATAGGAAGGCGATCCGACGTTTCCGATTACGCGATCGGGTCAGAGGCGGGTTTTAGTTTTCGACGCTTCATCCAAGCATAGCCAGCGATACCGGCGAGGAGCAGAATCGAGGCGGCGACTTGGCCGGGCTCGGGGACGGGTGAGGGATCGGGCGCGCTCGCTGAGGTCACGCCAATGTTCCAGACGGCGTAGACTTCGGGGTTGAGGACTTCCCAGGAAAGCTCAGAAAATGTGCCTGTGAATTGGATAGTGCCCATGCCTTCGTAGCCGTTCAGAGTGTTGTTGGATTCTGACTGGAGTGCAAATGGGGTCGGGAATTGCCCTGCGTTTTGACTGAGAATCACAAAGGGCTGGTTGAACCTCCAAGTTCCCATATTTCCCTGATCGTCACCCAACGACCAGATGTTCATGAGAATGTTGGTAACCCCCGAGCTGAATGTGAGGGTTTGGGTCGGTAGGCCGCTGCCGGCCACACCGATGCGGTCGCTGTTGGTGGGAAGGGTGGGCACATTGGTGCTGATGTAGGTGGTGCCGTTGTAATTTGCGTTGCTCCAAAACGCATTGTCGGTTGTTCCAAAAGCGCTGGCGCCGTAGCTTCCCATGATCTCGCCAGCAAGCGTCACATTGACCGTGGAATTGTCCGGCATGGTGATGGTTCCGTTGGTGCCCGTGGCGTAGTTATAGGGATAGATGCCACCGGAGTAGTATTCGGGATAGCTGCCGGGATCGACCCAGTCGACCCAACTTGTGGTGATCGCAGCGCGGGAGGACGCCGCAGTGGCAAGAAGAATGCCCGTGAGAGCGAGAAGTTTGGTGGTTTTGATCATGGCGGGTGTATGTTTTTGGACGTTACTCATTCTTCGAAGAGATGTTAGCCAAGGAAAATTCCCTAATCGCTGACGAATCGGGGATTTTTTGCTGAATCGGTGGTGGCGCGCTCTGCGCCATCCGTAGCGGAAGCTGGAACAGCTTTCGGGGCGGTTCGCCTGGCGACACAATCCAATATCGGAAAATCTTCGATTTTCCGCTATGCGGCCGCGACAGCCGCTTTCGCAGTCTTGCGGCGTTTTGTCCAGACATAGCCGCCGATGCCGGCGAGGAGGAGGAGCGAGGCGGCGACTTGGCCGGGCTCGGGGACGGGGCTGGGCTCCGGATCGATGGAGTAGATGGCCGAGGTCGTCACATTGTCGAATTCGAAATACTGGCCGCGGAACACGATTTTGTCGAATGTCGCATTTGGATCGCTGAGGCCTGCGTTCACATAGGCAAAAATCGTGTTTTGAACACCGGGGGCGTTGAGTCCGGGATTGGGATTTCCATACCACAAGGCACCTGAATAGGTTTGGCCATCGGCAGCCAGCACTTGGTTCGGAGAATTCTGCGCCCCCAATAAATCGGAAATCGTGCTTGTGCTGAAGGTCGCCGCCAGATTTCCACTTTCGTAGAAATCCACAAAGTTGCCGGGATTACCGGCCGACATCCAAAATCCGACATATTTCGAGGGAGCCAGGTTGATCGAGAGTTCTCCAGAGGCCCCGGTGAATGCATATCTTCCCGTTCCACCGGCACCACCATGAATGTCGGCATTCAAAATTTGCGTGCCCCCGGTCGAGGTGTAGTTTCCGACAGCCAGAGTGCCGGGGGAACTCAAGGCCCCCACTGGCAAAGAATTGAAATTTTCCGTGAGGTAATCTTGCTGCCCTTGGAAGGCGGACTGTTGAATTGCGGGTGCGGAGAGTTGGAAGTTCACCGTGATCGCGGCGTGCGATTGTGATACGGTGAGCATTGCGAGAGCCGAGAGAGCGAGAAGTTTGATTGGGGATTTCATTGTTTGAAAGATGGAGGCAAAGGGTTGGATTATGTTGCAAGAATCTCTGCTGTCTCTCTGCGCATCAACTCAAAGCAAGATGAGGAGTTGGTTTCATCGACGAATCGTCAGCTTTTTCTGCAAATCGTCCTGCTGGGAAAGCAATGTGAATAGCCCGAGAGGTGGGGGCGATGCGATGGGGAAGCTGGAGTTACCAATGAGGAACTGGGAGGATTTACTGCGCAGCCAGTAATTCCCGGAAGCGTCGGAAGGCGGTGCGGCCGATCTCCAGCGGACTGGAGGCGTTGCGGAGGGTGAGCAAGGCGCCCATGCCGTAGTTGTTCCAGGAAACAACTTGGTCGAGGCGCAGGATGGTGGAACGGTCCAATTCCACAAAAGGCAGGTCCGCCAATAATTGTTGCCATTCGCCGAGTCCCCGCCGGTCGAGGTGTTCGTGGGAACCACTGAGCACGCGGCTGTAGTCGCGGTCGCCAAGAACCGCAGCAATATTCTCCAACACAATCATGTGCTTTGGACCGCCACTACGGCTGACGGAGACTTGAGGTAGAATTCGCGAGGAGCCGGATTGCATGCGGTTGAGAGCGCGCAAAAGTTCGTCTTCCGTGATCGGCTTAACGATGTAGTCCGCTGCTCCGACCTGGAAGGCTTCGACGGCATAATCCCGGTGAACGGTGGTGAAGACCACGTGAGGTCGGTTCTGCGAGCGCTGCAACAAATCAAAGCCGTTTTGTCCAGAGCCCAGCTCGATATCGAGAAAAAGGATGTCCGCCTGTGTGCTCTCAAGCAATCGAATCGCCTCCGCGAGGCTCCCGGCTTCTCCAACGATCTCCACGCCGGGCACATTTTTGAGCAGGGCACGAAGGTTGAGGCGGTCGGGCTCGCTGTCGTCCACAATCACAGCACGCTGCAGTGTGGATAGCGACGTGGTTGGAGTCTGAGACTGATGCCGTGCTTGGCTGTCTTTGGGGGCGTTGTTTTTCAAGGCGTCAGTTTAGGCGCTACTGATCGTGGCTACTTATAAAGGCTAATAAATAAAGGAAAGAATCTTTGTCCTCGATTTTTATGGGGTGGGAGCTGTCGGCTTTTTGTCCTCAGAGGGGATTGACGGTGGGATTTCCACATGAAATTTGAGGCCATGAGGTTCCGCATTGGAGGCGGTAATTTTCCCGCGCAGCAAGCCGAGGTTGAGTTTTACTACGGCCAAACCCAGGCCCACCCCCCGCTCGTAGCTTGAGGATTGTGTTTTCCCCTGCTCGTAGGCCTGAAACAACTCCTCGAGGCGAGGTGATTGAATGCCAGGACCGTTGTCTTCGATATTAAGATGCAAAGCCTCGTCCCGAAGCTCTGCACCGATACGCACGACGGCTTTTCCCTCACCTCCAAACTTGATCGCATTGTGAGCAAGGTTGAGAAGGATCTGTGTGAGGCGCATGGGGTCGGTGGTGAACTTTTCATTGTCATCCTCCGGCAGGTTCCACTCGAGTCTGGCCTCGTGAGAGTCGGCGATCGGCTCGAGGATATTGCGAATGTCGTCCACCCAGTTGGCCACATAGAAGGATTGGGGATGCAGCGGGGTGCGGCCAGACTCTGCCGCCGAGACGTCGAGCAAGTTGGTGAGCACGAGATTGAGATACTTGCCGCCGGAGCGCACACGGTTGAGCAGGCGCTCGAATCCGGCGGGCAGCGCATGTTTTTCGCACTCGAGCCACATGGCCTGCGAGAGGCTCACCAAGGCGCTCAGCGGTGTGCGCACTTCGTGGCTCATATTTGCGAGAAATTTGCTCTTCTCCTTGTCGGCCTGCTCGGCACGGCATCGGAGAATGTCTGCTTCCCGGCGGAGCCGTTGCTCTGTGACCAAGGCCTGCTCCAAATTCTGCTCCGCTAGGATGCGGGCGGTGATGTCGGTGACAATGCCCTCCCACACTATTGTGCCTTCGGCACTGGGGCGCGGGTTCGATGCGATGAAGGCCCACCGGATGTTGCCATCCACAACCAATCGGCCCTGCCAGCGGAATGGCTTACGGGTGACAAGTGCCTGAAAGTTCGACTCACGCATGCTCTCCTGATCGTCGGGGTGAATCGACCCCAGCACGGTCAGCGGATCCTTCTGCACCGCGTCGCGTGACACGCCGAAAATCTCGAGGAACCTGGTGCTGAAATGCCGGAACTCGAATCGCACCGACGTCGTCTCATCGGGAAAAAGTTCCAGTGTGTAGGTGCCGGCCGGAATATTCTCGGTAAGTTCGAATGCCCGCTTTTCTGCGATACGGAGGGCGTCACGGCGCTTTTCTTCATCTTGCAGCCCCCTCTGGCGGGCGGCTACGGCCAGGAAAAATGCCACCAAGACCGACGGAAACATGAGCTGCTGGAGTAGGCGAAAGGGGATGATGACAGGAATCACATCCATGGACTGAAGTCCAAATGTGATATTCGAAAACCCGAGCGCGCCCCACGCCAACAGGAACCAAGCATCCTCGTAACGCCAGATCCGCCGGAGACGCGAGGCAATAACGATGCTACCCGCCAGGAGACCTATGACCAAAATGGGGGTCATCAACTGCACGGCGACAAAGAACTCCAATGTTAGATAAAAGAATACTGGGAGCAGTAGCAGCAACTCTGCCGATCGCTGCGTGAAGCGCTCCCACGGGCTCATCGCCTCGAATCCGAGATATGCACTATTGAATTTTGTGAAGCTGAACGCGCCAAGGACGGCGAAGATTAGAAAGCCCTGACGTTCGATCCAGAAAGGCATGGCGGGCCACGCCGCCCGTCCATAACCTTGGAAAATTGTGTAGTAGATGGCATAGGCCAGAGCAAAAAAAGTGAGGTAAAAATAAAGGCGTTGCCGCTGGGCCAAGGCCATCAAGAGGCTGAAGAACGCGGTGGCACTGCAAAAGCCGATGTGGAGTATATCCAGAGTCAAACGTTGTTCATTAAACCGCTGGAGTGCCATGGGCGAGCCAGCGCGCAACGGTAGCCAGATCGCGGTATTCGACTCGGCGCGGGCATAAACCATGCGGGATTCCCCTGGTGGAATGGTGACTTCTAAAAACGGGAAACGGCTATCATTTTCCGCTCCGGCATGGGAATCGGCCGCTCCGTTGGCAAGGATGCGCTTCACCATCCCGCCCTCCAGAACATACCAGGTAAAGTGACTCAGGCGCGACGTCGCCAATTCGATCATGAGACTCTTCGGCTCGCTGCTGGTGGAACGAACCTCAAAACGCAACCAGACAGCCGCACGCGTGAATCCAAAGGAAGGGATCTTGGCGTGGGTGCCAATAAATTTGAGGCTCCACGGTTCCGAAGCCACCTGCCCGATCTCCAGTTTTGCCGAAGGATCGACGAGAAAAGTCGTGTAAGGCGTGAGATCAACCACGCCAAACGGGGCGTCCGTAACCTCCAAAGGAGCAGGAGAGCTGGAGGCATAACCAGGAAGGCCAAGCGCCCAAAGCGCGGCAAGAAGGAGAGCGAGGGTGTATTTCAAACCGGATGGAAATGATAACCGGATAACCGGAGAAATCCACGTCAGCCATCTTGGGTTTTTACTCATCGGGACCCGGGCCAGCCGTCCATTTGTAGCCGTAGGAGGCCGGGGGATTGGCCATGATCGTCCAGCCGCCGCCTAGAGAATGGATTGGCAGGAAGGCGGTGTGCCCATCCACGAAGAACAGCCAGCATTTTGCGTCTGGCACGGGGGTCATTCCCACGAAGGGATGGTTTGAAAACGGAGATGCTACTGCGCCTTCGGCGATAAGCACAGTGCGTGAGGGGGTATCGATTGAAGGGAGGCGGACACCGGCTATTCCCTTTGGCTCCATGCCCGGCACGCCGATCTCATTGACGCCGTTGAAGGCATAGTGGGAGCACTCGAAACTTCCGCTGAGAGGTTCGTATTTCCGGGACGGACAGCGAAACGTGTTTCGGTCTTCCATGGCTTGCTCCTCGGAAAGGCCGAGATACGGCAGGATGTCGCGGGTATAGGTGTAGGCTGCAGAGATGTAGGGATTGCCGCTGCCCACCGAGCTTTGTGAGCTTGGCAGTGTCATCTCATGGTCCTGTGCATAGAGCAAAATGCCGCGTCCAAGATTTGCTAGGCGCGTTTGGCATTGGGTGCGCCGTCCGCTTTCTAAAATGCTGGGTAAGTTCGCCAAGGCCAGCGCGGCAAGCACTCCAATGATTGCCACCACGACAAGCAATTCGACGAGAGTGAATGCACGCAGGGAAATTCTCCCACTCGCCACTCCTCGCTGGATGCCTGACTGGTGATTCATGCCTTTAGAAAAAAGGCCTTTAGCCCGTTCGTAAAAGAAATCTTGTGAAGGCAAGGGGCGGGCTACTTGAACTTTTTTTTCCAGAGGGTGGCGGCTTTCTGGATGTCGGCTGCTTCCGTGCGCGGGGACATTTCCAAAATCATGGCGCAGGATTTTGGTAGGAGGGGGACGAGTTGTTCGAATGGAGTCTCGCCGGTGAAGGGCGGGCAGTGGTCACGGAAGGGCCAGCGGGTGTCGTGGATGTGACAGCCAATTAGGCGGGGCGCCATTTTTTCGAGGTGCTGGGCGTGGTCGATGAGGCCGAGGTTGTGCTTGATCTGGGCATGGCCGAAGTCGTGCCAGTAGCCGGCATGGGCGGAGTCGAGCCGTTGAAGAAATGTGGGGAAGTCGCGTTCCAGCGGAACGGCCTCGTAATACTCGCGGTTTTCGATCCCGAGTTTGACGCCGCGTTTTCCTGCGTGGTCGGCGGCTTCGACGAGCAATTCAAGCACGCGGGCGTTGTAGGACTCTGCCACCTTTTCCCGGGCCTGCACCGCAGCGATTTTTTTAGCAATGTATTCGCGGGAGTGGAGCTTGCCCTGCTCGACCATTTTTCGCAGCGGCGAGGTGAGGGTGAGGGAGCGGATGCGGCCGGTGTGGACGACCACAAAGGGAGCCGCGAGCTTTGCAGCCCAATCGATCGTGGCGAGGGTGAGGCGAAGGGCGCGGTCGCGTTCTTTCGGTCGGTCGGCAGTGAATTCGTAGCAGTCGGGCGAGTCGGTCTGGATCTCGATCGGCATGGGGAGAAAGTTATGCATGCTCGAAATCGTGAATTTGCGCGAGTCGCGGGCTTGCAGGATGCCCTCGAGTTGCGAGGGGCGGATGCCATGGCTGATCTCGATGGTGTCGAACCCCAAGTGCAGAATCTCATCAATCATTGCGCGCCCATCATGGTGCCGATGGGAATTCCAGCATGTCGAGAGGGAGAGATTCATTTTACATTTCAAGCATCATGCGGTGTTGTTGCCGCAATGGCCGCATCGTCCAAGCAAGGAAATATAGTTTTTTCTCGGCTACATGCGAATCAGTATTTTTGCAGGATGCGTCGAATCTCCTCAATGCCATCGGGGTGCTCGTTGGCTCCATGGCTGGAGGGGACGATTTTTTCGGATACTGCGCCGGAGAGGTGGGAACTCCAGTAGGGAACCACGCCGTCGGAACTCTTTGGTGTGTCGCCTTTGCCTTGGTCGCCGATCACCGAATGGTAGGGGATTTTTGTAGAGTGGGGCAACTTCTGGATCGCAACGAGCAGCGGTGAATTGGCGCGGAGGAAGCGAATGCTGTTGGCCGGTGCCACAAAAAGGTCGCGAAGATCCGAGCGGATCACCCCGAGCAAAACAGCCCTGTCATTCGATACGACGACCGAGGGCAGGCGAATCAAGCTGGAAAAGAAATCGGCAACGGGGTTGAGGGCCAGCTTGCTGCCTTGGTGGGGGGTGGCAACAAAGATGACACGGGAAACATCGGCGCGCGGTTTGAAGTTCACGATCTCGAGGAGTTGCTGCTTGGCCGCCTTACTCATCTCGAGCTTCTCAGGAGGGGTGTCGGTGAATTGCCGCCAAAGCTTTTCGCCACCTTCGCGAATCATGAGGCTGGAGATGAGGCCTCCCATGCTGTGGCCGACGAGGACCATTTTATCGAGATTGGGATTCGTTTTTTTAGGATCCAGCTCCGTGCGGAAGCGGTTGAGTTCGGCGCGGAGTTTGGCGGCGGACCACCACACCGGCAGGCCTGTCGGATAGAGATAAAACCAGAACTGATAGCGGGCGCGGATCTCTGGATCAGCCAGAAGCTCGTTCACAGCCTGTGTCCAAGCCTCGGGACGTGAGAGCAGGCCATGCACGAAGACAACGGGAATTTTCGTGGGGTCGTATTCCTGAAACTGCAGGAGACCGGCATTTTTTATGTTTTTATCCGAGTAAATGAGCGCCTGGGGGTCTATCGCACGATTGCGGCCCTTAATAAGAAGGTAGGCGAGGGGAGCGGAAAAATCGGTTGCCAGCTGTTCGCGGCGGCCATTCACCAAGACGAGGTCTTTGCGAAGCGTGCGGTGGAAGGTGAGAGTGGGCTTGCCTTTGGGAAAGGTCATCAGCGCGGTCACCGGCACGCTCATTCCGGCCCGTGGAATGCCGGGTTGATTGCGAAGGGCCGGGGATCCTTTTTCGAACCAGGCAACGTAGGGAAGTCCGACGCCCGGCTGGGCGGTTCGGACGCGAAGGCCTTTGATGGCAATGGCGCTGGCGTCGATCAACTGTGTCGCAGTGCGCGGATCGAGGGTGTCTTTATCGGGGGCCGCAATCGCGACAGCCGGAGAGGAGAAGTTCCCCTTCTCTAGCAGAGAGACGATTTGTCTGGTGGCGGATTGGTTGACGGCGGTTTGGGCATCGCCGGGCCGCGCTGTTGAGCTCAGGCGAGCTGCTTCGATGAGTGCGCCGATTCTTTCAGCATCACTCAAGCCCGGCTTGCTGGAGCGGACGAGGGCCTCTGTTGCGGCATTGGATCCGTTTTTACTGCGAATCTCTTGAGCTTCCTTTCGATTGGTGGTGCTTGAAACGCGATCCACTTTGACTTGCACAACCGCACAACCACTCAAAAAGAGGGAACTCAAAAAAACAGTTAAGAGGAAAGAACGGTATATCATTTAAAAGCAAGAATCAGAAGAAGGTGGGCGGTGATTCTCCAAATGGCAGGGGTCGTGACAAGGAGCAAAGCGGTGGAGACGCAGATGAAAGCGGTGTTGCCAGTGCCACGGATAACGAATGCTTACTATTATCCCTCACTCCCTCGATGAAATGGCTCCCGATCTGGTGTCTCAACCACGCATCATCAAATCCTTTCTTGTCGCATCTCATGCCGAGCATAAGAATTTCCAAGCATGAAGCTTCCGGTGAGAGTTTTCCTGGCCACAATCACGATCCTTTTTTTTCTGATTCCCTCGCGGCAAGCATCCGGGAATGCGCCAGCGATTTCCTTGAGTGCCGCCGATGACACTTCCTTGGCCGAGCATATAGGCAAAGAGGTGGTCGTCGAAGGCGTGGTAATCAGCGTGGGCAAGGGGAGCAAGGATGGCATCCGCTTTCTGGATTTTTCAAAAAGTCACACCAGCGGCTTTGTTGTGGCGGTTTTTCCGGTGGCATATCCCGAGCTCCAACCCATCCCCAGCTATGTCGGGCAAAGGCTGTCCATCCGCGGAAAACTCGAAAGCTACAAAGGGAAAACCCAAATCAAGGTTTTCAAGGCATCACAAATCACGATCCATCCACCGCACAGAGGAAATCCCTCCGGCTCTTAAAAAAATCACCTGCCGGACTTTTCCCTGCGACTCGGAGCTTCCCCATCCCTTTTTCTAAGGATAGACAATCCTGAGAACACACTGCGCCCATGCCAAAAGAACGCATACGCCTCGATCAGCTCGACCAGACGAAGTCCCTTACGCAGGAGGAATACAAAACCAAGCTGCGTGATTTGCAGCTCGAACTCCTGAACATGCAGCTTGAGCTCCATGAGAAAAAAATCCCTGTTGTTTTTGTCATGGAAGGCCCCGATGCCGCCGGCAAGGGAGGCACCATCAAGCGTGTTTTCGAGCGCTTGGATCCTCGCCTGCTGCGGGTCTACTCGATCAACAAGCCCACCCCGGAGGAGTTTGCCCGGCACTACATGTGGCGGTTTTGGACCCGCATACCCCCTAAGGGCGATATCGCCGTTTTCGACCGCTCATGGTATGGGCGGGTGCTTGTCGAGCGCGTGGAGGGATTTTGCACTGAAGCCGATTGGAAGCGTGCTTACGACGAGATCAACCAGTTTGAAAAAATGCTGGTTGATGACGGCACCGTGCTCATCAAGGTCTGGCTCCATGTCGACAAGGATGAGCAACTCGAGCGCTTCAAGCGCCGTGCCGCCGATCCCTACAAACACTGGAAAATCGGTGATGAGGACTGGCGCAATCGCAAGCGCTGGGACGAGCACATCGCGGCCGCCGAAGACATGTTTGAAAAGACCAGCACGGAGATCGCTCCCTGGACGGTGATTCCCGCAAATTTCAAATGGTATGCGCGGATCAAAACCCTCAAGACCGTCTGCCGCGCCCTTGGCAAGGCTCTTAAAAGGTAGATTCGCTAGATTCCTTAAACCATCCACAACGGCGTGGGATAATCGCCCTTGTCTCCGAGTGAGGCCAGCGACTCAACGACCATCGGGCGGTCTTCGCGGTAGGTAACGCCAAACCACGGGCTGTCCACCGGCAGCACGCTCACACGCGCGGCGCCGCTGGTGATCATCTCTTCGACCGCGCTGGGAATGTAGTATTCCGAATTCTCAACTCCAGCAGAGGCATCCAAAAAACGCATCAAGCCTCGCTCCAGCAGCGGAAATACCTCGGGGGTAAATCCCCAGCAGTTCATCGACACCCGTTCCAATCCGGAAAATGAATCTCCCGTGGCCGAATCCACGATGCCTTCCGGCGTTTTCTGGAGCTTCGTGTGCTCGCGCACTCCAAGTAGAAATCCATTGGCGTCCGTGGAGCAAACGCCCCGCGACACACTGCCATTAAGAGAGAGCGTGGATGCTAATTGATAACCAGCCATGCAGAAATCCGTCCCAGCGGACACCTGTTTTTCCAAAAATGTTCCCACTGCTGTGATCGCCGGGCGGCCGTAAAAATCATCTGCATTGATTGCAAGAAAGGGCGTATCGACGGCTTCCCTGGCACACCAGATGGCGTGACCCGTGCCCCAGGGCTTCACTCGACCGGACGGAACGCTAAAAGCCCCTGGCAGGTCATTGAGTTGTTGGAATGCGTAGCCCACCTCGATGCGATCCTCGAAACGGCGGCCCACACAGTCGCGGAATTGCTCCTCAAAATCCCGTCTTATCACAAAAACCACACGGCTGAACCCGCTCCGCACGGCGTCAAACACAGAGTAGTCGAGCAGCGTCTCGCCATTGGGCCCCACGCCATCCATTTGCTTGAGTCCCCCATACCTGCTGCCCATGCCGGCAGCCAAAACAACGAGTGTCGTATTCATAAAAAAGTCGTAATAAATCTCGGGCCGGCGGGATTCGAACCCGCGACCTCCTCGTCCCGAACGAGGCGCTCTACCAAGCTGAGCCACGGCCCGATGTGGAGGTGTCGCCGGACATTCCGGCTACAACGGACTGATCTCATCGGCTGTGATTCGCCGCAAGGAAAAAGAGGCATGGGCTCCATCGGGCGAGCCTTTCGTGAAGCTCATGGCTGGGTGTCATGAGTGTAGACGTTGATCGCCACGTGGCGGGCATTGTTTTTCACGGCATACATGGCCTCATCCGCACATTTGACCAATCCAGCGAGCGTGGTGGCATCACGCGGGAAAATCGCAATGCCCACGGCGGCACCTACGTTGATGTTGCTGAAGCCATCAGTGATTGGTTTTTCAAATGCTTTCTCTATGGCCGTTCTCATCCGGGTGACCGTGGTCTCGAGGTGGGTGGCGGGTGCTGAAAAGACAATCACAAACTCATCGCCGCCGAAGCGGGCCACAACGTCTTCTTCCCGGCATGCCTCGCGCAGGCGCTTCGCAACGCCGCGGAGCACCTCGTCGCCGTGAAGATGGCCGAGGCAGTCATTGATTTCCTTGAATCCATTCAGATCGACCATTCCAAGCACAACCAGCCCGTTGTTTTTGGAAGCATTGGCAGTGGATTCCTTCAAGTGCATGTCCAGAAACGCACGGTTCGACAAGCTGGTGAGAGGATCCACATACGAACGTTCCTCGAACCCGCTGGAGCGGCGACGCTCATTCCACCACCCGCGCCACAGCATCAGGAGCAGGAATACTCCCAAGCTGATAAAGGTAATGCGAAGGATTGCGGCGATGGTGCGGGCATTGCCTACAAATTTTAAAAAGCGCTCGTCAGTCATTTGCTGTGCCTCGGAGATGAGGTGCAACATTCGGGATTTTGTTCGAAAAAAATCATCCGAGCTGATCATCTCGTGTGCGCGGAGGCGGGTTTGCATATCGTCGGGTTGCGATTCCATGATGGCCATTGCTTTCAGCTGTATTGTTGCCAGCCCATCGGCAGCGAGGAGTGCGGCTTTGAGTTTTGCGAGCTCCGGCGTATTGTGGCCGCTCTTCTGCATCAGCTCAAAGAGCGGTATTCTGTCGTTGGAGTGGATCAAATCCCGCGCCGCGCCAATGCTACTTGGTCTTTTGAGAAGTGGTTGTGTGTCGCCGCGTGGCCGTTTCCCTTGTTGAATATCCAGAATTTTCATGAAGGCGTGCTTGTAAGCAGCGTCTCTTGTCGTGAGGTAGGTCTTGCTAAGGTTGTCGAGATCATCCGCAGAACGGCGGAGTTCCTCTGAAAGCACATGAGCGGCGAGCCGCTTCGACTCCGCTTTCTCGATTTCCTCATTTGCGCGCACATAGGCCTCGAACTGCACTGCGACGATAAGCAGCAGGGCGAGAATCAACCAAAAAAGCAGGCGTGTTTGTGGCGTGTCCATTTTTTAACAAGGCAGCAGTGATGCAGCCTCGGCTTTTTTGAGTGCCGGGAGGATGCGGTGTTCACCCCATGGATGCTGATTCAGCAGGCAGGCAGAATCAGTGCCTCGATATGAAAATATTAATCACTGGAGGAGCAGGCTTCATTGGCTCGCATCTCGTAGAGCATCACTTGAACAACGGAGACAGCGTGCTGGCGATTGACGATCTCAGCACCGGTGCCGAGTCAAATATTCGTCAATTCATCGCAAACAACCGATTTCGTTTTATCAATAGCGATCTACTCGAATGGAGGGACCTTGATCGGGAGATCGCACGGGTGGATCGGATTTACCACATGGCGGCATTGGTCGGGATGTTTCGTGTGCTCGAAGCTCCCGTCGATGTCACGCGAGTGAATGTGTGGGGCACGGAGATGATCCTGGACTCGGTGGCCCGATCCGGGACTCGTCCGGAAATCCTGATCGCTTCCAGCTCTTCGGTCTATGGCTCCTCGCAGTCACGCGAACTGCGCGAGGATGCGGAAATGGTCTTTTCTCCAAGGAAGGGTGCTCTTACGGGCTATGCTCTTAGCAAGCTCACCAATGAGATTCAGGCGGAGGCATATCTCCAGGCGCATGGCATCGGAGCAGCCATCCCCCGTCTCTTTAATGCTGTAGGCCCAAGGCAGACGGGGAACTACGGTTTTGTGCTCCCCCGCTTCATCAAACAGGCGTTGAAGGGAACGCCACTCACCGTTTTTGGCGATGGATCGCAGACGCGATCGTTCTGCGATGTTCGCGACACAGTGGCGGCACTTGATCTGCTGGCGGGAACTCCTGCTGCATGGGCGCAGCCAGTGAACGTTGGGAACACCCGAGAAATAACGATCCTCGAGCTGGCCGAGATGGTGATCGAGCGTGCCGATAGTTCCTCAGCGATTGAGTTTGTCCCCTTTGACAAGGCCTACGGAAAACATTTCGAGCAAATCACTCAGCGCAGACCGGTCGTTGAAAAACTCAAAGAACTCACCGGCTTCGAGTCGCAATGGTCGCTTGAAGAAACCATCGATGAGCTCCTGGAGCAAATGGTTGCCAAAAAGCTGCTCGTGGAGACGAACCCATGAAAAAGACGCGCATTATCGCATTCATTGGGCTGTTGTTTTTCTCATCGCTCGCTCCGTTGACGGGAGCGGACGGGCGGTTGGAGGAAATGCAACTGGAGGAACTCGAGCTGCAGGAGGAGGAGACGGACTTCAAGCGCTGGATTCTTGTCCCAATGTTCAGCTACAGCGTTTTCAACAAGGGACGCGAAAGCTGGCAGGAGGAATCGGTGGAGCTTTTCTACCAGTTCAACCGCAAGTTTCTTGTTGGGGCGGAAATCGACATCCGGCAGCGACCACCGTCGGGCACCGATGTTTTATACAGCGCCATGGCCTCTTGGTATCTGTGGGATTTTTTTGAAATCCATGGGGGCATCAGGCTGTGCCCTAACCCAAACTTTTCCCCGACGCAGAGCTACAATGGCGGCTTTCAGTATCAAGTGCTGCCCCGTGTGGCCCTGCTCTTTGATTACGACCAGATGAACTTTGGCGGCGGGGATATCGAGCAGCTCAAGCCCGGACTCGTCTTCTGGTTCAGCGATGTGACGTTCATCACCCTCCGCTACGCCCGCGGATGGGTATTTAGCGACCTCACCTACAACTACTACTCAAGCGCTCTCAACCTCGGCGGCATGCCCGGTGGAGGACGATTGATCCTTGGATTCGCCTATGGCACGGACCCCGATATCGAGTTTGGAACCGGGGATACCAGTCTTTCAAACGCGTATATCTACACGGTTTTCTACAACCAGCCGATCACCCGGGACCTCAGCGTCTTTGCCGGGGCGGAATATGTCTACCGTCTTAACGACGATAATAACGGCGAACTTTATCAGCAACTCACGCCAACTGTTGGACTATCATGGAAATTCTAACACCGAATCTTCTCGATGCGGCGATCAAGGGCACCATCGCTCTCGCCGCACTCTCTTTGTTGCTTCTTTTGCTCGTAATTGGGCTTCGCTGGCAGAGCGATCGTCGCTCCAGACGGTTCGATAATTTTCGAAAGACCGTTCAGCCGGTGGTGATGCTATACATCAACGGCGAAGCAAGCGAGGCGGAGGCCGTCACCGAATTGAGTAGGGACGAAGCATTCGCACTCACCCTCTTGATGGAGGTTCATGGTGGTCTTGATCCTGACAAGCGAGGAAAGCTTGTTCCACTATTCGATGCGTTTCCTTTCGTTGAAAGAGAGACGCACAAGTTAAAAAGCCGCCGCACGGGTAACCGTTTGCACGCAGCCGAACGCCTGGGCTACATCGGCAACAAAGTGGCCGTAAAGGCGCTGGTGATTGCACTCACCGACAAAATGCTCGATGTCCGGCTTGCCGCTGCCCGCTCGCTCGTCATGCTCGGACGCACCGAGACCTTGGAGCGAATCATCCTGGCGCTGGATATTCCCGGTGAAATGTCGCAACGCCGCGTTGCCGAGGTCATATTCGGCTTTGGATCGGCTGCGGAGGAGCCCTTGCTCGCCATCCTCGACAAAGCGGGAGCGAAATATTCAGACACGGTTATCACGGTTGCCGCGCGAGTGCTGGGCATGCTGCACTCAAAAAAATCCGTTTCTGTTCTCACGCGTCTTCTTCGGCACCCGGACAACTCGGTTCGGATCAATTGTATTCGAGCACTGGGATTGATTGGCGATGCAGGCGCAGTCTCCGCGATCAGTCCCTTGGTGGATGCCCCCTCATGGGAAGTGCGCAATGTCGCCGCACAAGCATTGGGAAAACTACACGCCGTCGCACAAATCCCCGTCCTGGAAAATGCGTTGGGGGATCCCTCGTGGTGGGTTCGTCACTCCGCTGCAGAGGCCTTGCATACTCTCGGCGATCCCGGACTCGCCTCGCTTAAAAAAGCCATGAATGACCACCCTGACAGATATGGCCGTGAAATGACACGGCAGATTCTCCAGGAACATCGAATCCTTGAAACCACGGAGGTTCTCCAATGACGACATTTATCCTCATCTGCATTTGGGGCGTGCTGATTTACTTCATTGCGCTGCATGTCACCTATTTCCTGCTGGTGCTTATCGGCGCTGGGCAGATCCGAAAATACAATCGAGAGATCACATTCTCCGAGTTCGACCGGATAGCAAAATCTGAACTTTCGATGCCTGTCTCCGTGATCGTGCCGGCCTTCAACGAAGAGAAAATCATCATCGGCACCATCGAAAATGCGCTGAAACTGAATTACCCAAAGCATGAAGTCATCGTCATGGACGACGGCTCGACGGATCAAACAATCCCTGTGCTGATCGAGCGATTTGGTCTTCTCCGCATTGATAAACACGGTTCGCAGCGGATTCCATCAAAGGAAGTCCTTGCTGTCTACGAGTCGCCCGAACATCCAAATCTGGTCGTTGCGACAAAGGAAAACGGTCGCCGTGCAGATGCCATCAACGCCGCCGCCGCCCTCGCGCGCTACCCGTTGCTGTGCGTGATCGATGCGGATTGCGTGATCGAAAGCGACGGCCTGCTGCACATGGCGCGCCCGTTCCTCAAGGACTCCCGCGTGGCGGTGTCTTCAGGCGTGGTGCGCCCATCAAATGGACTCGTGTTGGTGCATGGGGAGATTCTCCGCAGAGGTCTCCCGAGAACCCTGCTGGGAATGAGCCAAGAGGTTGAATACGTGCGCAGTTTCCAATGGGCGAGGACCGGACTCTCCCGCCTGCAAAGCATGCTCAGCATTTCGGGAGCGCTGTTGCTTGTAAGAAAAAAGGTATTCGAAGCCGTGGGAGGATCCTGGCCCGCCGCTATCACTGATGACATCGACTTGAGCATCCGGTTGAACAAGCATTTGCACGACCGCCGCAATGACGAGCATTCGCGTATTGTCTTTACGCCCGATGCGGTCTGCTACACCGAGGTGCCGGAGAAATACGGACTCTATGCCTCGCAGCGCAATCGCTGGCAGCGCGGCACCTTGCAGGCGCTGCTGCGAAATTGGAAAATGATCTTCAACCCTCGCTATGGGATGAGCGGCCTCTTCGGGATGCCCTTCTTCATCATCTTCGAGGCCGGGGCGGTATTTGTGGAACTCCTGGCCTACGTGTTGATCGCCGTCACCCTGATTCTCGGCATTGCAAGCATACAGGAGATCCTGGTGCTGCTGCTGCTGGCTTATTCGCTGAACCTTTTTCTCACGCTTGCGGCGGTTCTGTTGACCGAGGCCAGTCGCCTGCGTGCCGCCTCGTGGAAGGATTTTTGGAAAATGATCGCCGCTGTTTTTCTTGAAAATCTCGGCTTCCACCAATGGCACCTCATCCACCGTGTGATCGGCACCATCCAATACATTCTATTCCGGCGGCGCGATCTGGGTGCGCAAATGGAACGAATTCTACCAACCCCGAAACCTGTATGATACCAAAACCTTCCAACGCCCGTTATGAAGTTGCCATCGTCGGTCTTGGCTACGTAGGCATCCCGCTGGCCCTTGGCTTCGCCGGGGCTGGATGCCGCACGCTCGGCATTGATTCCGATGTCGAAAAGGTAAGGGAACTGCAAGAGGGCAGGTCGCCGCTATCCCACTTGTCGGACGAAAACATTTCCCAAGCCGCTAGCGATGGCTTTCTGGAGTTCACCCACGACTACGCCCGTCTTGCAGAGAGCGAGGCGGTCATCATCTGCGTGCCAACGCCCTTGAGGAAACACAAGGATCCCGACCTCTCCTATATCCTCTCCGCCGGTGAATCCATTGCTCCTCATCTTCGCAAGGGGATGTTGGTTTCGCTGGAATCCAGCACCTATCCGGGAACGACCCGTGAGGATCTGCGCCGGGTTCTGGAAAAACACTCGGGGCTCCAAGCCGGTGTTGATTTCCACCTGGCCTTCTCCCCCGAGAGGGAAGATCCGGGCAATACCGCAAGCGTCCTCTCTAAAATACCCAAGGTCATTGGCGGTCTCACCCACGGATGTCTCGAGCGGGCTCTGGAACTCTACTCCCGAGCCGTCGAGCGCATGGTGCCGGTGAGCAACTGTGATACGGCCGAGGCGGTGAAACTCACGGAAAACATTTTCCGGTTCATCAACATCGCCCTGGTGAACGAACTCAAGCGCATCTACACGCCGATGGGTATCGATGTCTGGGAAGTTATCGATGCTGCAAAAACCAAGCCCTTTGGTTTTATGCCCTTTTACCCAGGCCCGGGAGTGGGCGGGCACTGTATCCCCATCGATCCCTACTACCTCACTTGGAAAGCCCACGAATTCAATCTCGACACCCGCTTCATCGAGTTGGCGGGCCAGATCAACCGCTCGATGCCGTATTATGTGGTGAACCACCTTCTGGAGGCGTTGAACGCCAGTGGACGATCCCTGCAAGGCGAGCGCGTGCTTGTTCTCGGCGTAGCCTACAAGCCGGGGGTATCGGATGACAGGGAGTCGCCCTCGCACCTGGTCATCGAGCTGCTCCAAAAGAAGGGAGCCAAGGTGGATTATTACGATCCCTATGTTCCGCACATGGTAAATGGTGAAGAACACCGCTGCATCGAGTGGCGGCCTGAAAATCTAGCGCAGTATGCTGCCGCCGTTGTGTGCACCGCTCATCATGGCGTCAATTACGAGGAGTTGGCCGACTGCGTTCCGCTTGTCGTCGATGCCTGCAACATTGTTCCCAAAAACCGCAAAGCCTGTGTTGTCGCATCGTGACGAAACAACATGCACCGCCCGAAAATGCTCCTCCTGGCATCTTGTCTCACTCTACCCCTTGCTGTGGCCATCGATTATTTCGAGGGGTTTGACAACCCAGGCAAGCCACCCGCACGCGACGGGATCGAATGGAAATACAAGGCACAGTTGACGCGGGTGTCCGGCTGGGAGCAGCTCATCCCTGGTGATGGATTTGCGTATCTCCAGGTGGATCGGGCGGCTTTGAAGGCGCGGCCCATGGGATTTCGGCGCTGGCCCTTCCAGACGCTCTCACTCGGGCCTGTCACGATCAACCACCGCATTGGCATGCGCGCCAAAAACACAGCGATTCCCGGAGTGGCGTGCCTGCTTTTCACCTACAACCAGAACGGCACATTCGACGAGATCGACATCGAGATCGTCGCCGAGGACACCGACAGCCCCTTTGCAGGGCACCGGACCGGCGTTCGTGGAGGCTGGACCGATGTGCGTCTGAACATCTGGCCTGGTGCAAATAAAAAAACATTCCTGCCCGCCCGAAAAATCCAGATGCCCATCATCGACGCCGATGGGCAGCGTGTCTCACATCAGGACGACCGGTTTCACATCTATGAGATCGAATGGAGCCGTGATGAGGTGCGCTTTCACATCGACGGGGTGTTACAAAAAACAATCCCTGGCCCCGTGCCGGAAAATCCGACGAATGTTATTTTCGGTATGCGCCAGATGCCGTGGGCCGGGGTGGCCGACTGGTCGGGGTCGCAAACCATGCTGGTGGACTGGATAAAAATCGAACCTCTCGATGAACGGCCTACGCACGGGGGGGAACAAGGACATCGCCCATGAAGGTCTCGGATCCCCCTCTGGCATTGCCTGATGCCCCACTAGGAGATGCCGTCTACCCGATGCATCCCAGGGAGGCGGAGAGGGTCGCGCGTCTCAGGGAATACGAAATTCTGGATACTGGTCCCGATGCGGCCTTTGACGCTCTTGTTGCCCTGGCCTCGCATGTCACCGACACCCCGATCGGGGCGATTTCTTTTGTGGACCGTGACCGCGAATGGTTCAAAAGCACCCACGGATTTTTTGAAAAACAAACTCCGCGCAGCGATGCTTTTTGCGCCCATGCCATTTTGCAGCAAAAGCCCGTCTTCGTCGTATCCGATGCGCTCAAAGACGAACGCTTCTCAAAAAATCCCCTCGTTACCGGCGAACCACACATCCGCTTTTATGCAGGGATTCCCCTGGTGACGCCCGACGGACTGCCTCTCGGCAGTTTTTGTGTGATGGATCACAAGCCCAGGGAGTTGACGCCAGTCCAGATGGATTTGTTGCAGCAGATTGCTCGGATCGCAATGGATCTTGCCGACAGACAGAGGCACGCCCGGATTCTTGAGAAGCATGTGCTTTTCGGTGAGGAAATGTCCACCGAGCTTCCTGCCATCGTATCGCGCATCACCGCTCCAAAGGGGGCTCTCCATGGAGTTGTCGAACAATTAATCCAGCAATACGGGGGATTGTTTGGCTGGGTCGCTGCCCGCATCCACTACTATCCCGCAGGGCGACCTGTTGGCATCTACCAAACCTCCTCCGGACAGCCAAAGGAGGGATTGCAAAATCTCTGGGCTGAACTGGACGGCATCGCTCCTCCCGCTCCGGATAAATTGCTCCATGGCATTCTCGAAACGACCGATGCGACCTGCCGGGAATGCCATTACGCGATGGTTCCCCTCAAATTCGGCGAGCGGATTCTCGCCCGTGTCGATTTTCTCTGCCCGTCGCGTCCGGACACGCATTTCGAGGGACTCTTCGCCCTCATGCTGGCCACCTTTAGCGACCTGGCGGAGCGGGACATCAAGATGGAGGAGCTAAAGTATCTCACCGAGCATGACTCGCTCACGGGCCTTGGAAATCGCGGCCTCTTGATTGCAAAAATCGACCGGGCGATTCAAAGAATGGATCTAGCGCATCCCGACGCCGTTCTTTTCAACATCCGCTTCGATAGCCTCATCGAGATCAATGACAACTTCGGCTATGTGGCCGGCGATAAAGTCCTCATCGAGGCCGCCAGGCGCTTGAGGGGATTGAGTCAGGGGAAGGCATTCATCTCGCGCGATGGAGGGAATAAATTCGCTGTTTTTCTCACCCATGCAGACCCGGTGAATGATCTCGAGGACATTCTGGATGAAGTGGAGAAGTGCGTGGCCAAGCCGTTTTATATCGATGGCGATGAGATCTGGCTTCATGCCGACATAGGGTGCGCCGTGTTATCCGAGCCATCCCTGCACCCGATGGAGCTGCACCGCCGCGCCGAGGTAGCCATGCGCTACGCAGCCACCCAGGAGGTCGGAGCACAGCGCGATACCTACATTTACCACGACAAGCTTTTTGAAGATCGCGTGGATCGACATCACTTCAATCTGCTCGTTCGCCAAGCATTCAATGACCAACGGTTTTTCCTGCTCTTCCAGCCTGGATTTGACTTGAGTAGAAACCGCTTGGTTTCTGCAGAAGCCCTGTTGCGCATGAAAGATAGGGACGGGAAAATCCTGGAAGCTGGCCAGTTTGTCTCTGCCATCCCGCGGATTCGTTATCAGGCAACCATTGACCAATGGGTCTTTTCCGAGTTTGTGCGGCAATTTGCCAATGGCGGTCCTGCGAGGAAGCTCATGGAGGAGGGTGAATTTTATTTCAGCCTCAACGTCACCCCGTCGCTACTCGGCATGGAGGGCCTCGCTTCCAAATGGCTCGCACGCCTTGCCGCAGCGGATATCTTCACCAGTTCATTTGTTGTGGAGATCGTGGAAAACCCACTCCTCATCGAGAACAAGACCATCATGAGAAATCTCTGCCAGTTGCGCGATGCCGGCGTGAAGATAGCCATCGACGACTTTGGCTCGGGGTTCAGCAATCTTAGGCATTTGACGCATTTGCCCGTGGATATCGTGAAATTGGACAAGGCGTTTTTTCATGAGCACAACGGCTCCGAGAGCAAGAGCCGGATCCTCCTTGCGGGTATGATCCGCTTGTGTCTGGAGCTGGGTTATTTCCCGGTCTGCGAAGGTGTCGAAACGGCGGAGCAGGCGGCCTTCCTACTGGAAACAGGATGCCGCCAGGCGCAGGGATTTTTCTATGGGCGAGCGATGCCGCTTGAGGACCTGCTGGCTCTTGCCAGCCCATAGGCCCCGGGAGTCAATGCGCTTTCGATGCGCTTTCATTTGCCCACCTCCACCGTCTGGTTTATGAAAACGCCCTATGAATAACATCCCGAACAGCATGGCCCGCATCCTGGTGCCGCTCCTTTTTCTTGTCGTCATCGCCTTTGCCCTCCTTTCCAGCATGACTGTCATTGTGGAAAGCGGTCATGTCGGCGTGGTGCGGACCCTCGGAGCAGTGCAGCCAGTCGCGCTTCGTGAAGGTTTCCACTTCAAGAAGCCCTTTATCGATCAGGTCGAGCAAATGGACATTCGCCTCGCTGCCAGCCGGGAACAGGCCACGGCGGCCTCGAAGGATTTGCAGACCGTCACCACACAGGTCACCACGCAGTTCTCGCTCAACGGGGACCTGGCACCCCAGATTTATCAAAAAATCGGCACCTTGCCCAAGGTCTCCGCCTCCCTCGTGCAGCCCGCGATCCAGGAATGCGTGAAGAGCGTCACCGCAAAATTCACCGCCGAAGAACTCGTTACCAAGCGGGAATTCGTAAAGCAGCAAATCCAAGAGGCGCTCGTGACTTTCCTCAACAACACGCTTCGCGAGAAAGACCTCATCAACTCGATCAACATCGCCAACCTTGCGATCACCGATTTTAATTTCTCCGACGAATTCAACCGCGCCATCGAGGCAAAGGTGAAAGCCGAGCAAATGGCATTGCAGGCGAAAAACGAAAAGCTCATGCGCGTGACCCAAGCCGAGGCCGGTGCCGAGGAGCGCAAGCTCGCCGCCTCGGCCGAGGCATTCTCCACCGAGGTGCAGTCCAAGGCCCGCGCGGACGCCATCCAGCGCGAGGCGCTGGCGCTCAAGCAGAGCCCCGAGATCATCCAGCTTCGCTCGATCGAGAAATGGGATGGGGTGCTGCCTCGCATTAGCGGAGGAGGGGTGCTCCCATTTCTCAACATCGACGAGATCGCAAAGCCAAAGCCGGGCCAGTAAGCGGGTGCGTCGGCCCCGATCCGAAAAAAATACCCATGCTTTGCTAGACAACCTTAAAATAGGTTGTTAGCAAAAGCCCGTATGAATGACCCCCATTCTGATTCGGCCCCAAATCCACCCAACTGGTCTGCCATTGCCGCTGACCGCGACTTCAAAGCCCTTGTTGCCCGCAAGGTAAAACTCGTGATTCCTGCGACGGTGTTCTTTATCGTTTTCTACTTCGCTTTGCCGATAAGCGTCGGCTGGTTCCCGGAGTTCATGCAGAAAAAAATCTGGGGCGATGCAAACCTCGCCTACGTATTTGCCCTTTCCCAATTCCTCATGGCCTGGGTGCTGGCAGCGATTTATGTGCGGGCTGCGGCGGGTTGGGATCGCGCGGAGCGTTCGCTACTCGCCAAGTTTGGTTACACCTCGGAGCACTGATATATGATGGCATTTCTTGCAGCGGGAGCGGCCGCACTAGCGGATAACACGGCATTGTGGATGTTTTTGGCATTTGTCGCAGCCACTTTGGTCATTACGTATTTCAGCGCTAGGCGCTCGAGCGGTGCCAGTGCCTATTTTGCGGCTGGTCGCCGTATCACCGGTTGGCAAAACGGCCTCGCTGTGGCAGGCGACTATATGAGCGCGGCAAGCTTCCTTGGCATCGCCGGCATGATCGCCATGAATGGCTACGACGGCTTCATGTATTCGGTCGGCTTCCTGGTCGCCTACCTCACCGTCCTCTACATCGTCGCCGAGCCACTCCGGAATTCCGGCAAATACACGATGGCCGACGTGTTGGCCTACCGCCTCAAGCCCAAGCCTGTCCGTGCGGCGGCCTCGCTGAGCACGCTCACGGTTTCCATTTTTTACATGATCGCCCAGATGGTCGGAGCAGGCGTGTTGGTGCGCCAATTGATGCCTGGCGTGAGCTACGAGATGGCAGTGATCGGGGTGGGCGTGCTCATGGTGGTTTATGTCGTGTTTGGCGGAATGCTGGCCACCACCTGGGTGCAAATCATCAAAGCCGTTTTGCTGATGAGTGGTAGTATCTTCCTGAGCGTTCTTGTCTTGCGCGAGTATCAATTCGATATCGGCAAGTTCTTTACCTCCCTCACAGCGATTAAGTCGACTGGCCCCGACGGGCAGGAAGTCGTGAGAAACTTCCTCACCCCCGGCCTGATCTTCAATAATCCATGGGACCAGATTTCCCTCGGCATGGCGCTGCTTTTCGGCACCGCAGGGTTGCCCCACATCCTCATCCGTTTCTACACCGTGCCGGATGCCAAAACCGCGCGAGCCAGCGTGGTCTGGGCCATGATTATTATCGGCCTGTTTTACATCATGACCACGTTCTTTGGCTTCGGTGCAGCCAGCCTCATGGGGCCCGACTACGTCGCCGCCAATGGTGGAACCAACATGGCTGCGCCCGAGTTGGCCCGCAAACTTGGCGGTGAAGTTTTCTTCGCCTTCATTAGTGCGGTGGCCTTCGCCACCATCCTGGCAGTGGTCGCCGGTCTCACCATCAGTGCCAGCACCAGCTTTGCGCACGATTTCTTTACCAACGTGATCCACCACGGGAAGGAACACCGTCCCGGTGAAGAGGTGCGGGTCGCTCGCATCACGGCATTTGTTGTGGGTGCGGCAGCGATCGTCATCGCCATTATCCTCGGTCCCGAGGTGAACGTGGCCTTTTTGGTCGGCCTGGCCTTTGCCGTCGCCGCCAGTGCCAACCTGCCAGTGATGCTTTTCTCGATATTCTGGAAGCGATTCAACACCGCAGGTGCCGTGTCCGGCCTCATCACAGGTCTCGTCTCCAGCATCATCCTCATCCTCGTAAGCCCCGATTTCCTCAAGGAAAACGCCCTCTTCCCGCTTAAAAATCCCGCCCTTGTCAGCATCCCCATCGGATTCCTGGGTGCCATTCTCGGAGCGCTTCTATCCAAGGAAGTTCCCTCCGAAGAAAAATTCATCGAGCTGCAAGTGCGCGCCAACACCGGCCTCGGAGCCGAAAAAGCCACCGAGCACTGAGGTTCGCCCTATCACCGCTGCCACACGTTTTCCTCCGACACCTTATACCAATCTGGTATGAGAGGTGGCGGAAGGATTGACCACCGAGGACACGGAGAACACAGAGGAGGAAATTTCCAAGTCCTTGGCGAAATCCTCGTGACATTACGGCGTCGATAACTTCGACGGCGAAGTTCTGTCATCGCAAACAGGGAACGGCTTTATAATCTGGCCTAACCAAATCCCCCTCTGTGCGCTCTGTGTCCTTTGACTCGCTCGTTCCCACTCACTCGCCCTTTGGGCCCACCTCCGGTTGCTCTTTCTCGCCCCTGCCCCGGTGCTCGATTGTGGTCAACCCCTGCTGAAACCTAAGCAAAAGGGGTCAGTGGGCGAGATTGACTTGTTCGTGGCGGAGGAGTTGGCGTTGGTAGGTGGGGCGAACGATTCAAGGGGCCACATTCAAACCAAACTGTGCGGCCAAGGTGCGCTGACGAGCATCGAAACTCAGAAAGGTATCTGCTTTCAAAACCAAAGCCGCCGCGACATGAGTGATGTCATAGGCTCTGGCACCGCTGGAGATCGTCTGTGCAGTGCTGATGCGGCGGCATTCGCTCCAATGGATGTCCGAGGCTAGCGGGGTATCGATGAGGATGCCTTGCGCAAGATCGCTGTCGATGTCAGCAAGTGCTTTCAGAAGGTCAGGCGTGTTGATGCACCCGCGAAAACAGGCCAGCCTCAGCGCATTCTCGGTTTCAAACCGCAAAGCTCCTGTTAAGAGAATCGGCTGGGCATTTGCTGCCAACCAGGCACGAGCAGAGGGCGTGTGAATATCCACACCGTAAAGCGAGACCAGGAAGCTGGCATCTGCTGTGACGATCATGCCTCGCCGCGGTTCTCGTTCACAATCTCACTCAAATCACGATCAGGAACGGAGGCAAGAGGCGCGAAGCGATACGCGAACTGATCGCGACGACTTCTTGTTGGGCTCGAATCCTTGGTATCGGCTGGTGTTTCCTCCCCTAAGGCAAGTGCCAAGCTATCCCTTAGAATGCGTTCCAAGCGTTTTGCCCTTGGCGCATCCAAACGCTTTAACGCGAGATCGATTTCGAGGGCCAAAGAACTCATGTCTAAAAATATCCTTGCGTGATTTTGGATTGTCAACGAAAGCAAAAGGGGTCAGTCAAAGATTCTTGACAGATTTTAGTGCCCGAGTGCGAGCGGCTAGGAGATGATCGAGCGACCATTTGCCAGCGCCGACCAGTAGTAGAAAGGACGAGCCAAGGAGCATGCAAATATCGTTCCGAGACTCGTGCATCATGCTCCAAAAGCCGTATCGCGGTAGCGGACGAAGAGAGAAGCCAAGGAATTCCTGCCCAAGCAGGATAGGGACTTTGATCGAAACCAAAGCGACACACATCGTGATGATGAGCGGCACGACGGCCAACCGCGTGACCAATCCAAACACCACAAGCAGTCCGCAGACCACTTCGACGCCGCCGACAAAAGGCCCCATCACTTCCGGCCAGGGAATGCCGATCTTGGCAAAACGTCCAGCCGCCAACTCCGCCGGATAAAGGAATTTTTGAATACCCTCGGAAAGAAAAATCCCGCCGACCATCACGCGGATGAACACAACAGCTCTACTGCCAGAAGTCTCAAAAAATCGTGTCCAGATACAAATAAGTTTCACAGGTTTGTGAGTTTGCGGCCCGCCTTCAATGCAGCTGATGGTAAGCATGAAGCAGCCAAGGGTCGATCAATCATCAAAAGGGGTCAGATCGACGGTGATTGCCCAAAATTTGCCTTGTGTGACGTAGCGCAAATGGACTACATTCGGACATGCCTGTGAAAGAATCATACGTCCGTGCCAGAGTAGACGACCGTCTGAAGCAGGAGACCGAATTGATCCTGCACAAGATCGGGTTGACCACAAGCGATGCGATCCGAATATTTCTCCATCAAGTTATTCATCACAAGGGGCTACCATTTGATCTCCGCTTGAAGGAGGACAACTCGGACATTCTGCTCCCGGTTGCGAGTCGCCAGTCTGCGCTTGATTCTGTGTATGACGATTGAGCCGGGACAAGTGTATTTGATAGAGCTTGGCATGGCAGCCAAGACACGTCCGATGCTTGTCGTTTCCCGTCGCGACGATGATGCGCCTCGTGCCCTTTGTGTTTGCGCACCCATTACGACCTCGACCCGGAATAGCGCTTATGAAGTTTCCATCGGCAAACCAAAGTTTCTCCACGAACCGAGTTATGTGAATGTCCAAGGCTTGCAAGCCATACAGCATCATGAGCTCAAGCGCATGATTGGACGATTGCCGGATAAGGAATTGCAGACAGTGAAAATTGCCATCAAGTGGCTTTTTGACATCGACGCCACAGAGTAACAAAAGGGGCCGGTTGCCTATCTAGTCGACCCTTAAAAAGGGATTGCTCCTGCTACTTTGTAATGAGCGGTGGGATTTTGGGGTAAAAATCGAAGCATGTAATAAAGCAACGAAATAACCCGCCTCATCCAGAGGCTCAGGTTCGAG
>JBILCY010000013.1:0-23390 GCA_044352905.1 Terrimicrobiaceae bacterium | reverse complement strand
CCCAGCAGGGCCACGCTTTTGACAGGAAAGCTGAGCCACAAGCATGGTGTTCGTTTTATCGAAGGGGTGGATTTTGATTGGAGGCAATTTCTTTTTCCCGAAGCCCTGCGTCAGGCCGGGTATCGCACGGCACTCATTGGAAAAATCCACCTCAAAGGAAATCCCCAAGGCTTCGACCACTGGGAAGTTCTCGGCGGGCAGGGGACCTACCGTAACCCGGTTCTCCGGTCGGAGAGGGGACAGGAGAAACACCGTGGCTATGTCTCGGACATTATCACCGATCGCTCGATCGATTGGATGAAAGAGCAAAAAGACGGCCCGTTTTTGCTGATGATCCACCATAAGGCTCCGCACCGGCTTTTTGTGCCGGCCGAACGCCACATGGCGCTCTACGAAGACGTGCAGATTCCCGAGCCGGAGAATTTGTTCGACGACTACGCCACGCGCGGTGCCGCCGCCCGCTTGCAGGAATCCAGCATTGCAAAAGACATGGGCCTTTGCGGGGATCTGAAGGCGATCGATGCCGACTTTACCTTCGAGGGCTTCGACCCCGGTGAAGAGGTTGGGGAAAAAGGGCAGTTTGCCGCCCGACGGAAGTGGTTTGCCGAAAACAAGGACAAGCTCACCGGGCGCGACTTGGTGCGCTGGAAATATCAAACCTACCTCAAGGACTTTCTGCGCTGTGTGAAAGGTGTCGACGAGGGGGTGGGGAAGGTGCTTCAGGCGCTCAAGGATGCCGGTTTGGAGGAAAATACCGTTGTTATCTATTCGTCCGACCAAGGCTTTTTTCTTGGCGAGCACGGGTGGTTCGACAAGCGATTCATGTATGAGGAAAGTTTTCGCACGCCGTTGATTGTTCGCTGGCCCGGTGTGGTGCGGCCCGGCAGCGTCAACGGCGACTTGGTTCAGAATATCGACTGGGCACCGACGTTTTTGGACATGGGCGGCGTCGATGTGCCCGCTGAAATCCAAGGAAAAAGTCTGGTGCCATTGCTTCGCGGCACGACACCTGCCGACTGGCGGCAATCGCTCTATTACCACTACTACGAGTTTCCCGGCACCCACAGCATTCGTCGTCATGAAGGAGTCTCCACCAAGGAATACAAACTCATCCGATTCTACGGTGAGGGAGTTCCCGGCGGTGAAGAGTGGGAGCTTTACGATCTTCGCAGCGATCCCTCGGAAATGAACAACCTCTCAGGCAATTCAAAATACGAGTCGGTGTTGAAAACCCTGCGGGCCGAGCTGCAGCGGCTGCGTAAGCACTACGAGGTTCCGGCGAATAGCTCCAAGGTCAGTGCGGCGTCAAAGTATTGAATGTCCCTGATTCTTCAGATGATCCATTCTTTCGTCTGATGAAATTTCTTTTCAAAAATACAAACTATTGCAAAAAACCCATGTAATACGCTGGCTCCAGAAGTGTCGGCTCCCTGTCCCCTTCGAGATCAATAAATGAACCCCTCAAGATATTTTATGAAAATCAAACTTACTGGAATCCTTCTCGCCGCATCGGCAATCTTCCCCGCCGATTCTTCTTTTGCCGCTACGCAGGCTCCCAAGCCTAACATTGTCTTTATCGTGGCCGATGACATGGGCTACGCGGATTGTGGCGTTCATGGCTCAAATGACATCCTCACGCCGCACATCGACTCGATTGCGAAAGCCGGGGTGCGGTTCACCGACGGGTATGTGACCGGTCCGGTTTGTAGCCCGACCCGTGCGGCACTCATGAGCGCTCGCTATCAGCATCGTGACGGGGTGATGGATTGGATTCCAAAAGACAGTGAAAAAGGACTAGCCGAGGGCGTTCCCACTATTGCCGATTATCTGCGCAAAGCCGGCTATCGCACGGCCTTGATTGGCAAGTGGCATCTCGGTCAGAAGGAACAATTCCATCCCATGAATCGAGGCTTCGACGAGTTTTTCGGACTGCTCGGCGGCGGGCGAACTTACTTCCAAGGAGCCAATGAAAAAGGGGGCAAGACAAAGGATGGCTACGCGAAGCTTTGGAAAGATCGTGAGCCTGCGGATATCGACGGCTACCTCACCTCGGAATTCGGAAACGAGGCCGCGAAGTTTGTGGCGTCTCGCAAGGAAAGCGGGAAGCCGTTCTTTTTGTTCCTCTCCTTCACCGCTCCACACACGCCGATGATGGTGCCGAAAGAAATTGAGGAAAAATTCGGTCATATCGAAAACCAGCAACGCCGCCTCTATGCGGCGATGATGTCCTCGATGGACGACGCCATCGGCGATGTTCTTGCCGCCATCCGCGAGGTGGGCTTTGAAAAAGACACGCTGGTGTGTTTCTTCAGCGATAACGGCGGTGCAACCACACGCAACTCGCCTAACGGCTCCGACAACACGCCGTATCGCGGCAGCAAGGGCGAGGTGTGGGAAGGTGGGGTGAGGGTGCCCATGTTCGCCTCATGGCCCGCACATTTGCAGGCGGGCTCGGTCTTCACCAAGCCGGTGACCCAGATGGACCTCTCTGCCACAGCGATTGCCTTGGCCGGCGAGAAGCCTGACGAAAAATGGCCTATCGACGGGGTGAACCTGATGCCGTTCCTCAATGGCAAGGACACCGGCATGCCGCATGATTCCATCTGCTGGGCGTATGAGAACCGCCAGTGGGCGATCCGCGAGGGCGACATCAAACTCGTGGCGCGAAGCAAGCAACCGAAGATCAAAGCCGAAGTGGGACTCTACGACCTGAAAGCAGATCCCTCGGAGGCAAACGACCTCTCCGCCTCGCAACCCGAGAAGGTTGCCGCCCTCACGGCAAAGCTTCTTGATTGGTGCCGCGATGTGGGGGCCTCGTTACCGAAGCTGGATTGATCCTCAGAAACTCGAAGAGAATGAAATCATCGTCAGCAGCCTTTCTGGGCCTTGCCATCATTCTGATGTCGAATACAGCCCATGCAAAATCCTCGCCAGATCAGGATTCACTATCGTCCTATCGCTTCGAGCCTTTGGACACCGCGGTGCGGGAGGCTTTCAAGGAAGGCCGTCCGGCTCCCCATGTTCTTACAGAGCATGCGAGCGGCTACCGGGCATGGTGCAACTCGGTGATCAAAGGCGCGGATGGCAAATACCATGCCTACTACGCCCGATGGCCGGTTAAAAATGGATTCAACGCGTGGTTGACCGATTGCGAAGTGGCCCATGGCGTTTCCGACAAGCCCGAGGGGCCGTTCATCTACCAGTCCACGGTGCTGGCCAGCGCCAATCCCGAAGGCTGGGATGTGATGAATGCCCACAATCCCTATGCCCTCGTGGCCGATGGCAAGGTGGTTCTTTATTACATCTCCAATGACCTCCGGGAAAAGCTGGCCAAGAGCCCTGATGGCAAGCTGCCTCGTGATGAGATTCGAAATTCGCAAGTCACCGGCGTGGCGATCGCGGATCGACCCGAAGGGCCTTTCAAGCGTTCAGAGCGCCCGGCGGTCGTTCCCCATGGTCGCTTCAAGAACATCGCGGTCAATCCCGCCGTGATTTATCGCAACGGCGAATACCTCATGATCATCAAAAGCGACGATGTGGAAAAGGAGAAATGGCACCGCATCCAGTTGGTGGGACGCTCCAAAAACCCCGAGGGACCATTCACCTTCATGGACGAGCCTGTTTATGCCCAGCGCCAGACTGAGGATGCCTGCCTGTGGTTTGACCAGACGACTGGGCTGCACAACATGGTGTGCCATGTGATGGGAGCGCCCGATTTGGCCTGGTTTGTCTCCGAGGATGGCGACAAGTGGCGACGGGCGGACCAGCCGGTTTTCATGAAAAAGGAATTCGCAATGGCGGACGGCACCGTCTGGAAACCCGATCGTGTCGAGCGTCCCTTTGTTCTCACCGACGAACTCGGTCGTCCCGAGTGGTTCTATGTCGCCATCAAGGAGGGGGACATCGAGGGAAATATTGCGCTGCGTATCCATCGCTAAAGCTGGAAATATTTGCTCGAACCGCTGAGTCAAAGAATGCAAACATTTGGTATGATAAACCCCATATCGTTGCGGTCAGTTATGGCTCGAGGCTTATCAATATGCCCAACTTGGATCCTCTAGCGGAATCTGGGTGATGACTCAGCTATTAGAATTCCCAATTTCGTAAGTGTCTTTCTTTTTTAAATCATCAATTATCAGACGGATAAGGGATATCCTCCAAACCCAAAAACCCCTCCAATGAAATCCATGCTATCTCTTCGACTCGGACTGAGTCTCGTCGTCCTATTTTTCTTTCTGTCTCTTACTGCTGGGGCAAATACGAAGCCTGAAAAGACCAAAGCGCGAAAGCCAAACATCGTCATCCTCTATGCCGATGATCTCGGTTACGGAGATCTCGCGTGCTACAATCCGGCCTCGAATATTCCCACACCGCACCTGGACAAGCTGGCCTCGCAGGGCATGCGCTTCACCGATGCCCACAGCTCCTCGGGCATCTGCACGCCCAGCCGTTACGCCTTGCTGACGGGTCGGTATCACTGGCGTGATTTCCATCAAATCGTGAATTCGTTTGGCCCCTCCGTGTTCAAGGAGGGGGTTCCTACTCTTCCCGCAATGCTTCGAGCCAGGGCTATGCCACAGCGGCTATCGGCAAGTGGCATCTCGGCTGGGACTGGAATGCCATCAAGAAAGACGGTGCCCAGCCGCAGAGCGGGGCGGGTAAAAACACAGTCTTGGGGCCAGAGGCCTTCGATTGGTCAAAGCCCATTCCCGGCGGGCCGCTCTCGGTTGGATTCGACCACTACTTCGGAGACGATGTCATCAATTTCCCACCCTACTGCTGGATCGAGGACGACAAGGTCGTGCAGGCACCGGATACGATGATGGATACCCGTCAGTGGAAACCTATCAAAGAAGGAGCTTGGGAGTGTCGGCCGGGGCCGATGGTGAGCGGTTGGGACCCTTACCAGAACATTCCCGTCACCACCCAGCGGGCGGTGGACTTCATCTTGTCGCGCAAAGAGGCCAATAAGCCATTTTTCCTCTATTTTGCCTACCCGTCGTCTCATGCGCCGATCATCCCGAATGATGAATTTCTTGGAAAATCCGGGGTCGGACCGTATGGGGATTTTATCGTTGAAACGGACCATTCGGTTGGTCGCATCCTTGGCGCGCTAGAGGAGGCGGGATTGGCTGATGACACCTTGATTATTTTTACCTCTGACAATGGCCCCGAGCATTACGCCTATGGCAGAGACAAGAAAACAGGCCACTGGTCCTCTGCGCCCTTGCGGGGATTGAAGCGCGATCTTTACGAGGGCGGCCACCGCATTCCCTTCCTTGTGAAATGGCCGGGTGTGATCCCTCCCGATCGGGTGTGCGACGCACTGGTTTCCCAGATCGATCTCATGGCCACAATCGCGGCTACGGTTGGCACCAAGCTCCCCGACAATGCGGCTGGGGATTCTTACAATCTGCTCCCCCTATTCAAAGGCAGCACAGACCCCGTCCGCACCACCCATGTCCACAACACCGTCAATAACACCTACGCTATACGCCACGGTGACTGGGTCTTGGTGGAATCCAAGACCGGCTACACGACCCAATACGGGGACAAAAACGTTCTGGAATGGGCCGAGCGCCATGGGTATCCCGCCGCCGACTCCACTACTGCGGAGCTTTATAATATCAAGGAGGACATTGGCCAAAAGAACAACCTCGCCTCCGCCAACCCCGAAAAGGTCGAGGAACTCCGGAGCCTGCTAAAAAAAATCCAACCGAAAGGATACTCCGCACCGCGAGTTGTAGGCGTTTCACAAGTCAAGGAAGCCACCTACCGTGAAGTGGACGGCCGCACCCTTTCTATGAAAAGTTGGTATCCGCCCGGGTGGAAAAAAGGCGATCCTCTCCTGCCTGGGGTGATCCTGTTTTTTGGAGGCGGCTGGACAAGTGGAGAGATCACGCAGTTCGACGCGACCGGTGAGCATCTCGCGCGGCGGGGCATGATAGTCGTCGCGCCAGAATACCGGACGATGAGAAATGGCCGCGCCACACCCGACATGTGCCTCCGGGATGCAAACACGGCAATGCGCCATCTTCGGCAACACGCCGTCGAACTAGGCATCGATCCCGACTGCATCCTCGCCGGTGGACGCTCAGCGGGGGGCATCTGGCCGTCGCCAGTGCTTTCAATCTGAAGTTCGACACGCTAGGAGACGATCTCGCCATTTCCACCACGCCAAAGGCGTTGATCCTGTTCAACCCCGTCATCGACAACGGACCGGGTGGCTACGGCCACCGCCTCGTCGAGCAATACTGGCAAGATTTTTCGCCACTCCACAACATCCCGACCAATCCCCCTCCAACACTATTCATCACAGGCGACAACGATTCATTTCTTCCGATCGAAACATCCCGCAAATTCAAAGCCGAAATGGAAAAGCAAGGCGGACGGTGCGACCTTGTGGTCCTCGAGGGAGGAAAGCATGGTTCACCGTTTGAGAATCAGTTTTTCCCAAAAACCCTCCAGGCTATCGACAACTTTCTTGCCGGTCTTGGGTATTTGACCCCGCCCATGTCGAACTGACAAACGTCAATGAAACAGGATCCCCGATCCGAATTACAAAACCTATCGCGTCATGCCAAAGGCAGCTTGCGATTGGACTTTTGAAATGTAGCGCGGGCGGAGCAGCCGGTGGTTATGAAAAAATCCATTAGCTTGCCGGGTTAATAAAATCGCCATTTGTGAATCTTGAGTGTATGCTTGTATTATGAGATCAGAATTCACGGCCATAATTGAACCCGCTCCAGAAGGTGGATATTGGGCTATCTGCCCCGAGGTTCCAGGAGCCAACGGACAGGGTGAGACTATCGACGAAACCCGGCAAAATCTGATTGAGGCGATTGAGCTTGTTCTCGAAGATCGGCGTTCCGATTTTCTCCGCGGCCTCCCAGATGATGCGATTCAGGAAAAAATTCTGGTTGGATGAAGCGCAGGGATTTGGAACGCCGCCTCCGAATTGCTGGCTGCTACTTGAAGCGCGAGGGAGGCAACCATTCTCTGTGGATGAATCCGAAAAATGGAGTTACAGAGGCCGTTCCACGACATAACGAAATCAAGGAACCTCTTGCGAAGAAGATCCTTAAGAAACTCGATGCGTAATAAAATAAGCCAAACAAGGTGGGTGGCTTAACGCTTTCCTGTGTGATGCTCCATGATGTTTGCGCTTCGCTATACTGGCATCCGCCGCGCCAGCGGTCCGGGATACGTGATCGTGGACGTTAGGCACAAAGGAATGAGTGCTATCAAATGCCCCCAACGAAGCATCCGAGTGTTCGGCGGAATTTGGGTATTTTTGGCTCCGATTATTTTCGTGATGGCTGCAATCTCGACGGTGCGGTCGGAAACGACGTATCTCATTCAGCTCATCGCGTTCTCTGCGGTTTCGCTTGCGGGGCTCGTCGTCGGGGTGGGGGGATTGTTTCGTCGCCCATGGGCAGCGTTTGGTATGCTGATTTTGTCTTGGACTGGTGGCGTCTACTTTGTCGGCTGCGCTACCCTGCTTTTGCTCTGGCCGCTGATTCCCGGATCAGAAGCGATTTTTCATCTTCTCTTGCTCTTGCTGTCGCTCGTGATCGCGCTGCCGGGAGTGCCGTTCGTCGTGATGGCTCGGGCGCTGAGAGCGCTGACGAGTGAGGGCGTTGCGAAGAATGAAAAAGCCTAACGCGGCTCGCGACTATGGAGCGAATCATGTCATCGATCGTAATCCGGCCGATCGGTCGAAAACCTGCGGAGTTGATGGCGGTGAGTTATTTTCCCACCCGGTGCAGAGACCGGTATTCGCTGGCCGACATGCCGCGCATTCTGCGGAAGGCCCGACAGAAGCTTTCCATGCTGTGAAATCCGGTGGTGTAGGCGATGGCCTTGATGGATTCATCGGTGCCAATGAGTAAGCGCGACGCTTCGTCGAGGCGCATGTGAAGGAGGTATTGGTGCGGGCCCATGCCTTTTCGTTTTGCCACTTTGTCGCGGAAGGAGCTGTAACCCAGTCCAACCGATGCGGCGGCCTCACGGAGCGATGCTGGGCGTTTTGAGGCGTCGCGCCAGTCCTCGAGCATCTGTCCAAGCGGATCGAGAGTTCTGTTGCGGGTCTCGTTGTTGGTAAGAAGAACAAGCAAACGCTCGACGCCGAGCTTGGCTTCATCGATCGAATGCCGATGGGGGGAGTCGAAGGCCTCGCCGAGGCACATGTGCAATTTTTTGCAGAGGGCTGTTGCCTTGAGACGTTGCGGTGCGGAGGCGTGGCGCAGCCATTGCCATTGCTTCCATTTTTCCACCCGTGGGCCATCCAGACACAGATAGCGTTCCTCCCAGGCCGTGCCTGCGTCCGGGCCGTAGCGAAATCGCGGGCCGGGCCAGATGTTGAAGAAGCAAGGTGCGACAACTTCGTGGGTAGGACCGTCATCCAGACGAAAGGTGCCGCGGCCTTTTAAAATCAGGCAGAGACCGTCGAAGGCGATGGTGGCATCGACCTTCTCACTCTTGCTAGGTAGCCATCCCCAAGTCACCACCCGGAAGTCGTCGATGACGCTTCCGAAGCTTGGTTCGCAGTTCTGCCATGTATTTCCGAACTTTGGCATTTTTGTTAGTATATTGGCAAAGTGATCAGGCTTCTACCATTGATTGCAGCTGCCAGTGCGGCAAAAAACACAATCCATGCGATATTTCAAATTCCTCCTCATCGTTCTAGGTCTTGCCGCAAGCCCCCTTTTTCTTTCCACTTCCGCCCGTTCGCATGATGTGCTTGTTGAAGCGAAACCGGTTGCTTCAACGGCAAAGGAAAAGACTCCCGCTGAGAAGGAATGGGATGAAATCGCGGCGAAATGGACCACGCCTGAGTGGATACAAGATGCCAAATTCGGCCTCTGGGCTCACTGGGGCCCCCAATCGGTGCCACGGGTTGGCGGTGGTTGGTATGCAAGGCACATGTATATGCCCGATGTCAGCAAGGAGCGCTGGGGGCGCAACGCCTACAGCCATCATGTGGAGACCTACGGGCATCCTTCCGAGTTTGGCTACAAGGACCTCATTCATCACCATTTCAAAGCGGAGAAGTTCGAAGCTGATGCGCTGGTGCGGCAGTTCAAGGACTGGGGGGCTCGGTATGTGGCAATCATTGCAAACCACCATGAGAATTTCGATCTCTACCCGACATCGGTTCATGATTGGAACAGCGTCAAGGTGGGGCCCAAGCGCGACCTGCTGGGAGAATTCGCTGCTGCTGCAAAAAAGCAAAACCTTCCCTGGGTGGCTACGGTGCATGTGGGACGGACGTTTTTTCCACCCGCTGGCACATCGGACAAAGACGGGCCCAAAGCCGGCGTGCCCTACGACCTCGCGCAGACGAAAGCCGATGGCAAGGGCAAGTGGTGGGAAGGACTCGATCCCTGGCAGCTCTACGGACAGCCAAAGGACATCGATATCCGAACCATGGAACTCATCGAAAACTACGACCCCGACATGCTCTATTTCGACCGTAGCTTCCTGCCTTTTCGCGAACGCTGGATGCTTACGGAATACTACCGTCGAAGCCTCGCCAAGCACGGATACATCAAAGCAATTATCACGGTCAAAAAACCAGCTCCCGGCGCAATGCTCGATGTCGAGCGCGGTTCGCTCGACACGGTGCAGGATTTTGTGTGGCAGACCTGCACGACGATGTTCAACGGCTGGTTCCGCAAGGAGGATGAAGGGGATAAAAATCTCCGCTTCGACACGCGCTGTCTCGTGGAGATGCTCACCGACATCGTCAGCAAAAACGGAGTCATGCTCCTTAATGTCGCTCTCTACGCCGACGGCTCCATTCCTCAAGATCAGGCTAAGGAAATCCAAGGCCTCGCCGACTGGCTCCAAATTCATGGCGAGGCGGTTTATGCTACCCGTCCTTGGAAAACTTACGGTGTCGGCGGGCAAACGCGGAAAGGGCATTTCACGGAACGCACCCGCTATGATTCCGAACCTTGGGGCTCAGATGTGATTCGCTTCACCCGCAGCAAGGACAACAAGACGCTGTATGTGTTTATTTACGGAGCCAAGCCCGGAGAGGCTCTAACCATCGAGCCTCTGCGTCAAGGCGGCCTGCTGGAGAGTAAGATCGAAGCCGTGTCGCTCGTGGGTTCGGATAAGAAAATGGATTTTGAAATCAGCGGCGATGGAATGAAAACCACACTACCTGCGGAATTAGCATCCCCGATTGCCAGCGTGCTGAAAATTCAAACAAAACAGGACTAACCCGGCACTCCATGTGTTTTTTTTGGAAAATTCACTCAAAATCAAGGCTGTGGACATCAGCGCCAAATGACGCCGGAAGTTGGAAATGGCGAGGGATCAAAAAGTCACCCTCGACGCCAGCCTCTGAAGGGTGGTCTGTGGCTTGGCATTTTGGTTAATGAAATGGCAGAAATGCGAAGCATTGCATGTTGTTTTCAGAAATGCCCCCGGCATAAAAAACAACTCATGCGAATCACACGATTTCTCCAGACACCACTGATCCTCGCCGCCTGCGCAGCATTTTTCTCCACTTCGGCCCGAGCCCAGGAAATCCTCGTGGAGGCGGAAAAGCCCCCCCTCACGCAGGAGGATAAACGCGCGGCGGACAAGGAATGGGACGCGCTTGTGGCCACATGGACAACGCCGGAGTGGATACAAGATGCCAAGTTCGGACTCTGGGCGCATTGGGGGCCACAGTCGGTGCCACGACTCGGCGGCGGTTGGTATGCAAGGCACATGTATATGCCCGATATCGGCAAGGAGAACTGGGGCCGCAATGCCTACAAGCACCATGTCGAGACCTACGGTCATCCTTCGGAGTTTGGGTTCAAAGATGTAATCCATCACCATTTCAAGGCCGAGAAATTCGATGCCGACGCGCTGGTGAGGCAGTTCAAGGATTGGGGGGCACGCTATGTGGCAATGATGGCCTGCCATCACGACAACTTCGACCTTTACCCGACCAAGGTGCATGATTGGAACAGCGTGAAGGTTGGCCCGAAGCGTGATCTCGTCGGAGAATTTGCCACCGCCGCCAAAGCCCACAACCTCCGCTGGGTGGCGACCCTTCACTCCGGACACAACTTCTACCCTGCCGCCGGAGCAGCGGACAAGGAAGGCCCGAAGTCTGGAGTTCCCTATGACCTCGGTCTCACAAAAGCCGACGGCAAAGGTCAGTGGTGGGAGGGTCTGGATCCCCAGGACCTCTACAAATTTCCACACAAAAAGGTCGATGTCAGGGCGCACGAGCTGATGCTGAATTACAAGCCGGACATGGTGTATTTCGACAATCAGACCCTGCGTCACAAGTGGGTGCTTCTCGATTACTACCGCGACAGCCTGGCCCGGAATGGACAGATTGAAACGATTGTCACGGTCAAGAAACCCGCGCCTGGCGCGATGCTCGACATTGAGCGGGGCCAGCTCGATACGCTGCAGGACTTTGTCTGGCAGACCTGCACGACGATGTTCAACGGATGGTTCCGCAAGGAGGACGATGACGACAAGAATCTCCGCTTCGACACCCGTTGCCTGGTCGAAATGCTTACTGACATCGTCAGCAAAAACGGTGTCCTGCTGCTGAATGTCGCGCTCTATGGCGATGGCTCCATTTCCGAGGACCAGGCGAAGGAAATCCAAGGCCTCGCCGACTGGCTCAAAATCCATGGCGAAGCGGTCTATGCCACCCGACCATGGAGAATTCACGGTGTCGGCGGGCTGACACGCAACGGGCATTTCAGCGAACGCACCCGCTATGATTCCGAACCTTGGGGCTCAGATGTGATTCGCTTCACCCGCAGCAAGGATAACAAGACGCTGTATGTGTTTATTTACGGAGCCAAGCCTGGAGAGCCTCTAACCATCGAGCCCCTGCGCCAAGACGGTCTGCTGGAGAGCAAGATCGAAGCCGTGTCGCTCGTGGGTTCGGATAAGAAAATGGATTTTGAAGTTAGCGGCGATGGATTGAAAACAACGCTTCCAGCGGAATTGGCATCCCCGATTGCCTGCGTGCTGAAAATCCAGACCGCAGGGCTTTAAAACAAAGCAATATTAGGTTCTAAAATTATGACCCAAAAGAAATTAAACAGCAGATTTGCGAATCATTTGTTCGAGCGAATTTGTGCATCCCTCCGGATGCTCCTGGTATTTTTCCTCTCTGCTTTCATGGCTGTCGGTGCGGCTTTTGGGTCAGCGGGAACTGGCGATTCTTTCTACACACCCGAGGAGGATAAAGCGGCCTTGGCTGCGGCGAACGCTAAAGCCGAGCAACAAGGGCTTCCCAATGTTCTGATCCTTGGGGACTCGATATCGATCGGGTATTTTCCGGCGGTGAAAGAGGCGCTGAAAGAAGTCGCCAACGTTTCGAGACCAAACGAGAATTGTGGTGATACGGGCAGAGGGCTCTTGCGGCTGGATCATTGGCTGGGGAAGACAAAGTGGGATGTCATCCATTTCAACTGGGGACTTTGGGATCTTTGCTACAGAAAGCCTGTGCCGAAAAGCCCCATGAATCGCGACAAGGTGGATGGAAAAATTTCCGCCACCCCGGAGGAATATGAAAAGAACCTCACTGCCTTGGTTGAACGCCTCGAAAAAACCGGTGCCAGATTGGTCTGGGCAAGCACGACGTTTGTCCCGGAGGGCGAACCTGGAAGGTTTGTCGGGGACGATGTGAAATACAACGCTATTGCTGAAAAGATTATGAAGGATCGGGGCATCATCATCAACGACCTTCATGCACTCAGCGCGAGTTTTCCTCCTGAGATGTTTACGGCCCCCGGCGATGTGCATTTCAAAAGAGCGGCTTCCAATCAACTCGGCAACCAAGTGGCAGAGGTCATCAAGCCGCTTCTTCCACCTCCTTCTGCTCCCGTATCGGGGGATCATCTGTAATTACCAAGGAAAATAAAGGGGCTGCTGTCTTCATCGCGCATGGCGGGATGGCTCAGCGAAAATCCAAAATACCGCTCTTTAAAAAAACAAAGGTTTGCTGGTAGCTTAGGGAGCATGTTCCAAACCCCCATGAGATTTCACATCGCCCTGGTCTGCGTATTGTTTGTTTTGACATGGCATGAAGTCGCCTGCGCGGCTTCTCCTAAAATAAAGCCGAACATCCTCCTGATCCTGGCCGACGACCTTGGCTACGAGTGCTTGGGGGTGAATGGCGGCGAGTCCTACAAAACGCCAAATCTGGACAAATTGGCTGCTGGAGGAATGCGTTTCGACCACGCCTACGCTCAGCCGCTTTGCACTCCGACCCGTGTGCAATTGATGACCGGGCAGAGTAACGTTCGTAACTATGTCGGCTTTGGGAAGCTGGATCCCAAGTCGCCGACCTTTGCCAACATCCTCCAAAAGGCAGGATACAAGACCGCTATGGTCGGGAAGTGGCAGCTTGGAAAAAATCCCGATCAGCCACGCCAAGCGGGCTTTGACGAGCACCTGCTCTGGCAGCACACGCTCCCACGGATGGACACCGAAAAAGCCGACACTCGCTATGGGAATCCGATTTTGGAACGGGATGGTCAGCCGATTGATGCTCCCGAGGGATCATATGGCCCCGATCTCACGCTCGAGTTCGCTTGCGACTTCATCTCCCGACACAAAAACGGGCCGTTCCTTTTGTATTATTCAGACATCCTGCCGCATTGCCCGTTGGTTCCGACTCCCGATAGCCGGGAGTGGGCCTTGTCCAATGGACGCTCCAAAAATTACAAAGGCGACCTTCAATACTTCGACGACATGGTTGCCCACATGGATAAAAATGTTGGCCGATTGGTGGCCAAGCTCGATGAGCTTGGAATTCGCGACAACACGCTCGTTATTTTCCTAGGTGACAACGGGTGCGATGCTCCGGTCGTATCGCGGTGGCGGGGCAAGGAAATCAAGGCCGGCAAAGGCAAAACCACTCGGGCTGGCATGCATGTGCCTTTCATTGCCAATTGGCCAGGCGTGATCCCGGTGGAAAGCGTCTGCAAGGAGCTGGTGGATACGACAGACTTTGTGCCTACTCTTTGCGAAGCGGCAGCAGCACCCTTGCCTAAGGAAGTTCCCTTCGACGGTATTAGCTTTCTCCCAATCTTGCGCGGGGAGAAAGGGCAGCCCCGCGATTGGATCTATAGTTGGTATTCCGCGACTCTCGCGACTGTGCATGAATCGGCGTTTGATAAGCGTTTCAAGCTCTACACCGATGGTCGGTTTTACGACATGGACGCCGATCCGTTGGAGCAGACACCACTCGACGATGCCAAACTTGATGTTACCGCCTTGGCTGCAAAAGCCAAACTCTCCGATGCTCTGAATCGATTTAATGATGCTCGTTCTGAACGGCTAAAACGTCTTTCAAAAAAACTGCTGAAGCTCCTGCCGAAACCGAAGCTTCAAAATGAAATGGACTGCGTTGTCCAAATCGTTACTTATACAAATTCCTCCAATGCCTCTTTCAATTCCTGACCTCCTTGGAATTTTACTGCCATAAAATGAAACGAACGGGTTGCGCTCTTCGATGGCTTTTTGCACTGGGCTGCCTGTATTTATGCTTTCGATTGACTCGTTCGGCGTTGGGGATTCAATCAATCGCTTCATTTCATGCAGCACCTCTGTTGGTTGTGGCTTTTGGGTTGTTTTTTGCTGCCCTTCTTTTGACATCCAAGGAAGTGATTATTCCTCTTTCTGAGTTGGTTGGCGGGTTTTTCATTAGTTTCCTTCACCCGAACGCCCGGTTTTCTAAGCCCCCTCTTTCCTACATCCTTGCCCGGAGCTACGCGCGACAAATGCGCTACACGGAGGCTTTTGAAGAATACAAAAAAATCGTCCATTATTATCCCAATGAATTGGAGGCCTATCGAGAAATCATAGCTGTTTGCAACGCGGCTGGAGCTGGAAAGCTTGCTCATCGCTACGAAAAAAAATTCCGAAGACGGTTTCCGAAGGAGGCGCTGGATTTAAACAAGGAAACCTTGCCCAACACCGTGCCAGGCATATCCGATTCTTGATAAACTACAGCTTCGACATCAGAGAAGCGCGCACTCGACGCTCTTGGATCAAAGGGATCGGTTAATGTCCCATTCTCGTTTTGATGTAGCAAATTCATGAAAAAAATCTTCACCGTCTTGATTTTCTTTTGGGCTGCTGTTGCACAAGCCCTCGAGCCTTATCAAAATCCAGAGCTGCCGATTGATCGACGGGTGGAAGACCTGCTGGGGCGGATGACTCTGGAGGAAAAGCTCGGGCAACTTCGCGGCGGCATCGCCAAGTCGGTCGATGACGCGGTGAAGATGGTCGTGGATGACCATTACGGCTTCATTGTTTTCAGCGAAATCCGGGCGGGTGGGGGAGCGGAGGCAGCGGAGGCGACGCGGCGTTTTTTGACTCAGGTGCGCGAGAAGTCCCGCCTCAAGATCGATCCCGTGATTGTTTCCTGCGGAGCGCATGGCTTGCAGTCCAAAAACGGCACGGAGTTCACCTGCGGCATCGGCCTTGCTGCGACTTGGAACCCTTCTTTGATGGCCGAGATCGGGGATGTGCTCGGAAAAGAGCACCGTTCCCGCGGCTTCAACCTGATGGTCGCTCCCAGACTTTATCTCACCACTGATCCTCGCACGGGCCGCACCGAGGAGGGCTATGGCGAGGATCCACTGCTTGTGGCGCGGATGACGACGCCTTTTGTCGAAGGGCTCCAGAATAATGGGGTCATCTCGGTGATCTGTCTTTATCCCACCGAATTCGGCCCCGGTGGTCGTTTGTGCGAGACACTTGAGATCAGCGAGCGCGATCTGCGCGAGCGCTACATGTATCCCTTCGAGCAGGCGGTGAAGGTCGGCAAGGCCGCCGGAATCATGCCTGTCTACGGTGCGGTGAATGGTGTCCCCGTCCATGGCAATCCTTGGCTTCTCGACACCATCCTCCGCAAGGAGTGGGGCTTCGATGGGATTGTCTTCAACGACTACAACGCGAACGCCAGTTTCTCGGGGCGGTTGGGCATTCCTGATCCCACGGTGAAGTTCGTGCAGGCACGCATGAATGTGGAATTTCCTTTCCTCGGAGCCTACGACCACAAGCTCGACGAAGCGGTGAAGGAAGGCCGAGTAACGATCGAGCAGATCGATGTGCTCGTTCGCGACATCCTTCGCGTGAAAGCGCGCTTCGGGATGCTCGATCCCAACTATCCGCTCCCAGATCCCGCTGAAGCGAAAGCGCTGCCGGAATCTCCGGAAACCCGTGCGCTCGCTCTGGAAGCCGCGAGGCAGGGGATCGTCCTGCTCACGAACAAAAACAATACCCTGCCTTTCGACGATACCATCAAGAAGCTGGCTGTGATGGGACCGATGTCGAATCCCGTTCCTCCCACGACGATCCTCGGGAGTTATTCGGGAACGCCGGCGCACCTTGTTGGAATGGCGGATGGACTTTTGGCCTCGGGTAAAGCCGAGGTGAAGGTCGTGAAGTATCCCCGCAGGCCGGATGCGCGCCGTCCCGTAGATGCGGTTCATTTGTTCTGTGATCAGGAGATGAAAACGCCAGGCCTTCGGGCGCGATTTTACGAGGGCGATAACGCGGAGGGTGCCGTGGTCGGCGAGGTGGAGCTGACTGGCTTGGATTTCGAGTGGGAAAAAATCCTGCCTCCTGCTCTGGCAGGCAAGCCGTTCACCACCGTGATTGAGGGCTTCCTGCAATATCCTCCCTTTATCATCACCGAGGTTGATTTCTCCTCCCGCACGACGAAGGGCGCGTTGTCATTCGAGATCGGCGGATTGAATATCATTCAAGCGAAGTTTGGCGCGAAAATCGCGGGAAAGATCAAACTCGAGGCGGGCCATGTTTATCCGATCAAGCTGATTGTGACTCCAGAGTTGGGCGAAAAACGTTTCGCGTTGGAATGGATTTTCACCGAGGAACTCTGGAGCAGTTTCTTTGTCACCTCTCCCAAGGAGATGGAGGAATGCGTCAAGGTCGCCGAAGAATCCGATGCTGCCGTGATTTGCGTGGGCATCGTGGAAGGAGAGGCGAAGGATCGGACAAGCCTCCGGCTGCCGGGCAACCAGGAGGAACTCATCCGAAAGGTCAAAGCTGTCGGCAAGCCCGTCATCGTGGTTCTCGTCGCGGGAAATGCCGTTGAGATGCTGGACTGGTATCAAGGAGTCGATGCGATTCTCACAGTCTGGCGACCGGGCATGGAGGGCGGCACGGCGTTGGCGGAAGTGTTGTTTGGGGATACGAATCCCTCGGGCCGATTGCCACTGAGTTTTCCGAAGACGGTCGGCCAACTTCCTTTGACCTACAATCGCTACCCAACAGCCCGACCGGGCTTTTATGTCGATGCCGATTTGGAGGCACTCCTCCCCTTCGGCCATGGCCTTGGCTACACGACTTTCCGCTACTCAAATTTACAGGTTTCTTCGAAGGAACTCCGAGAAGGCGACACGCTGGAGGTTTCCTTTGATCTGGAAAACACTGGCAAGCGCGCCGGAACCGAGGTGATCCAACTTTACACCCGGAGTTGGAATACTTCTGTGGTGCGACCGGTCCGTGAGTTACGTGCCTTCGAGCGTGTCAGTCTCGAGCCAGGAGAAACGCGCAGGGTTACTCTTCGCGTTCCATCCGATCAGCTCAAATACTTCGGGGTCGATTATGAAACCGGCCGTCTGACCCGGCGGATTCTTGAACCCCACGAACTCCAAATCCAAGTCGGCCCCAACAGTCGTAATCAACCTTTAAAAACAACAATCCAAATCAAATGAAACGCATTGTCTTGATCGCTGATTTTTATGTCGGTCAATTTGGCATCAACAATAGGTCCACCAAGCCCGCGATTTTATAGGTTGAATTTCTTCGGCAAACACCCGAAGGGGCTGCCGAATTACAAGATTGGCGTGTCTTACCAAAAAAAGAATTGATCTGCCTGCATGATGATGATTAAATGCAGGCATGGAAAAGAAACCGACAATTCAATATACGGTCCGTGATGTTCCGGAGGAAGTTGACGGCCTTTTGCGGGAATCTGCCACGCTAGAGGGCGTGAGCCTGAACCAAGCCACTCTGCGGGCCTTGGAGCGAGGTCTCGGGAGCGAGCGCCAGCCGGTGCGCTACCGGACTCTGCGCCATATGATCGCCCGGACGCCGAAAGCCTCCACAAAAGCTTGGCGCGCCGTGCTCGAGGAACAGGACCAGACGAATCCCGAGGACTGGAAGTGAGGATTCTGATCGATTCAAACCGTTTCATCGACTTCTGCGCGGGGGTTCCGGAGGTTGTCGATGCCTTCGAGCAGGCGGCGTTGCTTGTTGTGCCGTTCATTGTTTTAGCGGAAATCCGCGTCGGCGCTCACTCGATCAAACGCGGTGATGCCCAGGTGCGAGTCCTCGGCGAATTGCTCCAACAACCCGGCGTGCGGGTGGCGCACAGCAGCGATACCACTACCCACCACTATGCCGCGCTTTTCGCCCGCTTGAAAAAAGCCGGCACGCCGATCCCCACGAACGACATTTGGATCGCGGCCCTTGCCATCGAGCATTCGCTGGTGCTCTACTCCCGCGACGCGCACTTCGATCGTTTTCCCGGCATCCCGAGGTTGGCATAAGATCAAATGCTTCAAGTGCCGCACCCGGTTTCCGCCTTTTATTTGTTCAAAGGTCAAAAGGTAATCGCGCAGCCCCCAATCCAAATCAATCTTGCGTGACCTCAATCACCGCGTGGGCTTCCTTAGGCGTCTCCGAGTATTGAGCCAACTCCATCAACATATCTAGATTATTGGGAGATCGATCATAAGCCTTGCATGCATTCAATCAAGACAGCCAATAGGAGGTGTTGGGGCGATGTTTTTAATTTCAAAATGCAAAGCTTAGCAGAGTATTCTGTAAAGAATGGTTGAAGTGCTAAATCCAGCTTCCATTTGCCTCAAATGACCCTCAAAAAATTTTTCAAATCAAAAACAGCTCGAGTCGGTTCTGGAATCCTACAAAGCAGGCCAACTTCCCGACTGGACCGACTTCCATAGATAAAACTCCATGCAGAAAAATTACTCAAGAATTTGGGCAAAACTAATGCCGTTGGTTCTTCTATATCTGCACGGGGCTATGGCTCAGTCGGGAGAAAATGCCGCGCCCGCTTCGGAAACCTCGAAGCCACTCAAGGTCTTTGTGTGCTCTGGCCAGAGCAACATGGTGGGGATGCTGACAAATCCTAATTTATTGCCAGCTGAGCTTCAGTCGGATCAGCAAAACCTGATCTTCGATGGTGAAAAGTGGATTCCTCTCGGGCCGAATGCGAAAACATCCAGCAATGGCAAAGCCGAGCCGGGGCCAGAGATTTCCTTTGCCATGGAAATGAGCAAGTCGCTCGGCGAGCCGGTGGGCATCATCAAATATGCTTTTCCCGGACGACCCATTGGCCATTGGAAAAGAAAGTCCTTCAATCCGCCTTTCGAGTTGCAGCACGAGAGCATGGACAAGGAGACATTAATCAAGCATGGGCTTTATTACGCACTGCTCGACAGGGTGCTCAAAGCGAAGAAATCGCGACCGATCGAGATTGTTGGCATGCTCTGGATGCAAGGCGAGTCGGACGCCCATAAGCCTGAGCTTGCAGCGGCGTATGCTGCGAATTTGGAGAGCTTGATCGCCGACGCGCGACGCGACTTCGGCGCGCCCGAGATGGCATTTGTTGCGGGGAGAGTCAATCCTCTGGAACCGCCTGCCGGTCCTTACGCCGGCGCTCCGGAAGTTCGCAAGGCACAGGCAGAATGCCCTGCGCCGAAATATGCTTGGATCGATTGCGATGGGCTGAGCAAAGGGAATGACAACCTCCATTACGACACCGCTGGTATCGTGGAGATGGGGAAGCGTTTTGCGACGGCCATGTCAACCTTCGTGGGCAAATCTGCCTCACTAAACAATGCGGATTTTTTCACACCTGAATCGGACAAGGCCGCCCTTGCCAAATCCAACACTACTGCAAGCGAGGAGGGCCTGCCGAAGGTGCTCCTCCTCGGTGACTCGATATCGATCGGGTATTTTCCGGTGGTGAAAGAATCCCTCAAAGGGGTGGCCAGTGTTTCGAGGCCTGATGAGAATTGTGGCGATACGCCTCGCGGCCTGCGCTCTTTGGATAAATGGCTGGGGGATACGAAGTGGGATGTCATCCATTTCAATTGGGGGCTCTGGGACCTTTGCTACCGCAATCCCGAATCCAAAAACCAAGGCAATCGTGACAAGGTGAATGGAAAACTCTCGGTTTCACCGGAAGACTACGAAAAAAACCTGAACGCTCTCGTTGATCGTTTGCAAAAAACAGGAGCCTCGCTCGTTTGGGCCAGCACGACCATCGTGCCAGAGGAAGAGGCGGGAAGGTTTGTGGGAGATGATGTGAAATACAACGCCATCGCTGAAAAAGTAATGAAAGCGCGTGGTATTCCCATCAACGACCTGCATGCCCTCAGTGCCACTTTTTCATCGGAGATGTTTGTGAAGCCGGGCGATGTGCATTTCAAAAAACCGGGTTCCCAGCAACTTGGCAAACAAGTGGCGGAAAAGATTCGCTCGCTGCTTCCTGCGTCAATCACTCCTGCGACGGATAATCAGCAGTAACAACTCCCATGGACAAATCCTCCCACCGGGGTGGAATCGCTAAACGCGGATGTCTGCGCTGCCTGGCCGTATTGATAGCGCTTTGTTTTCTCGGTATCACTGCTCTGGCCCTGCTCGGATGGAAATTGCTGGTGGAGGCGGGAGCAGTGGAGAACAAAGACGGTGAAACAGTAATCGTCGCTTTTCATTTCGATCCAGCGGAACTCAAACCCACTTTGAGATGCTGGGTCAACGGAATCCCTGGAGATTTTATCATCGATTCGGGCATGCAAGCCTCACTGGCCTTGCAGCGTCGTTTCGCCGAGCTTTGTAAGGTGCCAATCACCGGCAAAGGCAAGGTGCTTGCTCATCAGTCGATCGAGGAACATCAGCTTGGCGAGGTGGAGCATTTGGCCGTGGGCGCGAGCGATCAATTCCTTCAACTTGAGCAAACCCGCAATAATACAGAGATCGCCGACCTGGACTATCTACCCGACTTCGAGGGGCTTCTTGGGGCGGAAATTCTCGGACGTCATCGTGCAAAGATCGATTTTGGCGCAGGTCAAATTACATTCCGCCTCAAGAATCAGGGATCATTCTTGAAGCAAGCGGCATCCGATTTGGTGAAACCATCCTTCTGTGATCGTGAAGGGCAAATCACCGTTCCTCTCACCGTTAACTCCAAGGGATTTATGACTGTCGAACTATCGATCAGAGATACCATAGGGCACTTTCTGGTTGATACAGGTTCGGACATTTCCGTCATCTCGCCTGAGTTTCGCGCCAGCACCAGTCTGCCTGCTGGGCCAGTGCTGGAGGGGCTGGTTAACAATACTCCCACCTCTAGCGAGTGGGTGGAGATTTCTGCGATGTCGTTTGGTTGCGCCGAACAAATCACAGGAACGGTCTCAATGAAGGTCGCATCTCTGGATGCTTTGAATGACCTTGTGCGTGGTGCAAATGGCAAGACTATCGACGGGATATTGGGTGCAAGTTTCTTAAATCAATACGAAGCCATCATCGATTACGAATCGCAAACGATGACTCTCTCGACCTCTCAGCGTGGCAATTTGAAGGAAGTATGGGCAGGTCTAAAATGGGTTACTTTCAAATATATTGGAATGATCTTGCATGAGCGACTCGGCTACAAACGCCAACGGGCACATGAAGCAGATGGCCTATCCTTGCAGGTCGTCTCGATCGAACCATCCATACCGGCGGTTTTGAAACCGGGTGAGAAGGTCAGAATAAAGATCCGCTACACATGCCCGAATGTTGCCAAGGCGCTGATCGAGGTCGCTGGCACTTTCCAAGGAAATACGGTGCCTGTCCGCCTATTTCCTCCGCTAACACCCATCTCTGCAGGGAGCGGTGAGGTAGAGTGTGAAATCTCACTCAAAGAGAGTGGGCAATTGGACGAGCTTCGAATTTTTCTCCACAAAATCGTGAATCAAATGAAGAAGGGTGATGCGCTCTCTTACACAACCGAGCAAATTTTTAAAATATCGTATCCAGTCCGCTTGGAATGGAGAGAAGCAGAAGACTGAAGCGCTCTAGCCGAGAGAGGGCGGTGGCAACATTCCTTCCCTTGGGCCCCGTCCGTAGGCAGCGCGGAAGATTTTGTAAAATTGGGCGTAGCTGCCGAAACCCGCTGCGAATGCGGCTTCGATAAGCGTTTTTTGGGGGGGAAGGTTTCTCTCCTGCCAAAAACGCTCGAGCCTGGCAGTGTTTCGGTAGCGGTTGAGGGAAACGCCAACTTGCTTTTGGAACGTGCGGCTCAAGTGGGATGGACTCATGCCGCATGCTTTTGCCAGAGCGGCCAAGCTCTCCGGTTGCTCCTTTTGCCCGAGGATGTCGAGGGCCTTCAAGACCGAATTGTGGAGAGGGACAGGGCGGCGTGCTCCTTGTGATGCGATTTGGTTCCTCCAACAAAAAACAAGAAGATGCGCCAGGCCGGCATTGAGAAAATCCGGGTCGTCATGTTCGTATCGGAAGCCGGGCGTGAGTCCAAAACCTGCTTCGCGGTTCAGGGCATCATTGTCGGGCGCGCCTGCGATAAGGCTGTCCATCATCCGCCGGGCGAGTTCGAAAGAGTGATGCTCAAGTGGAGTATGCAGCATCATCTTCCCGGGCGGACGGTTTTTCCCAAGGGTCTCGTTTTGTTTCTCAAGACAGGTTTTTCGAATGAGGGACTGCTTGAAAACCGCCACGTAATAAAGGGCATCCGGAGTGCGGTCGACCAGTCGGTGAGGTTGCCCAGGGAACAGCCACAACAATTCTCCTTGGGCAAACTGGTATCGGTGTTGCCCGACAATGTAGGTGACGCGTCCACGGGCAACGATGTTCAGCTCGAGTTCCGCGTGGTGGTGTGTTGCCAGCCATGGCACACCCTTTCCGGCATCGGCCAGAAACACAAAGCCTCCGTAGCGTTTTCGGAGTCTCAGGTTTTCGAGCACGACATCAAAATATGATCACTTTTTGATACCGCAAGAAAAGACAGAGGGGAGTCGTTTCGTTCATCTTGGCGTCAACCACCATGAACGACGAACACCACACCAGCGTCCTGCTCCGCCCTCCCAAGCATCTCGACTACAGCCTTACCGGCGAGGAATCCCAGCGTGCCATCGAGCGCGGCCTCGCCGAGGCGGATTGGTATCAGTGCCCGCTTCCCCGGGCCGCGATGCGCAAGCTTCTAGAGAGAAAAGACGGACCGGCGATTCGCGATACGATTTTGTGGTTTGCCCTGATCATCGCCACAGGTGTGCTTACGTGGTCTCTCTGGCCATCCTGGTGGGCCGTATTGCCCTATCTGTGCTACGCGGTGCTTTACGCCTCGACCT
>JBILCY010000017.1:0-7064 GCA_044352905.1 Terrimicrobiaceae bacterium | reverse complement strand
GCCTCGAACCTGAGCCTCTGGATGAGGCGGGTTATTTCGTTGCTTTATTACATGCTTCGATTTTTACCCCAAAATCCCACCGCTCATTACAAAGTAGCAGGAGCAATCCCTTTTTAAGGGTCGACTATTTCACGAGTTGCTGGGGTTGGGAATGAATTGGGAAGTTCAGGAGTGCGAGTTCGAGCATAATGAAGGAGTGGCGCGAATCAAGATTGGGGAAACGCGGCATTTGTGGGACATGGAGCGTAGTCCGGGAGTTGGGGCGAAGGTCGACCTCTACGATCACACCAAAGAGTTGGTATGGAGGCATCTCAATATTTTTGAGCATCGTTGCGAGATCCGATGCCGGTTGCCGCGAGGGAAATGCCAGAAGAGCGGGAAGGTTTATCGAATCACGCCGCCATGGGAGGGATTGAGCAAGCATTTCACGAAAGCCTTTGAGGCCTTCGCGCTTTTATTGATGAGGGAAATGCCCGTTTTGGCGGTGTCACGGCTTGTGAAGGAAACCGACACCCGGCTTTGGAGGATGCTCAAAGCCCATGTTGCCGCCGCCTACCCGCAGAGCGACTGGAGCAATGTGGTGTGTGTGGGATGCGATGAAATGAGCGTTCGCAAAGGACACAACTACATCACGGTTTTTTGCGACATGATCGGGAAGAAAGTCCTCTTTGCCGTGAAAGGCAAAGACAAGAGCGTGTGGGAGGCCTTTGCCCGCAGTTTGGAGCAACATCATGGACATCCACGCCAAGTTCGAGAAGTGTCGATGGATATGAGCCCGGCCTATATCGCCGGAGTGAATGAAAATATCGGCTCTCAAGCCGAAGTGGTCTTCGACAAATTTCATGTCTTAGCCACAGCCAGCAAAGCCGTGGATGAAACTCGCCGAGCGCAAGCACGCCAAAGTGCGAGTGCCCACAATGCTTTAAAGGAGAGTCGTTGGGTCTGGCTCAAAAATCCCGAGAACCTCACCGACAAACAGAAGATCCAATTCCAGAGTCTGGAGAAGGAAAATCTGGCCACGGCGCGAGCTTACCAAATGCGCTTGAATCTCACAGAAATCTATCAGATTCCCGACCGGTTCTGGGCGAAGAAGAGATTTATGGCGTGGTGTCGCTGGGTGCGCCGTGTATCCCAAGAGTATGCCAGCTTATTATTTGCAAAGATGGTTGCTTGCGCAGGCATGATCGAGCGTCACCTGGAGGGCATCCTCGCCTATTGGAATCGGAAAACCACCAATGCCTTCCTGGAGGGACTCAACAGCGTCTTCTCTGCCGTAAAAAGGAAGGGTCTTGCCCAGTTACTGAGGTGATATAATGGCTAAAACATTATACATCATTGAAGAACAAGTATCAGAAAAAGTCACATATTTCGGAGGTCAAATTCCGGCAGGTTTTGAAGTGCTTCAGTGTGGATATTCCAGCCCTCTCGGCGGCCGTTCTGACCGGTTTGAACCGCAAAACAACCCAGCGTATTTATTCCCTTCTGAGAGAGCGCATCGTTGCCCTGGCGCTTGAGGAGGCCCGACCGTTTGTTGGCGATATCGAGGTCGATGAAAGCTATTTTGGCGCCAAGCGGATTCGCGGTAAGAGGGGGCGTGGAGCTGGGGGGAAAACACCTGTTCTGGGCCTTCACAAACGCCAGGGCAGGGTGTTCGTGAGCGTGGTTGAAAACTGCTCCAAGGCAGAACTGATGCCGATTCTCAAGGGGCGCATCGTCGAAGGCAGCGATGTTTACACCGATGGTTGGAAGGCTTACGACGGACTTGTCACAAACGGCTTTAGGCACCACCGAGTCCACCACCATGCCAATGAGTTTGCCCGTGGAAAAAATCACGTTAATGGCATCGAATCCTTCTGGAGTTTTGCGAAGTTTCGCATGGCGAAACTTCGCGGAGTCAGGAAGGAAAAGTTTCTCGTTAACCTCAAGGAATCCGAATGGCGCTTCAACCACCGCCATGATAGCATTTACTCAATTCTCTTGAAACAAACCCGCCATTTTCCCCTCTAAACTGGGCAAGACCCAAAGGAAAGCCAGGGGTTACCGTTCGACCGATAACCTCATCACCATGCTTTCCTTCACCGCTGGCAAGCTACGAATCCCTGCCTCCCACTGAAAATAGCGCAGAACCGAATTATATCTGAAGCTCCGCAATGAACGGATTTTTCCACGACCCCTATCCGCATCGCAAGCCACAGCGGTCTGCCAATCCTATCGTCAAAATCGCTTGTGGAAAATCGTTGAGGCGGCTCCCGTCATGGAAAATGTATGGAATTCAACGGGTGAGGAGGGATTTGCCTTTCGGCGTATTATTGATTTGCGACTGGGCCTGACGTTGCTCTATGCCGGTGTGACACAATTCGCGACTTCGAATGTGAAGGATTTTCAGCAACTCGGATTCGAAAAGGTGTGGAATCCATTGACAGAATTAACTGAATCACCGGAATGACTTAAAGCTGGTCGCATAGGTCACAACAAACTAAAAATCCGGCGGGGATGGAAATTGGGGGCTGATGATTTTCTGGAGCGCTTGAGCAAGATGGGGCATGGAGGCGAAGGGAAAGCGGCGATTCATACGAGCGAGGCGCTGGAAGAGACGATGGAGGAAAAGGCGCGAGGAATCTTGCGGGAGTTTTTGAAAAAGCGGGGCTTGGGATTGGAAGAATTCCGTAAGCTCAGGAAAGGGCATGCCGACAAGGTGCTTCTGGCTGGAGAACTGAGGCGGATCACAACGATGACGATGGCGTGGATTGCGAGGGAGTTGAACGCGGGAGTTCCTCAGACTCTGTCGAGGGCTTTGTGGGCAGCCCGTGTAAAAAGCGACAATACGCGGGACTGACCCTGATCTGACCCCGATCTGACCCCGACCCCGGCGAGGGTGAGATTTTCCTCTCCCGCCTCGCGGGCGATCGTGCGGATGCAACCACTGGCGAGGATGAAGTCGCCGATGGCGTCGGGTTTGAGGATGAAGACGCGCAATCGCGGGGGATTATGGCAAAGGCTGAGGCGTTATTGAATTCGGAAGGGGCGTGACCGAAGTTTGCCAGCCTCTGCACGGCCGGGACGGCCATGCCCCCTTCTTTTTTTTGGCGGCTCGAAGTCGAATTTCAAAGGGACGCGGGTTTTACACCAGTAGGTCGTGGAGGCGGGGGCGGGGATGCCGCGCTTGGCAGACGGGTCTTGACTGAATTGAATCTGATCAAGGCGGAAAACTCGCGTCACGGCATGGAATTTCAAGCCTTAATTCTTGAGTTTCGATGAAGGAAACCCAGTCTGGCTTGAGTGCCCAGAGCCAGAGAGAATGAATTCATGATGCGTTTGCTTTTTTGCGAGAGTTCTCAGGGGTTTGGCGGACAGGAAAGCCAGATTCTTTTGCAGATGGAGGCCTTGGAGGCAGCGGGTCATAGCGTCCATCTCGCCTGCCCCGCAGGAAGTCGGCTTGCCGTGGAAGCCGGACGCCGAGGGCTTCCCTGGACTCCTGTTTCTTTCCGGAACAGCCTCCATGTCGCCTCCATCCTGCATGTTCGAAATCTGTTAATGCAGGAACGCATGGACGCCGTGATTTGTCACAGTGGTCACGATGCGAATGTGGCGGCAATTGCTGCTCGATTGTCCGGCCGACGCCGTATCAGGGTTCTGCGCATCCGAACATATCTGGGTGCCAGGGTTCGCCCCCTCACGGTCAATTTCCTCGCAGACCGCACCCTCGCTCCCAGTAATTTTCTCCTGGAGAAAATCAGTAGGTCTCCGGGTATAAAACCCGAAAGGGTTGGTCTTTTGCGGCCGATTGTGTCTCTCGAACAACTTTTCCAGCAAGCCAGAGAACCACTGGATAGCCAGCTTTCCGCCTGGCTTGATGCTCACTCCCCAATCCTTGTGCATGCAGCCATGTTGCGCAGTCAGAAAGGACACCGGATGGCCCTTGATGCACTCAAGGAACTCAAGGTGACATTTCCAAACATTGGCTATGTAATGGCGGGTTTTGGCACGAATGAGTCCGAACTGCGCCATTTGGTTGCCTCCCAACATCTCACTCCTCATGTCTTCTTCGCGGGCATGGTCTCGCCGGTGGCACCGCTTCTCACACGAGCCAATGTGGTCATTATGCCTTCGACAAGCGAACCGCTGGGCTTGGCCCAAATGGAAGCTCTAGCCTTGGGGGTTCCCGTTGCCGTTTCAAATGCCGGGGGTCTTCCGGAAACAGTCACTGATCAAAAAACCGGACGCATCTTTCCGCAGGGAGATGTTGGGGCTTGGATTCTGGGCCTAACGGAAATGCTGAACGCCACAGAGACAAGTCTCCTGCAGGCAAAGGTCGGAAAAATTTTCGTGGAAGAAAATTTTTCCGCCGCTGCCCATGTGGAGTCTTTATTGCGACATCTGAAAGAAATCGGAGCGACTCGCTGATTTTTTATGTGACTGGGCGGAGAAGGCTGCGGGCCTTGGGGAATTGGTGTGAAGCGAGCGGGGAAGTCGCCGATGGCGTCGGGTTTAAGGATGAAGAGGCGCAATCGCGGGGGCGTTATTGAATTCGGAAGGGGCGTGACCAAAGTTTGCCAGTCTCTGCACGGCCGGGACGGCCATGCCCCCTTCTTTTTTTTGCGGGTCGAAGTCGAATTTTAAAGGGACGCGGGTTTTACACCGAGTAGGTCGAGGAGGCGGTGGTGCCGCCGTGGCCGGTCCAGTTGGTGTGGAAAAATTCGCCACGGAGGAGAAAGGGGTCAGTCAAAGATTCTTGACATAAAAATTAATCCCAAAACAGTCAAAATTTTGGGCTCTCAGTGGGGCACGAAGATCTCCACACCGTCTTTTGCGATGAGGGCCCCGCCGTTGCATGCGAGCGCGGGGTGGTTTGCGGCAAGCAGTGACGCAAGGTAAGCGGCGCAGTGAGCGACCGATCCACTTACCGACATACCACAAGGCGATGCCGGTATCGTGGGCAATGGAGGCGTTCACATAGAAAAGCGTTTCCATTCCAGGAACACGGGTCAGACTTTCCTTCAGCGATTGGCAGCTGGTGAGAAGCGCCAGGCTCGGGATTCCAAAAAAACATGGAGGAGGCTTAATCGCCGCAAACTTTCAACTAATCAGGAGATCGTTTTAAACATTACGCCACGGTTCGCCAACTTCCCTCCGCCGCTCCTTCAAAACAATCCCGCCGAGCTCAACACGCTGTCCACAACCCGCCGCGCATCCTTGCTGCGTAAACCCGGACCCAACACCAAGCACGCGTAGGCATACCTCTTGCCGCCGCTCTCGACAAAACCAACCAGCCACCCCATGTCGAAGTCCACGTCTGACACCGGACCTTCCGAACCTTCGCGCAGTCCGCTGCCCGTCTTGCCGTAAAGTGTCCCGCGCTCGGTTGACTCGAGCTTCATCACGTCGGTCAACAGCGCCACCGACTCCGCTTTCACTGGCAACTCGCCATTGATCATACGGCAGACCAAATCCGCCTGCTGTCGCGGTGATATCATGATCGTCTTCTGCCCGGCCCGCGGCAGCCAGAACGCATCCGGCCGCCCGCACTGGTCCTTGCTCCCACAATCCAGCTTCTCCAGCCACGCCTGCATCTTCTCCTCGCCGATCTTCCGCGCCAGTTCCTGGAACGCCGGGACGCAGGACACCGCAAAAGCCGAGCGCCACGTTTGATCCTCGTTCCAACCGGGAAAATCCCGCTTTTCGCCGTCCCAAGTCCAAAAAGCCGCCTCCGGATCAGCAATGACTCCCTCTTCCAGTCCGATCAACGAATTCCAAATCTTGAATGTCGAACAAGGCCCGAATGCCGTGTCCGCAATCACCTCGGCAAACACGATCTCCTCTCCCGTCGCGCAATCCCGCAGCACAAACGCCCCCTCCATCTCCCCGAACCCCGCCCGCATCTGCTCCGCCGTTACCTCCGCCTGTGCCAAGCACGCACCCCAAACACCTATCAGCGCAAAAACAAAATGATTCATCCCCCAACTTGTAGCGGCGGTTTGTAACCGCCGGAACCATTATTCCTGCTCCCCGCTCCCCGCTGGCGCGCTCCGCACCTGCAATCTCTTCACCTTCTCTTTCTTTCCCGGCAACGCGTAACCCTGCGACTCGAGCTTTTCCGCCATCGCCGCGGTAATCATCCGAGCCGTGCGAAGTTGGTCCGCCGTCACGCCCGTCTTGGCCAGCGACACCAACGCACGGATACCTCCGCCAATCGGTGTGGGAAATGTCAGCATGCCCGGCTCGGCATTCGATCCACCGGTCGTCTCGATCTCGGCGATTTTCTTTTTCGCGCCACGCGCTCCCACCAGCGAAACCGTGGTTTGCACGTCCATCTTCGTGCCCCCCGCTCCCAAGCCAACCAGACTTCGCAACAGCCGACTACCTTGGTTAATCCGCAGGAAACGCCCCTCCACGACCCAACTCCCCTTCTCCGGTCGGACTCCCTCGGCCAGCGGCACCGCCGGAGCAATCCGCTTCGTGATTCGCTTGCAAAGCTCCGCCGTGAAATTCTTCGCCTTTTCTTGACGAAACTTTTCCAAGTCTTCCCCGGAACGGTCCACCGCGAGAACCTCCGTTGGCACATCATAATCCGCGATATAAACACGTTTCGGCAAAGCCAACCGCTCTGCCATCCATTGGTCCTCCTTGACGCTGACCGATGCGCAACCGGCCAGCAGGATACATCCCGCTACAGCGACGGCAGCCCAAACAATACCACGAGGACAAATAGTCATCCCAGTCATAGTAACGGCGATCAATGACCGTCGGAACCTTTATCTTTCCCTCGGCGGACAATCACCAGCGCATCCCCGCTCAAGCTTGCCGCTCTCCCCTCAGCTATTACCTACGTATCCCGCATGGACACCTCAAGGTCTTCATCGTCGTCTTTGTGTTGGTCAACCCGCTCGAAGGCATTACGATCTAGTCGAACCTTAAAAACACATCAACCTGTTTTTGGGCAACGTAATAGGCATGATTTATGCTGTGTTGGATTGCAGGTAAAAGTTGCCTCAACGCTGAAAAACCCTGCAATCCGATTCCATGAAACCACACCGCGCCAATACCGCTCAAGGTTCCTTTCTTCT
>JBILCY010000028.1:0-7319 GCA_044352905.1 Terrimicrobiaceae bacterium | reverse complement strand
GTTGCAACTGGCTAAACTTGATGCCCCGCACGCGCGTCTCATTCGTGCGCGAAAGCTCATAGACCAACGTCTGCCCAGCCATCGCGCCGCCCCCGAGACGGCTCACAAACTGCGCCCAATCCTCCGAACGCGACGCAATCCCGTCCGCCTTGGCATTATCCGCCTTGCGCTGCGCCGTCACCAGCTTGCGCACCACCTCCGATTTTTCGCCAAAAACATAGCTAATCACTTGGTCAAAATTCAGCAAGTTGAGCATCGCTCCCTCCCACTTTGCCGAAAGCCCGTTTTCCCGCGCCAGACGCTCATAACGTTCTTTGGCATCGCCTTCCGAGCCAGCGGCCCGCGCCAACTCCTCCCGTGCCGCCTCCCGCTCTTGGCGCATCCGCTCCACCCGTGCCCGCTCCGCCTGATACGCCCGCGTCCACACCTCTTGCCCCAGCATCACCGCGTCCTGCCGACGCTGCGCATCAGCATGGAGCCAATCGGCAAACAGCGGCACAAGCTGCGACTCCAGCGCAATATGCGCCTCCTCCTCCGCCAAAATTTCCTCCGCGCCCATCCGCTTCTCCAGCTTGGCCACATGCGCTTCGGCCTCCTCCGGCGTCCACTCCGTCGCCTCCTGCAACGTCTTAAAAAGCTCATGCACCGAATACCCCAGCTTGCCCTTCGGCTTCTGCCCGGCCTCATCCCGTTGCGGCCTCGCCCGTGCAAAGAGCCTCACCGCATCGGCATTGTATTCCTCCCGCAAATACTCCTCCAACACCTCATCCACCTTGGCAATCCGGTTGAGGATATAATTACGCCGCCCTTGCGCCGTCTTAAATTGTGCGATCCGCACCCGACCGCCCACGCGCCCCTGCATTTGTGGAGGCAGTATGCTGATAAGCGCCTCCATAAAGGCAATCGCCTCCATCTGCGACAACGGCTCCGCATCCTTCCGGCTAAACTGATCCCGAATCTTCTTAAACCGCTTCAACGCCGAACCCACCCGGCCCCGCCGATACACCGGATCATTGTCCAACGCCACCAACGCCCGCTCCACCTCATCGTAATACCGCTGCGAACGCACCGCCCGAGACACCTCAGAATCCCCCTTGACCGCCCTCACAAGATCGTCCACATTTGCACCGAGGCTTGCGAGCGTTGTGGAAGTTCCTTCGGGAACCTGAACGACACTAGGCGCAAGCCTCATTTCTTTTCCAGTCACGTCATACAAAACCGCACCATCTTGACGGTCAAACACCGTCAACTTTGCTGCATACACCTTGCCATTCACTCGGGCAACGGATGCCAAAATCTTCACACTGCGGATTTCAGGATTTCCATATCTGTCCGCCCTGCTCTCCACCAACACAGCGTTTTCAATCAACATCGGCAGGATAAACGCCAACTCCATATCCTCCAGCGTATGCGACGCATAAGACACCAGTTTCCCCGTAGTCTTGCCCGAAAACCGCACCCTTTGGCCCAAATCCTTATTGAAAGGCAAAGCATCGCCATCAAGTTTTTGATACCCGCGCAACACGGGTAAAATCGTCTCCGCAGCATCTCGCTTCGACATCCCCGTTAATTTCGGCTCCACATCCAACACCGCCACATTTTCACCAGCCCCCGCACCGCTTGGGCGCACCGCAAACGACACCCCATCACCCGCCTTTTCCATCGCCGCCTGCACATCATCATCCGCCGCCGTGCTCGCGCTGTCCACCGTATAGACCTCAATCCCGTGGCGGTTGAGGATATTCACCGTCTCCGGCGACACATCGCCCGCCACCACCGCCGCCTTAAACTCACCCAGCCGCACGACCCGTTGCGGTTTGCTCTCAAAATACGGCACCGGGACATTGCGAAACTCCGCCGCAATCTCCATCCCCTCCCGCACAACCTCCGCAGGCACCCCCACAAAATCCTTGCTCAGCAACGCCCGCCGCATCGCCGTCTCCGTGCTGCTTTGCGCCTTGAGATAACCCGCCATCGCCATCATCGAATTATCCAGCGCATCCCAAGAGCTTTGCCACTTGTAGTAGCCCATCAGCGCCTCGCGCCATGCCCCCAGCCGTGCATTCACCACGTCCCGCCGCGCCTGCACCTCCGCTTCCGTGGCAATGCCCTCCTCCGCCACATTCTTCATCTCCTGCACCGAGCCAAAGCGCCGCGAAGATGCCGCCCGTAGCTGGCCCTCGCCAAAAGTCATCGTCTGCTCCGCCCCCACGATCCGGCCCGCCGTCATCACCCGCACGATATTTTCCAGCGTATAAGGCTCCCACCTTCCATTCACCTTGATCCGTGGAGCCTCATACATCCCGCGAATCGTCTCATTCACCCAGCGATCAAACGCCGCCTCCTTGCCGCGCAACGCCTCATCAAGCACCTTGCCCGTCGCCTCCGCATCCACCTCCATCTTGCCGTAATTCCGGGCATCCTGCTCCAGCGGCAACTGCCGACCGAAAGCAAACGTGCCATCCTCATTGACATTCGCCCGCATCGCCTCGCGCAGCATCCTCTGCACCTCCGGCGACTTCCCGGCCACCTGCTCCTCCACCGCCGCCATCACCACCTCCGCCAGACGGCGCAAGCCTGCCGCATCATCGTAATTGAGGTTAAAACCGCCCCCTTGCGCCACATACTCCTGCATCGCCCGCGTGCCCATCAACCCCCAGCGTTGCGGCACCTCGCGCATTTGCGGTTCCACCTCCACGCCCTCCACCAGCCCCAAATACGCGGCCTTGGCCATATTGCTCCGCAATAGCTTATTCACCGTCTCATCCGGTTGCGGCCTATTCACCGCATTATCCCACACCTCTTGCAGCGACATGCCGCGACCATCGCCAAACTTCTGCTCATACGGACGCAACTTATTGACCACCCGTTGCGCCACCGCCTGCTTCACCTTCTTGTATTCCGGCCTTGGGAAGCGCGAGGTGTAAGCATCCGCATCAAACACCGGGTTTGCCTCCGGATCACCAAGCTCCCTCCCGCCAATTAGCGCCACCTTGCCAAAACCATCCACCACATTGCCCACCTTCGTCACCGCCACACTCGGCACCGCCAAGCCCCCCATCTGCTCGGCAAACGCCAAGTTTTCCTCGCTTAACTTATGCACCGATACCAGACGCACCGCATAGCTAGGCCCGGCCACCGGATACGCCCCATCCACCGCCCGCTGCTCCGAGGCCACCGCCCGCGCCGCGCTATAAGGCGCATCGGCTTCTTCCAGCAAACCCAAAGACCTAAAACTCTCCTGCCCGTAAGCCGCCACATCGAGCAGCGGGATACTGTAAGTCTGTTGATACACCCCAAGAAAATCGCGTTTGATCACTCCAGCATCGGCCAGAGTCATCGACGGCAGCGACACAAACACCCCATACGTGCCTTGCGTGATACTGCGCTTGACCGCCTCGCTCGCCTTCGTGCCCAGCGGGTAACGATCCACACTAATAATACCGTGGCGAGTATCCACGTTAATCACATGGATCATATTCGGGTCTGCCGTTTGCAGCGTTTGCTGCACGCCCTTGAGTATGTCGTTATTATAGAGGCTTAGTTGCTGGCCTACGCTAGCAGGCAAGACTTCCCACTCCGCCATTGCTCCCGGCGCAATGTCACCCTCCGGCCTCGCCAGCACGGGCAAATTAGCTCTCCCTGCTGCCGGATCATTTTTTGCTGCGCCCAAATACGTAATTTCCCGATTTTCTCGGAAGCTATAAAACGACTCGCCATTGGTGACGACGTGATCAATCAACGGCACGCCGATTTCGTCTCCTGCCGCCGCCAGCCGCTCCGTCAATTTTTTGTCTGCACTGCTTGGGCTAGGATTTCCCGATGGGTGATTGTGCATCACCATAAAGCCCCCCAGCGCCACGCCGGGATGATTAGCCCGCGCCGTCTCCACCACCGCCAAAATGTCCCGCGGATGCGCCAGCGACTCATTCACCGTGCCCGTGCTCACCACTTGCGAAGCAATCACTTGGTTAGCCGTATCCACCACCACGATCTTAAGGCTTTCAAAAAACGGCGTCCGATGAGCCAAGTTATACAACGCCAGATCACGCGGATTTTCGATGATAGCACCGCGGATATTAAACGACACAGGCTCCCGCCCGATAAAGCCCAGCATCAGCCGCGACAACGGCACACCCTCACGGATAGCCTTGGCGACGAAATTTGCGTCTCCGCCTAAGAGTGCCTGATAAGCAGCCGCTTGACGTTCTCGGGCGCTTCGCAACTCCCCGCTCCCATCCACTCCTCCGCGGGAGGATAGCAAATCGGCCTCGTAGGGTTCGACGCTGGCTTGCGCCGCGGCATCGACGGCTTGCTGACCAGCTTGCTGTTTGCTTTGCGGGACATTGGCAAAATCAAAATACGCCTGAGCATCTAAGCCAACAAGCGAGAAATTATCTCGATTCTCCCGCACCGCCCACGTCTGCCCCTCATACACCTCCGCCCAACCCTTGCCCTCATAGCCATAGATCGGCTTTCCGCCGCGGATGCGACGATCAATCAACTCAAACAAATCATCCGGCGTCTGCACATCCACAAAGCCAGACCGTCGCAACTCCTTGGTCAGCGCATCCAAATCCGGCGCATCTGTGCGAAAAAGATTAAACGCCCCTTTGACTTGAATATCCCGCCCCACGCGCAACGTCTCCCGCAGCGTGCGCAACTCCCCGCTATACTGCCGCGCATTCTTCGTGCCCGGTGAAGGCAATCCCCCCGCAGAGGCAATCGCCGTAAAAAGCTCCACATCTCCACTTCCCTTTGCCCCGTCCAAATCCTCCTCCTGCTGATCCTGCATCGCCTGCCACGCTAGCTCCTCCTCCTGCTCCGGCGTCAGTTCCTCATAAATCCGCTTTTGTCCGGCCCCCAACTCCGCTTTTGTCCACACCGTATTGCCCTGCCCATCTTGCGACGGCGCATAATTCAACTCCGTGACAACCGAGCGACGATCCCCCACCAATTCCTTGCCGTCCGCCGTCCACAACTCCACCCGCTTGCTGCCATCCTTGCGCCGCGTGACTTTCACCACATACGTCTGCTCCCCGTCGCCGTTCATCACCGGGTAAAAACCTTCCTCCAAGCCATCCAGATACGCATTAAGCGCCTGCACATTTTGTTCATTCACCCGCGAAAACTCCTTGCCCCGCGCCACCCCGCTAGGATCAGTCAACTGCGGTTGCGCCAACGCGCTTTCCCCCTCCGTCCCCGTCAAAATCCCGCTTAATGCTGCCTTCGCCTGCTTCTCCAAAATCGCATCCAAATCCATGCCCAGCGATTGCGCTAAAAACGCCTCAAAGCGTTGATCCACTTCCCCCTCCGCCAACGCCTGCTCTAGCCGCACAGCCCGCGCCATAATCGCCCGCAAATACTGCGAGAGCCATTCAAAGAAAGCCCGCAACTTGTCCGGCAGCGAATCCCGCCGCGACTGCCCCATAAAATACGCCACACCTAGCGAAGACGTGGCCTCGATCACATCGGCATCACCTTCCCCGGTCAAAATGTTTTCCCCGCTGGCCCGCTCATATTGGCGAATCCACCCGATCATATCCTCCCGGCTAAAGCGCCCATCCTGCCACGCCCGCTTCAATTCCCCCTCCACCACTTCTTCCACCACCACCAGCGGATCACTGCCCCGCACGATCTTCGACACATCGCGGAACACCCCATCGCGCATCTGCGCCACATTCACCCCCACCACTTCCAAAGCACCCGCCGCCTCCGTGCCATACTCCAGTTCATACTGCTTGCGCCGCTGCTCCAACTCCTCCGGCGTCATCGTCGCGTAAGGCTCAATCACCTCCTTGGCCACCAACTCAATCTCCGAAACATCCGGCGTCAGCCCCCGCGCCTCCTTCGCCTTGCGCAACATCTCCACCAGCGCCACCTGCGCTTCGTAAAACGCCTGCTCCCGGCTCTGCATCAGCTTGTTAAATTCATACGTCGCCGCATCCGGGTCTTGCGTGCGCAACATCTCTACCCCCTCGCGGTTGCGCACCACATAATCCGCCCCCTGCCGCTCCACGGTCGGCATCTCCGGCTTCTGCGAGAGATTCGGCGTATTGGCCATCTCCTCGATCAACTTCATGGCTGCGGCCTTCGCCCGCTCCGGATCACGGCGGTTATACTCCTCTTGGTAAATCGCCTCCGCCTCCTCCAGCGTCTCCGCCCCCAGCACCCGATCCACCTGCTCCGGCGAAAGCCCCACCTTTTCCAGATTCGCCTTGTCCTTGATATAGTCCCCGCCCCGGCGCAACTCCCGCACCGTCAACGCCCCCATGCCCACCAGCGACAACGGCAAAAGCGCCACAAACTGCACCGCCAATTCCCGCGGCATCCCCTCAATCTTTTCCTGCCAGTCAAAGCCCGGCATATCCTCATCCAGCGCCGCCGCCACCGTCCGCGCCACCGGGAACGTCAACTCCTGCACCGTCTCTTGCGCATTCTGCTCCAGCAAGATGCCCCCGCTGCCCAGCATGATCCGGGTTATGTTGCGCTGGTTCGGATGCGCCATTTTTTTGACTAGACCTCCCAGCCACGGCAACCGCCCCGTGATCAACTTCACCTGCAAACGTTCCAGCGCCGCTTCAATCGGAGCCGATGCCGCCGCCACCAGCGCGACCTTCCCCGCGGGCAATTCCGGATGCTCCAAGCGCAAACGGTCATAATTCTGCGCATACAGCGCCGTCGCCACCGCGGGCATGCCCACGTAAGGAACCGCCGCCACCGCCGTGTAGGGCAAGCTGCGAGCCGCCCCGTAAAGCCCCTCCTCCAAAATCTCCGGCAGGTTTGTCACCGTTTTGATGGGATCAACCACCCGTTCCGCCAAATCCCGCAACTCCCGCTGCACTTGGCGCACCGCCAGCTTTTCCCGTATCCGCTCCGCCGCTTGCGCCCGCTCCTCCGGCGACGCTGGCCCGGTGCCTTGCAGGTCAAACCTTTCCACCCGCACTTCCCCCGTGCGGCCCGGCACCAAAAACACAGGTCGCTTGGCATCCTCCAGTTGCGCCAGTTGCGCCTCCAGCGCATTTTCTCCCAGCACCCGCGGCGTCACCTCCGCCACATCACTAACCCCGCGTCCGAGGCTTTCCGCCATCTGATACCAGAACCCCTTGTCCACCTTGGCAATCTGCCCAAAGCCCGCCACCAACTCATACACCGCCTTGCGCTGCTGCTCCGGCAACGTGGCAAACCGCTTGGCCACCTCCTCCATTTCCGGCACCGCCTGCCCCCCCTGCCATGCCGCCACCCCGCGATCCACGGCCCCGGTATTTTGGCGCAATGCGTCAAAGAGCCACCGCGCATCCTCGCTCACCATCGCTTGC
>JBILCY010000012.1:0-25348 GCA_044352905.1 Terrimicrobiaceae bacterium | reverse complement strand
CTCGTTGTAGTCTGCAACACATGCTGAGACATCGAGGGACTTTCTGTTTTCGAGGATCACGCCGGGCTTTTCCGAGCCAGGGTTTCCGAATTTGATGAGTTTCATTTTTTTTTAACGTAGGAGAGTGAAGCCGCCGTCGATATCATAGGCGGAGCCGGTGATGAAGTCGGCATCCCGAGAGACGACCAAGATCGCCTGGTGCTGTCTGAAGCACATTCCCAATGTGGGCAATACCCGCATTGATCACCATGGCGCGGAGTGTGTCGTAGACAGCCCCGGAGTAGCAATTTTCGAGAAGGCCGCCAAAGCTGTCGGCGTAGTTGATTTCTTCGACCGGCACGAGTTCCATGCCGTAAAATTTGCATCTGTAAATTATTAGATGCAATAATATTTATTATGGATAAAAATCAGGCGCAGATTCCCGCTTTGGATCGGGGTATCGACCTTCTGGAGTGGATGGCCAGCTGTATGGAAGCGGTCACGCTCACCCAAATCCCACAAGGCCTCGGGTTCAGCGTCTCCGAGATTCAGCGCCCGGTTGCCTGCCTGAATCGTCGAGGTTATTTGAATCGCTCGGAGGCGGGCACTTATTGTCTTTCCGGGCATCTCTCGGCTCTCGTGCAGCGCTATCTCCACCGTATTTGAGTTTACAGCAGGCTGCCCTTGGAACCATGATCGAGTGAGCCCGTCTAGAAGCGGAGTCTGTGCATCTCTGCGTGCCCGATTGGGTTTTCTGCCCCTTGCTCCGCTTCCAGCGGATCAAAAAAATCGAAGGGCGTTGTGTGAAAAAAACCTAAGAAGAGTCAGCAAATAAAGAGCCAGCTTTTTACATTTTCCTTTTTCCATATTTTTTAACTCTTGATCAAAAAGTGGGGAGATAAGGTTGAAGATCGAGCAAAATGACCGCTATGAGGATTGGAATAAGGGGCTAGCGAGTCATTGGCAGCCAAACCAGCAAAGAAGAACTCATGACCTTGTGGAAAACCCTCCACAACTTGAAAGAGGCCCTCGTCACCATGTGGCGCTTCTCCAAAAACAACGGCATCACCGAGAGCTTCCACAGAAAGATAAAACTCATCTAGCACCGCGCCTGGGGCTTCAGAAACTTCCAAAACTACCAGTAGCGTGTCATCGCCCACTGCGACTAACAACAATAACAAATGTCCGCATCCCCATTTTTTGGCGGAGAGCACGGAGCCGCATAAACACCAAGGGGAGTGGCTGGACCCGGAATCGAACCGGGGATTCGTTGTCGCTCCTTTTATTGTTTGTAAATTGCTGTAAATCATACATCGCTGATTTCGTTGACTTCTGTGGCTTATCACACTATTTATCACACTCGTTATGGCGAGCGTTTACAAAAGACCGAACTCTCCGTTTTGGGTGGCTTACTTTCGGGGGCCGGATGGGCTTTGGGTTCGGAAATCGACGAAGGAGCGGCATCGCGGGCGGGCTCTGGAGATTTGCGTGGAGTGGGACAAGGCGGCAAGGTTAGCCGGTGCGAATAGTCTCACGGCGGCGCAGGCTCGCCGGATTCTCGCGGAGATGGTGCAGTTTTCGAGCGGGGAGGCTTTGACGAGCTACACGGCGGAGTCCTGGTTGGAGGAGTGGCTGAAAAACAAAACAGGGGGGACTTCGGAGGCGACATTGGTTCGCTACAAACAAGTGGTGCGGGATTTCCTTGCTCACTTGAAGGCTCGGGCGAAGGTTTCGCTGGCTGCGATTACTCCGGGAGACATTGTTTCTTTTCGGGACAATCTGCGCGAGGGCGGACGGGCTGTTTCGACCTGCAACATGGTGGTGAAAAAGATCCTCTCGGTGCCTTTCGAGCAAGCGCGGCGGCTGGGTTACATCCCGACGAATCCTTGTCACGGCCTATCTGTTGGAAGCCGGTGCGGAGATGGTTGTCTTGGACAATCTCTCGTGCCTGTGCGCCGGAATGGAAGAAAACAAGGGCGATGATTGGGAGAGGGTCTTGCATTGGTTGCTGAACCTTCGCCGTCTCAAGATCGTTGTTCTGATCGTGCACCATGCTGGAAGGAATGGAGAAATGCGCGGCACCAGCAGGCGGGAGGATGCGGCTTTTTGGGTCCTCAAACTCAACTATGCCGATGAGTCCAAGAGTGGGACTTGCCGGATAGCGAAATTTGTTTCGATGTTCACGAAGGAACGCAACTCCGGACGGGAGCAGATGCCTTTGGAATGGACCTTCGAGACGGATTCGGAAGGAGTGGTTCGGGTTGCTTTCAATCAAGCCGAGCCATTGAAAGTTTTCCGGAAATGTTTGGAGGAGGGCTACGACACGGCGAGCTCGATTGCCGATGTTATGGATATATCGCCTTCGGCTGTTTCAAAGCTCTCCAGAAAGGCCGTCGCGGCAGACTGGCTGAAGGTCGAGAAGAGGAAATATGTTCTCGTTTCCGGCGCCGCATCTTAACCGGGGAAACGAGAAACGAGCGGAAATGAAAATGGAAACGAACGGCGTTTTTGGAAACAAGGCGCTTTCTTGCCCCTGAACCTCGGAAACGGGCTGCAGACCGTTTCAGGGGAAGGGTGGAAACGAGAGTTTTCAGGACCATGGCAATCCGCGTTAAATATTTTTCTTGGCATGGGAGGCGGCAACACACCGAAACGATGGCACTGCCGAGTGCCAAGTCTCGGTGCCACAATCTCTCTGGCAGAGCATCCACGAAGGGCTGGAAGTGGCAAAAGATAGCGAGAACCGGCGGCGAGCGAGGATTTCCCGACCGGCAAGATTATCAGCTGCACGATCAGGTCATGCAGGCCGCGCAGTCGGATGCGCTTGATTTATAATCCCGATGCCCTAGCGGAACTGAGCTAGGGCGCAATGGGAAAACAGACCGAAATATGTGAAAAAGCGGGACTGACACTTTTCCTTTTGTTTTGGCTGAGTGTAATTTTTTTGAGTCAGGATATTATCTTAATTATTACAAACACTAATGCTGCGTAAAATGCTATTTTTATATAAAACGAAATTACTTTAGTATTTTCCTTTATTTCATTTAGTTGTTCATTAATGCTGTTGATTTGTGAATATATCAAAACGATATCTTCTCTTGTGTGAACAATCGCGATGCGAACTCTTTGCTCGCTATAGTCAATACCGGAAATTTCTTTAAAATTTTCATTTTCGATACTAGCTGCATGAAGAGAACCAGCTTTTTCATTAAAGTTCATATTCAGTCCTTAATTTTTGCGTATATCAATTTTAGGTTCTTCATGAAATTTTTCTATTGTTAAAAAGTCAGTAAATTCAAAAAAGGGATGGATGGAAAACCGTAATCACTTTCTCTAAGAACACTACGGAAACCTACTTTGGATAACCAAGAGGCAGAAGGTTTTTGATTGATGAGAGTCATCCCCATAAATGGGCGGTTTGTATGGTTGCAGGACGCGGGTCGTCGCGGGGGAGTATAAAACACTCTGTTGGTGGAGGGGGCATTGGAAACAGTTGCTAAAGTTTTCTTGGGAGGAGGGCGGTTGCAAGCGAAATTCCGGCTGAACCCGAAAATAAATGGGCAAGACCCAAATATTATACGGACTTACAAAAAGCAGAGCAGAGTCGGTCCACCAATCGGGAGGCCAAGCAGATTGGCTTACAAAAGAGCGGATTATTCGAGAATTGCCGGGGCTTTATTGAGAGGGAAACGGAGTCAGAAATGGAAATTGGGGCAGCCAAAGATTCTCGTCTGAAATACTCACAACCGCGTCGAGGAGGTTCGGTGGTTTTTTTGCAGTATGTCCGCAATGCTTATCTTTCCCACCGAATCTTGCGTCCGGCGGCGGCGCCAAATTGCACGAAAAGCCGTTCGCAAATCCGTGCGTCGTTGAGGTGAGGGTTCGCGGTGCAGAGGCAGGCTGGTTCCGCTTCGCTGCACAAGCGCCAGCCTCCGCCGAAGCGCGTCTCGGCTCTCGCCGATCAATGTCACGAAGCCCCGCCCGCTGCGCTGCATTCCGGCAGCACACTCCGTGCGGAAGGCCGTGGGGACAGGCTCCACCTGACCTTGCAGGCCAGAAGTCGCCTTTTTGTCCCCACGCCCCTCCGCACTCCGTTTTCCGATAATGTGCAGTAGCAGATAGCGGGTTCATTCACGAGGGGGCCACCGCGCTCTCTGCTACTAACATTATCGGAAGCGGCCTGCATTCCGCTACGCGGGCGGGGCCAGCAGCCACGCGGGGCTGTGGTTTCGGCGGCGATGGGTGCGCCTCTCGTGTTGGTGGAGTCTTCTGCGCCGCCGTCGTGGTTCGGAGGCCAGTCCCATGCCGTCTGCGCGGGGGTGGTTCGGTGGCGGTCTGCCGCGCCCTTGAGGGGTCGCGCCACCCACGCCCCCGCCCACCCTGCTCCGCTCGCTCGGGGAATCGCTAACGCTCTCCCCTCACTCCCTACGCCCCCGCAAGGCTGGCGGAGCCGCGAGGCGAAAATCTCGCCGCCACACCGCCGCGAAAACCTCGGGCCTTTGAAAATGGGGGCTCCGAGGATTTGGTCGGCGAGGGAGACTTTGGGCAAAACGCCGGGGGAGGATTTGGGTTGGCGCGATGTCCGAGGATTTGGACGTGGGAAGAGGCACTCACAAAGTTTTTGGTTAGCGAATCGAGGATCGGGAGCGTGGAAATTTACATCACAGGACTTCGTTGAAAACAGGTGAGCAATATCACACTGCTTATCACACTCGGCTAATATTTGAGAAGCAATCGACCGCAAACCCGCATAAACACTGGGGGAGTGGCTGGACCCGGAATCGAACCGGGGACACGAGGATTTTCAGTCCTCTGCTCTACCAACTGAGCTATCCAGCCGCAGGGGGAACAAAGGTAGCGTGCGCGGGTGGGCGGGCAAGTTTTAAATTCCGCTAATCGTGAAGATCCCGCCGATGGAGTGTCGGGTGTGAAGTTCGGATTGCCAGGTGGTGGTGGATTGAAGATGATTTGGTGTCCCCTCCCATCAACCAATTACTCGAACTTATGTCGCATCCTTCCCCATCAAAAAAAGTCGGCTTTATTGTTTACTTCATTGGATTCACTGCCGCGCTGGCGGGCCTGCTATTCGGGCTTGATGTGGGAGTGATTTCCGGAGCGCTGGATTTCATCAAAAAGGATTTTCTCTCGGACTTGAGTCCCCTCAAGGCGGACTCGCAGGCTGAGTTTATCGTGAGCGCGCTTCTGTGGGGTGCTGTGGCGGGCACGCTGATAAGCGGGTATCTCTCTGGCCGATTTGGTCGCCGCAAAACGATTCTTGTGAGTGCGGTGGTCTTTGTGGTCGGGGCACTGGCGTGCGCGTTTTCCCCCGATGAGCATTATTTAATGGCTGCCCGGTTTGTGCTGGGAATCGGTGTGGGTGTGGCGTCGTTCACCGCTCCGCTTTACCTTTCGGAAATTTCGCCACAGTCGGTGCGTGGCTCGATGATCTCGATGTATCAATTGATGATTACCATTGGCATCCTGCTTGCCTTCCTAAGCGACACATGGCTGGCGACGTATGCGAGTTTTGGAGGGGAAACCGGCGGGCATTGGAGGATCATGCTGGGAGTGATCGCGATTCCTGCGGCTCTGATGTTTGTCGGTGTCTTGACGCTGCCGGAAAGCCCGCGGTGGCTGTTCCTGAATGGATTCCACAACCAGGCGACGGGCGTCTTTCGGCGCATGAAGCTGGGCGAGGAGGAGATCGCGGCTGAGATCCGTGAGATCGAAGAGAGCACCAAGATCAAGCAGAGCGGGTGGCAACTTTTTGCACAAAATAGCAACTTCCGCCGCGCGATTGCCCTGGGGATCGGCCTGCAGGTGATCCAGCAACTCACAGGCATCAATGTGATCATGTATTACGCGCCCCGCATTTTTGACTTGGCGGGATTTGGCGACAAGACCGAGCAAATGTGGGGCACAGTGGTGGTGGGCATCACGAATGTGCTGGCGACATTTATTGCCATCGCTTTTGTCGACCGCTTGGGGCGGAAGCCGATCATGTATGCGGGCTTTGTGACGATGGGTGCGGCAATGATCACGGTGGGAACACTTTTTAATATCGGAATCGAGCAAAGCCCCTCCCTGGGATACGCTGCTGTAGGTGCGCTGCTCGTCTTTATTGTGGGATTTGCTATGAGTGCGGGACCGATCATCTGGGTGATTTGCTCGGAAATCTATCCGCTTGCCGGACGCGATCTGGGCGTAACGTGGAGCACAACGACCAACTGGGTCGTGAATGCCATCGTGGGACAGACGTTTCTTACGCTCATCAACACTATCGGGGGGGGGAATACATTCCTACTCTACGGGTGCATGAACGCGCTCTTCATCGTGTTTTTCATCATTCTAGTGCCGGAGACGAAAGGCATCTCTCTGGAGCAGATCGAAAGAAACCTGATGTCTGGAAAGCGCCTGCGCGAGATTGGGCGCTGAGCTTGGCGCGTTGATTTGAAACCTTGGTGTGTTGGGTTTAAGGGAGTCGCCCAAGCCTTGCGCTTCCGGGAGGGCGGGCGGGTGTAAAAATCCCCCAGCAAAAAAACCAGTATTCAAGCCCAGTCCTGCAACTGGGACTGTGGCTTGCCACCGTCTTGATACCTGGTGTGGGAAATGTGTCGCATCTGGCGAATCCGTTGCCGGGCGGCATTCATTTCTTCAAGCTCGGCGCGGGTGGATTCGACCAAACGATCCATTTCGGCTCGATTGGCCTCACGGAGAGCGTCTGCAGTGGCCAGGCGTTTCTGCAGAATGGATGCCTGCTCGGCGGGCAGCTGCAGACCGGTAAGGATGCCCATGATTGCCTGAGCCAAATCGCCCTGTTGTGGCAGGATTTCCAGAAGATTTTCAATCTCTCGACCGCGAATGAAAAAAACCTCCAAGCGGAGGTTTTTTTCATAAGTAGCAAGTAGCATTTCCAGCCTCTCGTATTCTTTGGATACGGCAGGCTTCTCGGTCGGCTTTCGAATCAGCATTTCGAGCCCATGCCAGAACCTGTAGCGGACTCTTGGGCGGTCTGGAGCAACATTTGAGCCCAAGCATCACGGATGTCCTGCATGAAATTGAAGACGACTTTGATCTTGTCCGGATTTTTTTCCCGGTTTGCCTGAGAAAGGTGCTCCTGCATGAAATCATACAGGCGGTAGAGATTTTGTGAAAAATCTCCTCCTTTTTCCATATCCAAGGTGGCTTGCAGCTCGGTAATGATCGCTTGAACGCGAAGAATATTATTATGGATTTGCTCGTTGCGGCGGGCAAAGTTTTCTTCATTAAAACCATGCTCGGCAGCAACCATAAAGCGCAGTGCCCCATCATACAGCATCAATACTAATTCACCAGGAGAGGCCGTTGTGGTGGCCGTTTTTCTGTAGATATTGAGCTGGCTGTTGGCTTTCAAAATGGAATTAGGAAATCGTTCCGTCCGTGAACGAGGAACTTACGAACATTGTCGCAATTCCGTTTAGAACGTTGAGCGGAGGATACGCCGGGTCGGAGTTCCATTCAAGGCCTTTTTTAACTTCTCCGGGACGGACTTCGAGCTGTGTCCCCACCCACTCGCGGACTTTTTCGCGATGGGGAGTCTCGACCGTATCGGTGAGTGTTTTTTGAGGTGGTAAATCCGCCTTTCCAGTGGACACCACGGAATCACGGATGGGAACCTCACTGGCTCCGACCTGAGGTGCGGACATGCTGCTCTTGGCAGTGACCGAGTTCACCTCCGGCCAAACCGGTGCGGTTGGTGGCGCGATAGGTTGTATGTTATTCATATTTGCAGTTGGGTTGATGTTGATTGGTATTGTGTGGGAAATTTTTTGGAAATCTGGTTAAAATCGTTTTGCTATCTTAAATCGGCAGTTTGGGCACTTGGTTAAGGAGTTTTTTTATTTGGAACCATTGCTGAAAGTCCTCGCAAGGTAGGCGGACTGTTGTTGGAACCCTGCCTGAGCTTTCTCCATCGCGATGAAAGAAGATTCCAAAAGCGACCGCTGGGATGCCAGTTGACGCTCCAAGTTGGCGATCTGGGTGTCCAAGCTCTTGTCTTGTTTGGTAATGGAGTCCGATTGGGTCTTGAAGCTGCCCGGCGATGATGTCGATGTGCTTAGGAGCTTGTCCAAATAAGCATCCATGCGGGTCACAAGTCCGCCAGTGGAGTTCTTGAAGTAATCCGAGATGTCGTCTGCGGAATTGGCGAGGGCCGAGTCGAGCTTGGCGCTATCGGTGATGGAGATCGTATTTTCAATTCCTGCAAAATTGATTCCCAGATCGGAAAGCCGCTTGACTCCCCCGTCGACTCCAGATCCTTGCTGATAAAGCATCTGGCGCAAACTGCGGGATATTTCTGCAAGTTCCCTGTTTCCAGCCAAAACAGCTGCGGTTACTTTATCTCCGTTGGTCGTAACCTTGGTGTATTTCTCAATCGCGTTTTGGACGCTGTTGTATTTATTGATGAAATCGTTAAGGGAGGCTTTTGCGGCCGCACTATCACTCGCCACAGTAACCGACTGGTTTCCAGTGCTGTTTGCAACAATGGAGAGGCCTTTTATGCCATGGGCGGTTTCGTCCAGAGTATTAGAACGACTGGTTAGCGTGCCTCCTCCATTGAGCGTGAATTCTGCATCGAGACCGGGTGTAAGCCTCTGCTCGAGTGTAAGACTCCCGCCCACAAGCCCCATCGCCGTCGCAAGCCCGCCTGAGTCCACGACAGATATACCCACATCACCAGTGGTTTTGTTTGTTAACGAAAACTTGCCATTCGCCAAATCATAAAATGCGTTAACGCCAGCGGCGGATTGGTTTATTCTATTTAAGACAGCTTGGACCGAGTCAGTTATGGCGTAGGTAATGCTGACGCCATTGATATTAATTTCGCCGTTAGAAACGGCACTCGAGAAGTTGGCAGAGCTTATGGGGCCGGAGAGACTGATCGAGCCGAGGGCCGAGGAGCTGGAAACGCTACCGGTATGGCTACCGGTGGAGAGCTTCATCGCCTGCAAGAAGTTGCCTGTATCGTTAGCAGCTCTGAGCGTGATCTCGGAATCACTGCTTATCTTAATCTTGTCGTCAACGAAAGTTGCACCGGTAATGCCGGTAACGCCTCTAATTTTAACCAACACGTTCTCCAGCGGCTGTGTGGCGTCGTAATCAATCTTAGCCCCATTGACGAAGAAGGATCCGCTGTTAATGGTGCGGCCAACATTCATCGAGGACAACAAGGTGTCGGCATTGGCGGCACTTGGTTTCGCAATTCCGGTGGCCCCTTCCCACTTGGCGGCAGTGGCCGGGCGGGTAAGATTGAAACTATATTGTCCAGCCGGAGTGTCTTTGGTGGCAGAAGCGGTCCAATCGGTTGAGCCGCTTGCAAAAGTGGCGCTTTTTTTGAGGACAGCTTCGTCAGCCCCTAGGCTGGTGACGCCACTTTTCAACGAGGAAATGAGTCCTTTTATTTCGTTGAGCGCATTGTTCTTGGACGCGAGCTGACTCTTCTCGGTCCGCATCCTGTTCTGCGGAGCGCGACTGACTTCGATAAGCTGGTCGACGATTGATTTCCAATCGAAGCCCGAAGCGAGTCCTGAAAGTGCTAATGACATACTAACATCTTCGACCTAATTTTTTACTTCTTGAGGGGAATTTTTAAAAAAAAATCAACCGGCCTTCCGGTAGACGAGTCCATCGTCGAACATTTTCTTCTCTTTTATAAGAACCGGCTGACCCGAGCGGTCCATTTCCTGGAAAAAACAGCTCTCGTATCCCGTGTGACAGGCGCCGGTCTCCTGCTCGACCTCGAAAAGGAGAACGTCTTTATCGCAGTCCACAAACCACCGGACAACGCGTTGCGTATGTCCACTGGACTCGCCTTTGATCCACAGTTTTTGACGGGAGCGGCTCCAGTAGGTCATCAGACCTTTTTCGAGTGTCATGGCCAGGGACTCGCGATTCATCCATGCAAACATGAGCACCCGCCCATCGGGGCGTTCCTTGCCGGAAGCTTCCTGGACAATCACAGGGATCAACCCCTCGCTCGTAAACTTGAAATCAAACTCCACGGTGTTGCAAAAATTCCCCTGCGACATAACCTCCAAGCGCAGCCGACACAACAAAAGAAATGCCCGAGTCTCCATTTGCGCCGCCAGCTGCAGCACCTGCTGCACCTGCGCAAGTCATTCGCTACCGGCTTCGCCCGGCGGGAAGCATCCGACTTTTGCTCGGCGACTTGGAAAAATCCATCCCCACTTCGCGCCTGCTTCGCCCCGCAAATCCCGATGAGACCCTTGAGGTGCCCACCTCCCATCTGCTTGCTCATATCGTTCCCACCGTTTCGCTGAGATTGATCGCAGAATCCTACCCGGACTTTGTGGAGCCGACAGATGAACTCATCCGCATCCCTGCCGCCAAGCTCGCGACCACTTATCGTCTGCAGGAAATTACCGGCGACTTTGAGCCCGCCCCCCCCGCCAGCGAGTCTTTGTTGGGCAATGAAATCCCCTCCCCGGTTGCTAACCTTGGGAATCTCGCCGAGGCAAAAGCCGAAGCCTTGTCCCTGCCCGATACGGACACCCCGCCGACAGAGACAGCCGACACGTTGGAGCATTCGCCATCAACGCCGGGCAGTCAGCTCGAGCCTCCCTCGTCGGAGTCACCCAAAAAACTTGCAGAACTGCTCAACAGCCTGCCCACCTTTCGCAGAATTACCCACGAGCAACCCGGCGCTCTAGTGCCCATCACCGCCAGTGATCTGGTGATCGACATACCCGACGCGGAATCCTCCGGGGACATTCCGGATCAGCAAGCCCTCCAATCTCTTTTTCTCACTGAGGAAAAACTCACCATCGACCGGGTGGTCGAGCTTTGCGGCACGCTGCCGGGCATCCGCTCGTGTGTTCTCACCCGCGACGAAATGGTCGTCTCCTCGCACAATGTGCCGGAAAATGTGGACCTCATTTCGCTAAGCTCAAATGCCAGTGCCATGCTCGACTCGATGCAGGCCGCCTCGCTTGGCATGGGCGTCGGAGACATCCCCGCCCTCACGCTCCACACATCCAGGGGACCGCTCAGTATCGTGCGCAGCGACCGCCTCACGATGCTTGTTTTCCATGCCGAACGCGGATTCATCCCCGGTGTGCGGGAAAAGATGGCTGCTGCGCTCGGTGAACTCTCCCGCGCGCCGCTCTGCCTCACCTCCGGCACCACCCCGGATTGAATGCCATTGCCGCACCGGGGCCCATGATTTAGAAAACTTTTACTCTTATATGATGGAACTTGTCCAAAAAGGCGGGCCGCTCATGTGGCTGATTCTCGCCTGCAGCATCACCGCCCTCGGCATTTTTGCCGAACGACTCCTCCACCTCCACCGCGCCTCGATCAAGACAGGTGACTTCCTGCGAGGGCTTGCGAATCTTCTTAAAAACAAAAACTACGCCGAGGCGATCCAAGAGTGCGCGGGCTCGCCCGGGCCTGTCCCCCGTGTGCTGCACGCGATGCTTCTCAAGCACAATTCCTCCCGCGAGGAACTCCGCTGCATCGCACAGGAGGCCGGTCAGCTCGAGGTTCCTCTATTGGAGCGTAACCTTGCCCTGCTTGGCACGATTGCCTACGCCACGCCGCTTGTCGGCTTGCTGGGAACAATTCTCGGCCTGCTTTCCGCATTCCACCAAATCACCATCCATGGCGGCTATGCGACAGCTTCGGAAATCGCGGGTGGCGTCTACGAGAGCCTGCTTACATCGGCCGCAGCCCTCACCGTCGCAATCCCCGCATTTGCTGCACACAGCTACCTCTCGGCGCGCGTGAACGATGCCCTGCGCGATATCGAACGGGCATCCATCGAAATGCTCGAAATCCTGCGCTCCTCCGAACAAGACAAAGACTCCGCGTGAAACTCGAGCGCTCACCCGGCCTGCATCCGGCATTGATGTTCATCGCCCCATCACTCGATGTGGTGCTGGCGTTGATTTTTTTCATCGTTCTCAGCACATCGTTTCTGCTGCAGCCGGGCGTAAGCGTGAGCGTCCCCGATTCGCCATTCCTTCTGGCCCCGCAACGGGATCCCCTCATCATCAGCATCGTCGCGCCCCCTCTTTCAGCTGTTTATTTTGAAAACGAGGAGGTCTCGCTCACCGACCTTGCCGCGCGACTCGCCAGCCGCGCCTCGCGCAACCACACCTTGATCATCAAGGCGGACCGCCACACCTCTTTTGATCAAATTTCGCGGGTGATGAATATCACCCTCGAGCTGGGATATCCAACGGTCCTCGCCACCTCGGAACAAGAGTGAGAAGCCCGCTGCTCATTTTTGAGTGGCCCACCCGCCACCGCATCCACCTCCTCCTGCCAGCCACGATCATCCTGGCTGCAATCCTTCACGCCGCGATATTTTTTCTTTTTTCGGTCGCGTATCCCCACGCCACCTCCGACGGCCCCAATCCCGCCCAAGTCTATTTCCTGCCGGAGGGTAGCCCTGCCAAGGCATCGCTGGAGAACCTGCTGCTTTCATCGGATCCCGCATTTATCGCTCCCGGACGAGGTGCGCCGGGCATGAACGAGCTACCACCGAATGACTATGTTCCCCAATATGCGGAGAACAGACTGACCCTCACCGCCATGCCGCCCGTCATTGCGAAAAAAGATGGTTCGGCATCCGCTCCCGCCGGACCGGTGAGCATCAGCTCCCAAGCGGCTCGGGAGATTCCCGCCCGCGAACCGCAAAAAACTCGATTGATCGTTGCCGAGTCGATCAAACAACGAATCTCCACCCAGCCCGCAGGGATGGAGTTTCGTGCCTCCCGAGTGCAGTTACCGAACAACGCCTCGTTTCTCGTGGCACTGGCCCCCGACGGGAGCATCCCGCATGTCGTCATAGACCAATCATCCGGCGACCAGCTGCTCGACCGCGATGCCATGCGCTTCCTGCGGTCGCAAAATTTTCAACCCGCCGACACAAACCGCATGGAATGGGGCGTCGTGGAATTTCATTGGGGCACAGACCTCAAAACAGAGCCTGCGCCATGATCCGAATGGAACTCCCTTGGCTGGTCTTCACCGCAATGCTGACCTTTCTCGCAGGGGTCGTGCTCGTGTGGATCGGCTATGAAATTCTGCGTCGATGGCGGCAGCGGGAGGTGCTGCGACATTGGATTCAATGCCACGTGTGCTCGTTCCGCTACAAAGCCGATCCATCCGACCCGCTTCCTCGTTGCCGGCAGTGCGGCAGCGCCAATGAACACATTCCTGTAAGATTTTTTTAACCAATACGCATCACCGTGCTCGCTTACTACATCCACGATCTCAGCCCGTTTCTTATTCGCTTTGGTGATGGCTTTGGCCTGCGCTGGTATGGCCTCGCCTACGTGCTGGCATTCATCGCCGCATACGGTGTGTGTGTAAATTTTGCGAGAAACGGCTACAGCGATATCGAGGTGAAGGATGTTGCCGACTTCATCACAGGCACGGCGTTCTTTGGAGTGATTCTGGGCGGACGGCTTGGCTACATGCTCTTTTACGACTGGAGCAATTTCATCCAAAACCCGCTCGTGTTTTTCAAATTCTGGGAGGGCGGCATGTCCAGCCACGGTGGGATTTTAGGCATTGTGGTGTTCACCTGGATCTACGCGCGCCGTAAAAAAATCCCCTGGTTGAATATCGGCGACTGCACCGTTATTGCCGCCCCTATCGGGCTGTTCCTCGGCCGTTGCGCCAACTTTATTAATGGCGAGCTCTACGGTCGCCCGGCCACCGTGCCCTGGGCGGTGCAATTCCCGAAGGAACTCCACGAAGCCTCACCCGCTCAGGTTCAAGACGTCCTGCGAGAGGCGGCGCAGGCGGATCCGAGCTGCACCACCATCGCCACACTCGTGGAGCGCGTCGGTTCCTCACCAGAGATTCATGCCATCCTTGCGAGGCATCTCACGCCACGCCACCCTTCGCAGATTTACGCCGCACTCCTGGAGGGAGCGATGCTCTTTGCCATCCTGTGGATTCTGAGAACACGATTCCGGCTGCCGGACGGCATTCTTACAGGCGCTTTCTTCATCGGCTATGCCGTGCTGCGGATCGTTGGCGAGGTCTACCGCGAGCCAGACGCCCCGCTCACTCTCTTTTTCACCAGGGGTCAATTTCTGTCGCTCTTCCTTATCCTGATAGGCATCGGCTTCCTCATCGCCGCACGCATCTCCCCGACGTGGGCTCCTCGATTCCGTAATGAATAAACTCACCCTCACCGCCATCGCCCTGGCCGTTGGGGTTGGTGGCATGGCTGGAATAGGCGCTGTCCTTTTTCGCGTGCCGGAATTCAAAATGAATCCGCAACCCTCCGGTTCTTTTGAGGAATCGCTCCGCATGTTCGATTCACTCCAGGAGAAGGAATCCCAACTTCCCCTTGGCGAAGCGGGGCCCAGCAGGCTCTTTCACCACGGCAGAAAAACCGATCGCGCTTTTGTGCTCATGCACGGTCTTACCAATTGCCCGGAGCAATTCGTCCCACTCGCCAAACAGCTCCACGCCGCCGGATACAACGTCATTCTCCCCCGCGCTCGTCTCGCGGGCTTCAAGGACCGCCTCAACGGCGAGCAAGGCCAGCAAACCGCCCAGGACCTGATCGACCAGGCTGCCATCGGACTCGACATTGCCGCCGGTCTTGGCGACCACGTCACACTGGTCGGTCTGTCCGGCAGCGCCGTGGCGGCCACTTGGACCGCCCAAAACCGGGACGGCATCGATGACCTGATGGTGATGGCTCCATTTTTCAGCATGCACGGCAAGCCGGCCGGCCTCATCGATACGGTAGCCGTAATTCTGTCATGGCTGCCGAATTTCTATTTATGGTGGGATCCGGTAAAAAAAGATGCCATCCCCGGGCCTGCCTATGCGTATCCCCGCTTTGGCACGCGCTGTATGGCAGATAGCATCCAACTCTCACGCAACATCCGAAGCCACCTGCAAGAACGTCCCCTCCGCAGCAAGCGCGCCATCTTTGTCACCACCGCGATTGACGAAGGCGCCAACAACGAGGTCACCGCCTCCATCGTCGACTCACTTTCCCGTCAAAATGGGAGCACCGAAATCATCGCCCATGAATTCCCTGCCGCACAGGCGATTCCCCATGACATGATCGACCCCGCCCAACCTGGAGCGAACACCCCACTCGTCTACAAAACTGTCCTCGATCTGCTTAAAGTTGAGCCTGCTTCCAGCAACTAACCGATTTTTGCTGGAATCCACCGGCTTGCATCCTCAAGATAGAAACCATGCAAATACACATCACCCCGCGCAACATCACCCTCACGGGAGCAATCCACGAGTTCGTCGCTGAAAAAGTGAGCCACCTCGAGGGCCATGGCGAAACCCTCCTCGCCGCGCACATCGTTCTTCTTCACAACCACGACCGCAAAAAGCCCTACACCGTCAAGGTCCACCTTGCACTCAGCGGCCCGGACATCCATGCCGAGGACGCCGAGGCCGACCTCTACTCCGCCATCGATAAGGTCGTGGACAAACTTTCGCGCCAGATCAGCAAGCTCAAGACAAAGAAAAAAGAGCACGCCAAACACCGCGTCCAACTCCAGCGCGAGGGTGAAAAGCGCGGTTACAAACGGCGCTAACCTCCCGTGGAGGACTACAAGGTCAAGCTGGATGTCTTCGAGGGCCCGCTCGACCTCCTGCTCTATCTCATCAAGCGCGATGAGGTGGACATCTACGACATCTCGATCGAACGCATCACGAAGCAATACCTCGCCTACCTCGAGGCATTCCAAGTTCTGAATATCGAACTCGCTGGCGAGTTCATCGTGATGGCGGCGAATTTGCTCTACATCAAGAGCCGCACGCTCCTGCCCGTGGAGCAGCAAATGGCGGATGTCGATGCGGAGGAGGACGACCCAAGGTTCGAACTCATCCGGCAGCTGATCGAATACAAGAAATTCAAGGAGGCTGCCGCCCGCTTGCGGGAGCACGAGGCTTTCCAGCAAAATCTCTTCCCGCGCGTGCCGGTGACACCGGACCTGCCCGCTGCCGACAATCTCCTCGTCGAGGAGGTGGGCATCTTCGACCTCATCCATGCCTTTCAAAAAATCCTCAAGCGGATCGAGGGGAAGAATGAGGACCTGCGCGAGATCTTTGCCGAGAATTTCACGGTATCCGACAAGATCGACCACGTGCTTCGCGTGGCGCAGCCGGGTGTGCCGTTGCGTTTTGAGGAGCTTTTTGCCGATGCCGCGAGCCGCACGGAGATTGTTGTGACATTTCTGGCCATGCTCGAACTCATCCGCCTTAAACAACTCCGCGTGCGACAAGAGGGGCACTTTGGAGAGATCTGGATCGACCGCATCGGCGATGCCCAACCACTTTTCGTATGAGCGAAGAAACCCCGACTCCCACCGACTCCGAGCCGATCGACTCGACCGAGCCCGCCCTGCAAGACGGCTCACCGACACCCGATGATCAACCGGTCGATTCACCCGATGCCCCGCGATTTCCACTACCGCGCATCATCGAGGCCATTCTTTTCGCATCCCAAAAACCCGTATCCGCAAAGGAACTCGCAACATTTCTAAAAGGAGCGGCGGAGGCGGCAAAAGAGGATCCTGAAATTTCCTGCTTCGCAAAAATAAAAGCTCCAGAGATCGAGACGGCCATCCACACGCTGGAAGAGGAATTCGCCGCCACGGGACGCTCCTTTGAAATCCGTGAAAGCGCCGCAGGCTGGCAACTCGTGACCCGCGCCGACTTTGCTCCATGGCTGCGCCAGCTTTTCCCGGAGAACCGCCAAGCCCGCCTCAGTGCGCCAGCGATGGAGACCCTCGCCATCATCGCCTACCGCCAGCCGATCACCCGAGCTGACATCGAGGCCGTTCGCGGCGTGGCAGTGGATGGTGTGATGCAGACCCTGCTCGATCGCAACCTGGTGCGCATCGCCGGCCGGGCCGAGATTGCGGGGCGTCCGCTCCTTTACGAGACCACACAGTTTTTCATGGAGCACTTCGGCCTTAAAAACCTCGAGGATCTGCCAAACGCCGCCGAATTGAGGAAAATCAAGCTTCCCACTGCGGAGCCACCACCGGCGACTCAGGCGGATAAGGGATCAGAAGATTCCGAGCAAAAGCCCGTTGAAGAGCAACCTGCCGCTGAACCCCAGGATGGCGACCTCACGACGCCTTCTGCCAACGAGCCGCTAGCTGAATCGCCAGCCGAGCTGCCAGATGAACCCCCAACCGAGCCGGAACCCGCTGCGCCATGAGCGACCTCGCATCCCTTCGCCAACAGATCGACCAACTCGACACGGAGTTGCTGCGACTCTTGAACCGTCGCGCAACATTGGCCAAGGAAATCGGTGCGATAAAGTCTCGCGATTCGCTGCCGGTCTACTCGCCCGATCGGGAGATGAAACTCCTCCGCAGCCTTGAAGAGCGCAGCGAGGGCCCACTGCGCCCGGAATCCATTCACGCCATTTACCGCGAGATCATGTCCGCCTCGTTGGCACTCGAAAAAGACATTATCATCGCTTGCCTGGGCCCATCGGGCAGCCCGTCCCATCAATCCTCGCTGCGGCGGTTTGGTTCCAGTGTGCGCTACTGCTACGGAACAACGATTGCCGATGTTTTTGACAAGGTCTCGTCGGGAGAAGCGGATTGCGGCGTCGTCCCGCTGGAGGATTCTGCCACGGGCTTTCTTCCGTCCACCCTCGATGAACTGGCAAACAGCGACCTGGTGATCTGTGCGGAAATCAATTCCGAAAACAACTCGGACAACTCCGAGCCCCACTTCGGCGTGTCGCGTTTTTTGATCCTTGGCCGCCAGCCAAACAATCCGTCAGGCCATGATCAATCGATGATCATGCTCCGAATCGAAGATAAGCCCGGCGCACTGGTGTCTGCCTTGGAACCATTCCGCAAACTGGGAATCAATCTCACACACTTCGCATCGCGCCCTGCTGCCAAAGGAAGCAACGACACACTATTTTTCGTTGAAGCCGACGGCCACCATGGCGACTTGCAACATTGCGGTCTCTTTAACGAACTTTCCAGGAACTGCCGTGCCGTGAAAGTGCTTGGCAGCTATCCCAAGCCCCGGATTTGAAAACGATCCTCGATACCATTCTTGAAGACGTGCAGGCGGAGGTCGCGGCGGCAAAACGCTCGACCCCCCTCGCGGAAATCCGCTCCCGGATCGCGGATGCCCCGCCGCCCCGTGATTTTTTCTCAGCACTTGCCGGGGAATTTTGTCTCATCGCCGAGATCAAGGAGCGCTCTCCCAGCGTGGGGCCGATGCGCGCCGAAAACGTGAAGAACGCTCCTGCCGTCTACGCCGCTTCGCGGATTGTAAAAGCCGTCTCCGTCCTCACAAACAAGACGCATTTCGGGATGGACATCCAACACCTTGCGGCCATCCGCGCCCAAGTCCCCCACCCTGTGCTGCGGAAGGATTTTTTTGTGGATGAATACCAGATCCACGAGGCCCGGGCTTTTGGAGCGGATGCCATCCTGCTCATGGCCAATGTGCTCGATGCCGGAAGGCTGCGCGATTTCCATTCGCTTGCGCGGGAGCTGGGCATGGAGGCCCTCTTTGAAATCCACACATTGGAGGAAATAAAACTCCTTCCTCCCACGGCACGCATCGTGGGCATCAACAGCCGAAAGTTTAAATCCCAATCCGGCTTTGTCGGCCGCGACGGTTCGTCGGAGAAGGATTTCAGCCTCGAGATGTCGACCTTCGACCTGGTGGATGAACTTCCAGCAGGCTGCATCCGAGTCGCTGAGAGCGGCATTGCTCCACAAACGATTGCCAACGTTTCCAAGAAATTCAACGCCGCCTTGGTGGGCACCTCGCTGCTCCGCGACCCCCGTGGCATTGAGGCCTGCCTGGGAGAATTCGAGAAAGAACTCGCAGCAGGGATCCGGAATCTATCTTAAGGAGAATACAAATGGCTACCGCTACAAGATCTCAAAATGGTCGCCGTGTCGTGACATTGCTGCTGTTGCTGTGCTTCGGTGGTTTCATCGCAACGCTTTGGAACTACACGCGCAACCACCCCTTTAGTAAGAACGCGGTTTTAGTATCAAACGCCAGTCCCGCCCAACTCGTCGCCACCTTTGCTCCCGATGCGCCCATTGAGAAGGGCCAGCGCGTCGTTGTGAAAATCGAAGGCGACTCGGTGCCGGTGCGTGGCGGAATAATCACCGACATCTCCAGCTCGAAGGAGGCAACAATTTCCATTGACACGGCGGTGACCTCCCCAGACGGCTCGGCAGCCACGGTGAGCATCGATGGGACGATCGCTCCACAGCCCGTCAAATAAAAAATGCCGGTTTTTTTCTGGCTAAAAATGTTTCGTAAAACAGCTTGCACGGCGACTTTTGCCCTTGCTAGCTTGCGGCCCCTCACAAACCACTAACCAATTAAACCATTATATGGCTAACCTCACCAAACGGGATCTGGTAATGCAGATCAGCAAAAAAACCGGACTCACTCAACAGGAAGTCTTCAGTGTCATTCAGCTCACTTTGGATGGCATCACAGACGCTCTGGCGACTGGTCGTGATGTTGAGCTGCGCAACTTCGGCGTTTTCGAAGTTCGCCTCACTAAATCCCGCGTAGGCCGCAATCCAAACAAACCCGAGAACGACGTTGTAATCCCAGCGCGTGCCACTGTTAAGTTCAAATCCGGCAAAATCATGCGCCAGCGCGTGCTGCTTCGCACGGAAGAACTCCGTGGCAAGCAAGGTTAATCCCGCCTGATTTCCACGGGTGGAATGCATACGGCTCCGCGGAGCCAAACAAAACAACCTCCAAGGGGTCGATCTTGAGCTGCCTCTAGGCAAGCTCATTGTCGTCACAGGCCCCAGCGGAAGCGGTAAGTCGAGCCTCGCGTTAGACACCATCTACGCCGAAGGACAGCGCCGGTATGTTGAGACTTTCAGTCCCTACACGCGCCAATTCCTGGAGCGGATGGATAAACCGCTTGCCGACAGCATCGAAGGAATTCCACCCGCCATTGCGATCGAGCAGGCCAATAACGTCCGCACCACGCGGTCAACGGTCGGCACGATCACGGAAATCAACGATTACCTGAAACTCCTTTTCCCGCGCGCAGCCAAGGGCTTTTGTCCGAAATGCGCGCGGGAAGTGGTTCAGGGGACTCCCCAGTCCATCTTCCGACAAATCCAGTCGGTCCACGGCAAGCAAACCATCCTCCTTGCCTTCGAGGTCAAGGTTCCAGAGGCCACAAAACCTGCCGATTTTTTTGATTTTCTTGCCCAGCAGGGCTACCTCCGCGTTTGGCTCAAAGGGCAAGTCCATCGCGTTGACGAACGCACCACTCTAAAAAAACTCCCTGCCTCCCTGTTGGTGATTCAGGATCGCATCGATCTGGCCTCCACCCCACAAGCCCGACTCATCGAGGCGATTGAAGCGGCCCTGCGACTCGGCAACGAGCGCCTGACGGTCATCGCCCCGGAATCAGGCAACTCCGAAACCTATGCCGCCGGATGGCATTGCGCCTCTTGCGATATCGACATCCGCCCGCCGTCGCCGGGTCTCTTTTCCTTTAATTCCCCGCTGGGCGCTTGTCCCGAGTGCAAGGGGTTTGGTCGCATTATTGGCATTGATATGCAGCGGGTCATTCCCGACCGCTCGCTCTCGATCGCCGATGGCGTGATCCGTCCATTCCAAAGCGGCCAGTCTGCCGAATGCCAGGATGATCTCCTGCGCCACTGCCGCAAGCGGGGCATCGATACCGTCCGTTCTTTCGAGCGACTTTCAAAGGCCGATCAGGATTTTGTCATCCACGGCGATCCCGACGTCGATCCTCGGGAGGCTTGGGAATCGGGTCAGTGGTATGGAGTGGATGGTTACTTCAAGTGGCTCGAGAGCAAGGCCTATAAAATGCACATCCGTGTGCTGCTCTCGCGCTATCGCAGCTACCAGCCATGCCCGAAGTGCCATGGCACACGCTTCCAGCCGGAGACCCTCAATTATCGCATCGATCCGCCCGGACTCACGATTGCCGATGTCGCCGCCCTCCCTCTCAACCGCCTCGCTCCAATCCTGCAAAATCTGGAAATCCCCAACGCCGATTCCAGCACGCGCCTGGTCCACCAGCAGGTGACCTCGCGCGTCGGCTATCTCTGCAAAATCGGCCTTGGCTACCTCTCTCTGGACCGTCCCACCCGCTCGCTCTCAGGCGGTGAAATCCAGCGCGTCAATCTCACCACCTGCCTGGGCGCCTCTCTCGTCAATACTCTCTTCGTGCTTGATGAACCCAGTGTGGGCCTGCATCCGCGCGACACCTCCCGCCTCATCGAGGTGCTCCAAGGTCTCCGCGACAAAGGCAACACACTGCTCGTCGTCGAACACGAGGAGGCGATCATCCGTGCCGCCGATGAGCTGGTGGATATCGGCCCCGGCCGGGGCACTTCCGGCGGCAAGCTTCTCTACTGCGGTCCTGCCGCCAATTTCCACGGCACCAAAAACTCGCTTACTGCCGACTACCTTGAGGGCAAAAAATCCATCCCGGTCCCAAAAAAACGCCGCAAGGCCGAGGAACACATCACCCTCAAGGGAGTCACCCACCACAACATCAAAAACCTCACCGCCAAATTCCCGCTTGGCGTCCTGTGCGCCGTGACGGGAGTTTCCGGCTCGGGAAAAACCTCACTTGTCCGTGATGTTCTTCACCGACAGATGATCGGCGAGGATCCCTCCGAGGACGAAGCGGCCGGCTTCGTCAAATCAATCACCGGCGATGAAGTGGTGGACGAGGTGGTGATGGTGGATCAGTCTCCGCTTGCGAAAACCCCGCGCTCGACGCCTGCCGTCTATCTCGGCGTCTACGAGCACATCCGCGAACTCTTCGGCGATGTTCCCAGCGCGCAGGCGGCTGGATTCACCACCTCCAGCTTTTCCTTCAATACCGGCAACGGACGCTGCGACCGGTGTGGCGGACTTGGCTTTGAAAAAGTCGAGATGCAATTTCTCAGCGATCTCTTCCTGCGTTGTCCGGAGTGCGACGGCACCCGCTTCCGTGCCCCGCTGCTCAAAATCCAGCTTGCAGGGAAGTCGATCCACGACGTCCTGGAGCTGACCGCCGCCGAGGCGGTGGAATTCTTCAAACCACTCGACCCCAACGGCAAGATTACCGGACCCCTCAAGCTCCTCGGCGAAGTCGGCCTCGACTACCTCCGACTCGGCCAACCGGTGAATGCGCTCTCGGGCGGTGAATCCCAACGCCTCAAGCTCGTCCACCACCTCATTCGCCAATCCCGCGACAAGGCGCTCCTCATTTTCGACGAACCGACCACCGGCCTGCATTTCGACGATGTCGCGCTACTGGTGAAGGTTTTTCACCGCCTCGTTGACGAGGGCAATAGCGTGATCGTGATCGAGCACAACCTGGAAGTCATCAAGTGCGCCGACTGGATCATCGACCTTGGCCCCGAAGGCGGCGACGAGGGAGGAAAGATTGTTGCCGCAGGCACCCCCGAGCAAGTCGCAGCGATTCCCGAGTCGCTCACCGGCAGCTTCCTCGCCCCCATCTTGGAGGGAAAGCCCTTCGTTGCTCCTCTCCTCTCCCGTGACAAGGTTGCCGTCCGTCCTTCAAATACGATCACCATCCGCGGAGCCCGCGAGCACAATTTAAAAAACATCAACGTCGATATTCCCCGCGACGGAATGGTGGTGGTTACCGGCCTGAGCGGATCGGGGAAATCCACCCTCGCTTTTGATATCCTCTTCGCCGAGGGGCAGCGCCGCTTTCTCGACAGCATGTCGGCCTACGCGCGCCAGTTTGTCGATCAGCTCGAGAAGCCGGATGTCGATGCGATCGAGGGACTGCCACCCAGTGTCGCTATCGAGCAGCGCGTCACCCGTGGAGGAGGCAAATCCACCGTCGCGACGGTCACCGAGATTTACCACTTCCTGCGCCTTCTCTTTTCGAAGCTCGGCACGCAATTCTGCCCCACCTGCGACGTTGCTGTGGAAAACCGGACCCCCACGGCCATTGCCGAGGAGGTCAACAGGCGCGCCGAGAAAGGCCCCGTCAAAATTTTTGCCAACCTTGTGAAGGGCCGCAAAGGCTTCCATACCGATGTCGCAAAGTCCGCCGCACGCCAGGGCATCGAAACCCTCATCGTGGATGGCTCGCCCACCGCTGTGGAGGGCTTTGAGAAACTCGAGCGCTTCAAGGAACACACGATCGATGCGGTGATCGGCGAACTCACAGCTCCCGACCTCCAGCGGGCCGATGAACTCGTCCGCAAAGCCCTGCGCATGGGCAAGGGAACCGCCCGCATCGAGGAAGGCAAAGGCAAGTCCAGTGTCCTCAGCACGGCGATGAACTGCCCTTCCTGCAATCAGGCCTTTGAGCCACTCGATCCCCGGCTTTTTTCATTCAACTCCCCGCACGGTTGGTGCAACCACTGCCGGGGCTTTGGCGAAGTCTGGAAAGGCCTTGGCGGAAGCGATGATGATTTTGAAACCGCCATCGAGGCCGAACTCGACGAGGAGCGCCGGCACGAGGATCTCGAGGATGACGAGCCACGCCCCTGCCCGATATGCAAAGGCTCGCGCCTGAATAACACGGCCTCCCACGTCCGCATCGGCAAAACCTCGATTACCGACTTCACCCGCTCCCCGGCATCCGACGCCCTCGCTCTCTGCGACTCGCTCAAGTTCACCGGTCATGCCTCCGAAGTGGCCCGGGATGTAATTACCGAAATCCGGCAGCGCTTGGAATTCCTCGCCAAAGTCGGCCTCGACTACCTGTCGCTCGACCGCAGCGCAAAAACCCTCTCCGGCGGTGAATCCCAGCGCATTCGCCTCGCCGCCCAGCTTGGCTCGAACCTGCGAGGCGTCCTCTACGTTCTCGACGAACCCACCATCGGCCTCCACCCACGGGACAACGATCGCCTGCTGGATGCTCTCCAAGCTCTTGCCAAAAAAGGCAACTCCCTCGTTGTGGTGGAGCACGACGAGGAGACCATGCGCCGCGCCGACCGCATCCTCGACCTCGGCCCCGGCGCCGGCAGTCGCGGCGGCGAAGTCATCGCCACCGGCACCCTCCAGGAAATCATCGACAACCCCGTCTCCCACACCGGCCGCGCTCTCCGGGAGCCAATGAAACATCCGCTGCGGGGAAACCGCCGCCCGGAAACCGACCAGTGGCTCTCCATCAAGGGAGCACACCTCCACAACATCAAAAAAGAGGACGTCAAAATACCCCTCCACCGCCTCACCGTCCTCACCGGCGTCTCCGGTTCGGGTAAAAGCACCCTCATCCGGGGCATCGTTGTCCCCGCAGTGCGCGACGCCCTCACGCGCAAACGCGCCCCGCTCCACTCCGACCTCCACAGTGGCATCTCCGGTTTCGAACCCCTCGGCGGCGTGCTCGAAGTCGACCAGTCACCGATTGGCAAAACCTCCCGCTCCACGCCCGCGACCTACGTGAAGGTCTTCGACGAAATCCGCAAACTCTTTTCCACCCTCCCCGCCGCCCGCATGCGCGGCTACACCGCCAGCCGCTTCTCGTTCAACAATGAAGGCGGACGTTGCGAGGCCTGCCTCGGCCAAGGCGTTATCAAGCTGGAAATGAACTTCCTCCCGGCTTCCTACATGCCTTGCCAGGACTGCAACGGCCGCCGCTACAATCCCTCCACCCTCGAGATTCTCTACAACGGCAAATCCATCGGCGATGTGATGGACATGACCATCGAGCAAGCGGTCGAGTTTTTTGCCAGCCACCCAAAAATCCGACGCCCCCTCGCCCTGCTGCAGGAAACCGGCCTCGGCTACCTCAAGCTCGGCCAGCCCAGCCCGACCCTCAGCGGCGGCGAAGCTCAACGCATCAAGCTCGTCACCCAACTCGCCCGCCGCGCCACCTCATCCAGCGAGGAAATCCGGACCACTCGCAAAGGCAAATCCACCCTTTATGTGCTCGAGGAGCCAACCATCGGCCTCCATGCCCACGACGTCGCCCAACTCATCAACGTCCTCCATCGTCTCGTTGACGAAGGCGGCACCGTGGTTGTGATCGAACACCACCTCGACGTCATCGCCGAGGCCGACCACATCCTCGACATCGGCCCCGAAGCCGGCTCCCAAGGCGGCGAAGTGGTCGCCACCGGCACCCCAGAAAAAGTCGCCAAAAGTAAAACCAGCCGCACCGCCCCCTTCCTCGCCTCCTTGCTAAAAATCAAAGAGGAAAAGTAAGCGCACCCAACAAGTCAGGAGCCTTTGCGTAGGACGAGAGCCCTGTAGATATAGATAGTCACCCCTTAAAAACGATTTATCCCGTTTATGGTTAACGCAATAGGCATGATTCTTGCTGTGTTGGATTGCAGGTAAAAGTTACCTCCACGCTGAAAAACCCTGCAATCCGATTCCATGAAAC
>JBILCY010000018.1:0-2508 GCA_044352905.1 Terrimicrobiaceae bacterium | reverse complement strand
GCCGGGCCCTCTTCGGTTTGCATAAAGCGCGCCGACCACTGGCCGATACGGGCGTAGCCGTTGTCTGCGAGGGGCAACTCGACCTGATCCGTGTTTTCGAAAGCGGTCTGCAGAATGTTGTCGCGCCCCAAGGAACGGCTTTTACCCCGGCGCAGGCCCGCCTGCTGAAACGCTATGCCGAATCGGTCGTTCTTTGTTTTGACTCCGACCGGGCGGGCCGCACGGCTGTCGAGCGTTCGTTGCCGATTCTCTTGTCAGCAGGTTTTGCCGTGCGGGTGGCCGCTCTCCCCAGCAGCGAGGACCCGGATTCCCTGATTCGAAAAAACGGAGCCGACGCTTTCAAGAATCTCGTTGCCCAGGCCCCTGACTATTTTGATTTTGCCGTGGACGAGGCGGCTGAATCTGGTGCGATCGACAATGCCGCGACAAAAGCCAATCTGGTGCGCAAGTTGGCAGTTTTCGCAGCATCTCTGCCGGACAACGTTGCCCGCGAAACACTTGCCGCCCGACTTGGGCCACGCATGTCCATTTCGCCGCAGGCCTTCCTCTCATCCATACCTAAAAAAGGCCCCGCTGCATATGAGACCGAGAGTGAGGAAAAAGAGAACGTTCCCCAAGCCTTAGAGACAGACCCGGTGATCAAGCTCCTCCTGCACTCCGCCATGGTCAGCTTGGAGGCGCGTCAATGGATCGCGGAGCAGGACAGCAAAAAAATTCTGCACGGGCGCTCGGGAGTCAACCTGCTGGATAGTTGCGTAGGATCAAGTTTTGATCCAACCGATTCATCCGCGGTGCAAACCTTCTTGGCATCTCAATCACCAGATGACCAGTCTGTGCTTGCGGCCCTCATGATTTCTCGCCCCCCCACCAGACCGACCGACATTGCGAAGGAAACTCTCCTGACGCTTCAGCGCCAGAATTTGGATGCTCGGAGGGAGGAAATCACCGCACGTCTTCGTCAGCCCGGATTACCCCCCGAAGCAGTTGCCCGGCTGCAAACCGAGGTGGTTGACATCACCCATCAGATACGGCACCTTGCGCGGTCACACTGATACCGCCATAGCCGTCGTTTAACTCGGTTTTTCATCCGAAATCCGCCGCCGGCCAAGGCAAAATCGACCGCACATCTCTTCTATGGCCACTAAAGCTAAGAAAAAGCCCGCCAAAAACTCACCCAAAGCGAAGAAAACCGCCCCAAAGCCTAAGCAGGTCCCACGCAAAGACAAGCGTCCCACCAAAAAGCCCGTGGCCGTTAAAAAGCCCTCCAAGACTGCCCCCAAAAAAACAACGGCGAAAGTCGCCGCCCAAAAACCGGCCCTCAAAAAGCCTGTTGCCCCCATAACTGAATCCGGCAAAGAGGATATCTCCAAACCAGCATCAGCTAAAAACGGAGCTAAAGCCCACAATCTCATGGAAGTCGCACCAGTGCGCGACATCAACCAGTTTATCGCGGAAAAAACACGCGAACTGATCAAACTGAGTAAAGACCAAGGTTACCTAACTTTTGAAGACCTCGAGGAAAACCTTCCGAGCGCCGTCAATGATCCTGATGTCATCGACAAAATTATCACCCGCTTGCGGGAGGTGGAAATCGAACTGATCGAGCAAAGTGATGTCGATACAGACAAAGCCCCTCGCAAGGAGGAAGAAAAATCCGAGAAAGACGAGAAAGCGGATGGGAAATTGGACATCCTCGACGACCCTGTCCGAATGTACCTCAAGCAGATGGGGCAAGTCCCTCTGCTCACCCGCGAGCAGGAAGTTGAAATTTCCAAGCGCATCGAGGACGCCGAGCTGAAGGTTCAGGATATTGTTTACCGCATGGGCTTCGTGGCCCGGGCGCACCTCGACCTTGCCCAGAAACTTCTCGATCAGCGCGAGCGTTTTGATCGTGTGATCATGGACAAAAAAATCGAGAGCCGGGAACGCTACATGAAAGCCCTTCCGCGTCTCTGCGCTACGATCAAAGTCCAAGCCCAGAAGATCGACCGCTCTTTCGCGCAGTTGGCAAAACTTAAAAAACCAACCGCCATCCAGCTGAAAAATTTCGAGAAAGCGCTGACGAACATTCGCTCTCATTACCCGAAGTTTTTCTACAAACAAAAGATAACCGATGATTTTGTCCAAGCCGCCGAGGACATGCACCGCACTCTTTTGCACCTGCACGGCGAGCACACCAAGGCATCCGCTCACGCCAAGCGAAGCAAAGACGCCAAAAAACGTGCGGGTGATCTCGCGTCCCGCATTGCGGATCTCACTCTGCGCGCTTGGATGATTCCCGACGCTTTCCGCCAAGCTTACAGCGACCTCCGACGCTGGCACCGTGCCGCCCACAAGGCCAAGACAGAGATGGTGGAAGCCAACCTGCGCCTCGTCATTTCTATTGCAAAAAAATACACCAATCGCGGCCTGTCATTCCTCGATCTGATTCAAGAAGGCAACATGGGCCTTATGAAAGCGGTCGAAAAATTCGAATACCGCCGAGGTTACAAGTTTTCCACTTACGCA
>JBILCY010000044.1:0-2655 GCA_044352905.1 Terrimicrobiaceae bacterium | reverse complement strand
AGATGCTGAATCCAAACCAAGTCGAGACCCGTTGATCATTTATTCCTATTTGAAATTAGACGATCCAACTAAAGTAGATTTGTTTCAAAAAATTAATAATTTATTGAGTGAGAATTATTGTTTTGGACCTTCTCGTTTCAATATTCTTGATCAACTTAATTTTAATGATATTGATCCCAGTCTAAGTTTTGCTGTAGTTTTATACAAAGAAGATAATACAATCATTGGAACAGCTACTTGTTATTTTCATAGAAAATTAAATCAATATGTAATTTATAATGTTTGCATCATACCAAATGCAAGAAGAATGGGTTACACTCAAGAAATGATAAAATATATTCAGGAAATAACTGCTCCCTATCCAATTCAACTTTTTGTAAATCCAGCAAGTGCTGATGTTAAAAAAGCATCCAAAGCTTATATCACTACTGGATTTAAAAATCCTAAATATTTAACAAAATTTCCTCGATATAGTGATATGAATGACAAATCTGTAGTTATGGATTTGCGTTATATTGGAATTGGATTAATTTATTTACCGAATGAACAAAATGATCCCTCTCAAATAAATGAAACTATTTCTAAAATCAATAAAATGATTGATTATCTAGTAAACCCACCACCAATCCGAGTAAATGTATTATATAATTATTATTATTTTAATATAGAACCTTTTATACTTTTTGATCAATTATCTAATTTATATAATGAATATGATATATTCAATCCAATCATTCAATCCTTCGAAAAATTGAATGAACTTTCTAAAAATCAAAATTTTCTTAAACAATACTTTAGTAATATCAATCAAGTTTCTATCCGGGATTATAATCAAAAAATAGATGTAAATAATTTTAATTTTAATTCTTTTTTTTCACAAATCGCAACCGCAAACACAAACGATATAATTGTTTTTTCTATAAGTTTATTTAATAAAAATGAATATGATTTACATAATGATTATTTTATCATTTATCAAAACTATTTCCCAAAAATATTAATCCATTTTACAACTTCCTATAGAGATAATGACTATGATAAAATTGTTGAATCTAAAATCGATCCAAATTTATTCATTTATAATTTTGTTTCTGTGAAACCATTTTTAATAAATTCCAATACAAAATATAAAGAAAAATTTGTTATCAATTATTTTTGTATAGCGAATCAACTAATGGTTAATTTTTTCCTAACCAATATCGATCAAACGATTATGAATATTCAAAATTTTATTAATAAGATGGATTATAAAAATGATTTTTATATCGCATTACAAAAATATGTAGCAAATTTATTGCCAAAATAAATATATATTATTCATAAATATATATTTACTTAAGTTTTCAAAGGTTCATTTTTTGAATCAATAATATGAACAAAGGAATTGTATTAACAAACCAACACCACCATTCACCAATATGATATTGGTAATTTAAAACACTAATAACAAAGAAAATCGCTCCTAAAATAGAAGCATACAAAATATATTTATATTTCAATAGGAAAAATAGATTGAAAACCAAAACAAATAAATAGAGTTTATTCCAAACCTGACCAAATCCATTATTATACCAAGTCCAAGTTAATCTTCCGTTTTCAGGATAAGAACATATTTGTCCTTTTTTCAAATAATTCAAATAAATAACTATAATATAGAAAACATAAACCAAATTGACAATCAAAGCTGTATATTTGATTTCTTTTTCATCTGAAATAAACCAAAGAAAAATGAATAAAACAAGAGGTTGAAAGGCATTGAATAAAGGACCTAAATATCCAGCCAATTTGTTCCAACCTGATTTACAACTTGGATCTATATACATCATATAATCAAAAAGTTGCATAAATGAAACAAATAGAAAGAGAATACCAATCGTCAAGTTTTGAAATTTATACTCTTTATTACCAAAATAAATCAAAACCAAACTAGAAATAAATCCAGTTAAGAAAGCTGTAATCGATGCTTCTTTGGTATAACACATTTTAAGAAATAAGATAAACTTAATTCAAACTATCTCACAACTGAAAAAGTTTATTTTTGTGTTTTCATAAATTTAAAATGAATCCTTTTGAAGAAGATTTGGAGAATATAGATACTAGTGTTGATTTGGAATATATAACATTGTTAAGAGAAAAAAGAGAAAAAAGAATTTGTTGTATTAAATTTATTATTGGTTTATGTTTTACAATTGTTTTATGTACTTTATTTCTATTATTTGTTTTATCTTTCTTTTCTCATTCCTCTTTTGCTTTTCCAAATAATTCAATTGAAATCCTTTCTTGGAATATCCAAAAATTAGGAACCAAAAAATTAAATGATCCAACCAAGATGGAAAAAATCAAAGAAATTCTTTTACCTTTTGATATTATTTTGCTCAGCGAACTTCAACAATCTGAATGTGATTGGAACGATCAATGTGAAATGAAAATGTATTTTGAAACCAATTATCCAGATTATCGTTTTTACATGTCGCCAAGTTTAGGTAGAAATCAGGATAATAATGTTGGAAAAGAACAATATGGCTTTCTTGTGAAAAAGAAATTTTCATTTTTTCCAGGATATTACTTGGATCCAAACCAAATTTTTTCTAGACCTCCTTATTATATTTATATTACAGAATTAAATCTATATTTATCGAATGTTCATATTACACA
>JBILCY010000034.1:0-2675 GCA_044352905.1 Terrimicrobiaceae bacterium | reverse complement strand
AGCTTGGCTCAACTTTGCATGCACCAGTCTTGGAGTCCAATTGGCAACTGGACGGATTCACGAAATCGAGGCTATGTTCCAACTAAGCACCGAATACAAGGTCTAACCCCAACGCAGCTTCCACTCTGTCCCCTGGGGTTGCTCCAGTTGTTAATTCTTTACCGCAACGATTCGAAAGAGTAGCGCTCTAACTCTGGTTTTAGCCCATTCCAGCATTCAACAATCCGTTTTACATGTTGCGTTCCAACATCGGCGTACGCTTCATCAAAGCCTCCTTTTGCGGAAGAGGCGCCGATGGCAATAAAGGCGTCCTCGGTGGTGCGAATACTGCCCGCCAACGCATCGAATATTTTTGATTCATGTTCTCGCCCCCAATTCCGCAGTAGTAAAGTGAAGCCAAAATCCATAGCCAAACGCCTACGAAGTGCGAGCGGCGGGTACGATACGGAATCAAGATCAATGTCTGCAAATCTATGATCACCGAAAAGGCGAAATAGTACATTTACCGCAAACGCCCAATCAAATTGAAGGCTCTCAATCACGACAGGCTTATCGCTCCATGGAAACCGTCTTCCCTCATTATTTTCTGCAGTCATAAATTGCGACTTACATCGGGCGAATATCGAGCGACGGTCAGCATCAGCTTCTATTGCTTGTCGCTCAAGACGTTGCCGAGCCTCGCCACCACGAAAACCAACCTCAGCGATAAATGATTGATTGGAAGAGGCCGTCACAAAATCAACATGTCCTCGTGTTATGTGAGCAATCTCATGTCCGATGAGGAACATAAGGGCTTGGTCGGCGAGATGCTTGGAATAAAGCTGGCGCGCCGGGTCTTGCGCGACTACAGGACGAACTCCGTCGTTAAACAATCGTTCTGGATCGACGATATTCCAGTCAACTAACTGGATGTCTTGAAGCTCCAAAGTAGGGTCGCCGATCATTTCGAAAGTGTTGGGATTGGCGAGAATTCGATCGAGTACGAGATGCAGCATGCATACGGCACCTGCAGTAACTGCTATAAAATAGTGATTGTCGTGCTTGAATGCCCACGCATTTACATTCGAGACTTGAACAAAATCGAAATGGATTGGAGGCAGCTTTGGTAAATGTTTGTAAGCGCTCGAAATCAACTCTAACGCAATTTTGCGTGTGTGCTTGTAAACGGGGAATGCCGGAACATCCGGAAATTCCTCAATGTTCAGTCGTGGACCGATGGGATACAAATTACAGGCAGCTTCGAATCTTTTACGATCTTCCATGGCAATTAATATGAATGAAACGCATTATGAAGCTATAATGAACCAGTGGCTTTTGAATAAAATAAATGAAGAAATTGTCGCTGCCTAAGATGATCAAAAAAGAGCAAGCTGTTCTGAAAAGAGATACGACCACGGCGACATAGCACTTCCAAGGAAACTCCCTAAATTACGTTTTATCGTCAATGGGTTCTTAGTCTAAATCAACATGCCGGACCTTTGTCGTCGACACAGATGCGTTTCGATCTTTCTACAAACTTCTAGCAAGAGCTACATCCGGATGATTTGCTAGGTCTTTTTCAGGCTGAATTTGCTTCGATGCCGATTCAGTGAAGTGATCTGTTCCCGAATGTTCTCCGTTAAACTGGTCGGTCCCCGCTGTGAATTATCGTTAATCATTGGTTGTTAATGCTTCGATGAGGAGTGATTCGAGGAGTTGCTTGCGGGTGGTGTCGGTGGTCGTGAGGCTGGATTCGAGCTCGTCGCATAGGGCGTTTAATTCGTTGACCTTGGCGACAATGCGACGCTGCTCGGCTAACGGAGGTAGAGGGACCGATATTTGATCCATTTTGTTCTTTGGCAGACCTCCTCGCCCGGCGCCTGTTTGACTTTCAAAAACAAACGCTTGGAAGTAGGGCGACAAAACAACGAGATGAAGGAAATCTTCAAGCCCCCTTATTGCTGGTCGAATGATCGCAACATGCTGGCTGATGTTAGCGATTGCAAAATGATCAGGTACGCGGCAGCAACGCCCCATTGAGCCGCCAGTAATATTTAAAAGTAGGTCTCCGGGTTTAACACTTGTTCCACTCATTCGAACATGAGTCGATTCATCAATATATGCCACATCATCTAAACGAACACCATCATTGTAGACGTTTTGTGATCGCAGAAATGGGACACCATTTTGGACATAGACGTCTTTCCCCCCACGAGGCGTGCTACCTGATCCGGTCTTCGTACATGTATCGCCAATAGTGATCCAACTCCAACGAGATGGTATCGGGAATGGTGTAATTGCATGAGACTTCGGAGCGTCATTACGCAAACCACTCAGTTTTTTCTTTACGTCAATCAACTTCTTCACCAACTCCTCCACTGGTTCGTCGGCGGGGTCTTGGGGGACGAGTTTACCTCGGACGGCGAGGTTCAGGATCGTTTGTCGGAGGTGCTTGATTTGGTTAGATCGTGCAGTTAACGAGCCTAACGTCTTGATCGCAAAACTCGCCGCCGCTCGAAAGTCATTACCCTCCGTTTCATTCAGCCGACCATAACTCGATCGCACCAACCCATCGCGATATCCCTCTCGCTCCTCCCTCCGTGACTCCAACTCGTCACACAACCCCATCAACTCGTCCACCTTACTCACGATCCGTCGCTGCTCGGCAAGCGGTGGTAGGGGGATGGGCGTTGGTA
>JBILCY010000009.1:0-101351 GCA_044352905.1 Terrimicrobiaceae bacterium | reverse complement strand
ACATCACGAGCACGGCATCTGTTAACAACTTGAACATCACATCGAATACCGGTGCTCAAGATGCGGTTGAAGCAATCCAAACAGCGATCCAGAACCTTGCGACGCTGAGAGCCAACAACGGAGCAGAACAGAGCCGGTTGAGCTTCGCGGCGGAGATGCTGTCGGTGAACAAGATCAACTTGGAAGCGGCTAACAGCCGGATCATCGATGTGGATGTGGCGGCAGAGAGCTCACAGCTCGCCCGCTTCAACATCCTGCAGCAGGCCGGCACGGCGATGCTCGCCCAAGCGAACGCATCGACCCAGTCGATCCTCCGACTGATCCAGTGATCGCAGCGATCTAATAGCACGGCCCAAGGCCGAGCTTGATATCATATGATAGAGGCCCTCCTGAAAAGGAGGGCCTCTTGGTTTTTAGCGGGGGTTGTATCTGGAACTTAAAACTTCACCCTCCCGCTTTGCTTGTGTAGAACAGGCGCTCCTCCAATCCAAAAATATGGGCAAGATTTACAACAACATCGTCGAAACAGTCGGGCACACCCCGCTCGTGAAGCTAAACCGCGTAACGGCCGGCCTCCCGGCAACGATTGCGCTCAAGTGTGAATTTTTCAATCCCCTCGGCAGCGTCAAAGACCGTATCGGCATGGCCATGATCGAAGATGCCGAGCGCCGAGGGATCCTCAAGCCGGATACCGTCATCATCGAGCCTACCAGTGGCAATACGGGCATCGCTCTCGCATTTGTGGCGGCCTCGAAGGGCTATAAAATGATTCTTACCATGCCCGAGACGATGAGCTTGGAGCGCCGCACGTTGCTGGCAATGCTCGGTGCCAAGCTTGTGCTCACTCCCGGTGCCGAGGGAATGCGCGGTGCCATCGCAAAGGCCGAGGCCCTCGTCCAGGAAACCCCAAATTCCTGGATGCCCCAGCAGTTCAACAATCCGGCAAATCCTGCGATTCATAGCAAGACGACGGCCGAGGAAATCTGGGCGGATACCGATGGCAACGTGGACATCCTAGTCGCAGCAGTGGGCACTGGTGGCACGATCACTGGTTGCGTTGAGACCATTCGTTCCCGCAAACCCTCATTCCAAGCCATTGCCGTGGAGCCCAAAGACTCGCCTGTGATCTCGCAGACACTCGCCGGCGAGCCGCTCAAGCCCGGCCCTCACAAAATCCAAGGCACCGGTGCTGGATTCGTGCCAAACAATCTTCATCTTAAAAATGAGGCTGGCGATGCCCAGATCGTGGAGTGCATTCAAGTCTCCAACGAGGATGCTTTTGCCATGGCCCGACGTCTGGCCAAAGAGGAAGGCATCCTCGGAGGCATCAGCACTGGAGCCAATGTCCATGCCGCAATGCAAGTCGCGAAGCGCCCGGAGAATGCCGGCAAACTCATCGTTACGATCGGCTGCTCCACTGGTGAGCGTTACCTCAGCACCGCCTTGGCCGACGAGGCCCGTGCGGAGGTGGGAGGGTAAATCTTTATGAGCCTACCTCAATCCCCTGTTATACCAGAGACGCAGCCAATCGAAGATCCCGCCTTGAAGTGGGAGCTTTTTTGGGAGCGCAACAAATCTGTAATCATCTCGGTTTTTGCCCTGATCGCTTTTGGCACCGTTGCCGCTGTTGCGTGGATGATCAATACGAAGCTCAATAACGAGGCCGCTCAAGCGCTGCTTGCAGAGGCCAAGGGCGAGGAGGGCTTCCAAGCAGTCTTCCAAAAATACCCCAAGTCTCCATCGGCGGCTGATGCTTTACTGTTGCTGGCTGCCGATAGACGCGAAGCCGGTAAACTCGAAGAGTCCACCGCAGCTTTCCGGTTGTTCCTTGATAAATTCCCTGCCAACCAACTGGCTGGAGGAGCGCTTCTTGGGATAGGACAAAATCAGGACGCCGCAGGTGATGCCGATGCTGCCATGGCGACTTATCAACAAGTGATCAGCCAATATCCTGCCAGCTACGCCGCACCGTTTGCCGCTTATTCCGAGGCAGAGATTTTGCTCCGAACCCTGAAGCTGGAAGAAGCCCGCCGGAGCTACAACATGGTCGTTTCCCAGTTTCCGCAATCACCTTTGGCGCGCATGGCAGCTTCCCAATTGGCGAGAATAAACACCTCCTCGGTTGCGTTGCCGGAAGCCACCGTTGCCGAGCCTGCCACCACAGCGGCGCCGGAGTAAGGTCTATTTCAAAAGCCGGCGCAGGTAACTTCCGTAGCTGGATTTGCCCAAACGTTGGATCTGGGCTTCCAGTTCGGTAAGTGTGATCCATTTATTCCGGAGGGCGATCTCCTCCAGGCAGGCAATCTTGAGGCCTTGGCGTCGCTCGATCACGCTGACGAACTCCGCTGCTTCCATGAGGGATTCATGTGTGCCGGTATCGAGCCACGCAGTGCCTCGGCCAAGTTGTTCGACGTGGAGATTTTGCTGTTCCAGATAGCGGCGATTCAGGTCGGTAATCTCAAGCTCGCCGCGTGCCGAGGGCTTGAGGGCCTTTGCAAGAGCGACCGCTTGGTTGTCATAAAAATACAGCCCTGGAATCGCAAAGTTGGATTTCGGTTTTTCCGGCTTTTCTTCCAGGGACAGCACACGACCGTCGTCGGCGAACTCCACCACTCCGTAGGCACTGGGCTCGGCGACATGGTATCCAAAGATGGTCGCTCCCTCGTGGCGGGCATCGGCGTTCTGAATGGCTTCCACGAAGTTTTGTCCGTAAAAAATGTTATCACCGAGCACGAGTGCGGATGGTGATTCGCCGATAAAATCCGCTCCGATATGGTAAGCTTGAGCGAGTCCCTCGGGGCGGGGTTGGGCGGCGTAGCGGAGGGTAATCCCAAATTGGCTCCCGTTGCCAAGGAGCCGCTCAAAGAGAGGCAAGTCCTCCGGCGTCGAGATGAGTAAAATCTCCCGAATGCCCGCTAGCATCAATACCGAGAGCGGATAGTAAACCATCGGCTTGTCATACACAGGCATGAGCTGCTTGCTTACGGCAATGGTGAGGGGATAGAGGCGGGTGCCAGAGCCTCCGGCAAGAATGATTCCCTTGCGGGCGGTGTCGTGGTGCATATCAGGGAAGGATACTAAGAAAGTGGATAACCAAGCGTATCACTTGACGCTGCCGAGGCGTTCACGGCTGTAGCGGTTTTTAGTGATGTCTTCCGCCCATGAGCGGTTTTTGAGATACCAATCCACGGTTTTTGCGAGTCCGGTTTCAAAGGATTCGCGAGGCGCCCAGCCGAGTTCGCTTTGGATTTTTGAGCAGTCGATTGCATACCGGCGGTCATGACCTGGACGGTCGGCGACGTAGGTGATCTGTGATTCGTAGGATTTTCCGTCCGGGCGGGGAGATTTGCTGTCGAGCAGAGCGCAGAGGGTTTTTACAACATCGAGATTGGCGCGCTCGTTGAGTCCGCCGACGTTGTAGGTCTCACCCGGGCGGCCTTTTTTGAGAACCAGCCAAATGGCGGCAGCATGGTCTTCGACATACAACCAATCGCGGATTTGTTGGCCGTCGCCATAGACGGGGAGGGGCTTCCCGTCGAGGGCGTTGAGAATCATCAGCGGGATGAGTTTTTCAGGGAAATGGTAGGGGCCGTAGTTGTTTGAGCAGTTCGTGGTGAGTGAGGGGAGGCCGTAAGTGTGCTGGAAAGCGCGCACGAGGTGGTCGCTGGCCGCCTTCGATGCGGCGTAGGGGCTGTTTGGCGCGAACGGTGTGCTCTCGGTGAAAGCGGGATCATCCGGAGCAAGCGTTCCATACACCTCGTCGGTGGACACATGAAGGAAGCGGAAGTTCCCCCGCCGATCGTCGGAAAGCGAGTGCCAATGCCGACGGGCGGCATTGAGGAGGCGGAGCGTGCCGGTGACGTTTGTTTGAATAAATGGCTCGGGTGAGTCGATCGAGCGGTCCACGTGGGATTCGGCGGCAAAGTTGAGAATGGCGTCGATCGCGTGCTCCTCAAGAAGTTGTGCCACCAGTGCCTCATCGCCGATGTCGCCTTGCTGAAAAATGTATCTGGGATCGGAGGCGAGATCGGCGAGATTTGCAGGGTTTCCCGCATAGGTTAGCAGGTCGAGATTGACGAGTTTGCCCAGTGGGGAGGCGATTTCACTTTCCGTGAGTCGCTGCCGAATAAAGTTGCTGCCGATGAAGCCGCAGCCGCCCGTGACGAGAATATTCATTTTCCTGTGCTGCCCCTTTCTTTGCCAGCATTGCCGCGGCTACTCGATCTCTTCTCCCTCGGTGAGAACCTCGTCAAGCAGGGCCTCGAATTCATCCAAGCCAGTGCTCGGAATGATCACAGAGTTGCGTCGTCCATGGGCCTCCTCGGTGATTTTGAGGAAGCGGCCGCGGTCGTTTTGGCGAAGCTCGATGATGAAATGTTTGCGCTCGATTTGGAGTTCGCGCAGGGAGAGGGTTTGTTCCATAGATGAACTGGCGGCACGCTAACGGAAGCATTGGACATGGAGCAACAGATTATTCATCCGCCCAAAAATTACCGATCACGTGAAAAGAGGCTTTATTTGCGCTTTGAGAGGAGATGGTCGGGGTTGAGCTTTTTCAACGCCGGCAAGGTGAAGATTCCATTCTTGCGGATGAGTTTTCCATCAAACCACACCTCGCCACCCCCATAGTCCGGTCGCTGAATGCAGACCATGTCCCAATGGATACGGCTGGTGTTTCCATTGCCTGCGGTTTTGTAGGCTTGGCCGGGGGTGAAGTGGAAAGAACCCGCGATCTTCTCATCAAAAAGGATATCCCGCATCGGATGGAGGATGTGTGGGTTGAAGCCCAGGGAGAATTCCCCGATATAGCGAGCCCCCTCGTCGCTGTCCAAGATGCGGTTGAGGGCTGCGGTGTTGTTTGCCGAGGCGTTTGTGATGCGGCCCTCGGAGAACTCCAAGCGCACGTTGTCGAAGGCCGTGCCTTGATAAATGCTGGGAACATTGAAGGTCACATGACCCTCCACGCTTTTCTTCACCGGACAGGAAAAAACCTCGCCGTCTGGAATGTTGCGGTCCCCACCGCAGGTCACCGAGCCGATGTTTTTGATGGAGAAGCGGAGGTCGGTGCCGGGCCCTTTGATATGAACCTTGTCCGTATGGTCCATGAGTTTTTTTAATGCCGCCATGCCCGGTGTCATCCGTCCGTAGTCGAGTGTGCAAACCTTGAAGTAAAAATCCTCAAATGCCGCCGTGCTCATCTGTGCCTGCTGAGCCATGGCGGGAGTGGGCCACCGGAGCACCACCCATTTAGTTTTATTAATGCGCCAATCCATCACCGGTCGCATGGCTCCGGCGATGAGACGCATTTTTTCATCCGGCACATCGCTCATTTCGGTGATGTTGTGGCTGCCACGCACGGCGATGTAGGCATCCATCTTCTTCATACGCGCGAGTTCGGTCGCGCTGGCGATATCGAGATGGGCTTCCTCTGCGCCAAGAGCTATCTCTCGAGACACGCGTGCGTGGTGGAACTGCACAAAGGGAATTGCACGGCAAGCCCGCACGGAGCGGATGAGGGAGACGGCTATCTCGTCCGGCGCATCGAAGATGTCGATGAGGACTTTTTCTCCGGATTTCAGCTTGGTGGAGTGGCGGGTAAGGACTTCTGCGAGACGCTCGCAACGTGGATCATGCATAAAAACTAGCGTGAAATTTTTTCGGCAAATTCGGCCATTCGGCGTGTTGCATAGGCCGAAAGTGCTGGTTGTGCCACGGGGAGAACAAGCTTGAGCAGTGCGAAAATGGTGCCGATCCAGCCCATGCCCCCGAAGCGCCCGGTCTTGGCCTTGGAATCTTTTGCGGCTTCTTTGCCCGATGTTTTTTTTGCTGCGACCACACGCGTTTTCGGTCCGGCGAGCATATACCCGATAGCGGCGGCTCCACCCAGCCAGGCGAGGGGACGGGACTTCACCGAACGTTGGATTTTACCGATCACATTGAGTTCCTCGCCCACGGAGGAAACATCGCGGGAGATGGCCGCACGACTACGGCGCAATTCATCGAGCAGTTGATTTTTCGCGCTCATGGGTTCGAACGTTTGCCGAGATTTTCTAGGTCGCGGGCGATTTCCCGGCGGGTGGATTCAAAGAGACGGGTTCGACTGTGGTCTTTGACATGCTTCGCGCAAATGAAAGCGATGAGAAGATGCAGGAGGGTGAATCCTCCAAGGATCCACAACCAGGATATTCCAAGAAAATGGGCCGCAAAGAATGCGATTGCGATCACCAGCAGCACATACCCGAAAGCAGCAAAAAACAGCGCCGCAGCCAACATGACGGCCAGCCGCAAGCCCAATGCCAGCGCCTCTCGGGACTCCTCTCCGACTAGGGCGGTGAGCGCTTGGAAATACCGCCCGATCGAGCCGATCAAGCTCAGAAGCTCGGCAAACAAACCACGCGGAGTTCCCTGTGCCTGACGTGCGAGGGAACCCGCCGGATCCAGCGTGTCCTTGGTTTCCAAAGGACCTTAGCGGCGCAGGATGATGCCTAGGATGAAGCCAACGCCCAAGGCAATGCCGACAGCGCGAAGGGGTTTTTCGCGAATGTAGGCTTCGGCTTCGGATTGATAGCTTTCAGCACACGAGGACGCATCGCCGATCCAATCCTGTGCACGACCCTTGAACTCATCGGCCTTCGATTTTGCCTGATCGCGCAGGTCGGTGTAAGTGGCGCTGGCGGCCTCTCCGAGGTCTTTGGCGGCGGCGCTCAGGTGCTCTTTGCCAGCATCCACTGCAATTTTCGTTTGGTTTTTGATGGTCTCCCCGACGGTTCGACCTGCGTCGGTTGCCACATCCAATGCCTTTTTGGCGTGATCCGAACTGCTACCCAATTTCTTCGAGACAATGTTGTTTTCCTGTGTTGCGTTCATGATAAGTATTTCCTGCAATATCCTGACACGTAAAGCATGCTTGGCAAGCGTCAAGCCCATCGGAATGATGGGGTGTATGTCTTATATGAAATGCTTCGCTCCCGGTCGGGTTGAAATTCTAGGCAACCACACCGACTACAATGCCGGTGTCGTCCTCTCAGCCGCTCTGCAGCTTGGTATCACGGCCACCGGCCGTCGTCTCGAGTCGAATGAAATCCATCTCGCAAGCGCGGGAATCGAAGGCATCGAAAAAATCTCCCGCAGTCCCGGACTTCAACGCACCGGCAAGTGGATCGATTATCCGCTCGGTGTTGCCGAGATGCTTGCCCGTGCCGGTGCCGAGACCGGCGGCTTCGAGGCCCACTTCGAGTCGACTCTGCCCTCTGGCGCGGGGCTTTCCAGTTCCGCTGCGCTGGAGGTGGCCACCGCCGTCTTGCTCACGCGACTCTATCCCTTTCCGCTTACCCGCATGGATCTCGCGAAGCTTTGCCGCCGCGCGGAAAATGAATTCGTCGGTGTGAATTGCGGCCTGCTCGATCAAGCCTCTTCAGTTTTCGGAGAGAAAGACCACCTCGTTTATCTCGACTGCCGCAGCGAAACCGTCCGTGCGATTCCATTCCCGTCGCATCTCGGCATTCTCATTATCAACTCCGGGGTCAAACACGCGCTCACCGGCGGTGAATACAACGAGCGACGCGAACAGTGCTTTGAAGCCGCCAAGCGAATGGGGGTATCCGCTCTGCGTGACGTCACCTCGGCCCAGCTCGAGGCAGCCGACTTGCCCGATCTCGTCAAACGCCGAGCGCGTCACGTGGTGGGAGAAAATGAACGCGTTTTCGAAGCCATCGATGCCCTCAAGCGCGGCGATGAAGCCATCCTTGGCAGGCTAATGACAGCCTCCCACCGCAGCTCGATGGAAAATTTCGAGAATAGCATACCGGAACTTGATCTCCTCGTGAATCTTGCAACAAAGCAAAAGGGCTGTCTTGGTGCCCGCCTCACGGGCGGTGGTTTCGGTGGAGCCATTGTGGCACTCGTCGAGTCAGAAGCCTCTGAATCCGTTCTTGTTGAGGTTAAAAAATCCTACGAATCCCAAACCTCCCACACGGCTGCCGGCTATCTTTGCCGTGCCGGGGCGGGAGCCTTGCCTGGCGAGGTCGGCGAAGCCTAATTTCCCAGCCCATCCTCGACAAAATCACCCGGCGCCGCGTAATCTCCGCGCCATGCATAGCCGGTTATCCGCCATCGCCGCAAAGATCCTCGACTCCTACGAAGAGGTCGGCGGACTCAACAATGCCGACCGGCACAACCTTCCTTCCAAGCGAGCCCTCGACGTCCTCTGCGAGCAGTTACTCCAGCTTTTGTTTCCCGGCTTTCACGATGAGAAGCCAATTCACAAAAACGAACTCGCTTCCATCACCGCCCAGCGACTAGGTGCCATCTCGGAACTCCTCGAGGATCAAGTCCACAAAAGCCTCTGCGTCCATGATCCTGCTTGTCCCGACGAAACGGCGCGCAGCACGGTTTTTACATTTCTCGATGCCATACCGCAGATCCGCGAAGTCCTGCGCACGGACATTGCCGCGGCTTACGAGGGGGATCCGGCGGCGCTCAGCGATGAGGAGATTATTCTTTCCTATCCATTTCTGGAAGCCATTGCCGTGCAGCGCTGCGCTCATCTTTTATATCTCGCCCGAGTCCCGCTATTACCGCGTATGATGACCGAATGGGCTCACATCCGCACCGGCATCGACATCCACCCCGGGGCTGAGATCGGGCCGTATTTTTTTATCGATCACGGCACTGGTGTCGTCATTGGAGAGACATGTCGCATCGGCAGCAGGGTCAAGCTTTACCATGGAGTAACCCTTGGTGCCCGTAGCTTTGCGCGTGATGAGCAAGGCAAGATTGTCAAAGGCGGTAAACGCCACCCCGAGGTGGGAGACAACGTGACTATCTACCCGAACTCCACGATTCTGGGTGGTGAGACGCTGATCGGCAGCGGTAGCACCATTGGCGCCAACGTTTTCCTCATGCAAAGTGTGCCGCCCGGCTCGCTCGTGGTTTACGAGGAGAAACAACTGCGTATTTTAGAGAAGAATTAAGAAAAGACTCCGGATTTTCCATGGTTTACCTCGATTACAATGCCACCACGCCACTCGCCCCCGAGGCGAGGGACGCGATGCTGCCGTATCTCGAAGGTGACTACGGGAATCCTTCTTCGATCCATTCGGCAGGACGCCGCGCACGGGCCGCAGTGGATGATTCACGCGACCGCTTGGCCGCTGTGCTTGGTGCCAAACCGCACGAGATTATTTTCACCAGTGGCGGCACCGAGTCGTGCAATCTCGGGCTGATTGGTATCGCCCGCGCCCATGCCGTTCGGGGAAAGCACATCATTGTCTCTGCGATCGAGCACCATGCGGTTCTCCACGCCGCCGAGCATTTGCAGCACCACGAGGGATTCGATGTCACCATTTTGCCGGTCGATCACACCGGCCTCGTCGATCCCTCATTTCTTGCGCGGATGATTCGCAAGGATACGACCGTTGTTTCCGTGATGCATGCAAACAACGAGACGGGCGCCATTCAGCCCCTCGCCGAGATTGCTGCCGTGTGCAAGGAAAGCGGCGTCTTTTTCCACACCGATGCCGTGCAGACGTTCGGGAAAATTCCTCTCGATATCCGACTTCCCGGCCTATCGGCCCTCTCGATCGCCGCCCATAAATTTTATGGCCCCAAAGGCGTTGGCGCACTCTATCTCAGCGCGGGCATTGCCCTCGCACGAACATCGCATGGCGGATCGCATGAGAACTCCCGCCGAGCTGGCACTGAAAATGTCGCCGCCATCGCGGGTATGGCCGCCGCCGCCGAGCTGGCATCTTCACGCGGTCAGATCGATTTGGAGCGCCTCCAGCCTCTCCGCGAACGCCTCTGGGAAAGTATCAGTGCCCTCTGCCCGGCAGCGATTCGCAACGGAGATCCTGCCCGCTCCTTGGCGAATACTCTCAACGTCAGCTTCCCTGGCGCGGATGGAGAGTCGCTGCTGATGGGTCTCGATCTGGAGGGGGTCTGCGTCTCCAGTGGCAGCGCCTGCATGGTGGGTTCGATCCAGCCCTCGCATGTTCTTATCGCCATGGGAGTCGAGCCACGCACCGCACTTGCGACTGTTCGCTTTTCCATGGGCCACGGCACGACCGCCGCCGATATCGATCACACCGCTGCCGCCATCGCCCGTGTGCTGCGGCTTCAGCCCGCCCTTGCCGCATGAAATACCGGCAACTGCTCCTTGATTTTGGTCGCTCTGTCATGCGCCGTGTTCGTTCCACACCGGACGACTTGCAACAACCTAGGCGAAACTCCCGCCTTCGCCACGATCCCTTGCTCGAGGACTTTGCCAACCAGCTTCTCAAGGCTGCCGGCTGTCGCCAGCTCCAAGCACGTGTCTATTGGAATCCCGCTCTCCGCACCACGGCAGGCATAGCCTACTGGCGAGACCGCACCGTCGTTCTCAATCCCAAGCTCGTCGAGGTTTCCGCCGCTGAAGTCCAGCGCACGCTTCGCCATGAGCTGGCCCACATCCTTGCCAAGCACCGTGCCGGCCGCCGCCGCATCGATGCCCACGGGGCGGAATGGCGTCAGGCATGCGCCGACCTCGGAATCCCGAACGAATCGCGCTGCCACGAGTTGCCCTTCAAGCGCCGTCGCATCGCGAGAAAATTTTTCTACGCCTGCCCCGAGTGCTCCGCGATCCTTGCCCGTGTGAAGCCCCTGCGCCAATCCGCCGCCTGCATCAAGTGCTGCCGCAAGCACAATGGTGGAAAATACCACGCGCGTTTCCGCTTCCGTCCTGTGGACCGACCGGAAAAAATCGCTGCTTGAGCAGGCTGCCTGATGGCATCACGCCGGCTTGAAGTCGACCTGCTGCTTGAACATATCCACCCGATCCACGGCAACTTCAATCTGGTCTCCGACTTGATAGACCTTCTTCGTGCGGCGACCGACAAGGCGGCAGCGCGAGGCATCATGGGTAAAAAAATCACCCTCCAGCGCGGAGATGTGCACCAGGCCACTAATAAGAAACTCGGGAAGTTCGACGAAGAGCCCGAAGTTGCGGGCATCCATGATCACAGCGCGGAACTTCTGCCGTTTTTCTGAAGTGACCTGGAGTTGGAAGAACTCGAGTTTCTTAAGGCGAACGGATTCCCTCTCCGCATCGGCGGCGGTCCGCTCGGTGGTGGAGATGTGTTCCGAGACCGCCGCCAGCGCGGTCGAGTCCGGGCCGGACTTGGTGAGTCCGAGTTGGCGCTCGAGTGAGCGATGAACGATCAGATCGCTGTAGCGCCGGATGGGACTCGTGAAGTGGGTGTAGTCGGGTTTTGAAAGTCCGTAATGGCCGAGAGGTTCCGGGAAATAGCGGGCCCGCTTGAGGCTCTTCAGTAAGGCGATCTTCACCGCCGGGCCAAAGGGCTTGTTTTTGATCGCGGCGAGAAGTTTTTGGAGTTCGCCACGGTTCGTGAGGTCGCCGGGATGCAGGCCTTGGGCGAGGGCGAATTCACGGAACTCGAGCAGTTTCTCCGGATCGGGCTTCTCGTGGATGCGATACACACTCGGCTGCTTGCGGTGCTTGAGTTCCCTTGCCACGAGTTCGTTGGCGAGCAGCATGAGTTCTTCGATGAGTTGGTGCGAGATGTCGTTTTCCACCCGCTCGAGCCGCACAGGTCGACCGTCACCATCCAGCCACACCTTGATTTCGGGAAAGTCCAAGTCGAGCGATCCGGCAGCGAATCGTTTCTTGCGCAACATCGACGAGAGGGCCCATGCCGTGTGGACGTGCTCGGAGACGGTGCCTGCTTTTGGCGGCTTTTCCAAAATGGCGAATGCCTCGCGGTAGGTCAGCCGTGCCGCGCTGCGGATCACGGTCTTGGCAAACCGGGTGCTTATTATTTTTCCTCCCGTGCTGATCTCAGCAAACACGGAAAATGCCAACCGGTCTACTGCGGGCTTGAGGCTGCAGATGCCGTTGCTGAGGGCCTCGGGCAGCATGGGGATCACCCGGTCTGCAAGATACACGCTGTTCCCGCGCGAGTAGGCCTCGCGGTCGAGTGCGGACTTCGGTCTCACGTAGTGCGAGACGTCGGCGATGTGGATGCCTACCCTCCACCCGCCGGAAATCTTCTCGATGTTGATCGCGTCGTCGAAATCCTTGGCATCGTCGGGATCGATCGTGAATACGAAGCTGCCCCGTAAATCTTCCCGCCGCTCGGCTTCGTGGGGATCGACCTCAGGCTTCACGTGTGACGCATCCCGCAAGACCTCCTCGGGAAACTCCACAGGCAGGCGGTGCTTGCGGATGATCGAGAGCATGTCCACGCCGGGCTTGTCCGCAGGCCCGAGGATTTCAATCAAATGTCCCTCGGGGTTAACATTTCGTGAGGGCCAGGAATCGATCTTGGCAACCACTTTGTCGCCGACTTTGGCTGCAAGCGGAGGAGTCGGCGGCACGACATACAGGCTGTGGACGAACCGTGGGTCGTCCGCGACCACGTAGTAAAAGTTTTTCGACCGCTGGAGTGTGCCGACGATTGTTTCGTTGGCTCGCGTGAGGATGCGGATCACGCGCCCTTCCCGGCGGTTTCTGTCGGCACCTCCACCGCCAAATACTGGAGCTTCGCCTTGAGGCATGATCCGTGCCACCACGCGGTCGCCGTGGATGGCAGTAAACGAATTCTCGGAGCGCACATACAGGTCGGCTTCGCCCTGTTTTTCGTTGAGGATGTGGGCGGAACCGTTGGCGTGAAACTGGATCACGCCGGTAAAAAGATCCGCCTCCTTTGGGATGATGTAGCGGTCCTTGCGAATGCGGGCGATGTCCCCGTCCAGTTCCAGTTCCTTGAGCAAATGCTGGAGCCTGCCTTTCCAATCGGGCGGAAGATCCAGGGCGCTGGCGATCCCGCCTGCATCGAGGGGACGTTGTGCGATCAGGCGCAAGACGGATGCGCGGAGTTTGTTCGACTGCTCACGGGGTGCCGGGCGGCCAGTTTGCTGGCCTTGCCTTGCCGGACGTTGGTCGGCGCGTTTTTGATTTGTTGGACGGCGCCGGTTTCTTTTGCGGGAAGGTTTTGCATTTCCGGCATTAGGCGATTTAGGCGCTTCAGGCCGCTGGGGGGATCCAGCGCCTTGTTTTTTTCTTTTTCGCATGGTTCATCCATCGTCCCGCGAGTGACTGCTGGCAAGCTTCGCCTTTTTCCAATCGACGTCGGCATCACACCGCAGTCATACTCGCGCACATGAAAACCGTCCGCGTCGTTGAGCAACTTGCCATCTTCATCGCAAACCGCCCCGGCACCCTCGTTGAAGTCTGTGATGCCTTGGCAGAGGACAAGATCAACATCTACGGCCTTACCGTTTCCGATACGGTGGACCATGCGGTGGTGAGAATGGTGGTGAGCGACACCAGCCGCGCGATTGCCTTGCTCGAGTCCCATGGCACCCTCGTTCTCGAGAGCGAAGTCATCATGGTGGAAAACGACAACCGTCCGGGCAGCCTCTCGCGGATCGCCTCCATGCTCGCCAAGGCGAAAATCAATATCGAGTATGCCTACCTCGCCTCGATGCCCGCTGCCCGTAAAGGCCTCCTCATCATTCGCGTGAGCGATGTCAAGCGCGCCTTCAAAATCCTTTCCCAACTCGATTCCGACTAGGCCACGCTCCGCTGTGATTGACTCGGTTTTCCGGTTGGCAATGATGGGTGCATGTCAGCATTCAAGGCAGCCAGTATCGAGGTCGCCGGTCCCTATAAAAACGGGACCGTGGTTGAGGCGGCAAAGAGCATTCGCGAAAGGCTGGGGGGTGCGGCAGGTATTGCCTTTGCCTTTTTAAGCGCAAATTACACCCCCCACATCGAGGAGTTTTGCGAGACCATGCGCGTGGACGGCCACATCGTGGATGTGGTTGGTTGCACGGCCGGCGGCCGCATCGAGGGTGCCCAGGAGTTTGAGGGCACCTCGGGCTTTTCAATTCTGGCAATCCATGGGCACACAGGCGAGCCGGTCGCTTTGGATGAATCTGGAACGCTTCCCATCAATTCCCCTTGGAAGAGCAAGAAACCAAATGCCTGGATAGCCATGGCGAATCCGTTTTCGTTCCCGATCGAGGATTGGCTCGAGCACTGGAATGCCTCGTTTCCTGGCATCCATACCGTCGGTGGCCTGGCAAGTGGCGGGGGGCAGGAGGATACGATGGTTTTTATCAATGGAAAATCCGTCGATGCCGTGGCCGTCCCGATTTGCGGGAATATGGGCATCCTGCCAGTGCTCAGCCAAGGATGCCGTCCGATCGGTGAGCCGCTCACCGTGACGCGTGCGGATCACAACGTCATCTACGCCCTCGGTGGCCAAGATGCCTACCGTGTGCTGGAAACTGCCTTCGAATCCCTAACCGACAGCGAAAAGTCCCACGCGCGAGGCAATCTCTTCGCCGGCCTCGCAGGGTCGGAATATTTGGAAGACTTCCAATCCGGCGATTTTCTTATCAAAAACATTCTTGGAGCAGACCCGAACTCGGGGGCGGTGGTCATCGCCGGGATTCCCCGTGTCGGGCAGACCCTGCAATACCAGATTTGCGACCGGGAAGTGGCACTCGCCGATCTCGAGCGGGCCTTCGAGGCGATCAGTGACAAACGCGACCGTGCCTTCGGCTCACTGCTTTTTTCCTGCCTCGGACGCGGTGAGAAATTTTTTGGCACTAAACACCGTGATGCCAGCAGTCTCCTCGAGGCCGTCGGCGACAAGCCCTGCGCAGGATTTTTTTGCAATGGCGAAATCGCTCCTGTGCGTGGGCTTATCGCCCTTCATGGCAATACCGCCGCTGCTGCGATTTTGATCGAGCAGTGATTTTGAATTAGCTTCCAAGCCTTGTGACTAAATACATTTTCGCCCTCCTATTGCTACTCGCCGGTGCCGCCTATTGGCTCGACCTGCTTCCCTTTGCCAGACGCACCGATAATTCAGCTGCCTCCCTGCCCAGTGCCGCAGCGACCCGTGCCGATATCAACCCCGTGCTGCGGCTTTCCGGAGAGGTTGCCCCTGCTTTTCAAGTCGATATCAAGCCCGAGACCGGAGGGAAGGTGAAGACCATCCACGTCTCCGCTGGTCAGAAGGTAAAGAAGGGCGACCCGCTCGTGACAATAGACGACACGGACCTCCGCATCGAACGCTCTGGCACCGATGCCGACATCGAGGGCTCTCAACTCCTCCTTGATAAAATGCGGGGAAATTTCGAGCGGGCCAAGCGGCTCTACGACCGGCGACTTCTCAGCCGTGAGGAGTTCGTCAACCTCGAGTCCGACCACAAAATCGCCGAAAATAATCTCGAGCGTTCACTTCGCCGCCGCCAGCTCGTCGATGACCGTATTTCAAAGACACGCATCCTCTCACCTGCCGATGGCACGATTCTCGACGTCCTCATCAGCGAAGGTCAGGTCGTTGTCGCTGCCGCCAGCGTGAATTCTGGCACCAGTCTTATGACCTTTGCCGACCTCTCCCAACTGCTCATCAACACCCACGTGAACCAGCTCGACCTCCCCAAGATCCAGCTCGGCCAGGAAGTCGATATTTCCTCCACGCACACGGGCTCCGATCCGGTCAAAGCCATCATTTCCTTCGTTGCGCCCCTCGCCACCGTAAAAAATAACATCAAGGGATTTGCGCTCACGGCACGAATCAATGGCAATACCCATGCACTCAAGCCAGGAGTCTCCGTGAGCATGTCTGTGCCTCTCGGCAAGGCGGAGAATGTCATCGCCGTGCCACTCACCGCCGTCTTCGACGACAAAGGAAAAAAGGTTGTTTATGTAAAAAATGGAGGAAAGCCCGAGCGCCGCATTGTGGAAGTCGGGCTATCCGATTCATCACTTGTCGAGATCACCTCCGGCCTCGCCGAGGGTGAGGAGGTCTTCACGGTCGAGCCCCTCATGGTGGCTGACGCAAGTTCCGCTAAACCGTGAGCCTCATTATCCTTGAGGATGTCACGAAAATCTATCGCGTAGGCGAGCAGGAGATCCGTGCTCTCAATGGAGTAAGCCTGCGCATTGATGAAGGGGAGTTTGTTTCCATCATCGGCCCCAGCGGTAGCGGCAAAACCACCCTCATGCACCTGCTGGGCTGCCTCGACACGCCCACGAGCGGCCGCATGGAGATTTGCGGTCATAATCTCACCCATGCCTCGTCCGATGATCTCGCCCGTATGCGCAACCGCGAGATCGGTTTTGTTTTCCAGGCATTCAATCTTCTCTCCAAGCTTGATGTTGTCGCCAATGTCGAGATTCCCCTGATCTATGCCGGTGTCTCTCCAGCGGAACGCCGGAAGCGTGCAATCCGGGTTGCGACGGATGTCGGGCTGGGCGAGCGCCTCTCGAATCGCCCCACGCAGCTCAGCGGTGGCCAGTGCCAGCGCGTCGCCATTGCCCGCGCCCTCGTGAACAATCCCCGCATTGTTTTCGGCGATGAACCCACGGGCAACCTCGACTCCGAAACCGGCAAGCTGATCCTCGGCATGTTTGAAGATCTCAATGCCGCCGGAAAAACCATTATCCTCGTCACGCATGATCCCGAGATTGCCGCCCGCTCGCGGCGCGTTATCGAGATTCGCGACGGCCGCATCGTGGGGGAAAAAAGTCCATGAGCATTCTTGTCGCCTTCCAGATCGGCATCCGGGAAATCGCCGCGCACAAATTCCGCAGCTTCCTCTCCATGCTTGGTATCGTTCTTGGCGTGAGCAGCCTCATCGCCACCATGGCGCTCACCCGTGGCATCGAGCAAGGCACCCGCACATTCATGCAGCAGATGGGCGGTTTGGAGCTGGTCAGCATTGTCAACGCCGAGCCTTCGACCCTCCTCTTCGATTTTGCCAACCTCTCGCCCGGTCGCACCCTGCGTGACGCATTGGCGATTCGCAACGCGGCCAACCTGATTTCCCATGTCTCCCCCGAGATCAATTTCAACACCGCCGTTGCGCGCGAGGATGGTGGAGACTCCGAGCGGCGCGTAGTTCGTGGCGTCTATCCCGACCATTTCGTTATTGGCATACACGAGCTCGCGGTTGGTCGATTCCTTACTCCGCTCGATCTCGAGCGCGGCAAGCGCGTCGTCGTTATAGGCAACACGGTCGCAAAGGATCTCTATCCCGATAGCAAGGCGGCGGATATCATTGGCAGAACCCTGCTCATCGATGGGTCGCCATTCGAGATTGTGGGAGTGTTGCAACGCTACGAGCGCGACGAGGATAAGCTCGCGCGCCGGGCCGGAGTGCGTATCCCCTCTAGGCGCTGGGATCCCTTCAAACCGAAAAACCAATCCGTTCTTATCCCTTTCACCACCATGTTCCACGAGTTGCGCTCGGGGGCTTTTCCTGAGGATTCGGTCGACTCGATCCGCCTCGACACCCTCACCGTGAGGGTGGGGGATCTTAATCACTTCCAGGCGGCACTGGAACAAGTGCGCACTGTCCTCGATGCCACCCATCGCGGCGTGGATGACTTTGATCTCGAGACGCGCGAGGATTGGTTTGATAGGGTGGAGGCCAGCGTTCGCGCAGCTAGGCTCAGTGGCGGCCTTATCTCTGCAATCAGTCTCATTGTTGGCGGCATCGGAATAATGAATATCATGCTCGCCAGTATCTCCGAGCGCGTCCGCGAAATCGGCATTCGCCTCGCTGTGGGCGCGCGCCAGCGGGACATTTTCTGGCAAATTCTCGTCGAAACCATGCTCATCTCGCTGATTGGCGGGATGCTTGGCATCGCCGCCTCTCTTGGCCTCATTGAGATCCTCATCCTCATATCGCCAAATGAGAACGTGCCTGTGCTCTCTGCTGGTGGAATCCTGTTCAGTGTCGCCTTCGCCCTCGCCGCAGGTCTCATCTCGGGGATTTATCCAGCGCTCAAAGCCTCCCGTCTCGATCCCATCTCCGCCCTCCGCTACGAGTGATGCCGCTCTCACCCGCTCGCTTCATGATTGGGCTGTAATTCAAACATCCTCTGTGTTCTCTGTGAACTCTGTGGTTAATCCCGCTGGATTCGCGGTTAATCCCCCAGAATGAGCGATGCCGCATTTCATTTGGCAAGCATCGGCGAGGTATGTTTTTCTAAAGCCGCTATGAAATTCACTTACTTCGGCCACTCCTGCTTTCTTGTCGAATGCAGCGGCGCACGCCTTCTCTTCGATCCCTTCATCACCCCCAATCCACTTGCCTCCAAGATCGATGTAAAAAGCATCGAAGCGGATGTCATTTTGATTTCCCACGGCCATGTGGATCACATCGCCGATGCCGTCGCCATGGCCAAGCAAACCGGTGCCACAGTCGTTGCCAACTGGGAGATCGCCGAGTGGCTCGGCAAGCAAGGCGCGGGCAATACGGTCGCCATGAACCACGGTGGCTGGGTGAAACTGCCTTGCGGACGTGCCAAGATGGTCAATGCCATCCACTCCAGCGGCCTTCCCGACGGCACCTACGGTGGCAATCCCGCCGGCTTTGTCATCGACACCGCCGAGGGCGCTTTCTACTACGCAGGCGACACCGCCCTCACGCTCGACATGAAGCTCATCGCCGAGCAGTTCAAGCTCCGCTTCGCCATCCTCCCTATCGGAGATACTTTTACGATGGGTGCTTCGGATGCCGCCCAAGCCGCCCGCTTCTGCGGAGCCCCCATCACCATCGGCGTCCACTACAACACCTTCCCCCCCATCGAAATCAAGCCCGAGGCCGCCCAAGAAGAGTTCCAAAAAAACCACCTCCGCCTCCTCCTCCCCGCCATCGGGGAGACGCTAAATTTGTGATGGCGCGGAATAAACTCGACCACAGACGACACAGAAAGCGCAAAAGGCCATTGGGCGACCTTCTAGAAGTTAAAAATCTTGTGCTAATACCAAAAGAAGTTCGCTTTTGGACGTTTCGAAAGTGGCGCGGGCGTCCCGCCTGCGGAAGGAAATCGTTCGATGGCAGGCGGGACATCCGCCCCACAAGACATCGCCCTGAAGTTCAACTTCCAAGGGATTTTGGTATCAAGTCGATCATTCGCAGCAGTCTTTTGCACTGCACGGCTGTTTTTTTCTTTTGCGGCTTCGTTCTTCCACTGGGTGCCGCACCCAAGAAAGGGGCGGAGGAGATCATGATCGTTCCGCCCAAGGCAGAGCCTTCGTTTGCGCGGGTTTTTCTCGATGTCCCTCAGGCAATCGCCCTGCATCTTTCAGGGCGTGTGAACGAGCCAGTGGAGTTTTTTATTCGTAAAAAACCACGCCATGGGCGCCTTGGGGAGATCCGGCGGACTGGACCGAAATCCGCAGTAGTCGATTATACTCCCAATCCCGGTATCACTCCAGGGAGCGATTCATTTACCTTTGCGGCAAAGTCCATGGACTCACCGGTCTCAGCCCAAGCGCGTGTCGACATCCAGTTGCTTCGGCGTCCCGCCGAGCTTGAATTCAAGCGACAGCTCGACTTTGGCGATGCTTATCTCGGGGATATCACCACAGCGCATTTGATCTTTCGAAATCGCGGTGGGGAGGCTGCCACAGTCTCTTTGCATGCAGAGGGGCCATGGCGCATAGATGGGACAAGCCAAGTCACTATTCCCGGTGGAGGCGATGTCGGGGTGGAGGTGTTCTTTGAGCCGCAATCATCAGGCAAATTCCAAGGCCGGTTTGTCGTCAAATCCAGCGTCCAGGATGTCGACTTACCTACCATTTCCCTTACAGGCTTCGCCCGTGAATCCATTGCCCACCCAGCGCAGGGACTCACGATTACTTCAGCGATGCGTGCCGCCCTGCCCGCGTCGATCCCGTTCACAAATCACTCCGACCGCGAGCGATCTCTGGATTTTGAGTGGCCGGCATCCATCGATGCGCCCTCCAGCGTTTCGATTCCTCCCGGGCAGACTGTGGACGTGCCGGTGGACCTGCGGACAGATACAACGCCATCCTTCGCTTTGCGGGAGACTATCGCATTCTGCTATGGCAACCAGCAATCGGAATTTCCTCTCACCCTTCATCCCGCACCTGCGAATATAACCATTTCCCCTGCTACCATACTGGATCTCGGAGAGTTCGCTCTGGGAGAAACAGCCTCCGCACCGCTTGTTGTGACAAATTCTGGAGGGCTTCCTGCCGAGCTTCGCATCGAGGTGCCCAGCGCTCTTATCGTTCGTCCGGACCCGTCGGTGTTTATCGTGCCGCCTGGCAGTCAAACCAGCTTCGAGATTTCTTCGACCTTGCAAAAAAGCGGCACGTTCAACTTCCCGCTCCCTATTTATTCCAACAACGCCACCATCGCCGAAATCAATGTGCGAGCCGCAGCCCGCCCCGCCCAACCCGTGGAGAAGGTGCTTGGAATACCCGAAACTCCCAAACCCCAACCTGCTTCCGTATCTGCCCCCCTTCCTATTGCCGCGATTCCCCCTGTTGAGGAGTGCTTCCTTAAAGAATCCACCTCGCACAGTGTGACCATCTACTGGAAGCTTACTTCACCAAATACGAAGGATTTCATTATCGAGCGTCGGGTGATCAAGCCGGGACCCGATGGCCGTGTTGTCGAGCAATGGGAGCTGTGGAAGTCCATTGAGATCCAAATCTCCGGCGACACCGCCACCGCGCACTTTCGCAAACTGGCACCGGGCACATTTTGGAATATTCGCCTGCGCGGCATCGATTCCAAAGGGCTTGTAGGGCCGCCCACACCAGGCCACTTCCGTATTGAGACGAAGGCCTTGAACCTATGGCAAATATCTTTCTGGCTCTGGATGCCTGCGTTGCTGGCGCTTGGTGCGGTGTTGTTCCTCCTCTCAAAAAAACGAATCCGCTTCGTCCGAGAGAATCTTGATCAACGCATCGCTGACCTTGGCCAATAAAAAATCTTTCCTTCCATGGGCCAACCTTCTAAACACAAACAAGCTTTCACCTCATGAAAACACTTCTCCTCCTCGCCAGCGCTCTCGCTCTATCTCCATTGGCCGCAAATGCTGGCAATATGTTTGGACCAGGGCCGTTCCGCAGTGGCTCTCCTTTGGTATCCGGGGTAGATGGCACCTACCAAGCGACTGCTCGTGCCGAAAATGTCACGGGGATTTTTCGGTTTGCTTATTCGGGAGGAAGTCAAACGGCAAACGCTCGTCAGAACAACTGGATTTTTTTTATTAATGGACAAGTTATGAGAGGAAATGTGGAAGCTGCTATAAATACTTCTAGTATAGATGGTATTTTAGATAGTGAATCCTCTGGGATGCAACTTGACTCTAATGGAGTTATAACGCTGCCAATGTATTTTTTTAGTGGAGCCAACGCTGCAGCAGGTAATTTTCGAGGACAGCTTAATTTGAAATCGCCTTCTGGAGCTTTTAATGGAACAGGCGAACTTCTTCCTACTCCTCCTTCTACAAACGAGCTTACCGCAATCTCACGTGAGGCTTTTACAACAACCAATGGATCAACATTCTTCGGCCCGATAGAATCTACTAATGTAGCATGGACAAACAGTGGTGGCACTATCGATCGTCTTTCATTTAAATTTCGAGGTGTTCGCACCAGCACCTCCGCATCCACAATCAGTTCAAACGGCATTACGACATCAAACTAAATTGCGTTCGATCCAGCACGTGAATTGCCTCGAAGCACCCAATCAAGCCATATCCGGCCTAACCTTGCTCGAAATATTGGCAGTTGTTGCCATTCTTGGTGTTTTGGCCTCTCTATTTTTTGCTGTTGGTGACCGTCTCCCTATGCGCGCCGAGGCAGGCAAGTGCATGGCAAACATGCGTTCCTTGCAGGTCAGTCTCTCCGCCTATGTGCAGGACAAAGGCCATTGGCCCCAAGAGCCGGTCGACCAACTCGGCAACAACGAAAACGCCTACGAAGATTGGTGGATCGCCGAGCTGAAGCCTTACGGTGCGGAGGAATCTACATGGATGTGCCCCACCATCAAACGCCTCGTCACCAACAAGAGCAAAGACGGCCGCCCCAAAGTCCACTACACTCCCACGATGTTCGACAAGCACCCAGCCACCCCCTACCGCTGGTCCACCCAACCCTGGCTCATCGAAATCGGCAACATGCACGGCCAAGGAGCCCTCATCTGCTACCCCGACGGCTCCATCAAGCCCATGGACGAAGTCGTCCGCTAGCCACCCAAGGCGCCCTCATCTTCTACCCCCACGGATCAACCCGCCACCACCAAAGGGGTCAGCCCTTACATATTGACATTTGCGGCAAGATACGGCATGCGTTTGCCATGCCACGGAGAGCGAGAATCGAGTATGCAGGAGCCATTTATCATGTAATGGATCGAGGCGACCGTCAGGAACGGATCTTTCATTCCGAGGACGATTGTTTGCTGTTTTTGCGCACATTGGGAGAGGCCTGTGGGAGGACTGGATGGCGGGTGCATTCCTATGCTCTCATGGGTAACCACTACCATCTTCTGCTGGAGACCCCCGAAGCGAATCTATGTGCCGGGATGAGATGGTTGCAGGGTGTTTACACGATCCGTCACAATGCGCGGCACCGCCTTCGCGGGCATTTGTTCCAAGGACGCTACAAGGCGGTTCTCGTTGATGGAGAGGATGAGATGTATTTCCGGACAGTCAGCGATTACATCCATCTGAATCCCGTGCGTGCCGGGATGCTTGGGGAGGAACAGATGTTGGCGGATTACCGGTGGAGCAGCTTTCCCTTTTTGATCGGCGATCCACGCAAGCGACCGGTTTGCTTGCATGCGGAGTGGGTGCTGGAGCAGTGGGGCGAAAAGGACAATGCCCGTGGCCGCCGGGGCTATCGCGAAGCGATGGAGAGATATGCAACTAGTGAACGAAAAGGCGGCGATACATCTGATGAAGGGATGCTCAAGGCATTGCGCCGGGGTTGGTGCTTCGGTTCGGAGGAATTTCGTCAGCGGATGTTGGAGATGGTGGGCGGCGAGGTGAAGAAACCTGTTCGCGAAATCCGAGTGGCTCACAACGAGCAAGAAGCGGAGAGTTTGATCGCGGTGGGACTGAAAGCCGTCGGGTTGTGTGCTGAAGATCTCGCAAAAATACCAAAGGGAGACCCCCGCAAAATTGCGATTGCAACGGTAGTCAAGCAGCGGACGATCGTTGGAAATGAATGGATTGCACGGCATCTGCAAATGGGAGCCCCCGGCCGGGTTAGTCGCTATTGCTCCGAGGCGGGGGAGCGTCCAGAGGTGGAGAGGCTGGTCCGCAGGATCAAAAATGTCAAAAAGTAAGGGCTGACCCCTTTGACTTTATGATGAGGCACACTTGTGTGTGGCACGGCTTGTGCTTTGCTATAAGTCAAACCAACCTTTTTTTCAGAGTCGCAGTTTTTACACCTCGAGAAAAATTTCTCCTTAATCAACTCACGGCAGCGGTGTGGTCACGCAGGCGCGCCGGTTTTCAGTCCTTACGGCGAGTCATATTAGGTGGCGTGTTCGCAATTCGCGGCCGACACGAAAGCCCTATTTTATGCAAACAGCCATTTTTAAATCCCTCTCTCTCGCTGGTGTCTTGGCGACGGTGACGGTGAACGGACCGGAGCAGATCGCGCCGCATTCTGTAACGATCGAGTCGGCAAGCCTTCCGTTGGAAGGCTATTTCAAGCTGGGCAAGGCGCGTAGCGTCTCCGGCGATGAAATCTCGGTGAACAGCCAGAGCCTTCTTTTCAACGGGAAACCCTGGTTTCCGGTGATGGGTGAGTTTCACTTTTCCCGGTATCCGCACGAGGAGTGGCGGGAGGCGCTGGCGAAGATGAAAGCTGGCGGCATTAAGATCGTGACGACGTATGTCTTCTGGAATCACCACGAGGAGATCGAGGGAGAGTGGGAGTGGACGGGACAAAAAGATTTGCGGCAATTTCTACAAGTCTGCAAGGAGGTGGGGTTGCTGGCATTCGTCCGCTGCGGGCCCTGGTGCAACGGGGAGGTGCGCTATGGGGGATTTCCCGATTGGGTTCAACACAGCGATAAATGGGAGCCGCCGAAGCGCTGGGGATTGAGGCCCGAGCATCCGGAATATTTGGCGGCCGTGCAGCGACTTTATTCCAAGATCGGCGAGCAAATGCAGGGCTTGTTGTGGAAGGATGGGGGCCCAGTGATCGGGATCCAGTTGGACAACGAATACTCCGGGCCTGCCGACTACCTGCTATCCCTCAAAAAAATTGCCATCGAGTCGGGTATGGATGTCCCGATTTATACGAAGACGGGATGGCCCAGAATGGAAAGTCCGTTGCCTTTAGGTGAGATGATTCCCTTCTACGGGGCATATCCCGAAGCCGCTTGGGAGGGAAATTTCGATATCTTTGATGGCCTTGCCTACAATTTCTCATTCCGACGTCACCGCATCGACGAGACGATTGCGAGTGATGTGAATACGGTGCGAGGGACGGAGGATGAGAGCAGCAGGGTTCAATATCCTTTCCTCACAGCGGAGACCGGTGGCGGCATGTTTGTCTCGTATCATCGCCGCAGCAAGTTGGACCCCCGTGATGTGGCATCGTTGGCCTTGTGCCAGATCGGCAGCGGATGCGTGGGGGTGGGCTACTACATGTATCACGGAGGGGAAAATCCGGATGGCAAGCGGTCGCCGCTGAATAAGTCGCATGAGATCGGCGATGTGTTTGACACGAATGTGAAGTCTTATGATTTCCAAGCCCCGATTGGCCAATACGGGCAGATCAGACCTCACTATAAATGGCTTCGACGGATGCATTTTTTCCTCTCGGACTTCGGGAGTGATCTCGCGCAGATGCCTGCATCATTCCCCGATAAGGAGGATAATCTATTCCTTAATCCCGACCACTTGCGCTGGAGTGTGCGCAGCAATAACAACAGCGGATTTGTATTTGTGAACAATTACCAGCGGTTGAGCAAAATGCCTGCAAAGCTAAACACCCAGCTCCGGCTCAATCTGCCAGGCGGTTCACTTACCCTTCCGAAAAATCCCGTGACCGTGCCTGCGGACTCTTTTTTCTTTTGGCCATTCAACATGGAGTTGCAAGGGATAACGCTCAACTATGCCACAGCGCAGCCGGTGATGCGATATGCGGACTCCGAGGGCATGTGTGTGGTGTTTGCTGAGATAGCCGGGATGCCTGCCGAATTTGTCTTCGATGCAAAGACTCTTGCGGGTGCCCCGATGCGAAAATCGGTTGTGTTTTCGAGTGTGATACCGGGTCGAGAGCCTGCCTTTTGTCTCGAAGGAAAAGACGGTCGGAAACTGAAGGTGATTTTGCTTAATGAAGCCGATTCTCTCGAGTTGGCAGGCAAGCCTGCGGATCTCGACGGGAAGTTGGTGTTCGACAAAAAACCAGAGTTGAAGTCGCATGTGGTGGCCTTGGAAATCATACAGGAAGCTGGGCAGCCGAGGGATTGGCGATCGAAGTTGATCAATGAGAGCATCCCAACATCGCCGAGAAATCAGGACTTCCAATCAGCGGCGGTGTGGAAGGTGAAATTGCCTCCGGAGCTGGATCTGAGTGCGAATCCGCTCCTACGCATCCACTATGTCGGCGATATGGCGAGGCTGAGGCTCAACGGACGCCTCTTGAATGATCATTTTTACAATGGATCGACATTTGAAATCGGGCTCAAACGCTATGCGCCCGAGGTGGCTACGGGGGAATTGAGTTTGGAAATCTTGCCGCTTCAGAAAGAGATGCCGGTTTATTTCGAGGCATGCAGTCGACCGCTTTTCGCATCCGGCGACACGCTGCTGCAGGTGAAGTCGGCAGAGGTGGTGTTCCAGTGAGGCAATTGGCAGGACGCACTTCGTATGCTTTCCCGCCAGCGCGGCACTCCATCACTGGCCACATTGTAAAAATCAATCCGGAATCTCAATTGCTTCGCAGACGTCGCGCCAGCCTGGGAAGTTCCACGCGTTTGGAAATCCCCGGCACTGGACGGGCTTGACGGGCTGGATGCTGCAATCTCGTCCGTCGAGAAAGATGCAGGCCTCGTCGGGTTGGTCGATGAGCGCAAGACCGTCACGGAGCGGGCGAAGGCGGGTGTATTGCTGGATAAAGTCGTGCTCTTCCATGCCGAGAAATGCGGCAATGTCCGAGATGTCGCCATCGGTGAGCTTCACAAACCCCGGCCAGCGGCAGCAGTTCGTGCACCGCTGGCAGGCGTAACGGACTGGGGGAGGCGTTGGTGGTGTGCTGTTACTCGCCAAGGCGCTTTCCCGGCAGGAGGTAGTTGAGGGCATAGTCGCGCACTGCGTCCTCGAGCGTGGTGGTGGGCTTGGTGTAACCGGCGGCGCGTAGCTTGGAGATGTCCGCGCATGTGTAGTATTGATACTGGTGGCGGATGCTCTCGGGCATGTCGATAAACTCGATGTTGGGTTCTTTGCCAAGGGCGGTGAAGAGGGCATTGGCCAGGTCCACCCAAGTGCGTGCGACACCGGAGCCGAGGTTGTAGAGGCCGGCAGCATCTTCGTTTTCGGCGAGCTGAAGGGTCATTTCCACCGCGTCCTTCACGTAGATGAAATCGCGCATCTGTCCGCCATCGGGGTATTCCGGCTTGTAGCTTTTGAAAAGGCGGATGCGTCCGGTGTTTTGGATTTCATCAAATGCCTTGCAGACGAGGCTGCGCATGTCGCCTTTGTGATATTCGTTGGGCCCAAAAACGTTGAAGTATTTAATGCCGACGATGTCTTCGAGGATCTCCTCGCGATGCGCGTAAAGATCGAAGAGGTGCTTCGAGTAACCGTAGAGATTGAGCGGACGGAAACGCGAGATGTCCGTGGTTTTGTCATCCATGCCGGCGGTGCCGTCGCCATACGTCGCTGCTGAGGAGGCGTAGACGAAGCGCGCACCGGAGAAAAGCGCCCAACGGCAGAGGGACTTTGTGTAGGCGTAGTTATTGCGAAGCACGAAGTCCGCATCGGTGACGGTGGTGGACGAACACGCTCCCAGGTGGAAGACGGCTGCGAAGCGGCCGAAATGGTCAGGATCCTCCTCGACGCTTTCTAGAAACTCGTCGGCGGGCACATAGTCCTCAAAAGCCAACGGCAAAAGATTGCGCCATTTTTCATCCACCCCGAGGGCGTCGGTGACGATGATCTGCGTGATGCCGCGCTGGTTCAGGGCATGGACAAGGGCGCTACCGATGAAGCCTCCCGCGCCGGTCACGAGCACTCGGGCTTTGGAATGCAGGAGCGAGTCGTTCGGGTTGAGTTTTTTTTCACCGCTGGAGCGAGAGCGCAACGGGCGGAGCGGACGCAGAGCAGGTTTATGGTGTTGTGGATGATCGGACATAGCGAAGAGTTGTGGGGGTTATTAAAGTTTGAAGTTGAGAGTTTCGAAGGTCTCGTCGAAGAGGGCGGTCTTGTCGCCGAAAATGTATTTTGCTCCGAGCACGTATTCTCGGGCCTTTTTTAAATTGCCTTGTTTGTATTCCCAAGCGGCCTTGGCGTAATACCACGCGGGGGAGTCGCCGGGATATTTGATGGCATTCATCACACGGCGAGCACGATCCTTTTCGCCGCTCTGGAGGTCGCACAGGAAGACCTTGAATTGCAGAAGCTCGTGTCGCGTATCACTGGCGCGCATGGCTTGGAAGTGCTCACGGGCCTCGGCATATTTTTTTTCAAGAAAGAGAATCTCTCCGAGGTTGTATTCCGCTGGGAAGAAGCCGGGCTGATTCTTGAGTGCCTCGCGAAAAGATGTCCAGGCGGCGGCATAGTCTTTCTTCTTAATCTGGACGGACCCAATGAGATTAAAAATGAGAGGGTCGTCGGGGTAGGTCTTTTGCAGGGTATGCAGCTTCTCGAGCGCCTCTTTGTATTTTTTTGCCTCGAAATCGGCGAGAACTTGCTCGATCGCCATGTTCTTCACGTCCTCCGCATCGGGCGCCGAGATCTGGCCGAGGCAAACGGGTAGCCAGATCGCGAAAGATAAAAATATCGAGAGGAACGACTGGAACATGTTGAGTCGCGATACAATGAAGAACGGGCAGAGGCGGGGCAATCCCAAAGCCATCCCCAAGCTACCCCCAAGCCAGTCTCGTCAATTGCGCGTTAATTCATTTTGAAGCCGCACGCAAGTTGGCAAGGGCATTCCAAGCGCGGCCTTCGTCGATGCTCGCCCCGGCCAGATTCCAAGCGGTCTGCATGTCGGTAGCCTTGCCTGACACCACGAGTGCGGCGGCCGCATTGAGCTGCACCGCGAGGCGTTGGGAACCTTGGTTTTTGCCTTCCAGGATCGAGAGGATAATGGAGGCGTTTTCATCCGCGTTGCCACCGATCAAATCGGCGGGGCGCATGTCCCGCATGCCAAAATCCGCCGGGTCGATTTCAAACTCGCTCAACTCGCCTGCATCGCAGGCGATTACTTTGGAGGTTCCAAAGGGCGACAGCTCATCGACAACGAGGCCGTTTGGTCCGGTTCCATGGACGGCCCAGGCACGTTTGCGACCGAGTTTTTTGAAACTCCCGGCGTAGGTCGGCAGCAGGGTGCGGTCATAGACTCCGGCAAGTTGAAACTCGGGCCGCGCGGGATTCAGCAAGGGACCGATGATATTGAAAATGCTGGCGCTGCCGCGTTCGGCGAGGAGCTTGCGCACCGGCACCACGGCGCGAAACGCAGGATGGTATGCCGGAGCAAACAAAAAACAGCAACCGGCTGCCTCGAGTGCGGTGGCGACTGCCTCTGGCGTCAGGTCGATCTTCATGCCGAGAGCTTCCAGCACATCCGCCCCGCCGGATTTCGAGGTGATTCCTCTGTTGCCATGCTTGATCACGCGCGCCCCCGCTCCAGCGACGACAAACATCACCGTCGTCGAGATATTGAAAAAACCCGCCTTGTCTCCGCCCGTGCCGCAAACGTCGATGCTGGCAGCGCCTGAAAAAGGCACCGGCACGGCTCGGGTTAGCAATATTTCCACGAAGGTGGCCACCTCATCCGGCGTTTCGCCCCGCGCATGGAGGGCGGCGAGAAAGTTGGCCCGCTCTTCGATGGAGATTTTTTCATCGAGAAGAAGATCGCAGGCGGCTTGGATTTCATCGCGGCCAAGCGAGCGAGCCGAGGAGGCGAGGTGCGTGAGTTCGTGAAGCGTCATGGGTATGCGGGGCCGTGTTGTTGCGGGAAAAGCGTGGGCATTATTTTTTCCGATAAACTCGCAGCACCTCACGCCCGATGCGCTCGGGGTAGGTGTCCAGCGGTTCGCTAGAATCCATCAATGTGAAGTCTCCGCCAAAAAGCGAGTCCACCTCGTCCATCCCGCAGGCAAATGGCGGGGAGTGGGGATCGGGGTTCTCCGGATTGCGAAAGAACACCGCAAGGAACAACCCTCCCGGCTTCAGCGCAGCGGAAGCGGCGCGGACGTAATCCGTTCTGCGCGATGGATGGATGGCGCAAAAACACGTGTGCTCGAAAATCGCATCGAATGGCCCGTGGGCCGTCGCCTCGCCTGCAAGAAAATCACCGAGAATGTATTTTTCGTAACCTGACGGCGGGAACTTTTTTGCCAGATCAAGCGCTGAGGGCGCAATGTCGAAGCCCAGCACCTCCGCATTGCCGCTCGCCGCAATCGCCCGCACGTCATGCCCCGAGCCACAGCCGGGCACGAGGATGCGTCCGGTTAAGCTGTGACCAGCCAGCCAGCGAATGAGGCCCGGATGCGCGGTGCCTTTGTCCCATGGAGTATCGCCGGCTGTGTATCGAGCTTCCCAGTCAACGCCTGCGCCAGCGGGTGCCGAGGGAGATGCCATATTGGAATTTTCGGGAGTGTTCACGGATGAGAAATGGGATGTTGGTTTCGAGTTCCATTATAAAATGGGAACTCAGCTTTTGCTTCAGGATTTCAATTGAGGAGGGGGCGTCTGGCCGGCCTCCAAGCCACTTTTCCACGGGAGTGTATTCCGGGAGCCAGGAAAATGGAGTAGCCAGCAGGAGTTGTCCACCGGTTCGCACCAGAGCGGGCAGGCGATCCAAAAATTGCAAGGGGTCCGGCAACCTGCACAGGAGGTTCGCGGCAAGGACGACATCAAAGCAGCCGAGATCAGCCCTCAAAGCCATCGCGTCGCCGGTCTCAAAGGTCACGCGTCCACGATCGATATCCTGTGGAATACACGCGCTGAAGTGCTGGCGTTTTTTTCCCTCGGCGGGGACGGATGCCTGCAATCGTGCATTGGCTTTGAGAGCAATAGCCGAGTCGATGAAGGCCTTTGAAAAATCAACGCCCACCACGTGCGCGGCGTGTCGTGCCAATTCGAACGACGAGGCGCCGACCGCACAACCAACGTCTAGTGCCGATTCAAGAGGCTTTGAGGTGTCGAGCAATTCATGCACAAAGCGCACGGGAAATCCCCATGCTTCTTGGGGCACGGGCAGGTCGCCACATGTTTCCTCTAGAGTCGCGTAGTGAAAGAAAAGATAATCATCGACGATTTGCGGCGACTCGTAGGGATTCTGCATGAGCGGCAAGCTAGCAAGCCGGTCGGCATATTGAAACTAGCAATCCCTGCTTGCCAAACTCGCCAACGTCTCTGCTAGGGTCTGCGCATGCTTACGCGCGTATTTTCCGCTGCTTTGCAGGGTGTTGAGGCGACCGAGGTCGAGGTGGAAGTGAATACCGGGGGAGGCACGCCATCCGTGATCGTGGTGGGGCTGCCCGATGCCGCCGTGCGCGAGAGCAAGGATCGCGTGACCACCGCCATCGGCAACAGTGCATTCCGCTGGCCGCGCGAGCGAACCACCATCAATCTCGCTCCTGCTGATATCAAAAAAGAAGGCCCGAGTTTTGACCTGCCGATAGCCGTAGGCATGATCGCTGCCGCCGAGCGCGCGGACCTCCCGCGCCTCGAGCGCTGCTATGTTGTCGGCGAGCTGGCGCTGACGGGCGAGATCCGCCCCGTGAAGGGCGCTCTGCCGATCGCTGTCGAGGCCCGCAATCGAGGGAAGAAGGCCGTCATCCTGCCCGCTGCGAACGCCCCCGAGGCCGCCATTGTCGAGGGTATCGAAGTCTATGGCGTAAAAAATCTCCGCGAGGCCTACGAGTTCCTATCGCGCAAAATCGATCTCGTTCCCGTCACGGAAAACGCCGCCGGCCGTCTCGCGGCGGGTTGCGCCAGTGATGTCGATTTTTCCCAAGTGAAAGGCCAGCACCAAGTGAAACGCGCCATCGAAGTCGCCATGGCCGGTGGGCACAACCTCCTCCTCATCGGGCCTCCGGGATCCGGCAAAAGTATGCTCGCCAAACGCATTCCCACCATATTGCCACCCATGCAGCTCGATGAGGCCATCGAGACGACCAAGATCCACAGCATTTGCGGGCTCCTCGGCGAAGAGCATTCGTTTGTTGCGCAACGGCCCTTTCGCTCTCCCCACCACACGATCAGCGACGCCGGGCTGCTGGGCGGATCCACAAACCCGACCCCCGGCGAAGTGAGCATCGCTCACAACGGAGTGCTTTTTCTCGATGAATTGCCGGAGTTCAAACGCAGCACCCTGGAGGTAATGCGCCAGCCTCTCGAAGACGGTCGGGTGACCATCTCGCGTGCGGCGGGAACGATGACATTCCCCGCCGACTTTGTGCTCGTGGCGGCGATGAATCCCTGCCCGTGCGGGTATTTTGGGGATCCCCAGCGCGAATGCCGTTGCTCGCCTGTGCAGGTCGAGCGCTACCGCGCCAGGATTTCAGGCCCGTTGCTCGACCGCATCGACATCCATGTCGAAGCTCCTGCCGTGGCGTTCAAGGAACTCTCCAGCAATGCCGGCGCGGAATCCTCCTCGGCCATTCGCGAGCGGGTGCTTCAAGCCCGTGAGATACAAAAATCACGATTCAACGGCGGATCCAAAACCTCCGCCAACGCCCGGATGTCACACAGCCAGATCAAAAAATTCTGCACGCTCGATGAGGCCTCCACCGAGATGCTCCGCCATGCCATGGAAGACCTCCACCTTAGCGCCCGAGCCTACGACCGCATCCTCAAAGTCGCCCGCACTATCGCCGACCTCGCCGAGAGCGCATCCATCACCTCCGACCACATCGGCGAGGCGATCCAATACAGAACACTCGACCGACGCTTGTGGGCCTGAATCGTCGCTGTTGATCATCACCGCAAGGGGAGAAAGGCTGAGAATAAGGAGAAGGGGGGGAGCCGGCAGTCGGATTCGAACCGACGACCAGCGGTTTACAAAACCGCTGCTCTACCACTGAGCTATGCCGGCTTAATTTAACAGGGCGGTGAAGCTTTCATATTTTTGAGCCGAGAGCAAGCGGAGGTTCTAAAAAGCCAGCTCCGAGTGATGCGGGGAGGGGTGTTCAAGGTGTGATTATTCGAGGGGTGAAAAAAAATCTGAAAAAAAAGATGGTGTGATCGCGGCGTGTTGCTACAGTGAAAGCGTTCTGGGGGGAACAACAGCCCGTCGTAGCAGTCGCTGCGACGGGCTGTAACTTTTTAGGGGATCTTCATTTTCCCTCCTTTCGCAGCAAGGGCGGTTCTTTTTTCCAGCTTGAATCGCAGCGTTGGGCGATGCTTTATGCAAATGATGAAAACCGCAATCGCCCTTGTTTTTTCCAGCGTTGTCTTACTTGGTTGTTTTGGTTGCTCCGGACCCGGTGGACCTGCTCAACGTGCCGGTGCGGCCGTCGATACCGCTGTCTACAAAGTAGGCGAGGGGATCAGCAAGGCGGGCCAAAAAATCGAAGGCGTCGCCAAGCCGTGATCCGACGACTCGTCGGTCTTCTTGCCCTCACGGCTCTCGTTTTATTTTTGATCGGCTGCGGAGCCGGCCGGGATTCAAATGAATTGGTGGTGGGGATGGATCTCTCCTACCCGCCCTTCGAGACCATCGATCCGGCCGGTAAGCCCACCGGGGTGAGCGTGGATCTCGCCCAGGCACTCGGGCGCTCGCTGGGACGTCCGGTGAGAGTCGAGAACATCCCGTTCACGGGTCTCATTCCCTCGCTCAAAACTGGCAAGATCGACTGCATCATTTCTTCGATGACCGATACACCCGAGCGGCGGGGATCGATCGCTTTTTCAGACCCCTACCTTTCGACAGGTCTCGCCTTGCTGGTGTCGAAGGACTCAACCGTGCAGGGAGTCGCCGATCTGGATCAAACCGGACGGACTATTGCCGTGCGGCAGGGCACGACCGGCGAGGTCTGGGCCCGTGCGAATATCAAACAGGCAAAAATCCTGGGTCTCGAAAAAGAGTCCTCCGCCGTGATGGAGGTCATGCAGGGCAAGGCGGATGCCTTCCTCTACGACCAGATGAGCATTTGGAAAAATGCCCTTGAGCAGGCCGATAAAACACGCGCTCTGCTCACCCCGATTCAGAAGGAACAATGGGCGATCGGCCTCCGCTTGGAAGATCAAGACTTGCGTGAGAGGATTAATTCGTTCCTCCGTGATTTCAGGGCTACCGGCGGATTTGAGAAACTCGGCGACAAATACCTCGGCGACCAAAAAGCCGCCTTCCGCGAGCAGGGAATCGAGTTTTATTTCTGATCCCCCGCTTCGGGAATCCTGCGGCCCAACGCGCGCCGAAAAAACTTCTCTAAAAAATCTACTCCCCCCGTAGATGTCCTACCAGTGATTGTAGCGTTTCGGGTGACATGATCACCAAAATCCTACACATCATCGAATCGGCGATTTGCCGTATCCAGCACCGGAAGCCCAGCAGCAAAGGCTTTGTAAGACAGAGCGAGTTTCATTTTTGACTCCGCCATGGACACCGACGTCTACGGAAATCCCATCCGCGATCCCGAGTTGCTACGCCGGATCGAAAAAGCCAAAACCCTCCAGCGACTTCGCGACCCGCATGCGGAACTCTACGACCCCATTGAGGACAACCCCCGCATCAAGCCCATCGTGCGAGAAGTCGAGTGCCGGGCCGAAAAATAATCCCACATCCAGGGCATGGGCCGTTGCCATGATGTGTGGGGCCGAATGGAAGAAATCCTCAAAAACGAGCACGGCATCAGATGGTATCCCCCCAGCCGGATGAATCCTGGCACCTTCTTTGATTGATCGTGAGATTCCACGTTCCACGCGTCCCGTTTATCCGTCTGCTGCGCGTTGTTTGCCATCCCGCTCACGCGCTTCTGCGTATCGAGGCCTTGCCGGGTAGTGTTTCACTCGCCTGCGGAGACACCGAAGCTGGTTGTGAGGCTTCCGTGGGACAACCCGGCGTCTGCTTTCTCCGGCATTCGAAGTTGAAGAAACTTCTCCAGACCTACCATTTGGATGCGAAGCAGTCCGCCACCATCGAGATCGAGGTCACGCCACACGGCATCCGAGTCGGGCGCACTAGCATTTCCCGCGACGGATGGGAAATCTCGCTATTCGCAAACCCCGATGCAGCCCCGAGGACTCTCCACTTTAAATCCAAGGAGGATCATGAGGACGACCCGTGGGCCGACAGCCAACTGCTTCTGCCACTGATGACTCCCCGTGCAGAAAAACCCATCCCATCCGTCCCGCCCAGCTTACCTCCCACGCCTGACCGCTCGCAGAGACAATGAACCCACCCGTCGCATCCATCCTTTACGCAGTTCAATAACCCCACTCAAATCCAACCCAACACAAAAAATCGAACCATGAAACCAACCATCCGAGCCCTCCTCTTCATCGCCGCCACCATTACGCTCACCAGCTGCGCGATGTGGAATAAATACGACCTCCGCAAGACAAAGGTCACCGCCCCATCCGGTCCCTCCTCCGTCGCCGTGGCCTGCATCGATGAACGTGCAACTCTTCGTCAAGGTGACATCAGCCCCGAGCTTATTGGGGTGACGCGCAGTGGATTCGGTGTTCCCTACCGCGTCAAAACCGCCACCAAAGCTCCTCTCGCCTTGGAAGTCGCCGAACTTGTCACACGTGCCTTTGGAGCCGATCGCAAGCTCGCTCCACCGATTTCCCTCCCCGATGTCCCCTCCGCCCTCGCCGCGCTCCGAGGCACAGGAACCGACCGCCAAATCCTCATCCGTATCGAAAGCTTCAACAGCGACACACTCATCCGCACCGAACTCGACTACGCCTTCGTGATGGAAGTCTACGACTCCAAAGGCAAGTTGCTGGCCAGCGCCCGCCAAAAAGAAACCGCCGATCTCGGAGGCAACGCCTTCCTCCCCGCATTCCATGCAAACCAAAGCGTTCTTTCCAAAACAGGAACCGTCCTCTCCCAACTCCTCGCATCTCCCCAAATCCAAGCCGCTCTTAGGTAGCATGGGGTTAGAAAAATGCGCATATGAGGGTCTTCAAATTAACCGAATTGACATTGCCCCGTATGCCCAAAAAAGCTGAAATCTATCTCATTGTTTCCTCTCATGATCTTTGAATCTTCCGATAGCAGCGACGTGACCGATTCTGAGCCTGCTGTCCCTGATCCACGCGTCTTAAAGGCGCTCGATGAACTCGATATTCCCTACCACTGCCATCCAGTTACTGGGCGATTCGAGGTTTTATTGCAACTTGAGAACGGGCGATCCCAATCGGTTTTCATCCGTTCCAAAACCGACGACTTCATGGGTCTCGAACTCCGCGAGATTTCCTCCGCAGCCTTGGAGTCCGACGGCCCTTTCGACGCCCGCACGACAAACTTTCTTCTGCGCCAAAACTCCGAGATGATCCACGGTGGGTGGTCCATCCACCTGAACGAGGATTCTTCGAAGCACTTCGCGGTTTTCAGTATGTCGGGGCTCGCCTCATTGGAACCCGATCCGCTCTCCAGCATCATCCAATGCGTCGCCGAAGTGGCCGACGAAATGGAATGCCGCCTCTCGGGGTTGGACGAATTCTGACGCCATGGGCTTCTACTACCGAAAATCCGTTAACCTCGGCCCGTTCAGAGTGAATCTGAGCAAGTCTGGCGTGGGCTATTCTGTCGGTGGACGGGGCTTTCGTGTTGGCACCACCTCCCGAGGGCAAATACACATCATTCAGCATCCCCGGCACAGGCATCGGCTATCGCAAATCCGGTGCTGGTTGCCTCGTGCTTCTGGCTGCCATCCCTACCACACTCGCCGTCAGTCGATGGCTCTTCCCCGCTTGAACCAACCTAGATGCAACCTGAGATTCCATCAGCGGACGAATTGATGGCCCATGCCTTCCGGTTTAGGAAGGAAGGTAAGTATGCCGCCAATCCTATCGAAGCCGCTCTACGATATCACCGTTCCCAAGCCGAAAAATCCGGCCCGGAAAGCCACGGTGGCTTCGATTTTGAATCGGCCGAAGTCCTCTACCGAGCAAGCGCTCAAGGGCTACGACTTTCTGAAATCCCACAGCTCCCGCAAAGCCTCGCGGAATTAGGCCGGCTGGGCGCGTCGAATCCCGCATTTATCGCAGGGATTTTTCTAATCTTACAAAAGTTCCCGTTTTGGGAACTTTTTTCTTGCCATTTACACCGAACACCTCGATCTTGAAATGAGAGTCATCGCACGCAAAACACTTCGAGATTTTTATGAAAAGCACTCCGCTGCCAAAGTTCCGCTTGAAGCCTGGTTCCATGAAGCCGAAGCAGCGCATTGGCGCGGACCGCAAGACATCAAAAAACAATACCAAAGCGCCGACATACTTCCCGGAAATCGCATTGTCTTCGACATTAAAGGCAACACCTTCCGTCTCATTGTTAAAATCCACTACAACAGAAGCATCGTCTTCATCCGTTTTGTCGGAACCCACGCACAGTATGACAAAATCGATGCCACAACCATCTGAAATTATGAAACCAAAAATCCTTAAAACCGAAGCCGAGTATAGCGCCGCCTTGGCCAAGGTGGAGTCGCTTATGGATGCCAATCCCGGTTCCAAACAAGAAGAGGAACTCGAACTCTGGTCGTTGCTGGTCGAGCGCTATGAGCAGGAGCACCACCCCATCGACTTTCCAGATCCCATCGAAGCCATCCGCTTCCGCATGGAGCAAGAGGGTCTGCGACAAAAAGACCTCGCAAAATACTTCCCCGGAAAAAACCGCGTCTCAGAAGTCCTCAATCACAAACGCCCACTCAGCCTCGGCATGATCCGATCGCTTCACAACGGCCTGGGAATCCCAGCCCATGTTCTCCTGCAGGAATGCACCGCCTGAGTCCCTTCCTGCCCGAGTCCTGCTAATCCTGTTAATTGACTCGCTTCCGCTCACCCCACGGACTGCTTTCAGCAGTCTTTCTCCGCTACGCTCCGATTCTGCCAAAAAAATGATCTCTTGGAAACGCACACTCCGCACGGCCTCATCCGAGCGCTTTCTAGCCCAGCGCGGGGGCAAGGATGTTGCCGCAGTTGATCTCCATTACCTCGCCAGCGGCACCGTGGCTGGCACAGTGATTCTGCTGAAGGACGCGGGATGGAAGGAATCCGATGTGCCTGCGCTTCTGGGGTCGCTGGACGAGGATTTTCTGCCTGATGTCGATCTCGACCACGGAAACCTCAACTACACCGTTGTCCTCGGTGAGGTGCTTGGGAACTATGAGGCGGAGAAAAAATCATGAACGCCCGAGGCCATTTGGCATTCGTCTTGGTTCCGCTGTAATTCTACGATAAAAACAGTTTGATTTTCTTTGGATTCGGACAATGAAACCAACACCGCACTCACCCGTTTGCCATTTGATCGCCGGACCCAACGGCGCGGGCAAATCCACCTTCGCTCTGGAGCACCTGCCAGCTTTGGCAAAGTGCACTGAGTTTGTTAATGCGGATCTCATCGCGGCCGGTTTGTCGCCCTTGGATCCCACTCGCAGCGCGCTTCGGGCCGGGCGTCTGGTTTTGGAGCGCATCAAGGAATTTGGCCTGGCTAAAAAAACCTTCGGCTTCGAATCCACACTCTCTGGTCGAGGTTACCTCTCCACTTTGGCGAAATTAAAAAAAGGGGGCTTCCGCGTAGCGCTTTATTACCTCTGGCTGCCATCGCCCAAGGTCGCCATCGCCCGCGTCAAAGGACGAGTGAAGCTCGGAGGGCACCATGTTCCCTCAATCGACATCCGCCGTAGGTTCAAGCGTTCGCTGGAGAATCTTCCCGCTTATTTTGCGATCACAGACGAGCTCTTCCTCTTCGACGCATCCACTTGCCCTCCGACGCCTGTTTTTTCGAAAACGACCGTCGGCGTCCAAATCGAAAACCCCGGCACATTCCGGAAAATCTCACCGCATCTCAATCTGCCATGAAAACCGCCCATCAACGCATTCAGGAAATCTCCAAAGTCATGAAGAGGGCCGTGGAAAAAGCAGCCGAGAAGCACCGACTCATGGGCGTTCCGATGGTGGTATGGAAAGATGGGAAAGTCGTCGAGTTTCTGCCCGAGCCCACCCGAGCCCCACGCCCGAGGAAAGAAAAATGACCCGAGGCAAAAGACCTGGAGGCGATGCTGTTTCAGCACCCTGAACTCTGAAATCTGAAATCTGAATCTCTTCCTGCCCCCCGTCCCACTAATCCTGTTAATTCTGTAAATCCTGTAGCCCCTGAAAATCCATAACTCCATGAGGAAATTTTAAATTCTGAATTTTGAATGAAAGAAGCGAACCCGATTTTGGAACTGAGCTATCGTTTCGCGCTCGATGAACTCGATATTCCCTACCACTGCCATCCAGTTACCGGGCGATTCGAGGTTTTATTACAACTTGAGAACGGGCGATCCCAATCGGTTTTCATCCGATCCAAAACCGACGACTTCATGGGTCTCGAACTCCGCGAGATTTCCTCCGCAGCCTTGGAGTCCGACGGCCCTTTCGACGCCCGCACGACAAACTTTCTTCTGCGCCAAAACTCCGAGCTGATCCACGGCGGGTGGTCCATCCACCTGAACGAGGATGCCTCGAAGCACTTCGCTGTTTTCAGCATGACCGCCTTTGCGTTCGCCGAGGCCAAGGCGTTCTTGAGCATCATCCAATGCGTCGCCGAAGTGGCCGACGAAATCGAATGCCGCCTCTCGGGGTTGGACGAATTCTGACGCCATGGGCTTTTACTACCGAAAATCCGTCAACCTTGGCCCGTTCCGCGTGAACATCGGAAAATCCGGGCTTGGCTACTCTGTCGGTGGACGGGGCTTTCGCGTCGGCCCCATCCGCGCGCAGACCTCGGGGCTTGCCGCAGCATGAAAAAGACATCCTCCATCACCAAAAGGGCAACAGCCTCTCACCAGAGAGCTTTCGAAGAAATCGTTGACCTGATCGAGCAGTCTCGTTTGCAGGCAGTTAAAGCGGTTAATACCACCCTGATTGATCTTTACTGGAACGTTGGCAAATACATCTCGTCTAAAATTCAAAGCGAAGGCTGGGGCAAAGGCACCGTGCTATCGCTCGCCGCTTTTGTTCAGAAAAGGCAACCCGGCATCAGGGGGTTTTCTCCTCAAAACATCTGGAGGATGCGCCAATTTTTTGAGACCTACCGTGACCAGCCAATTCTCTCACCGCTGTTGAGAGAATTACCCTGGTCCTCCAATCTTCATATCCTTAGCCGCTCAAAGCGGCCAGAGGAGCGCGAGTTTTATCTTAAGATGGCCAGCCGCAACCACTGGCAAGTCCGCGAAGTCGCCCGCCAGATGGACGCCGCACTTTTCGAGCGCAGCCTTCTCCACCCGCCAAAACTCTCAACCGTGTTGAGAGAATTGCACCCGCAGGCAGCAGATTTTTTCAAAGACATCTACTCGCTTGAATTTCTCGGTCTTCCTGCCGAACACGACGAAGCCGACCTCCACCGCAGCCTGCTGCGGAATCTGGGCCGCTTCATCACTGAGTTGGGCCGCGATTTCTGCTTCATCGGTTCCGAGCATCCCCTCCAGGTCGGCGGACAAGATTTTGCCCTCGATTTGCTCTTTTTTCATCGCGGCCTGAATTGCCTCATTGCCATCGAACTCAAAGTCCGCGCATTCCGACCAGAAGACCTCGGCAAGCTCAACTTCTACCTCGAAGCCCTCGACCGCGATCACCGCAAGGCCCATGAAAATCCATCCATCGGTTTACTCCTCTGCGCCACCAAGGATGAAGAAGTCGTCGAGTATGCGCTCAGTCGGACCCTCTCCCCGACCTTGATCGCAGAGTATCAGACCATGCTCCCAGATAAGGTCCTCCTTCGCGCCAAACTCCACGAGTTTTACCAACTCTGCACCCCGCCAGCAGACATCACTGCACTCCCCATGCCGTTAAAACCGAAGCGGAAAACACCAAGAAAAGACATGATAAATATATTCAACACGCACCGCGACACCATCGAGACTGATTTAGACAAGCCAAACCGCCTGCTTTCCTCTTCATCCTTCAGTATTCATCCTTCAAACTTTAGGCCCTGCCTCTGGTTCCTCGCGAAAAACAAAAACGACGACGCCAAACGCCCGGACTTACCTAAACTCGGTCTTGCTGCGTGAATAACTGAATAAGAGCACCCCAATATGACAACCACTCCTAACGCCGCCCCCTCTCATTTTTGGGTAGAGAAGACCATTGTAGAAGACCGACCGGACCGAATGGAAGGACCTCATGCTCTTGGGAAAGCGCTTTGGTCTCCTCAGCGCGCGGACGGCAATCGAGACATTTATCGACTGATGCGTGAAGTCCGAGAGGGCGACGTCGTCTTCCACTTTGTCGATAACAAGGAGCTCCAAGGTGTCTCGGTCGCGGCGAGTCAGGCTGATGAGAAATTTACTGGCGTTGAAGGGACCGAATGGGCAGGCCGTGCGAGCTACCGGGTTCCGCTTCGTGAATACCGCCAGTTGACGCCTCCAATTCATCGGTCCGATTTCTTGGGGGACAACAACTATCGAGGCCGCATATCGACCATGCTCGAGCAGCATCGCGGTTTGTTCTTCAACAGAGAGTTCAACCTCAATCAAGGCTCCTACCTCACAGAAGCGCCAATCGAGCTAGTTCAGCTCTGGGATGAGATTTATCGGCGAAAGGCTGGGGATGCACTTTTGCCCGGAATAGACTTGGAAAGTGTATCTCCCGTGAAAAGTTCCACCGAACCGGCCACTCGCCAACCTTTGGACGCAAAAAGTGTAGATGCGTTTGAACAAGCTCTGCGAGACGCAGGCGTCGTCGTCTCACGCATGTTGGTTATCCGGCTGCTCTCGTCACTGGTCAGCAAAAACTTTGTATTGCTGACAGGACTGGCTGGTTCCGGTAAGACGAAGATTGCCCAGGCACTAGCTCATTGGCTGCCGTCGTCTTCAAACTGCTTTCGGGTTGTCGCAGTCGGGGCGGATTGGACAGGAAACGAGAATGTCCTCGGGTATCCCAACGGACTCGAGAAAGCATCATACATCAGCAAGCCTTCACTCGAAGTAATTCTCCACGCAAAGGCCAGTCAGGGCACTCCCCATTTCCTCATTCTTGATGAGATGAACCTGTCCCATGTGGAGCGTTACTTTGCGGACATTCTCTCGGCTATTGAGTCAGATGAGAAAATCCATCTTCATCAAGATTCGGAGAGGAAAGCAAATGGCACTACCATCCCCGCTGAGGTCGAACTTCCGAAAAACCTTTTCATCATCGGCACGGTCAACGTGGACGAGACGACCTACATGTTCTCCCCGAAGGTGCTGGACCGAGCGAACGTCATTGAGTTCCGCATGGACGCTGGCGAGTTGGAAGGTTTTCTCGGCAATCCGGCCAAGCCGGACTTGTCGAAGCTCGATGGAAAAGGCGCGTCGTTCGGCGAGGCATTTGTGGAGGCGACCAAGAATCCGGTGGCGGTTCCCCCTGATGTAAAGGCGGCTTACGATGCCGAAATGCTTCTACTCTTCAAAACGCTGCAAGCTCACGGAGCGGAGTTTGGCTATCGCACGGCCTACGAGACGGCGCGTTTCATCCACTTCTACAAACTGCTTGGTAATCATCCAGACGGTGACGCCACTTGGTTCCCCAGCGCATTTGACTGCGTGGTTTTCCAGAAGCTACTGCCCAAGCTGCACGGCTCGCGGGCCAAGTTGGGGCCGGTGCTCAAGAAGCTGTGGTTCCTCTGCGTGAACGATGCGGCTGGCCGTGGCGCGGACGCGCTCAAGGCGGCGGAAGAAGCGGCGCGCTCAACGGATAAGAAAGCCGAGCCGTCAGTCGTTGTCCCGGCTGGTGCGCCGTATCCGCTGAGCGCGGAGAAGATTGGCCGGATGTGGCGGCTATTGATCGAAAACGGATTCGCCTCCTTCGCCGAGGCATGAGGTCATGCGTATTCTTCCTGATACCAGCGTTCCGTTTCGCTCGCCGTCCGGCGCAGTGGTGGCCCACATCACGCTGATGCCCGTGAAGGATGCGGAGAGCGCATCCACGGCACCGCTCACGGAGACGGATGAGGAAGACGCCCGTGAACATGGGGAGACGACCGTGCAGTTGCGCGAGTCGGAGCGGTATGAATATGAGGTGGTGCCCGCCAACGGCGCGGACTTGCGGCTGCGTTGCAGTCTTTCTAGCCGTCGCCGCAGTCTGGGCACTGGCGGTGAAAAGCCGGATGCTGGCTTGATCGAGACACGGTCTTTTTGCGGAACCCTGCTACTGGAACTGGTTGAGGGTGATGTTGATGATGCGAAGTCTGCGGTGGCGTCGGCATTGTTGGACGTGCGCTCGCTCAAGCTGGACTACCGGTCGGAATACCGGGGGATGCTGAGGCGGCTGTCGGATGAAATGGCGGGGTTGGTGGCTGATGCAAGGTCATCGGCCAAGGCGGGTTTCCATTCGACCTTTGAAGACCGGACGGATGCGGGCTGGCTACAAATTCAACTGGAGCTGCTGCGCGAAACGCTGGATAGCGCCGATTTCTCGGCCGCGCTGCAACGCATCCTGAGCTTTCCCCACGAGCGGCTGTCCACGGTGAGCGATTCTGTTTCCACCGACCGGCCGATTCGCTGGACGCCCTCTGCCGTGCGGCAACTGGTAACTGGCAATCCGCGCCGTGCGGTTCCTGCTTCGCATCCGCTGCGAACGCAACTCGGTTTGGAGTCGGTCGCCGAGCGGGTGCTGGTGCCGCGCAAGTCGCGGGATCTCGACACGCTGGAGAACCGGTTTGTGAAGTTCGCGCTGGGGGAGTTCCGGGCGTTCCTTACGCACGCGCAGGGCGTTTTCGAGGCGAAGGAAAATTGCAATGCTTGGGGCGCATCGGCGGCGTTGTCGCGTCGGCTGGCGGCCACGGTGGAGGATTGGCTGGGGCGAAGTTTGTTCCGTGAAGTGGGCGAGATGCGATTCGCGCCGCTGGGCAGCCCGGTGTTGCAGCGCAAGGCGGGCTATCGCGAGGTGCTACGCTGGTGGTTGCGGTTCCGCACAGCGGCGGAGCTTTCGTGGGATGGCGGCGAGGAGTTGTTTCACGCGGGGCAACGCGATGTGGCGAGTCTCTACGAATATTGGCTGTTCTTCGAGTTGCTGGGCTGGTTCTGCCAGAAGTGCCGGGGAGGAAATCGTCCGGCGGTGGAGGAGTTGATTGAAGGGCTGGAAGAGGGTTCGCCGAATCTGCGACTGCGGAAGCGCATGGAGTTGGGACCATTTGTTGGAACATTCGCGGGGCAGAGCCGCCGATTGAATGCGCGCTTCGCCTACAACCGGCGCTTTGAAGTGACGCAGGATCGGCACGCGGGCGGAAGCTGGACGCGGCGCTTGCATCCAGACTACACGCTGACGTTCTGGCCGGAGGATTTGAGCGAGGCGGAGGCGGAGCGGCAGGAATTGCTGGTGCATGTGCATTTCGACGCAAAGTATCGCGTGGAGGACATCGAGGGCTTGTTCGGCGCGGAAGGAGCGGACGACGCTGACGACGAGGTGGAGGGCAACTACAAGCGGCAGGACTTGCTGAAGATGCATGCCTACCGTGACGCCATCAAACGCTCGCAAGGCGCTTATGTTCTTTATCCAGGACGGGCGAATGCTGCGGTGAAGCTGAAGGGCTTTCATGAAATCCTGCCAGGGCTGGGCGCATTCGGAGTCGCACCCGACGAGGACGGGGCGGCGCAGGGGTTGGAGTTGCTGACACAGTTTCTGGATGAAATGCTGGCGCACCTTGGCAATCGCACGACCGCACAAGAGCGGGTGAGCTATCACATCGCCGAGAGCTACACGCTGAAAGAAGAGCCAGTGCAGTATGGCACGCTGGAGTTGGCAGAGCGGGATGAAATGAGCGACACGACACGGGCACTGCCGCCGTCCGAGCATCATGTGGTAGTGGCTTGGTATAACACACCAGAGCAACTGGCTTGGACGCTGGAGAAGGGCATCGCGAACGTGCGGTTGGGCGACCGACCGGGAACGTGGCACATCCCGCCAGAGATGGCGTCAGCGCGGCATGTTCTCCTGCGGACCCACGGCGGCAAGGTGGCGGAAGGTTTGTTCCGTCTCACGAAGCCAGGCTACAAAGTCTATTCCGCGAGCGACCTCACCGCAAAGGGATACCCCGGTGCGGCTGGTGGTGAAATTTACGCGGTCTTTGAAGTGGAACTCGATGCCCCCTACTCAGGGCGAAAGTGGGATGAGCCAGAAGTGACGAAGCAGATTAAGGCTTTCGAGTCGCGCAGGTCTTATCGCCAAGTCAACACACTGCATCGGCGTTCTCCCGATCCACGTGTGCTAAGTTTGCAGGAGCTTTTGCGGGCGTTGCGTTGAATGGCTTTCCAGAGATTCAATGAGCGGGAAGCAGGAAGAAAAAATAGTCAGTCCCCTCACTTTGAAATATTTTACCCTCAGAGACTCATTATCCCTTTTGCATCTACCAACAGCACATCCCCGAAAATGCCAGAATGACCAAGACGCCCGTCATTATACACAATCCTGCTGCCCGGCTTGATTTGGGCGATGGTTCCGAGCGGTCGCATTTGGTTAGTGCTTTCCTGCGTTGAACAACCCAAGCACTGTGAGCCATGGCTCGTTCAAATCCATTCCAGTATCCTGATCGGGAGCGATGCGTTTGAATCCGGCAACCATGAGGCACATGAGCTGAAGGCCGCTGAATGATTCCTTGGGGTAGGCGGTGAGCCGGTATTTTGGCTTAGGGCTGGAGTCGAGTCCGTTCTCGCCGAGGCGGGTATGATTAAAAGCTGATCCGCACCGTGAGTGAAAACGCCGCTGTGCTTAAGCTGGACGAATCGGGTTTTTTTCCTGAAGAGGTGGTAGTGTGGAGATCAAACCCGTTTGATTGGCAGGGTCCCATTATCAACTGCATCCAGCTAGATCTCGACAGGTTGAGACGAGGTTTTGTGTGATCGATGCCATGGCTTGGAAGTCGAGCGTTCCCAGCGTTGGGTGTTGGTCAACTGCTCCGCAGTTGTGAGCAGGCTTTGGAGGAAGGCGCTGGCTTCGGCGAGTTGGGTTTTGATTTTGGCGCTTTTGGCGTGGCTGAGGTTGACGCTGAGGCGGGTTTGTCCGGCATGACGGGTTTGTCGGGCGACGTCTCCGAGGAGCTCGTGCCGTGTGGTGACGGCCTCGCGGTGTCTTTCGCGGTCCACGAGTCTCGCGTAGAGGCTCCACCAGCTGTAGATTTGGGATTCGCGGACAGTGACCACGGCGAGGGTATCTCCCACGGCATTGAAAATTTCCAACTCGCAGCCTGGTTCCTGGCCGGGACTTCCCTCTTAGTATTCGACAACGGTCGCCAGATCGCCGCGACAAAGGTTTTCCTTAGGCAGGTCCTCGGCGAGGGCGACACGGGTGAAGAAGTCCTTCGGGCTGGTTGACATTGTTTCATTATAAGATAACATTTCGACATGCTTTTCATCGAGTTCTTCAAGGCTCCGGATGGGAGTTCGCCCGTGGAGGAGTATCTTGACGGGCTCGATGCGAAGCAGGCGGCGAAGGTGCTTTGGACGCTCTCCGCGATCAAACTGACCCACCCCTCTCCTTCGGTTTACTTGAAGAGAATGGTGGCCACGGACGATCTCTGGGAGGTGCGCGTCATTTTCGCCGGAAACATCTTCCGCCTGCTGGGCTGGGTGGAGGACACAGACAAATTGATCCTCGCACACGGCTTCACCAAAAAGACGGAGAAGACCCCTGCGCGGGAAATCGAGACAACCGAAACAAGAAAGAAAATCCATGAAAACAAAGAGGGCCGATGATTTGGACCGTTACATCGTAAAGCGGAAGGGAGCGGATGCCGGGTTCGCCGCCGCCTATGACAGCGAAAAGGCGGATTGGGAGATCGGTCAACTTCTGGCCAAGACCCGCGAGGGGGCTGGACTGACACAAGAGGCGTTGGCGAAAAAAATCGGCTCCACGCGAAGTGCCATCTGCCGCTACGAGCGGCATCCGGCCAATCTCACGCTCTCGACATTGGAAAAAGTCGCCCGCGCCACCGGGCGGCGTTTGGTCGTGAAGTTCGCGTGAGCGGGCTTGCGCGTTGCTTCTGAACCGCCAGACAGCTGGAGTTGTTGATCGGAGAATGATTCCCATGGGCAAGCGGCGAGGCGACATTTTTTTCTCCGAGTCGGATTGCTCGTCGTCCGGGTTTCCGTCAATTTGGCGACTCCATGATTCGTGAAGAAATTCCGGAGAGACTTTTTGCCGCCTCCCGTCCGGGATATGATTTCGGAAAAAACGCGCAGGTGTCGGTGGACGCTGTGGAGGATTGGATTTCAGATGCAAAGTCCAGCGGAGTGCGCTCGATCATTTACCTGTTGAACGAGCAACACCTTCGTCTTTATGAGGTGCTGCCTGGCGGGTTGCTCGAAGCCTATGCGGAGGCGGGTTTCGAAATCGGGCATGTGCCCGTGGTGGATCACCAACACCCTCCGATGTCGGAAAGGGAACTCCAGGCAGTGGGAAAACTTTTCGAGGCGCTCCCCAAACCGGTCCTCATCCATTGCAGTGCTGGAGTCGATAGAACCGGAGCTGCGGTGAGGTATTTGAAATCCTTTTAGTTAGCTTCCCGTCTTGGTCGAGAGCCCGCTTGCCTACTCGATTTCCTCGGGCGGGCTAAAGGCGAGGTCACTGATTCGGACGACAATCGGGTGCGCTGACACAAAACGCTCGATCCCATCCGACAGATTCCATCTGGCGGAGCGAGGCGAGAGAGCGGGTTTCTGGCGCGGCCGAATGATCCGATTCAGGCTGGGTGGGCAGAAAGATCACGACAGGTCGCGACGAGTTGGCGCGTGATCGATGCCATGGCTTGGAAGTCGAGCGTCTCCACGGTGTCGGTGTGCTTGTGGTAGTTGGGATTTCGGAAGATGGCGGTGTCGGTGAGCATGATCGCGGGGAAGCCCTCGTCCCAGTAGCAGAGGTGGTCGGAGAGTCGCATCTCAGGCATGATGAGTGGCACCGTGGGCATGGCCAATCCGGGTGTGAATAGCGTGTCGAACCAATCCAGCAGTTTTTCTGAATGATCGTCTCCCACGATGGCCAGGAAGTTGCCGACCGTGGGATCGATGCCACGCGAGCGGATGTAGGCGAGCATCACATCGGGCATACCGTAGAGTGTGGCCAGTTGTTGGGAACCTGGTTCGTCGGAGTAATACCCGAGACTCTCCAGACAGATCATGCCTTGGATCTGGTCCCCATTTTTCCGGCAGGATCGAGCGTGGATGCGGCTTCCCATCGTCTCATTGAGAAAGTGTGGAGGCTCCTCGTTCGCGTAAGCAACAAAGCGGATGTTTCTTGGCGCGAGGTCGGATGTTGAAAGAAGTCGGGCGGTTTCGAGAAGGATCGCAACAGCCGAGGTGTTGTCGTCCGCGCCAGGGGTGCCGGGGGCAGAATCGTAGTGCGCACCTAGTATCCAATGGGGAGAGTCTTTGCCGGAAAAATCGCGAGAGACCGCTTCGATGTTGTGGCAATCAACGCCATCGACGCGGAAGGTCTGACGCGAAACGACAAGTCCGCATCGTGTGAAAAACTCCTCAATGAAATCGGCGGCCCGGGCGAGACCGGCGGGATTGTTGCAGAGATTTCGTTCCTCCAGTGAAAGGGCACGGGTGATTTGAAAAAGTCTGCTTGAGAGGTCGTCGGCATTGGCTGATTTCGAGAGCGTTTTCACGACACGACTTTAAGCGATCGGAATATCGGAGATATCGATTTTTCAGAAAAGTTTTGCTCCCCCCGTAAATGTCCTGCCGGCTCTGCGAAAATGGATAGTTATTCTCAAAGTCACCCGCGAACGCGCCCAGAGCTTCCTCACCGGTGAGCAGCTCCAGCGCGTCGTCCGCGCCACTTTCGAAAAGTCCAAAAGCGAACTTCTTTTGGTATTAGAGTCTCTCGAGGAGTTTTTGGTGGATGCCGTCGAAGCCTCCGTTGCTGAATACCACCACGACGTCGCCGCTTTTGGCTAGGGGCTTGAGTCTCTCGATGATGGAGTCGGCGGTGGGTTCGTAGAAGGCGGGTTTGCCGGTGTTGGCGATGTCTGCAACGACGAGTTCCGGCTTGAGGCGTTCGTTTTCGGGGAGTTGGTTCAGGCGTGCGACTTGGGCGATGAAGACGCCGTCGGCCTCGGCAAAGGCTTTAGGAAGGTCGTCCTGGAACACGGCGCGGCGGGTGGTGTTTGATCGTGGCTCGAAAAGTGCCCACAGGCGGACGGGTCCGTATTTTTTGCGGAGTCCGGCGAGTGTCTCGCGGATGGCTGTGGGATGGTGGCCGAAATCATCGATGATCGTGATGCCGTTGACTGTGCCGCGCACTTCCTGGCGCCGACGGATGCCTTGGAACGTGGCCAGGGCGGCGCGGATCTTGTCCACGGGAACGCCGTAGTAGTGGGCGGCGGAGGCGGCCATGGCGGCGTTGCGGATATTGAAGTCGCCGGAGAGGGGGATGCTGAATTTCTCGTTGAACAGCTCAAATGCGGAGCCTTCGGCGGAGTGGGTGACGTTTTTAATCTGGTTCCCGCAATTGGCGGCAAAGCCGACCTCCACAATCGGGGCGGGGCAGTTTTTTGCGACGTCGAGGCAGTTTGGGTCGTCACCATTGAGCAGCACCATGCCCTCGGAGGGGACGATATTGAGCAGCCGGCGAAAGCTGGTCTTGATCTCGTCGAGGTCGCGGTAAATGTCGGCGTGGTCGAACTCGATGTTGTTCACGATCACGAGCTCGGGCAAATAGTGGACGAATTTGGAGCGCTTGTCGAAGAAGGCGGTGTCGTATTCGTCGCCTTCGAGGATGAAATACTTCGAGTCGCGGAGATTGGCGCCCTGGCCGAGATTGGATGGGATGCCGCCGATGAGGTAGCCGGGCTCGAGTCCCGCCGACTCGAATATCCATGTGAGGATCGAGGTGGTGGTGGTTTTCCCGTGGGTTCCCGTGACGACGAGGTTGTGGCGTCCGCGCAGCACAAAGTGGCGGAGCGTTTCCGGCATCGACAGGTAGAGGAGTTTGCGGTTCAAGACCGCTTCGACGGCCGGGTTGCCGCGCGACATCGCATTGCCGATCACGATGAGGTCGGCGGCGGGGATGTCTTTGGGATCGAAGCCGGGTGTGATTTTCACGCCCTTCGATTCGAGGAAGGTGGACATCGGGGGGTAGACGTTGTCGTCCTGCCCTGTGACTTGGAATCCCTTATCCTTCATTGCTGCGGCGACAGAGCCCATGGCGGTGCCGCAAATGCCGAGGAAGTGGACGTGACGTGGTGTGCCGTTCATTTGATTTCGCCAGGCTCGGCGATGCGGGACTTCTTTTTGCTGACTACGAGCAGGACGACGATCTTCAGCGTCATGACTGCGAGCGCTGCCAGGATGAGCAGCAATGTTGAGCGCCGGGCGGCGGGCATTAGTAGACGTCCTTCCGGTAACGTTTGTCCTTTTTCAAGGCATCCACGTATTCCTTGGCTTGCTCGGCGGTTTTGCCTCCGTGCTGCTCGACGACGGTGTGGAGGGCGGCGTCGACATCCTTGGCCATGTTTTTGGCATCGCCGCAGACGTAGAAATAAGCGCCCTTCTCGAGCCACTCGAAGAGTTCCTTGCCGTTTTCTAGCATGCGGTGTTGCACGTAGATTTTCTGCGCTTGGTCGCGGGAGAAAGCGGTGCTGAAGCGGTGCAGGATGCCGGATTTCTGGGCGGCCTCGAACTCAGCCTCGTAAAGGAAATCGGTGGAGGCTTTTTGATCGCCGAAGAAAAGCCAATTCTGGCCTGTGGCGCCGGTGGCCGCGCGCTCTTGAAGGAAAGCGCGGAAGGGTGCAATGCCGGTGCCGGGGCCGACCATGATCACCGGGGCGTTGCCATCCTCGGGCACACGGAAATGTTTCGCCGTGTGGACAAAAACGGGGACGCTGCCATTGCTGCGCTCGGCGAGGAAGGTCGAGCACACGCCCTCGCGTTGACGCGGGCTGTGTTCCACACCGTAGCGAACCACTGCCACAGTGAGGTGGACGGATTCGCCCACTGCACGCTGGGACGAGGCGATGGAATAGAGGCGGGGCTGGAGCTTGCGAAGGACTTTTACGAATTCCTCGGGAGTGAATCGTGCGGCGGTGAACTCCTGGAGCACATCGAGAACGTCACGGCCCCAGAGGAAATTTTCGAGCGAGGCTTTTTCCTCGGGCAACAGGAGATTCGCGAGAAAGGCGCCAGAGCTGTCTTTCTCGGAAACCGCCTGGAGCAACTGCTTCGAGGGTTCGGTGAGGATGTAGCTTTTGGTGAGGGCATCGCGGATGCTAGCCGGAGCGCCGTCGGCGGTGGTTACCTGCTCGTCACCGCTGAAGCCGAGTTCCTTTAGGACGAGGTCCACGAGCGCGGGGTTGTTGGACGGGAAGACGCCCAGAGAGTCGCCGACTTCGTATTTGAGGTCCGAGCCTTGCAGGGAAATTTCAAAATGCCGCGTGTCCTTATTCGACCCTTCGCCCGTGAGTCTGCTATTTACGGACAACGATGCAGGGAAAGGATTCTTGCGAGAGTAACCGGATTCCATGGATGACATAGGCGGTAAGTAAAGGAAAGGAAGCCTCGGGGTGCAAGCGCCATTCGGGATCGGGCGGGGCTTTTGCATTTGATTTTCAAGAGGCCCTAGCTGAGGATTGCTCCATTCAGCACCCGTAGCTCAATTGGATAGAGTGACGGTCTCCGAAGCCGTAGGTTGTGGGTTCGATCCCCGCCGGGTGCAATTTTCCCATGGGGTGGCTACTTAATTTCACGGGTGGGTCGTGCGCGTCTTGATATGAGAATCGCATTTGCTTCGTTTGGTTCCCTCGGGGATCTGCATCCCATCCTGGCCTTGGCGTGTGGGGCTAGAGAGCAAGGTCACAGCGTGGTCGTGGCTGCGGCATCACACTACGAGGCGAATGTCCGGCGTGCAGGGTTGTGGTTCCACCCCCTGCGACCTTCGATCTCGATGGAACGCGAGCGATTGGCGTATTTTTTTGATAGGAAGCGCGGACCCGAGCGCTTGTTGCGGGAGGTGGTCTTTGAAAATACCAAGGAGAGCTTCGAGGACATGGACTCTGCTGCAAGGGATGCCGACCTGCTTGTGGTGGGGGAGTGTCTTTATACAGCCTCCATGGTCGCGGCGAGGCGTGGCATCCCGTGGGCCAATGTGATCCTCGCGCCGACATCGCTCCTCTCCGCGATCGACCCCTGTGTGCTGGCACCGGCGCCATTTTTATATCCCTTCCGTCACCTCGGCCCGTGGCTTCATCAAATGGCCAATGCATTTGGCCGCCTGCAGACCGGTTGGTGGGCGCGGCCGTATTTTGAGTTCCGTAGGACAATGGGATTTGCGGCGGGATCGAATCCTGTCTTCGATGCAAAACATTCACCGCATTTGACGATGGCGATGTTTCCGCAATTTTTCGCGGGACCCTGTCGAGACTGGCCGGCGGGAACAAAGCAGTTTGGATTTCCTTTTTTTCAACAGCCACTCGCCACCCCTGTGGAGTTGGCGAATTTTCTCGGTTCGGGCGAGCCGCCGATTGTTTTTACGCTCGGCTCGATCGTCGCGCATTTCGAGCCGACATTTTATCGTTCGGCTTGCGACGCGGCAAAGCTGCTCGGGCGACGTGCGATCCTGCTTACCGCCGGAAACCCGGATTTGCCCGAAAAATTCCCCGAGTCGATCCTTGCTGTCGATTATGCTCCGCTCCATGAAATCCTTCCCCATGCGGCGGCCGTGGTGCATGCGGGCGGTATTGGGACATGTGCCGAGGCGCTGCGGGCTGGAATCCCGTCGCTGGTGATCCCTTTTTCCTTCGATCAACCCGACAACGCCACAAGGATGCGGAAACTGGGCGTTGCAGAAGTCCTGCCGCGCGAGGCGATTTCTGCAGAGGCGATGGCGGGCATGTTGCGCAAGCTGCTGGATGATCCGGCAGCAGGACAAGCGGCGCGAAGCCTCGCCGCCCGAATCAATCCAACGCTTACGCTCACCCATGCGATCGAGGCCTTGGAAGCCTTGCTGCCCGCGTGAGGTCGTCGGAAGCCGGGTTGGCAAAAAGGGGGTGCATGAGGGGCATTGTCTCGGAATGGGTTGCATTCATGCCCTGCATGCACGTAGGTTCGCAATGCTATGAATAATCCACTCTTCGCCCTCTCCATGCCGGGCTGGCCGGAAATCGTATTTATTTTGGTGATCGTCTTGCTGCTGTTCGGTGCCAAAAAACTTCCCGAGCTTGCCCGCGGAATCGGGCAGAGTCTTGGCGAGTTCAAGAAGGCCCGTGACGAATTCGAGCGCGAGATCCATAAATCCGCTGTCGAACTCGAAATCAAGGAACCCGCCGACAAGCAGCCTCACAAGCCGGCCTGAGCGCGGTTTCCTGCTTTTCAATGAGGTTCAGACCGCAGTTGCTGGCGGTGCTGCTTTTCTTCGTTGTCCTGCCCTTTGCAGCAGGCATCGACATCGTTGTGGCCTACTACAACGTCCAAAACTACCTGCCGATGAATCGGAAGATCGGCAGCCAAATCCAGCCAAACTCCCCCAAGCCCGAGCAGGAAGTCGCCGCCTTGGTATCATCCATCAAAAGGATCAACCCCGATGTTCTGGGTGTTGCCGAAATGGGGGACGAGACGATGCTGCGCGACTTTCGGGAGCGCCTGAAAGCCGCCGGCATGGATTTCCAGCATCTGGAATGGGTGAGGGGCGATGACGCCGCGCGGCACCTCGCTATGCTAAGCAAATTCCCAATAATCGCCCGCAATTCAATCGATGACGTGGCATTTGATCTCGATGGAAAACGCCACCGCATGGGGCGAGGGATTCTAGATGTAACCGTGAAAGTCTCTCCAGCTTATGAACTCCGGCTTGTCGGTCTGCACCTCAAGTCCAAGCGTGCCGTGCCCATGTTCGACCAGGCCAAATTCCGTGCAAGCGAGGCCATGGCTGTGCGCCAGCACTTGGACAAGATCCTTGGAGCCAATCCCGAAACAAATCTCCTGCTTTTCGGGGATCTCAACGACACTAAAAACGAGTTTCCCGTCCGCACCATTCTCGGCTCAAAAGCTGATCCCGCCAGTCTTCGGGAAATTCCACTCAAGGATCGTCATGGACTTGCCTGGACCCATTACTGGGACGTTGCGGACATTTATTCACGCATTGATTTCTTGATGGCCAGCCAGGCTCTCTGGCCCGAGATCAATCTCCAAAAAAGCGGGATAGGGGGAGGGAAGGACTGGCGCAAGGCCAGTGATCACCGTCCGCTTTACACCACTATTTCGACAAAAGAATGAACGCTGTGAGGGTTCTTCTGCTGCTTTTTCTGGGAGTCGCGCTGGCGCTCGGCAATCCCGATGACGACTGGGCTCGCATCGTGTTGATGGATTCCGGTCCCACCGCAAAACCCGCGAATGTGGAAGAGGCCCGCGCATTCGCACGAAACCACTTTGCCCGGCACAAGATGCTGCTCGACGATTTTCTCAGCAAGTATCCTGAGGACGCGCGAGCCTTCGACGCCAAAATACGGATCGCTGCGATCCTTGCGGCATCTGGCAAGATGGATGGCAAGCAAACGCGGGTCGATGACGCGATGAGGATGCTCCAATCTCTGGAGAATGAAAAATCAGCGCCTGTGGAGAAACGCTCCGAAGCTGGATTCCGGAGGGTTTCCTTGCTTTTGCAGAGTCTGCAAGGGCAGGAGATCGAGCGGCGGCGGGATATCGTTGCCGCAGCAAGGAATTTTCAAGCCCGCTATCCCGGTGATCGCCGCGTTCCCCGTCTTCTCGCGGAGGTCGCCACGATTTGTGACAGTGACCCCGATTTGAAGCATAAGTTGCTCTCGGATGCGCGTCGTCTTTCCAAGGAGGAGACGCTGAACCGCCGCATCGACGACGACCTCAAGCGCCTGTCGCTTCTTGATACCAAGCCGTCGGTGCGTTTTCCGACGGTTCAAAACGGCACCTTCGATCTTGCCGCTCAGTCTGGGCGGATAGTGATACTGATTTTTTGGTCTTCCGAGTCCGCCCCAAGCATCCTCTGGATCGAGGAACTCCGACGCGCCATGGCGAAACTGCCGGCTGACAAAATATCGATTGCGACATTCAGCCTCGATCGAGACATCAAGAGCGTTCGGGAGCGATGCGCGGACATCGGCATTGCCAATTGGCCGACCGGATGCGACGGCCTTGGGTGGCAAAGCCCGCTGGCGCGCGCTTTTGGCATTAATGCCCTGCCAACGGTTTTCATCTTCGACCAAAACGGCACCCTCCGCTCCATCAATGCGCGATCCAGCTACGAATCGTGGATTCGCCGATTGCTCCTCACCTCATCGAGGTGAAAACCGTTTTCCGGCAACGCGAGTTTCGGTTTGCCCTGCGCTGTTGAAGCCGTAAAAACACACGCACCCTTTGTTATTGCCCATGTCCGCTCCCAAATTTGGTTCCACCCTTGCCGAGGTTTATGAAAATGCCGCGAAGCGCTACGGCGACTCGCCCGCATTTTCGCGCAAAGAAAAAAGCGGCTCTTTTGAGCCTTTGAGTTTCCGCGCGCTCCACGAAAAGGGTCTCGACTTGGCGACGGCGCTCATCGGTCTGGGCCTCGAGGCCCGAGAACACGTGGGTCTCATCGCCGACAACCGCCTCGAATGGATTCTCAGCGATTATGGCATTTTACTCGCTGGAGCCGCCGATGTGCCGCGCGGGACGGACATCACCGATGCCGAGATGATTTATATACTAACCCACTCGGATGCGCGGATGGTTTTCATTGAAAACAAGGCAATGCTCCAGCGGTTGCTGGCCTGCCGGCCTCAATTGCCGGGCATCAAGACAATCATCCTCATGGCCCGGGAAGAAGAGGTGCCCACGGATATCCACAGGCTGGAGGATCTCATCGCCGAGGGTGCCTGCCAAAGGGCCTCGGGCAACGACTCGGCAATCCGGCGCGCACGCGCGATCGTTCCAGAAGACCTTTTCACAATCATCTACACCTCCGGCACCACAGGCACGCCCAAGGGAGTTCAACTCACCCATGCCAACGCCTGCTCGCAGATCGAGAACCTCCCGCTCAACCTTCATCCCGGTGATCGTGCGTTGTCCATCCTGCCAGTGTGGCACAGCTATGAGCGGGGATTCGAATTGCTGTGTATTTCTCACGGCGTGTCGACCTACTACACGAGCTTGCGGGCCCTTGCAGAAGATTTGAAAACTGTTCGGCCGACCGTGATGGCGTCCGCTCCACGCCTTTGGGAGAATCTTTATCTCAAAATCCTCGCCAATGTGAAATCCGCTTCGCCGATTCGTCGGGCGTTGTTTCATCTGGCTTACGGGAGCACCCGCAATGTGAAGCGAGCGCACCGCTTTTTTTGCGGACAAGAGATCGACATCCACGGGCGCGGGCTTTTTGAAAATATCCGATTGGGTATTTCCCATGCCTTCATGTGGCTTGTCTCGATCATCCCCTCGCGGTTGCTCGATGGTCTCGTTCTTAAAAAACTACGCGCCATCGTTGGCGGAGAATTCCGGGGAACCATTTCTGGCGGCGGTGCCTTGCAACCTCATGTGGACGAGTTTTTCAACTTCATTGGCATTCCTGTGCTTGAGGGCTATGGCATGACCGAGACCTCGCCCGTTCTTGCCGTTCGCACATGGCAGAACCTCGTCTTGGGAACCGTCGGCCCGATGTATCCCGAGACGGAAGTGCGTATCGTCGACCTCATGAACGGCGCGATTCTCTACCCCGATTCCACCCGCTCTGGCGGAGGGCGTGGGTTGCGTGGTGAAATTCATGTAAAGGGCCCGCAGGTGATGCGCGGGTATTACAAAGACCCCGATGCCACCGCCCGGGTGCTGCGTGATGGCTGGATGAACACGGGCGACATCGGCATGGTTACTTTCAACGATTGCCTCAAGATCCTTGGCCGATCGAAGGACACGATCGTTCTCCTCAACGGGGAAAACGTCGAACCCGTTCCCATCGAGGGGCGCTTGGTCGAGTCCTCGCTTGTCGATCAGTGCATGGTGGTGGGTCAGGATCAGAAGGCCCTGGCGGCACTCATCGTGCCCTCACTCGATCACTTCAAACAAGCTGGCATCCATGCCGCAACAGTGGAGGAGCTTACCAAATCCATCGAAGCCCATAAATTGATGGACGAAGAAATCCGGAACCTCATCAACCACTCCAACGGCTTCAAATCCTTTGAGCGCATTACCGCCTGGCGCTTCGTTCCCAAGCCCTTCGAAGTCGGTAATGAAATGACAAACACCTTCAAGCTCAAGCGCCATGTAATCACGGAGCGCTATGCTTCACTCATCGCGAAATTGTTTTCCTGAAACGCTACCGGGTTAGAGAAGGGTTTTTGCCATCTCGAGCGCTTCGGTGATCTTGGAAGCATCTTTGCCGCCACCGCGAGCCGCATCAGGTTTTCCGCCACCCTTGCCTCCGACGAGCGGTGCGATGGTTTGGATGATTTTCCCTGCCTGCACTTTTGCAAGATAGGCTGGTGACACGCTGGCCACCAAGGCCACGGCGTCGTTGGCGGTGCCTGCCAGCACAGTCACTCCATCGAATGTCGGCTTGAGCGCATCGAGGACGGCTTGGAGGTAATCGCCATCCACCGGTCCAAGATTGGCCGCCAGCAACGGGATGCCGCCGATTGTCTCGGTGAGGGAAAGGAGTTCCTTGGACCGGTTCGACGCTTCACGGGAACGGGCGGCTTTGAGGGACTTTTCGAGTTCTTTCTGTTGGGCGAGGAGGGTGTGGATTTTCTTTTCGATTTCCGCAACGGGGGCGTTGAGGATTCGGGCGATTTCCTGGAGGCGATGGGCCTCCCGGGATGCGAGGTCGGAGGCTTCCAGACCTGCGACCGCCTCGATGCGGCGGACACCGGCGGCGATTGCAGATTCGCCAATTATGCGGAAGAGGCCGATTTCCCCGGTGGCTCGCGTATGGGTGCCGGCGCAGAGTTCCATCGAGTAGCCGTCGAGCTTCGCGGGCGTGCCGCCGATTTTGACGACGCGAACGGTGTCGCCGTATTTGTCGCCGAAGAATTGCATGATGTCTTCCCGTCCGCGCACATCGGCGTAGGGAACCTCGGACCAGGCCACCGGAGCGTTTTCCAAGATGCGTTCGTTCACCAGGGTCTCGATATCGCGAACCTGCTGGGGAGTGAGTGGCGCGCTGTTGAAATCAAAAGTGAGCTTCTCTGGTGCGACGGAGGAGCCTTTCTGCGTGGCTTCCTTGGAGACGACTTCGTGGAGCGCCCAGTGAAGGAGGTGGGTGACGGTGTGGTGGCGCTGGATCGCGTCGCGTCGAGGGCCGGTGACAGAGATTTCAACCTCCGAGCCAACAGCGGGGGAGTCGGTTGAGTCGAGGAGGTGGAGATAGGTATGACCGGTTTTCTGGGTGTTGGTGACATGCCAGAGTTGGCCGGAGCCGGTGATCTCGGCGGTGTCGCCGATCTGGCCTCCCATCTCGGCATAGCAGGGAGTGGTGTCGAGGATGACGGCGGTTTTGTTTTTGATCGAGACGACTTCGAGGACGCGGGCTTTTTCGGTGAGTGATTCGTAGCCGGTGAAGCGGGTAGGGATGGTCGTTTCGATTTCGGAAAGGGTGATGACTTCTTTTTTCTGGGCAGCGCGGGCTCGGGCGCGCTGAGCCTCCATGAGCTGCTCGAAGCCGGGGGTATCTACGGTAAGTCCGCGCTCGCGGGCCATGAGTTCGGTGAGGTCGAGCGGGAAGCCCTGCTCGTCGTAGAGCTTGAAGGCGAAAGCGGCAGAGATGTTGCCTTTTGCTGCTTCCTCGTTGAAGAGGGCGATGCCTTTGTCGAGGGTGCGGTTGAAGGTTTCCTCTTCGAGCTTCAGAACCTGCTCGATGTGTTTTTGCTTCGAGCGGATCTCGGGGAAAACATCGCCCATCGTGAGGGCGATCACGTCGACAAGTTTGTGGAAAAAGGGTTGATGGAAACCGAGCGAGCGGCCGTAGCGAACTGCGCGGCGGAGGATGCGGCGCAGGACGTAGTTGCGGTCGGTATTTCCAGGCTGAATACCATCGGCCACAGCAAAAGTGAGCGTGCGGATGTGATCCGCGATCACGCGGAAGGCCACATCGGTTTTCTCCTGCTCAGTGTCGCCTGTGGAGCCGCTGACAGGAAGGGTGGAGCCGTAGGTTTTGCCGCTGAGTTTTTCGATCTCGTTGAAGATGGGACGGAAGATGTCAGTCTCGTAGTTCGAGATGCGGGCATTGGCAAAATCGGTGAGGTTTTTCGTTCCTTGGATGATCGATGCGATGCGCTCGAAACCCATCCCCGTATCGACATGGCGTGCGGGAAGTGGGGAGAAAGTGCCGTCTGGATTGGCGTTGAATTGGATAAAAACAAGATTCCAGATCTCGATGCATTCGGCGGTGCCTTTGTTGACCAGGGCGCCGCGTGTGTCGCCGGCGGGGGTGAGGTCCACATGGAGTTCGGAGCAGGGGCCGCAAGGGCCGGTCTCACCCATCATCCAGAAGTTGTCTTTTTTGTTGCCGTTCACAATGTGGACGGCAGGATCGAGTCCAGCGGCGCGGAACTTCCCGGCCCAGAGTTCCCAAGCCTCCTCGTCACGCGAGGCCGGGTCGCCGGGCTCGGGATTGTAAATGGTCGTGTAGATGCGGGCGGGAGGGAGCTTCCATCGATCGACAACAAGCTCCCATGCCCAATCGATGGCTTCTTTTTTGAAGTAATCGCCAAAGGACCAATTCCCGAGCATCTCGAAGAAGGTGTGGTGGTAGGTGTCGAGGCCGACATCATCGAGATCGTTGTGCTTGCCTCCGGCGCGAATGCATTTCTGCGTGTCCGCGGCGCGCTCGTCCTTGGCGGGTATGCTCCCTGCCCACTTCGAGACGTCGGCGGATTTTTGCCCAAGGAAAATGGGGACGAATTGGTTCATGCCGGCGTTCGTGAAAAGCAGGTTGGGGGAGCCCGGCATGAGACTCGAGGAGGGGACGATGGTGTGTTGCTTTTCGCGGAAGAAGTCCAGGAACGACTGGCGGATTTGGGCAGATGTCATGATGAAAAAAGATGGCGGTAGGAAAACGAAGTCGGTTGCGGTTGGCAATTTCGATCACTCAAGGGACAGCGCATCGAGAAATGAAGACGGGACAAAGGAGATTTCCGGGCTGCCTTTGATATGAACGGGCAGGGTTCCGTCGTGTTGAATCGAGCCGATGTCCAGCGTGAGCACAGGATGATTGCCAGCGAGGGCTTCCGGAGTGTTTTCTGAAAGCACGGCAACGAAATCCAGTCGCCGGGTTGGTGACACAAGCCCGCTGCTCTCCAACTCGGCAGGGGTGGCGGGTTTGAAAGCGGTGACCTTTGTTTCCTCCAAAACATCAAAAAGGGCGTCAACTGTCGCCGCCGTTGTGCTCCAACCTTCGGCAGTGCGGGTGATCTCCCGGATGCCATCAGGTGTATTGATGCGGATGAGGTCCACGGTGTCGGGATTGAGCCGTGCTAGCGAGCGGTCCCGCAGCGTATTGAGGTCGATTTGCAAAAGGTCTGCTGTTGATGAGGGAACGCGGACGGTGATGTTGCGCGGCTCGAGGTGGGCAGAGATGTTGCCCTCGGGATCGGCAGGGGAGAGCTTGATGACGGAGGGTGTTTCCTCGCCCTCTGAAAGGAGGCTTATTTCGGCAGTGGTGAGTGAGCGGGTTTCCGATGCGCTGCCAACCAGGGACTGGGAATCAAAAGACTCGAGTCGGAGAAGTTGGAGCTTCTTGAGAAGATCGGCTATTGCCGCTTCGTTTGCCCTTGTGTCCAGAGGCTTCAAAATCCTCCAACCGGTAGCTGTGTTTTCCAGCTCGAGAAGTGTGTCGCCCTTGCGAATTGTAATGCCACGAATGCGCTCTGGATCGAACACGGCGAGCCGTTTATCGCGGAATGAGGCGACCGGGAGCGTGATCAAGCGGGCAAGATCGCTGGGGATAAGGTAAACGGTGTTGGACTTTTCGAAAGAGACATACTGGCGTGCGCCGTCCGCATTGGCTTTGCCAAACAACAGGTCGGGCACACGGTCGCCTTTGAAGTCGAGTTGGAGACTGCTCTTGAGAACGCCGAATGATGCCAAATTTTTATCTCCTCGAATTTCCTTGGAATCGATGCGGTCGAGAACGGGTGTCTGAAGGGCTGAGTTGATAATCGCGGAGACGCTTTCCGGTGCCGCAATGTCTTCCTTGCCGTAGTTGATCACCCAGCCATCCGGTTTGCGGTTCAGGCGAAAGGATTGGTCGCCGTTTCGAACTTGGATGGATCGTATTTCATCAGGGTCGAAGGAAAAAAGAGGCGAGCCTGGCTGGATGCCTCTCTCGGTTGAAAATCTCCACCGCTGCGTTGTTGCGACAAAGACAACAAGTCCCGCAGCGACCAAGACCAAAAAAACCGTGGCGATACGACTCATGCCCTGCGCCTCCACCAGACAAGCATGCCGGCCAGTGCGGCAACACCAGGCATGGCAACCATCACAAGCAATGCCAGACGGGATAGCTGCTCATCCGTGAGATGAAGTGTGAAGCGGTTGATGTTCTTTGGGGTAATTCCGCTGAGGTTTCCACGGTCGATCAAGGTGTTCACGGCGCCGATCAGAAAATCCAACCCCTGGGGCGTGAGAACGGCATCGAAGGCGAACTGGGAGTTGCCCACAACGATCAGACGCGAGGATTGCACACCGACCCTGTCATCTTCCACCCCGTTGCGGTCTGCCGAGGCGGCGATGATGAGTGGTTGCCCGAAATCGACTCCATCCTGGTAGGAAACGCCTCCCGGTTGATTCGGTGCATAGTTGGATTCGCCCCAAAAATCCTCGGCAGCCTGGACCAGCGAACGAATGGGGATTTTTTTGTCCTCGGCGAGTTTCAAGTCGGCTCCGAGCGATTGCGTGGCTCCGGGAAATAGAATGTTGATCCCTTCGAGGCGGCGGGTGAGTTCGGCATTGGGGAGAACCTCGCCGGTCACATCGCGAAGGATGCCGGTGGCAAAGGGCAGCTGTATGAGCCGCAGGACACGGTCGTTTCTGGGAACAATGCCGAGAGCGGCGATGAGTGAGTGGAGATTCGGCGTGGCGGCATTCGGATCCAGCAAAATGAGCATCTTGCCGCCTGCATGGAGCCATGCGCCGAGAACGGCTGACTCGCGTTCATCAATATCCGTCTTGGGCGCGACAATCAGGATCGCAGAGGCATCGGAGGGAATCGCATCGCTCGAGGACAGGGAGAGGGTTTTGAGAACGGCATTCTGTCCGGCGATGGCTTCGCTGAATGTCGAGAGTTCACGGATGGGCACGGGTTCGCCATGGCCTTGGAGGAAATACACGATTTCCGCATCCGGTTTGAGCAATGCCATGAGCGAGCTGGTGAGCGCCTGTTCACCCCGGAAAGCAAGCAGCACCGGTTGACCTCCATGGGCCAGCGGCGACATGTCGAAGTCGCCCATTTCGGCAATGTTGAGGAGGCGATGCCGCCCGTCATAGTCCATGATCACCACATTATCCACGCTGGTGAGCTTGTATTTTGCCTGGAGGTCTTGAATCCGGGAGAGATTGCGTGTGGGGTCGACATACTCGACACGGAGCCCTTCACGTTTGTGAAAAAGAATCTCGTTCATCAGGCTGCGGAGGTCGCCAAGAATCTGCGTAGCCGGAGAGACGAATGTCGGCGAGGCGACGATGATAATTTCCAAGGGCTTCTTGAATTCCCTCACGACCGTCTTCGTCTGGCTCGCGAGCACGAATTTCTGCGACCGCGAAAAATCAAAGCGCTCGTAGTGGATAAATCCCAGGTAGTTCACCGTGAGATAGATCAAGATGACGCAGACGATTTGAATGCCGATGTTGATTTTGATTCCCAGGCGTGGCGGCTTCATGATTTCCAGCGTCGGTATTGAAAGATGTGAAATGTGGCAAACAGCACCAACAGCGTGCTGGTGATGTAAAACACAACAGGGCGAGTGTCGAAAATGCCCCGCGAGAAGTCCATCATGTGCTCGATTGGCGAGAAGTAATAGGTCGCTTCACGCAGCAGGGGACCGGTCGATGGAATGATGAAGGACAGCAGCCCGATGAAGAAAAAGAACAGAATTACCGAGAAGCAAATGATCGCGGCAACGATCTGGTTGTTTGTGAGGGCGGATGACAGACAGCCGACTGCCGTAAAGAGGCTGCCCATGAGCAAGAGCATGGCGTAGGCACCAAGGTAGCTGCCCACCGCGCCCGCCGCGTTGACTCCCGTCACGGCTTGGAAACCTAGGAAGTAAAGCAGGCTTGGAGCCCACAGCATGATGTAGAAAAAGAGACATCCGACAAATTTGGCGATGACGACCTGGCTGTCCCGCACGGGGGCGGTCATGAGCGTTTCAATGGTCCCCATTTTCGCCTCCTCTGCGAAAAGCCGCATCGTGATGAGCGGAAAAAGCAGAATGAATGGAAACCAGAAATAGACCGTGTTGAAAAACGCCTCGACCATCGTGGTGGTGCCGCCCGCGTGGTTGAGCAACGAAACGCCTGCATGGAAATTGAATCCTGTCGCCACCAGAAAGAAAAACAGGACGACGTAGGCGAGGGGTTGATGAAAGGCGGCGGCGACCTCCCGGCGGAATAGGATGAAAAAACGTCTCATGCCGATCTAGATTTCCTCTCCGCTGGTGACTTCGGCAAACACGCGCTCGAGCGAGACAGGTGGACGGCTGATCTCACGCACGCGCCAGTTGTTTTCCACAGCATGCCGGAAGAGAGCCTCCCTCGGGTCATGCCCTGGCGACGCCTCGATGGTGAAAACAGTCCAGTCCCCGTCAAGACGATGGCTTGCGGTTTGCACTCCCTCGATCTTGCGCAGGGCGGCGGCGGCGGCTCGCGGGTCGCTGACGATGGCATCCAAGAGAATGCGGCTGCTCTGGCCAAGAGTGGCGCGGAGATTTTGTGGTGTGTCCAATGCCTCGATTTTGCCTCGGTTGATTATGATCACACGTGAGCAGAGCATTTCTACTTCGGGCAAAATGTGAGTGGAAATGAGGATCGTATGGTGGCGCCTGAGATTTCGAATGAGTTCTCGAACGAGTCGGATTTGGTTGGGATCCAGACCGATTGTTGGTTCATCGAGAATCAGCAAGTCGGGCTCGTGAACCATGGCATCCGCCAGACCGACACGCTGGCGGTAGCCTTTGGACAGATGTCCAATGATTTTGCGTTGCACATCGCCGAGGCCACAGAGTTCAAGCACATCGCCGACGCGCTCGGTAAGGCGGCGGCCCGGCACCCCTTTCAAGGCGGCGCGGTAGCGGAGATACTCGCTTACCCGCATGTCGAGGTAGAGAGGGACATTTTCGGGCATGTAGCCGATGTGTTCACGCGCCCGCAGGGATTCTGCAAATACATCAAAGCCAGCCACCTCAGCGCGACCGGATGATGGTGGCAGGAAGCCGGCCAGCATTCGCATCGTTGTGCTTTTGCCGGCCCCGTTAGGTCCGAGAAAGCCAACGATCTCGCCTTTTTGGACCTCGAAGTCCAGCGAGTCCACGGCAGTGAAGCTGCCGAAGCGTTTGGTAAGTTTTTCGACCTTGATCATCAAGGCCGCCACTCTACCGGGAGAATGGGCGGCGTGGAAGAAAAAGACCCACCTTCCCTCGCGTCCGATGCCGCCTCCTTATTCCTTGAACGAACCGCATTCACCAAGGCGAGCAGGATGAAAAAAATCAGCCCCGCTGTGGCCGCAATCATCCCGGGCGAGCTGAGTGCGCCGATTTCCGGCTGATTCGTTATTTTTCCAATAATCAGTGGTGCTAGGGAGATAGCCAGAACGTGTCCCAATAGAGCACTGGCACAGGCAAAGACCAGTGCCATAGCGAGGATTCCTTGAACGCTACGGCAAATCAGCAGCGCCGAAGCACCCGGGACGATGAGCATGGCGATCACAAGAATGCTTCCCACACTCTCAAATGCCAGCACTGCGGTGACTGCTGTGATGATCGTAAGACCCTGCTTAAGGATTGCATCGGAGAATCCATTGGCTGTTGCGAATCGCCCGTCGAACGCCGCCATGCGCAGTTCCTTGAAAAAAAACAACGCCAGCGAGAGGTTGAGCGCCAGTGCGCCAGCGGATTGCCACACGATGCGTGGCGGTGTCCGCACATCGATCACCGCCAGCTCAAGCGATCCATAAAGAACACACGAGGGATCGAGGTCCACCCGGTTTGCGGCCGTGCGAATCAAAACCAGACCCAGCGCGAAAAGCCCACAGAAAACGACTCCCAGTGCCGCGCCGGATTCGACGCGGCCACGGCGCTGGATCACGCCGCTCAACAAGCCGGTGAGCAAGCCCGCAGACACAGCTCCGATGAGCATCGGCAGGGTATCCCTGGTGCCGGAAACAAGGAATGCGATCGCCAACCCCGGCAAAACGGCATGGCTGATGGCATCTCCCAGCATGCTCTGCTTGTTGAGTAGCAAAAATACGCCGGGGATCGCGCAGGCCATGGCCGTGAGCATGGCAGTGACAACGATCCATGTGTCCAACTCAGTCCAGTTCACGGCAGTGCCTCCGGGTTTCCTGGCACAAAGCGGTCTCGTGCCGATTGATCGAGGAGGATTTCCAGTTCATCAACGAGGCGTGGATCGAGAACGTGCTCGATCAGATCCGCGTCCCGGTCCACCCGTGCCGGTGCGACATCCGCGTGGTTGATGAGGTAAAGCTCCCAGAGGCGGTGGTTGCGCACCAGCCGACGGGCCTCGTTTTCTCCCGAGCGGGTGAATTGAACGATATTTCCATCGGGAGAGACAGTCACCAAACCCTCTTCGGCTAGTTCGGATAGGCGTTGAGAGACCTCGCTCCGACTCCATGGCCGTTTGATCTCGAGAAGGCGGGTCGCGGTGAAGCGACCGGTCGTTTCGGCGCATTCAAAAATCGCACGCAGCATATGCTCCCGTCCGAGGCGAACAGCGGCCGCTCTTGTCTGAAGATGCCGGATTACAAGCCCCCGGCGCTTTCCAAAAAGCATGCTCACGCCGAAAAAAAGCACCGCTGCCAAAACAATGAGCGCTCCGGTCGGGAGGCCTCTTGTGATCGCACTGGCCAGCACGCCAAGAAGTGCCGCCCCCGAGCCGGTAAGAGCGGAGACCATGGCGTTCACTTTCATGTTGTCGCTCCAGAAACGCGCAGTGGCGGGCGGAATCACAAGCAGGGCCACCACGAGCAAAATACCGACATTTTGAATCCCAACAACCGTCACTAGTAAAATGATGCCCATCAGCATCCAATCAAGCAACCGGACCGGCCACCCCGTCACGTTTGCAAAAGCTTCGTCGAAGGACAGCAAGGTGAATTCCTTGAAAAAAACAACGCACAGCACGATCACTCCCAGAGCCGCCAGAAAGACAAACCAGGCATCCGTCGCCGCCATCGAGGCCGGGTTGCCGTAGATCAAGTGCTCGAGTCCTGCCGCCTGACCGCCCGGGAGTTGCTGGATGGCGCTCAGCAAGGCCACGCCAAGACCAAAAAAAACACTGAGCACGATCGCCAGGGCGGCATCGTCTTTCACACGGCTGTAGTGCCTGATGAAGAGCACGGCACCCATGCCGGCGAGTCCTGAGAGCGCCGCCCCCGTGCCGAGCCACAGAAACGATCGACCCGTCGCTCCCATCGACTGCGCAACTAAAAATGCCAAGGCGATGCCGGGCAAAGTGGCATGGCCAAGCGTGTCGCCCAGGAGCGATCTCTTTCTTAAAAGGAGAAAAGTTCCCGCGAGTCCTGCTGCGGCGCCGAACAGACAAGCGCCAGCCAGCACCACGCGGGTGTTGTGGTCTTCCAGTGAGAGCGCGCGCCAGAGGGTGTCCATCGCTTACAGTTGGCGGGGGGCCTCGGGTCTGGAGAGATCGGCGACGGCTTCATCGAGAAGGGAAAGGCGGGCGCCATAGGTTTTCCGCAGATTTTCAGGCGTAAGCACCGATGCAGCGGGGCCCTGCGCCACCACGCGCATGTTGAGGAGCACCACGTCATCAAAATACTCGGCCACGGTGTCGAGGTCGTGGTGCACGCAGACGACGGTGCCGCCTCGTTCCTTGAGCTTTCCGAGAACTTTCAAGATCGCTTGCTCGGTAGCCGCATCCACACTTGCAAAGGGTTCGTCCATCAAATGCAGATCGGCCTGCTGGGCGAGTGCCCGTGCCAGAAATACCCGCTGTTGCTGCCCGCCCGAGAGTTGGCTGATTTGGCGCGCTGCCAGATCGCCGAGGCCGACTTGTGCCAGTGCCTCATCGGCCATGCGCTTATGGCGCTGGCGCACGGGAAGGCACCAGCCAATGCGGCGATAAAGCCCCATCGCTACCACATCACGAGCACTTACCGGGAAGTCCCAATCCACACTCTCCCGTTGCGGCACGTAGGCTACACGGGAGCGGACTTTTCCAAGTGGCTCCCCGAAAAACTTCACATCACCGGATGTCTTGGGAATGAGTCCCAGACACGCTTTGAGAAGCGTGCTCTTGCCGGCACCGTTGGGGCCGACAATCGCCGTGCTCCGACCGGGGGAGATGGTGATATCCGTGTCCCAAAGAACAATGCGGCGGTGGTAGGCCACATTTAGTGATCGAATGCGGAGGGGAGGGGGATTCATTTTTCGCCTCCCAATGCAGAGCTGATCGCCAGCGTATTTTGCTCGATCATTCCGACGACCGTGCCGGCTGGAGACCCGGCGGGACCGAGTGAGTCGGAGTAGAGCGTCTGCCCCATTTTCACGTTCCACCCACGGGCCGATGCGCCTTCGATTACCGCTCGGATGTTTCTGTCAGAGACCGAGGATTCGGCGAAGACTGCCGGGATCCGCCTATTTACGATCAAGTCCACGATGCGGTTGATGTCGCCGACACCCGCCTCGGCCTCGGTATTCAGGCCTTGGATTGCCACATTTTCAAGTCCGGTGGTCTTGGTAAAATAAGCAAAGGCATCGTGTGCGGTTACAAGCACCCGTTGTTCTTTGGGGATCGACGAAATCAACTCGCGAACCTTCTCGGAGAGTCCAGCCAATGTCGCTGCGTAGCGTTGCGCGTTCGTTTTGTAATAATCCGCGCCTTCGGGATCGAGGCGGGTCAGTGTTTCCCTCACCGTTTCGATTCCATAGCTCCACAAGGCCGGGTCCATCCACACATGGGGATCGGGTTCGTTGCCCTCCAATAGCAATTTTTCAGAGGGGATGGCTGCCGTTACCGGTGTCACGGTCTTGCCACGCTTTTCGAGTGTCTTGAAAGTTTCCACCATCCGACCCTCCAGTTGCAGGCCGTTGAGGAAAATCACGTCCGCCTTCATGAGCCGGGCCACATCGTCACGAGTAGGCTTGAAGAGGTGGGGGTCTATGCCTTCCCGCATCAGGGTGGTTACTCGTCCCCGTTCGCCGGAGATGTTTTGCACCAAGTCGCCGACCATGCCGGTCGTGCAGACAATCTCCAACTGCGCCTTTGCCGCGATGACGTGCAGCCCAAGCGCGACCGCTGACAAAAGCAAAAGTTTCATAAGAATAAGAAAATTAGGTGAGCCTAATTTTCAATCAAGGAAAAGCTTTGCGCGGCACGGCTTGACGCCCGGATGGACCCCTTGCAGGCTGGCGGACATGGGAAATGCAATTTTGCACCGGCCAAGGCGCAACAGGCGCTCGGAAAATATACGACGTCTCGTTCGGGAAAATTTTTTGCGCGTGGAAGATTTAATCTGGCCGCTTTTTGCACATGAATCAGGTGCAGATCAGCCTGTGGATTCGATGCCCGGCGTGTCGCGTTTGGGGGGCGATTCCCTGTTGCGGAGCTGCGAGCGGGCGATGCGTCTAGGCATTCCGGCCGTGGCTGTTTTTCCCTGTATTAATCCCTCGCTCAAGAACGAGGGGGGCGCCCATGCGCTGGAGTCATCGAATCTCCTCTATGCGGCCGTGCGTGCCGTGAAAAAAGAATTTCCAGGTCTGATCGTCATCACCGATGTGGCGCTCGACCCCTACACGAGCCACGGGCATGATGGCTTGCTTGCCGCCGACGGACGGAGTGTGGACAACGATGCCACGGTCGAGATTCTGTGCCGGTTGGCGGTGCTGGAAGCCGAGGCGGGGGCCGACATTGTCGCGCCTTCCGACATGATGGATGGTAGAATCGAAGCAGTGCGGCGTGCATTGGACGATGCAGGCTTTCACGAGACGGGCATCATGTCCTATGCCGCAAAATACTGCTCGGCTTATTACGGACCATTCCGCGACGCGGTCGGGAGCAAGATCGGGAAAGATGCGATCAGCAAATCCACTTACCAGATGGATCCCGCCAATATCCGTGAGGCATTGCTGGAGGTCCGCTTGGATGTCGAGCAAGGGGCGGACATCGTTATGGTCAAGCCTGCGGGGCCCTATCTGGATGTCATCCGGGCGGTGAAAGAGAGCTGCTACGTGCCACTTGCTGCCTATCAGGTCAGTGGCGAGTTTGCCCAAATCCACGCCGCCGCACGCCTCGGATGGCTGGATTACGAACGCACGCGTGACGAGTCGTTGCTGGCAATCAAGCGTGCTGGAGCGGATATGATTCTCACCTATTTTGCGCCAGAGGTTGCCGAGGCGCTTTCGGCATCGACAAAACAATGACGCTTCTTTCCAAGTTCCGATTCCCGCTTCTGGTTTTTCTGGCGGGAGTGTTTTTGATTCCGCTTTCATTCCGCTGGGACACCCCGATCCGCGAGAGTCTGCTGGAGTCGCGTGGTCCGAATTGGAAAAAATCCACCGAGCACAAAATCCATGGCATGGTCCGCAAATGGGGTGATTGGCCGCCGATCATGGTCGCTGCAGTGGTTGGTTATCTGGTTGCCCGTGCCCGTGGCAACCGGCGCTGGAGCCGCATTATTCTGGCAGCGATGGTGGCTTCCACTCTCGCCGGCATGGTGGCCAATGCATCGCGTCTGACGACAGGAAGAACCCGTCCCCGCGAGAGCCCGAAGATCGAACAAGGATTTTATGGACTGTATCACAACGGCCGCTTGTTGATCGGAGTTCCTGCTTACAACTCCTTTCCCTCGGGCCACACCGCAACGGCTTTTGGCTTCGCGGCGGTTATTGCGATAGCGGCTCCCACCTGGGCCGTGGTGGCGATTCCCCTGGCTGGCGTGGTGGCTTGGTCGAGTATCGCCATCGGAGCCCATCATCCATCGGACGTGACGGTATCGATTTTACTCTCGTTTGTGGTTGGCTGGGCTGTCTGGCGTATTGCCGAGACCCGGTTCCCTACAAAAAATTAATCAGGCAAAGTCGGGTTGCGCGTCCACCCATGCGAGTGCTTCCTCGCGGGTTTTCAATGCCCCTTCGAGTTGTTGTGCTTGGACGGCATCGAGGATTTTTTTAAAGAGGGGACTCGGCTTGCAACCCCTCTCGATCAAATCACGCCCGGTGATGAGGGGTGGGGGAATCAGCGGTTCCTGGGAGAACTCCTCCCGCTTGGCGTGAAGGAAATGGTAATTGTCCAACATGCCATGGGAGCCGAGGCAGTCCACGCGGTGGAGTTCCAGCTCATCATCGATTGTCGGCCTCGCAAGGAAGCGCTTGAGCGTGGAAACACGCATGTTTTGGACATCCTTGAAGGCCATGTGGTTTTTCACGCCGGTCACGGTATCTTCGGTCTCAGCATTGGAAAACCGCAGGCGCGCAAAAATCTTCGCGGTCATTGCCGCGCTGATCGACTCATGGCCGCTGAAACGGATGCGGCCTGTTTCATCCACCACGTAGGTGGCCGGCTTGCCGATGTCGTGAAAGAGAACCGAGAATACCAACGGAATGGAAACCCGCTCGGGTAGAAGCGAGAGCATGAGTCGCGTGTGGACAAAAACGTCCCCCTCCGGATGAAAGTCGGGGGGCTGTTCGCAACCCTTTAGCGCTTCGAGCTCGGGCAACAACACCGCCATCAGGCCGCTCTGGTCCAGCAGGTCAAACCCACGGACACGGGTGGGATGGGTGAATATCTTAACCAACTCGTCGCGAATGCGCTCAAAGCTCACGGCTGTGATTTCGGGTGCTTTCTTGACAAGTGCCGCCCAGGTCTCGGCATCAATTTCAAAGCCCAGCGATGCCGCAAAGCGCACGCATCGGATGAGTCGCAGTTTGTCTTCCGTGAAACGGTCTTGGGCATCGCCGATGCAACGCAGGATTCCAGCCTTCAAGTCCGCCTGGCCGCCCACGAAATCCAGCACCTTTTTTTCCACGGGATCGTAGAAGAGTCCGTTGACAGTGAAGTCCCTGCGCCTCGCATCGCCCTCCGCATTGGTGAAGGAGACCGTCTCCGGGTGACGTCCGTCGATGTAGACTCCATCGGCTCGGAACGTGGCGACCTGGTATTCCATGCCATTTTCCAAGACCACAATGACGCCGAAGTGCGCCCCCACAGCGACCGTGCGTGGGAAGAGTGCCTGGATTTGCTCGGGGCGGGCACTGGTGGCGATGTCGATATCATGTGCTTGCTTGCCAAGCAGCATGTCGCGGACGCAACCACCTGCAAAAAATGCCTCATGCCCGGCTGCCCGTAGGCGCTCGACCAAACGCGTTGCCGTGGCCTCCATGGCCTCTACTTCAAGGCCGCCCAGACACGGTGAACGTCGTCGTGGTCTTCCAACGACTGCAAAAATTCACCCGCTTCGGCACGTTGCTCGTCGGTGAGGGTGGGGAATTGCTTGGCGATATGGCCAAGCTCACTGGTGACAACCGTCCAGCCATGCTCGGCCAGCCACTTTGAGACGGCGGCGGTGGCTGTGCGCTCGGTGATAAAGCGAACCCCATTGGTGCCAGCGGGGATGTCATCGTTGGTCCCTTCCTCGATGATTGAAAAATCATTCGCACCCGCTTCGATGGCTGCCTCTTCGGGGTCAATGGAGGCGTCTGTATGGTGGGCTTCGACGATGCCGACATGGTCGAAAAGAAATTTATTGCTGCCAGCGGTGCCGAGTTGGCCCCTCTTGAAAAGCACACGCATCTCGGGGGCGGTGCGATTCACATTGTCCGTGAGAACCTCGACAATCACCGGCACCTTGTGGGGAGCGTAGCCTTCGAAGACAAGGTGCTCGAGGGTCAGCTTCTCATCCCCGATGCCTGCACCCTTGCGGATGGCCCGCTCGATCACATCACGGGTGACGGAAGCCTTGCGTGCCTTTTCCACAGCCGCAAAAAGCCGGGCATTGCCCTCGATGTCAGGGCCGCCGGTTTTTGCCGCGACCATGATTTCCTTCACCAATTTGCCGACGACCTGGCCCTTTTTGAGGTTTGCCACTTCGCGTTTCGCATGGAGCCATTGTCTTCCCATAGAGATAAAAGCTACGCGCAATCGCGGACATGCTGCAATCCTGCTTTTACAGTCGATTCCCAGTCGAATCCGGGACAGAGCAGAAAAACTCTCTCAGCTTTGAATCGCTGCCGAGCGTTGGCGCTTGAGCCACACGCCGGCGATGCCCTTCATGCGGGTAAGGATGTAGTAGACCGTCTGGCTTCGCTGGCGGACGAGGTCGGCTCCCACGATTTTCGGCACAAAGTCGGCGGGAACATCCATCACCTGCTCTGGAGAACAGCCCTGGAGTCCTTTGCAGAGGATGGCAGCCATCGCCTTGGTGAGAGTCTGCACCTGTGGACCCAGGGTGATGCGAAAGGTGCAGTCTCGGGCAGGACCGACTTTCAGGAAGACGCCGACGGTGTCTGTGCATTCCTCATCCTTGCGCACATCCTCCAGGTCGAATGTCTCGCCATCATGGGGACCGAGTTTTCCCGCCGAGGTGGCATAAGAGATCAGGGATTCGCGTTTTTCAGCATCCGGGAGCGATACGAAGAGGTGAATGATCTGGCTGAGTTTTTCCGGGTAGTCCATGGCTTGGATTCCGTTTTCTAGCCTCTCTCGATCGGAGCACCCACGCGGTTGCCCCACTCTGTCCAGGAACCATCGTAGTTGCGCACATTTTTATAACCGAGCAGATAGGTGAGCACGAACCATGTGTGGCTCGAGCGCTCGCCGATACGGCAGTAGGCAATGACATCCTGCCCTGGCTGCAGCCCGGCTTCCTGCTCGTAAATGAGGCGAAGTTCGTCGGTCGACTTGAATGTCGAATCTTCCTTCACCGCCATTTTCCAAGGCACGCTGGCAGCGCCGGGCACGTGACCGCCCCGTAGCACGCCCTCCTGCGGATACTCTGGCATGTGGGTTACTTCTCCACGGAATTCCCCGGGCGAGCGCACATCGATCAGCGCCTTGCCGTCTTTGCTGTGCTTCAGAGTCTGGTCGAAAAAGGCTCGGATTTCATCGTCAAACCTGCGGCCTGCCGATGTGTAGTGGCCTTTTACAAAATGTGGAACAGCGCGGGTAAGATGGCGGTTTTCGGCAACCCACTTGTCGCGTCCACCGTCCATGATCTTCACCTTGGTGTGGCCAAAAAGCCGGAACGTCCAGAGCGCGTAGCAGGCCCACCAATTCGACTTGTCGCCATAGAAAATAACCGTCGTGTCGTTTGAGATTCCATGCCGCTCGCAGAGCGTCGCAAATTGATCGGGGTTGATGTAGTCGCGGATCGTCTGGTCTTGGAGATCGGAGCGCCAGTCGATATGGACCGCGCCTTGGATGTGACCCGTATCGTAGAGCAGAATGTCTTCATTGCTTTCGACGAGGCGAACACCGGGGTCGGAAAGGTGCTCAGCGACCCATTCGGTTGTGACCAGTGCTTCGGGATGGGCGTAGTTTTTATCGATCATGGTGGCTATTAATTAGCCATTGCATTCCTGGGTGCAAGAGGCAATAGGGCAATGCCCCCCTCTGGCAATTATCTAGCATCTAGCCGCGCGATTCGAGTTCTGTGATGCGGGCCTCAAGTTTTGCCATTGCGGTGCAGGCGTCGCGCAGTTCCATTTTTTTCGCAAGGAGCTCGGCCTCCAATTTCTTGATGCGCTCACGCAGCGGATCCTTATTTCCGGTATTGGAGAGGCGAGAGTTGTTGGATCCCTCAAAAAATGGAGCCTTTGAGAGGGGCATCGTTTCCGCCGTGCGGGAATTGATGATGAGGCTCTCGGGGGTGATCTCGCCCATATGAAAAAATTCCAACAATGCCGAGCATGTCGTGGGGCCGTAGAGGCGGTTGTCTCCGACTTCAATGAGCCAGTCCATGTGCAGTCCGGCGACCATCGGAGCTTTGATCCAGATGCGCTGGTCGCTGGAGATCGTGTCCTGCGGATTGATTTGGGCGGCATTTGCCCATTCTTGGATTTGATGGAAGGGAACAGGGCCGTGGATTTCGCCTTGGCCATATTTTTTTAAATACCAGTGAGGTGACTGCTCAGGAGTCATGGAGAGAGAGGGGTAACTAATTAAAGTCCAACATCCCGCATCTGCTTTGGCAAGAAAACCTATTCCTTTTTCATGCCGGATCGTGTCTTGCATGCCGGTTTGTAGCGGCTAAAGTGTGCCCCTCAAAATTTATGAGCCAGACGTTACTAGACAAGGTGTGGGCCGCACACACCGTGCGAACCCTTCCTAATGGAGCCACCCAACTTCTCATTGGCACCCACCTCATCCATGAGGTGACCAGTCCGCAGGCCTTTGGAATGCTTCGGGATCTCGGCCTCAAGGTTCTTTACCCCAAACGCACCTTCGCCACGGTGGACCACATCGTGCCCACCGACGAGCGCGTGGAGCCCTTCAGTGACGATCTTGCCGATGCGATGATCAAGGCCCTTCGCAAAAACTGTGAGGAGAACGGCATCACCTTTTTCGACCTTCCCACCGGTAAGCAGGGGATTGTCCACATCGTCGGTCCCGAGCAGGGCATTACGCAGCCCGGCACCACGATTGCCTGTGGCGATTCCCACACCTCGACCCATGGCGCTTTTGGCGCGATTGCTTTTGGTATCGGCACCAGTCAGGTGCGTGATGTGCTGGCCACCCAGACAATGGCCCTGCACAAGCCAAAAGTCCGCCGCATCAATGTGAATGGCAAACTCTCCCCCGGTGTTTATGCGAAGGATGTGATCCTGCACATCATCCGCCACCTCGGGGTCAATGGAGGCCTCGGCTACGCCTACGAATACGGCGGCACCACCTTCGACGCCTTCACCCAAGAGGAGCGCATGACCGTTTGCAATATGTCCATCGAGGGAGGGGCCCGCGTGGGTTATGTGAATCCCGATGAGACGACTTTTGAATACCTGAAAGGCCGTCCCTACTCGCCGAAAGGTGTGGAATGGGATGCCGCCGTTGCCCGCTGGAAGGCCACTGCCTCCGACCCCGATGCGCACTACGATGATGTGGTGACTTACAATGCCGCCGACATCGCTCCCACCGTCACGTGGGGCATCAATCCCGGCCAGGCCATTTTCATCAACGAGAACGTGCCGTTCCCTAACGAAGTTCCGGAAAAGGATCGTGCAACCGCTGAGGAGGCCCTCGCACACATGAGTCTCAAGTCCGGTGATCCCATCAAGGGCACGAAAGTCGATGTTGCCTTTTTGGGCAGCTGCACCAACGGACGCCTGAGCGATCTCCAGGAAGTCGCACGTTACCTCAAGGGTCGCAAGGTGAGCAGCAGTGTGAAGGCCATTGTCGTTCCCGGATCGCAAGGCGTCGCCACCGTCGCCGAGAGCATGGGCCTTGCGGAAATCTTCCGCGACGCCGGCTTCGAATGGCGAGGTGCGGGATGCTCGATGTGTCTCGGCATGAATCCCGACAAACTGGTTGGCGACCAACTTTGCGCCAGCTCCAGCAACCGCAACTTCAAAGGCCGCCAAGGCAGCCCGACCGGACGCACCGTCCTCATGTCGCCGCTCATGGTTGCCGCCGCTGCCGTTACCGGTGAGATATCCGACGCCCGCGAAGTCTTTGGCATCAATTAAACCATCCGCATTTCTAAAATATGGCTCTCGATAAAATCACCCAGGTTGCCGGACGTGGCGTTTACGTCCAAGGCGACGATCTCGACACCGACCGCATCATCCCTGCTCGGTTTATGAAATGCATCACCTTCGACGGACTCGGCGAATTTGCTTTCTACGACGCCCGTGCCTTCGCCAAGGCGGATGGGCAAACCCACCCGCTCGATGACGAGCGTTTCAAAGGGGCGAGCATTTTGTTTTCCGGTTCGAATTTCGGTTGCGGCAGCTCCCGCGAGCATGCTCCGCAGGCCCTCTACCGCTTTGGCATCCGTGCCATTGTCGCCGAGAGTTTCGCCGAGATTTTCTTTGGAAACTCCATCACGCTTGGCATGCCCTGCGTGGTGATGAAGAGCGAGGATATCCGTTCCGTGGCCAAGCTCATCGAGTCCGACCCCGAGGCCCTCGCAACCATCGACCTCACCGAGAAAAAACTATCGATTGCCGATATGGATTTCCCGATCAGCATCCCAGACCATGCCCACGAGGCGCTCGTATCGGGCAAATGGGATGCCATTGCCGACCTCTTGGAAGGTATCGACGCTGTCAAAGACCGGGCCGCCACGCTGCCTTACATGGCGGCTTAGCAGCTGTTGGCGAGCTACTGAGTCATGATCGCCACCCTCATCCGGCGTTGCCTCTCGCTGGTTGCGGTTCTGTTTTGTGTTGTCTCGATCACCTTCCTGCTGATCCGGATTTCACCCGGTGGGCCTTTTGACGGGGAGAGGAAGATTCCTGCGGCGATCGAGCAGCAGCTCTTGGCCAAATACAAACTCGACGGCTCCCTGTGGCAGCAATACAGCGGCTATATCGGGGATTTGCTGCGCGGCGACCTGCGGCTTTCCACGAAATATCGGAACCGCTCGGTGAACGAGATACTGGCCCAGACATTGCCAGTCACCTTGGCCCTTGGAGGAACGGCATTTTTTATCGCCACCTTTGCGGGCGTGTGGATCGGAACCCTCGCGGCGATGCATAGGCAGACATGGCGCGACTACGGGGCGATGTTTTTCGCGCTCGCGGCGATTTCGCTGCCTTCCTACATCACCGGTCCGTTGCTGATATTGGTTTTTGCCCTGCTTCTCGGGTGGTTGCCCGCCGGTGGGTGGGGTGGGTTCTCACACTTGATCCTTCCAGCCATCACTCTTGCCGCCCCTGCGGCGGCGGTGATCGCCCGGTTGATGCGAGGCAGCATGGTGGAGACGCTCGAACAGGATTTTGTGCGAACCGCCCGGGCAAAAGGTCTGCGTGACTCTGCTGTGGTTTATCGTCACGCCCTTAGGATCGCGATTTTGCCGGTGGTCTCCTATATTGGCCCTTTGGCCGCTCACTTGCTCACCGGATCGATCGTGGTCGAAACGGTCTTCCATATCCCCGGTGCGGGTGGCTTTTTCGTGCATTCGATCCTGAACCGGGACGGATTTCTTCTCGGTGGGATGGTCATCGTCTATTGCACGATGCTTGTCGTTTTCAACCTCGTCGTCGATCTGGCCTACGGATTCCTCGATCGCCGCATTAAAACCAATGCTTGATCCGCGAGTCTTTCAACGGGTGAAAAAAAATCCCACTGCGGTGGTCTCGGCGGTATTTCTGGGCTTTATGGTTTTGGCAACCTTGGCGGGTCCGCTTTTTATGCCGTCATCACTTGGCGATCCCGGCCCCAATCAATACGCTCCCCCCTCGTGGGAGCATCCTTTCGGGACGGATCTCAATGGGCGCGACGTGCTCTACCGCGTGCTTATGGGTGGACGGATTTCGTTGATGGTCGGGCTGTGTGGTGCGCTGGTGAGCCTGTTTATCGGCACATCATGGGGGCTCGTCGCTGGATACTTCGGTGGACGCACGGATGCCTTGATGATGCGCTTGGTGGACATCCTGTATTCCGTGCCGCGATTGATTTTTATATTAATTGCGATCAACGCATTTAATGCAGGCTTGCAGGAGTGGGCGTCCAGAGAGGGGTTGGCATGGCTGGCACAGTCCTCCCGTATCGCGATTCTCATCATCACGCTTGGATTCATCGAATGGCTCACGATGGCCCGAATCATTCGCGGCCAGGTGCTGTCGCTCAAGGAGCGGCAATTTGTCACTGCTGCGCGGGCACTCGGCCAGTCCCACGTGAAAATCCTACTCCGTCACCTACTGCCAAATCTCGTGGGCATTATTGTTGTCTACCTCACCCTCACGATACCGGCAGTGATCATCGATGAGTCGTTCCTGAGCTTCCTTGGTCTTGGCATCCAGGCACCGCAAGCGAGCTGGGGGTCGTTGCTTGCCGATGGAGCGGGCGCGATCAATCCCGTGCGGAGTTTCTGGTGGTTGCTCGTCTTTCCAGCCACGGCGATGGCCCTCACCCTGTTGGCACTGAACTTCCTCGGGGATGCGCTGCGCGATGCGTTCGACACCAAATCGCGCTGATGTGCCCTACTCGAATAGACGCCAAACAATGGCACAGTTGGCATTCGCTTGAACTGCCAGTGCCTTTCGAGGGTCGTGTAGCGCTTCCTCTGTAGAGGATTGGATCGTTTTTTGAATCGTTTCGATGTTTGGAATTGGGCTGTCAACATGCCCCGCACGATGGCTGGTGGTGATGAGGTTGAGGATTTGTTCTTGCTCGCCCCGATTCTCATCGAGCGCGTTGTTGACGTGTTCCAGCAGACTCTCGAGCGGTTCTGTTTTCGGATCCAGATAAAATCGTTTGATGCAGACGGAGTCGTTTGATTCGGGGCTCTCGGCGTAGAGTAGGCCCTCTTCGGGTTCCTTGCTAAACAACGCAGTGCCGTTGAATTTTTCACCAGCAAGCTCATGGTAGAGGCTCGAAAATTCGGCAGGGGATGACTGAAGGTCTTCACTGGCAATATCGGCCAAGAGAATTGCCTGAAGGCACTCCAAGGCGGCCTCCTGGGTTTCCAGGAACGAAAGCTTCTCGCTCAAATACGACTGCATCCCATGCGCCCGACGAACAGACGTGGAGCCGTGGGTCGCATGGATCAACTCATCAACCTCGCAACCTGCGGCGGCTTCATGCCGGGGGCCTTGGGACAGAGGTGCGTGATGCCGCTCGTGGGAGTTTTTATCTCCCGCTGCATGAGCCGCCAAGGAAGTGGCGCAACCGGTTTTGATGATAAATGACATATCCGTGTCGGTGTTTGCAGATTCCGTTCTGCCTTCGGGTCGCCGCCAGTCGTGTCCTCATCGAAATCTGGTGGCTGCCAATTTATACAATCGACCGGTTTTTCGAAAAATTAAGCTCGATTTCCAATCGCCGGTTGCAAGCGGGCAGCTTTGGAAAAAGTTACCGCGTTTGTTCAAGCACGCGAAACGCCTTGGAAGCTTCGCAGAATTCCGGGCGGGTATCTTCCGGGAGAAATTCGGTGAGGCTGCTGTTTCTTTTGGTTTTCCACCCGAGGGCTTCGCCCCAATGTTGGAGGTCGGTGAAATTCACGTCGGCGGTGAGGTCCATCCTGCCTGGAGCCTGTAGGATTTCAGCCCCGGTGAGGCATTGGTGATGGGCATATCCACGCATGCTGCCACGCGGTCGGCGATGATAGAGCGCGTCTATGGTGTCACCGTAATCGATTGTAAGCATGGTGCCGGATTTCCATGCCGGTGCCCACTCTCGAAGCCACTGGTGGTAGGACTCATGCACTTCAACTCGCTGCCCGGGGCAATCGAAGGCGCTGGATTCGGGAAGAACACCGTGTTGCAACCTCTCGTGAAAGGCACCCTTCTCAATGCGAAGGTGGAGTTCCCTCCATCCCTCGCTGGTTTTTTCAAAAATGCGGCAGGGAAAGGCATCGGGGAGTTCGTTTGAGAAAATAGCGGCCACGCCACCGGTTGCCAGCAATGCGGCACGCGGGGAGTCGTGCCATACCACATTCCGGCCTCGCAGGAGTTTTTGCTGGATCGCACGAAGCGGCCCGGAGACTTCCACGATGTGATAGCGAATGCTCCGGCGGCGCCACCAACCGAGTGCTTTTAGGACGTCGTGGGCAAGCTGACCGTTTCCGGCTCCGATCTCGATGACGTCCCGGGCCTTGGTCTCGCGTATCCAGGCGGCGATGGCTTTGGCGAGCGATTGGTCGAGCGTGGCCATGGTGGAGAAGTCACCGCGCCGACCCACGGAGCGGATTCCGGTGGTGTAGTAGCCGAAGTCGGGATTATAGAGGGCCTCGCGCATGAAGCGTTCGAAGGGAATGGAACCACCGAGTTCATCCTGGAGGGCGAGCAGGTATGGACCCGCAGCACTCAAGGCAAGGTGAGGCGCTCTTCCTCGTTGGTGAGCTCGAGAAACTTGGTTTTGAAATCCGGATCATAGTGTTGATCCTGGTAATCGAGCATCTTCTCGCGCAGGCGGGTGAGTTCCTTGATGCGCGGTTGGATTTCCAGCCAGACCTCGCGCAGGATGCGGAGTGCTCCTGCTTCGCGGTCCCACAACAGCGCGTAGCTTTGAATGAAATCGGCGGCGTAGTTGGGCTCTGCCCGGTCGTTGGGGAACCAGAGGTCGCGAGGAGGCTCGGGAAGCTCGAGCAGCATGGGGGCGATATAGATATTGCGCAGGATTGCCTCGATGTATTTCTGGCGGGCTGTCTTCTCATGGCCTTCCAGCGAGGCGCTCAGGGCCCAGCCGAAGAGGAAGGAGGGTTCCTTAAAATCGCCAGGGAATTGCTTGCTGTATTTTTTAAAATATTGCGCGGCCTTGTCGGGCATCTCCGCGAGCAAATAGAGCATGGGAACAAGAAACCGGGCGCCTTGGTTGTCGGCGGGGTTGCATGTGAGCAGATCCTGCAGCATCGCTGCGGCCTCGGTGAAACGCGAGAGGTGCCAGGATGTCATCGCCCGGCCGTAAAGGGCTCTCAGGTAGGGTCGGGTTGCACGATCCTGCCACCAGACGGTGGACGGATCGTTGCGGAACCCGGCATCTCTTCGGAGAATCTCCGTGTAGGCTTCCTCGCAGGCTTTCCAGTTGCCTTTATTAAATTCGGCATCGGCCAGCTCAATGCGTGCGGCGGAACAGTCGGGATCGCGAGCCAGCGCGGTGAGGATCAGTGCGATTCGCTTGCTTGGCGAGCGCATGCGCTGGGCTGTCCGCACGAGTCCGTAGGCTATTTCAGCGGCGCTCGGGGCCGCTTTCTCCTTGCCGCCGACATGCATCACAAACGTGCGGGTGATCGCTTTCAGCTCATCCGGCGCGGTGGTCCCGGCTTTTTGAAAACGAATGCCGATCTTGCACTCGCTGGAAAATGCCTTCCACGATTCATCATCCCAATCCTCGAAATCAGGCACAACGAGTTGGTCGGGAGGCGGAGTTTTTTCGAGAATCCGATAGAGCATGTTCTCGACGCGGGTCTGGTCGATCTCCTCCATGATCTCCGGTGGAGCTAGGGGGACTCCCGTGCGGTCGCAGAGCACCACGAGGGTGGGCAGGAACCAGTCGCGTCCCGTCGGCATCGGCTCCTCAAGGTCGATCCAATGGAGGTGCCAGGTATTTTTTGGGACTTTGAGTGCTTGAATCATTCGCTCCAATCAACGGCGATTCGGTGTTTACGGCCGAAGCGGTCGTTGTAGAAAAGTTCTTTGTTGGCGATGCCGTATTCGTGCACGAGGCGGGTGACCTTCACATCGAAGCAACAGTATTTCGCAATATCGAGGATCTTCCCCTCCCGCCACCATCTGATGGCATCCAACCCGTCGGCTGTTTTTCCGACCCCCAGGGTTGCCTGGGCGATATCCTCGAGCTTGAGCCGGTGGCCCAAGGTTTTTTCCACATCCTGCAACAGATCCAGCGAAACAAGGTTCTCCCGCAGATCGAGGACCGTGTAGGCCATTAGCACATCGTAGTCGAAACGGATGTGGTTGAATCCGACCACCAGATCCGCCCGCTGAAGCCGCCGGACAAGTTGCTCGGCTTCGTCCTCGGCAAATATCTCATAGATCCCGTCCCGCGTGCTGTAAGTCACACCCACAGACATGCCCATCTCATGCTTTTTGTCCCAACCGCCTACATCATTGGCGGTCCGCTGGGTCTCCAAGTCGAAATATACGATGTCCATCGGCTTGCAGCCTAAACGCGATCCACGTTGCAGCTCAAAACGAATCCGTTGGGCTCAACGCTGGAGTTTGCTATCGAGGAGACTGATGATCTGACGTGTTTTTTCGTCTGTCTCGATCCGTTTTTTTACAAGTTTGCAGGCATGGATGACGGTGCCGTGGTCCCGGCCGCCGAAGGCATCGCCAATATCGGTGAGCGGCATGCCAGTGTGCTGCCGTGTGAGATACATTCCCACCTGACGCGCAAAAGCAATGTTGGCCGGGCGCCGTTTGCTGCTCATGTCGGCAATGCGGACGTCGAAATGCTCGGCAACACAGCGCTGAATCTGGTCGATCGTGACCGCTTTTCTGGCTTGCTCTTGGAAAATATCACGCAAGAGATTCTCGATGACCTCACGTGTTAATTCGCGATCGCTAAGTGATTTGTAGGAAGCGACGCGCATAAGGGCACCTTCAAGCCGACGCACGTTGTTGCGGATTTTGTCGGCGAGGAATTCAATCACCCAAGGCTCGATCTGCATGTTGAGTCCCGCCGCCTTGCTGCGAAGAATGGCGATCCGCGTCTCGGTGTCCGGTGGTTGGATCTCCGCCGTCATTCCCCATTCGAAACGTGACACAAGGCGCTGCTCGAGCTTCTCGATCTCGCTGGCCGGGCGGTCACTTGAGAGAACAATCTGCTTATGACCGTCGTGGAGTGCGTTAAAAGTATGGAAAAACTCCTCCTGCGATCGTTCCTTGCCAGCAAAAAACTGGATGTCATCGATCAGGAGCACGTCGGCCTGACGGTATTTTTTCCGGAATTTTACCAGTGTGCCGTGCTGGATGGCATCGATGAACTCGTTGGTGAACTGTTCGCTCGAAAGATAAACGACCTTGGCAGCCTTGTTCTGTGAGTGAACGTAGTGGCCGATGGCTTGAAGCAAGTGCGTTTTCCCGATGCCGCTCACCCCGTAGATGAAGAGTGGATTATAAGTGATGGCAGGCGACTTCGCCACAGCCAAGGAAGCGGAATGCGCAAACTCGTTGTTTGTGCCCACCACAAAATTATCAAACACATTCCTCGGGTTCATGCCCGAGAGGGACTGAGGAGCGGCCTTTTCCTTGGCTGATCGGGATGGCTGCACGGGTCGGGGTGCGGACTCCTGGGAATGCTCGCTGTCAAACTTGACGGTTTTCACCCCCGGCATGGCTAGCAATACCGACTCCTTAACGATCGGCAGATAGTTGCTCTCGATAAAAAACTGGTGAATGGGATTGGGAACGCTGAAAAGCACGGTCGATTCGTCCATCGAAGAGACGCGGATACCCGAAAACCAACGGTCGAAACCGTCTGAGCTTACGCGTTCTCGGATGCTGCTGGAAATTTTATCCCAAAGTTCGTTATTGGTTTTGCTCATGGGTATTTATACACCGGCAGCTGCTGCCGCTGTTTTCAAAGAGTTTCTGTAGGGGTGATCAAATAGGTCTGTCCAGAGAGTGCCTTGGATGGCTCCGCGAAAAATCGATCTAATATCCTCTATGTAAAGTTCTAATGATTTGATGTAACGGGCTGATTTCCTGTGCTCGCCCTTGCCGTTCGCCGAAAGTCTATGAAGAGACGCAGGCCATAGCGGTAGGCAATCAAATGTCGGTAGAGGGTTGTTCACAAGTTATACACATACTGCCAGTTGTCATGCCTGCCAGCTGGCGTGAGACTAAAAATGGGGTCGCCACCCCACAAGAAAAAAGACACTTTATCGGCGATAATAATTTTCAAAATCGGGACATATTTCCTTGACCCCTCGGAGGGCTGGAATTGGTGGGAGTGGGCAGGGCACTTGGGCTGGGGAAGGGCATATCTCGGGGGGTCTGCTCGGGAGGGGACTCGAACCCCTATGGATTGCTCCACCAGATCCTAAGTCTGGCGCGTCTGCCAATTTCGCCACCCGAGCGGCGCTGGAAAAATACGCCGCTCTTTTATTGGAGCGGCTTTCCGAGCTGGAAGATCATCGGTTCCGCAACTCTCGGCAAGCTGAAATTCTCAGCCAGGCGCTCGACGCACCCAGGCAGGATTTCATTTTGGTCAATCCGATGAATGGCCGCCCCCGCTGGCATGGCGTAAATGGAAAGCATGGGTAAGAGACCGCGAGAGCTTTTGAAACCCTGTGGCCAAGGCCAATGGCCCTCAACTGGCTTTCCCAACTTTCAGATCAGATTTGTGCGACATTTGATGACTCTGCCAACCTCAGGTCTGGCTGTATCAGTTAGGAATAATAGACGTAAGTAGAGGTTTCCGTGGGGAACGGCAGGTTTTATCGGCAATCAATTTGGCAAGACGAGTTCCTATGTAATTAACATAAAACAGCTTGATGTGTTATTACGAAAGAATCCGCGGCGGGCACCTTCATAGCTATTGAGGCGAAACTCTAAGTCTTTCTGGCCCGCCACTGCAAAAAAACTCGGAAAAAAACATGTTCTGGCGAAGATGCACGGCCTGCCTCCATTCAGAGAGGCGAACCAATGTCCGAACCTTTGTTGACGAATCCATCCGCTGTTGTCTGGCTCCCCGGGGATAAAACTCTCCAGAATGCTCTCGCCAATGCGACACACCTCGGCATCGGTGCCCACCATGATGATCTCGAATTCATGGCCTTCGAGGGCATCGCATCCTGCCATGCAAAGCCGGGGAGGGGTTTTGTTGGGATCACCTGCACTGATGGCCGCGGAAGCGCCCGGGGAGGGGATATGGCGGAAACGGATGCTGACAGTCTTGCCTGCTTGAGGATTGCGGAGCAGGAAAACGCGGCAAAAATTGGCGGTTACGCGGCGATGGTGCAATTGGGGTATCCAAGCTCCGAGGCTTCCGGAGCCTCTCTGGTGAACGATTTGGCGCGACTGCTTGCGGCATCCCATGCCGATGTGGTTTACACCCACAATCCCGCCGACAAGCATCGCACCCACTTGGCGGTTTTTTCTTCGGTTTTAAAAGCCCTTCGTTCTTTGCCGCCAAATCAGAGGCCTCGACGATTTGTTGGTTGCGAGGTGTGGCGTGATCTGGATTGGATGCCCGATGGGGAGAAGGTGCGAATGGACGTGAGTGGCCACGAAACTCTGGCTCAACAACTCAATGCCGTCTTTGTTTCCCAAATCGCCGGTGGCAAACGCTACGATCTGGCGGTGCCAGGACGTCGCAGCGCGAATGCCACTTTTTCCGAACCACGCGACGGCGACAATGCCACGCAAGTGCTCGTTGGCATCGATCTCATGCCTCTTCTCCTCGATGACCAGCTCGATCCAGTGGAGTTCACCTGTGGATTTATCAGACGTTTTGAGCAGCAGGTGCGCGGCGGGTTATCCCAATTTTTTCCTCGATAACAATGGAAGTAATAATTCAACCCGATGCCCACGCAGCCGCTTCGATGGCGGCCCGCCTTTTTGCCCATACGATACGAACCAATCCCAGAGCGGTTCTAGGTTTGGCTACAGGCAGCACACCTGTTCCACTATACCATGAGCTTGTTGCTCAAAAGCTCGACTGGTCCCAGGTCAGCACCTTCAACCTTGATGAGTATGTGGGGGTTGGTGCCACTCACCCGCAGTCCTACCATGCATTCATGCAGGAGCATCTCTTCCGCTATATCAATATTGATCCTGCCCGCGTTCACATCCCCGATGGCTTGGCGGCGCATCCAGACGTTCATTGTAAAGACTACGAGGAAAAAATCCGTGCGGCAGGGGGTATCGACTTGCAGTTGCTGGGCATCGGCACAGATGGCCATATCGGTTTCAACGAACCCACTTCCTCGCTCGCATCGCGAACCAGGATCAAGACCCTCACCAACCGCACTCGCCTAGACAATGCGCGCTTCTTTGGTAGCGAGGCCGAGGTGCCGTTCCATGTTATCACCATGGGCATTGGAACCATTCTCGGTGCGCGATGCGTTCTGTTGCTCGCCACTGGAGAAAATAAAGCGGAGGCTGTTGCCGGTGCCGTGGAGGGACCCGTCACGGCAATGAACCCTGCTTCTGCTCTCCAACTCCACCGCTCGGCCATTCTTTGCCTTGACGAGGCCGCCGCATCAAAACTGCAACGCCGGGACTACTACCGATGGGTTTTTGACAATAAGCCTGCTTGGCAGCAATTGACGGCCTGACGCCTCATTGAGTCTTTGGGGCGAGTGAGTCATGGGCTCCAATGCCTCGCGCCAAGGAGCATCCGGCTGCTTGTGATGTCGAGCCCTCTCGTGGTATCTGTAGATCATATGTCCGCTACCCGCACACCTCTCCGGTCCGAAGTTCTTGAATCCGACAAATGGGATCTTGCTCCGCTATACAAAAGCCCCGCAGGCTGGGAGGAAGATTTTTTGTTGCTCCAAAAAAGCTATGAGGAAGTGGCGCGATTTCGTGGACGGCTTGCGGAGTCCCCTGCCGTGCTGGCGGAGTGTTTGGAATTTGAAAAAAAGATCGATTTGCTCGTCGAGCAGCTCAACCAATACGCGGCACTGTGCACGGCTGGCGACAGCTCGGATGCCGAAGCCCTCTCGAGGGAAGCCCGTCTCGAAAGCCTCCTTGTAAGGGTGGGGGAGGTTTTCTCCTTTATCTCACCGGAAATCCAGGCGATCGATGACGCCAAGTTCGAGGTTTTTTTGGCTGATCACGCTTTATTGGATTGGACGATTCCTCTCCGCAAATTGCGTCGCCGGAAAAAGCACACCCTCACTACGGCGGAGGAACGCTTGCTTGCTCTCGGTTCGTCCGCCGTGCGTGGGCACTCGGAGACATTTTCCCAGCTTACAAATGTGGACATGCGTTTCGGCACGCTTTGCGACGGCGAGGGTAATGATCGCGAGCTGACGCAGAGTTCCTTCTCCTCCTTCTTGCAACAGCGTGACCCAGCGGTGCGAAAAGCGGCATTCCATCAATTCTACAAAGAGTTTTCGGAGCATCAGTTCACCCTCGCGGCAAGTCTGGCCAACTCGGTGCGGGCGGATGTGTTTTATGCACGAGCGCGGAACTATCCCTCGGCTCGCGAGGCGGCGCTGTTTGGCGACGATGTCCCAGTAAGCATTTACGACAATCTCATATCCACCGTTCGCGCGAATCTCGCGCCTCTATTTGATTATTTCGAACTGCGCCGACAAGTGCTCAAGCTCGATGAAATCCACCACTACGACACCTACGTCACGATGGTGGAAAATGTGAAAACTAATGTGTGCTGGGACGAGGCGGTGGAACAAGTCATCGCCGCTTTGCAACCGCTCGGCTCCGAATACACCTCGACCCTTGTGCATGGTTTGCGAGGCGGGCGCTGGTGTGATCGTTACGAAAACAAAGGCAAGCGCAGCGGGGCGTTTTCCTACGGCACCTTCACGAGTCCGCCCTACATAATGATGAATTACAAAGCGGATGTGTTCTCGGATGTCTACACTCTCGCCCACGAAGCCGGTCACTCGATGCACACATGGTATTCGCGGGGTGCGCAGCTTTACCAAAATTACGGATACCCGATTTTCCTCGCCGAGGTGGCCTCCACTTTCAACGAGGTGTTGCTTACCGAGCATCTGCTCAAAACAACGGACGATCGGATGATGAAGGCGTTTATTTTAAACCGCCAGATCGATGACCTGCGCGGGACACTCTACCGGCAGACGATGTTTGCCGAGTTTGAGCGCGAAGCTCATGCAGCGGAGGAGGCGGGCGAGGCGCTCACGCTGGAGTGTTTCAAGAAGATCTACCGTGGGTTGCTCAACGACTATTTCGGCGACAAGTTCCGCATCGATGAAGAACTCGACCTTGAGTGTCTGCGGATCCCTCATTTCTACAACGCCTTCTATGTATACAAATACGCCACCGGCCTCTCTGCCGCTGTGGCCCTTGCTTCGCAAGTCCTATCCACCGGCGATGCCGGAAAATACCTTGGCTTTCTCAAGAGCGGCGGCAGCAAATTTCCAGTGGAAACACTGCGCGAAGCGGGTGTGGACATGAGCACGCCTGCGCCGATCCAGGCAACGTTGGACCTCTTTAAACGCAGGGTTGGTGAGTTGCGGGAGCTGATCGGTTAGGCGGGGTGAAATGAAGGTTGCTGCCGGCGACTTCTTTTTGTGAGTCTCCGGTCATGTCGACTCGACTTCTTTGCCACCCTCTTGCCGGGCATCTTGTCACGCACTTGCGTGACAAGACAACCAAGCCGGCGCTTTTTCGCAATTTGAGCTACCAGCTCACGTTGATGCTCGCATTGGAGGCCACGCGCGATCTCGAAACCGTGGAGAGGAACATCGAAACGCCGATGGTTCCATGCACGGGCAGGGTGCTTGCAAGGTCTCTGGTGGTGGTGCCGATTCTGCGTGCCGGGTTGGGAATGTTGCAGCCATTCCAAGACATCTTTCCCGATGTCTCGGTGGGGTATATTGGCATGGAACGCGACCATGAGACAGCAATCGCTCGCAGTTACTACTGCAAATTGCCGCCAATGCAAAAACCCGCACGATCGTGGTGGACGCAATGTTGGCGACTGGCGGCTCTGCCGCTCAGGCTATTTCAGCAGTGAAAGAGCGGGGAGCAAACGATGTTGTGCTCGTCTGCATCTTGGGCACGCCGATAGGCGTGGAGACGGTGGCTACTGCTCATCCCGAGGTGCCTATTGTTCTGGGCGTGCTCGATCCGGAATTGGATTCGCAAAAATACATCCTCCCCGGACTTGGTGATTTCGGAGACCGCCTCTACGGCACCCACGCCTGAGCCGCACTAAAGCACGGCCCATCAGCGGTGATCGCTGCCATCAGCGTCAAATCAAGCGTCGAGAAGCAACCGTGCGGGATTCTCGATGCAGTCTTTTACCCGCACGAGGAAGGTCACCGCTTCTTTACCATCCACGACACGGTGGTCGTAGCTCAAGGCGAGATACATCATAGGACGGGCAACGATCTGGCCATTCACCACCACCGGGCGTTCTTGGATTTTGTGCATGCCAAGAATGCCGCTCTGCGGCGGATTCAGGATTGGAGTGCTAAGCAGCGAGCCGTAAACACCGCCGTTGCTAATCGTGAAGACACCGCCGCTCAGGTCGTCGAGTGAGATGCGTCCCTCGCGGGCTTTGGTGGCGTAACCGGCCAGGCTCTTCTCGATTTCCGGGAAGCTGAGCTTCTCGCAGTCCCGCACCACAGGCACTATCAGGCCGCGTTCGGTGCCGACGGCAACGCCAATGTCGTAGGCGTTGCTTATTACGAGTTCGTCTCCATCGATGCGTGAATTGATGGCTGGAACCGCCTGCAGGGCGTCGACGACCGCTTTGATGAAAAAGCTCATGAAGCCGAGTTTGATGCCATGCTTTTTGCTGAAATCCTCCTGCAGCTCCTTGCGAAGGTTCATCACGGCGCTCATGTCGCACTCGTTGAATGTGGTGAGGATCGCCGCGGTCTGCTGTGCTTTTACGAGCTGTGTGGCGATTTTGCGGCGCAGAGGAGTGAGCTTCTTGCGAACGGCGCGCGAGTCGCCGGATGTTTGCCGGGAGGCAGGCTCCAACGGGGCAACGGGTTCCTTTTTCGGAGCCGGTGCGGGAATCGAAGGTGCGGGGGCAGCAGGCTGGGGAGCGGCGGCTTTGATTGATGCCGGCTCGCTCGGTGCCGGGGTTGGCTCTGCCGGAGTAGCGGCGGGCTGACCAGCGGCAGCAGGGTCGATCTCGGCCACAACCTGACCGATTTTTACTTCCTGACCTTCTGCAACTTTGATGTGCAGCACGCCGGAGTCCGGAGCCATGACTTCTTGCGAGACTTTATCGGTCTCTAGAGTAAAAAGGAGTTCGTCGCGGGAAATGCGGTCTCCTTCCTTTTTATGCCAGATGGAGAGCACGCCGGAGGTGATGGATTCTCCAACGGCAGGGATTTTTACTTCGATGTTCATTTCTTGCGGCGGGATTTTAGACCTCGAAAGCTTGTTTGACGAGGGTGGCTTGTTGTTCCTTATGTTTTCCTGATGAGCCTGTTGCCGGGCTGGCACTCTCGGCTCGGCCTGCATAGCCGAGCTGGGAGCCGATGACCCGTGAGATTCGTGGTGCTATAAAAGTCCATGCTCCCATGTTCTCTGGTTCCTCCTGGGCCCAAACGAAACGTTTGGCGCCGGTGTAGCTTTTGACGATTGCGCGCAGGCGTTCCTCGTGCAGCGGGTAGATTTGCTCAATGCGGACGATGGCGGTGGTGGACGATTGGTTTGCAGCCTCGCGCCCGCGAACAAGGTCGTAATAAACCTTGCCGGAGCAGAATATAACGCGGGTGACTTTTTTTGGGCTCTTGATCGAGAAATCGTCGATGATTTCCTCAAATCGGGCGTTGGTGAAATCCTCCATCCGGGACGCGGCCTCGTCGGAGCGCAGAAGGCTCTTGGGAGTCATGATCACCAGTGGCTTGCGGTAACCTCGATGGATCTGACGGCGTAGGACATGGAAATACTGGGCCGGCGTAGTGAGGTTGCAGACCTGCATGTTGTCCTGTGCACATAGTTGCAGGAACCGTTCCAAGCGGGCACTGGAGTGCTCCGGGCCTTGGCCCTCGTAACCATGTGGCAGCAGCATCACGATCGAGCTGGGGCGTCCCCACTTGGATTCGGCGGAGGCGATGAATTGGTCGATGATGATTTGAGCTCCGTTCCCGAAATCGCCGAATTGTGCTTCCCAGATGCAAAGCATCGAGGGGAAGTCCATCGAGTAGCCGTAGTCGAAACCAAGCACGGCGTATTCGGAGAGGGGACTATTGTAGACGCAGAAGGTCTCCTGCTTGGGTGAGATATTTTTGAGCGGGATGTAGCGCTCGCGGGTCTTCTCATCGTAGAGCACCGAATTGCGGTGGCTGAAGGTGCCTCGACGGCAGTCTTGACCGGAGAGTCGCACGGGTGTTCCCTCGGTGAGTAGGGAGCCGAAGGCCAAAGCCTCCGCGAAGCCCCAATCATACGGGCCGCCGTCTTTCCACACCTGCAAGCGGCGCTCGATGACCGTGCGCTTGATTTTACCCACGATATTGAAATCCGCGGGGATGGTGGTGAGGGCTTTTACGATTTTATCCAGAGCGTTCTTGGTGATGGCGGTGTTGACCGGATCGTGCGCATAGGGTGGCTGGTGAATGGCGGTCGAACCGGCAAGGACGCTTTTCTTTTTCTTGGTGCCAGTGGATGGCTTTGAAACCTCGGCGAAGGCGGCATCGAGCGTCTTGATGAGCTTGGCCTTAATAGCTTCAGCATCCTCGGTGGTTATGGTGCCGAGAGCGTTCGCTTGGGCGGCAAATTTGGTGCTTAGCAACGCATGGCTCTTGATGATATTGTAGAGATCCGGCTGGGTGAACGATGGCTCATCCGTCTCGTTGTGGCCGTGGCGGCGGTAGCAATAAATGTCGATCACCGCATCCCGTCCGAATTTCTGGCGGAACTCGAGGGCGATCTGCGCAACCTCCACGGTGGTAATCGGGTCTTCGCCATTGACGTGGAAAATGGGGGCTTCCACCATCTTTGCAATATCGGTGCAATAGCGGGTGGATCGCGCGTCGGCGGGCAGTGTGGTGAAGCCGATCTGGTTATTTACTACGATATGGATGGTGCCACCGGTGCGGTAGCCGGGTAGCTGCGACATGTTGAATGTCTCTGCAACAACGCCCTGACCGATGAATGCGGCATCGCCATGGATCAGGAGAGGGAGGACTTTTTTGCGATCCTCGGTGTCCTCGAGCACACGCTGGCGGGCACGGGCTTTGCCTTGCACCACAGGATCCACCGCTTCGAGGTGGCTGGGATTTGCCGCCATGAGGATCTCCACTTTGGCGCCACCGGGCAATTCCCGCGTGGTTTGAAAACCAAGGTGGTATTTCACATCACCGCTGCCGCCCACCAGGTCGGGATTAAAAACGTCCTGGAATTCATTGAAAATGATACTCTGGGGCTTCTTAAGAAAGTTGGCCAAGACGTTGAGGCGTCCACGGTGGGCCATGCCGAGCACGATTTCCCGCAACCCTACTCGTGGACAATCAACGAGAATGGCGTTCAGCGCCAGCATGAGGGCCTCGCCTCCCTCTAGGGAAAAACGTTTTTGGCCGACAAATTTTGTATGGATGAACGACTCGAAGGTTTCCGCCTCGTAAAGTTTTTCGAGGATTTCCTTGTGAAGCTCGGGGGAGTTGCGGTCGGGGCGCTTGCGATTTTCGATTCGGTTGGCGAGCCACTCGCGGATGGCTGGATCTTGGATGTGGGTGAATTCCACGCCCACCGTTTCGCAGTAGGTTTCACGCAAGCCGGTAATCAATTCACGGAGCGTCATCGCCTGGCCGGACCGGAAGTGTCGGGATGTCACTGTTTGATCCAAATCGGCATCGGTGAGTCCGTATTCCTCTTTGTTGAGGAGAGGATTTTCACGTTGCTTCGTGGAAATGGGGTCGAGGTGGGCGATGGTGTGGCCAATCGTGCGGTAGGCTTCCACCAGTGCATCCACCCGAGCTTGGAGTGGTGAGGCGCCTAGTCCAGATGCGGACGCTTCCTCCAATGTGGTGCTGCGCGCAAGGCCCAGTTCGAAGCCTTCGAAAAAAGAGGACCAGTCTGTGGGGACCGAACGCCGGTCGGCAAGCCAGCGTTGGTGCATCTCATCAATCAGCGCCTCGTTTGCACGGGCGGGGATGGAAATATTCATTCGGGTGAGTTTGGGATCGGTCGGGTCAAAGTGAATTCCTTGAAACGACCCGCAGAGGCTGAATTAAAGAGGGCTCAATTTCAAGATGCTAAATTCAGGAATCCTCGCCTGGCACTTTCTGATCGTTGAATAAAATGCTGTTAATCATAAGGAAACAACTCATTTGAAATATGCGGAGTTTGTTTTTTCAAGTATATGTAAAACAAAATTCAGGCCCGTTTTTCCCTCCATTCGACAAGCTGTGACATTCTGCGGTAATCTCCCCCGATGTCTTTTGTTCATTTGCACTGTCACACGGAATACTCGCTTCTCGATGGAGCAGTGCGACCGGCCGGTCTGGTGAAGAAGACCGCAGAGTATGGGATGCCGGCTGTTGCGGTCACCGACCATGGCAATCTTCATGCGGCAGTGCCATTCTACCAAGCTGCGGAGAAAGCCGGCGTAAAGCCAATCATCGGATGTGAGGTGTATGTCGCTCCGGGCTCAATGACGGATCGCAACGCCTCATCGGCAAAGGATGCCGCGTTTCACCTGACCCTCTTGGCAGCGAATGACGAAGGCTACCGGAATCTAGTGAAGCTCTCCACCGCCGGATACCTCGAGGGTTTTTACTACAAGCCACGCGTGGATCGAGAGCGGCTGGCAGCCCATTCCAAGGGCATCATTGCGCTGAGTGGTTGTCTCAAAGGCGAGGTCGCATCGCAGTTGACGGCTGGCCGTTTTGAGGAGGCAAAGGCGACCGCTGCCGCGTATCGCGAGATTTTTGGCGCGGAGAACTACTTTATTGAGCTTCACGATTTCGGGCTTGATGCGCAGAGGCGTATCAACCCCGATCTCGTCAAGATCGCCCGCGCACTCGACCTCGGACTCGTTGCCGCAAATGATGTCCACTTCCTCGAAAAGTCCCACCACGAGGCCCACGATGTTCTCATTTGCATCGGCACCGGAGCCAATGTGGTCGATGAGAAACGCCTCCGCTACAGCCCCGAGCTTTACTTCAAATCACCACAGGAAATGCGGGCGATCTTCGCGGAGTTGCCCGAAGCCTGCGACAACACGCTCCTCATCGCCGAGCGCTGCAATTTCAAAATGGAATTCGGGGTTCCCAAATACCCGAGCTTCGATTCGCCTGATACCCGCACCAGGGAGCAATACCTCCGCGATCTCTGCCACGAAGGCCTCCGCAAGCGCTATGGCAGCCGCATCGACAGCGAACCCGCTCTCACCCAGCGCCTCGACTACGAACTCTCAGTGATCGAGAAGACAGGCTTCGTCAGCTATTTTCTCATCGTCTGGGATTTCATCCGACAGGCGAAAGAGATGGGCATCCCGGTCGGCCCCGGACGCGGCTCGGCGGCGGGTTCCATCATTGCGTATGTGCTCGGCATCACCGATATCGACCCCATCCGCTACGGCCTCATCTTTGAACGTTTCCTAAATCCCGAGCGCGTTAGCCCGCCGGATATCGACGTCGACTTCTGCATGGAAAGGCGAGGGGAGGTCATCGAATACGTTCGGCAAAAATACGGCGAGCGTGCCGTGTCGCAGATTGTGACTTTTGGCACACTCGGCGCGAAGAGTGTGATACGCGACGTCGCGCGAGTTCTTGGCTGGAGCTACGCAGACGGTGATCGCGTGGCCAAGATGATTCCAAACGAGCTCAATATCGACCTCAAGGATGCCCGCAAAAAAAACCCCGAGCTTGAGGCTGCCATCGAGAATGAATCTCCCGTTCGCCAGCTGTGGGACTATGCCACCGTGCTCGAGGGGCTCAGCCGCAATACAGGCATCCACGCAGCGGGTGTCGTCATCGGGGACCGTCCGCTCGATGAATTTATTCCCCTCTGTCGAGGCAAGGAGAACGAAGTCGTCACTCAATATGCGATGGGGCCGCTCACCGACCTCGGGATGCTCAAGATGGACTTCCTCGGGCTCCGCACGCTGACGATCATGCAAGAGGCCGTGCGGCTGATTCACGAGAAAGACCCCGGGTTCGATTTCGATGCCATCCCGCTGGATGACAATGCCGCCTTCGATATTTACAATCGCGGCGAGACGCTGGGTGTCTTCCAGATGGAAAGCGGAGGCATCACCAATTGCTGCAAACGCTTCGACGTCGGATCCATCGAAGACATCATTGCCATCGGTGCCCTCTACCGTCCCGGTCCCATGCAGTTCATCGATGATTTCATCGAGCGCAAAAAAGGCCTCAAGAAAGTCGAATACCTCCACCCCCTGCTGGAAAAAGTCTGCTCGGAGACGCATGGCATCATCGTTTATCAGGAACAGGTGCAGCTCGCCGCCAGCGTGCTCGCCGGCTACTCGCTCGGCGAGGCCGACCTGCTCCGCCGTGCGATGGGCAAAAAAGATGCCGAGAAAATGGAAAAGGAGCGCAAGCGCTTCGTCGAAGGCTGCGGCACACACAACGACATCCCGCCCAAGGTCGCCGATGCCATCTTTGGCTTCATCGAGAAATTCGCGCAATACGGCTTTAATAAATCCCACTCCGCCGCCTACGGGTGGATCTCCTACCAGACAGCCTGGCTCAAGGCCCACCACCCCCGCGAGTTCATGTCCGCGATGCTCACATTCGATGCGAACGATACCGACCGCCTTGCCGTCGTCATCGCCGAGTGCCGCCGCATGGAGATTCCCGTCCGACCTCCCGATATTAACACCAGCGTTCTGAAGTTCGCCCCCGAGTCGAACGGGCCTGGCATCCGGTTCGGTCTTGCCTCCATCAAAAACGTCGGCGCGGGAGCGATGGAATCAGCCGTTGCCGAACGTGAAAAAAACGGCCCCTTCCAATCGCTGGAAAACTTCTGTTCGCGCCTGGACTCCCGCACGGTGAACCGCAAAATCCTCGAGAGCCTTGTCAAATGCGGCGCTTTCGATTGCATCGAGCCCAACCGCGCCTCGCTCTTCACCGAGATCGAACCAGCCATGGGAGCCGCCGCGTCCCTGCAACGCGACCGAGCCAGTGGCCAAGTATCCCTCTTTGGCGACACCCCGCTCGTCCCCGAAAAAAAATCAGCCAACCTCACGAAAATCGCCCCTTGGAGCCAGCTGGAGACGCTCGGCTACGAAAAGGAACTCCTCGGCTACTACGTGAGCGGCCACCCGCTCGATGCCTATGCAGGCCACTTCGACGCCGGTAAATACAACACCATCGCCCAAGCACGCGAAGCCACCGAGCCAGGCACATTCAAGCTTGCCGGTCTTGTCATATCCGTCGAAAAACGGTTTTCCAAAAAAGACGGCAAGCCCTTTGGCATTCTTATGCTCGAGGACTTCACCGGCTCGCTCGAGATCACCGCGTGGGACGAGTCTTTTTCTAAAAACGCATCCCTCTTCGTCGTCGGTTCCGCTGTTTCCATCAACACCCGGATCACCCGCCGCGATGAAGCCATTCGTGCCACAGCCGGTGCCGTCGCCGCGCTCAAGCCAAAAACCTCGGTCAAACCCGTCCGCCTCCGCCTCGCTCGAGAGCGACTCGTCGAAGCAGACCTCGACACTATCCTCGCCGCAGTCAAAAAACACCCCGGCCCACGCCCACTCATCCTGGAATTCGTATTGCCCAACGGCCGCTCCCTCGAAGTCCCCGCCGGAGAAGAGTTCGGAGTCGGCGATGAACGTGGGCTCTTTTCTAGACTCCCTGCCACACTACTTGCATGACGAACGCTTTCCCTTGGTGTGAACGTTTGGCGTGCGATCGAAGCACATGTGCTGGCGGGAGTGTGCCGGCCTTACATTTCGCCGACCTTCACGAGCTGGCTGTTATTTTTACAAATGTATAAAAACAAAAAGGTTGTAGTTGTGATGCCTGCCTACAATGCGGAGCGGACTTTGGAAAAGACGCACTCTGAGGTCATGGATCAAGGCATCGTGGATTTGGTTGTCATCGTTGATGACAAAAGTCGTGACCGCACAACGACCATCGCAGCCAATCTTTCGAATACAAAGCTCATTCGTCATGAGACAAACAGGGGCTATGGAGGTAATCAAAAGACCTGCTATCGCGTCGCTCTTGAGGAGGGGGCGGACATTATAATCATGGTTCACCCGGACTACCAATACACGCCACTTTTAATTCCTGCGATGGCCTCCCTTATCGGAAATGGACTCTATCACTGTGTCTTGGGTTCCCGAATTCTCGGTGGCATAGCCTTAAGGAGCGGTATGCCTTGGTGGCGTTATTACTCAAACCGATTCCTTACTTTTTTTCAAAACATCCTGCTGGGTGCGAAATTGTCCGAATATCACAGCGGTTACAGGGCTTTTTCCCGGGAGTTGTTGGAAAAAATCCCGTTTGAGGATAATTCAGAGGACTTTGTTTTTGATAACCAAATTCTGCTGCAAATCCATTGGCTTGGGTTTGTAATTGCGGAGATCACTTGCCCCACAAAGTATTTCGACGAGGCATCCTCCATTGGATTTGTGAGGAGTGTGAAGTATGGCATCGGCTGCCTCGCCGGTGCATTGAAGTTTCGGTTGGCAAAAGCGGGTTTTTTGCCCCCCTTGGTTTCCCGTTGAATCAGCAATCATGCAAAGGCTCGCCATTTTTTCCTCTCAGAAAATTAAAGGCTATGCGCTTTTTCTTTGTGTATTGGCAGTCTCCGTCTGTTTGTTGTTTGTGAATTTGGGGCGCTACGCGCTTTGGGATGATGAGAGTATTTCTGCCTTGGTAGCACTCGGAATCCAACGCACCGGCGATACATCGGTCATTCTGGACCATAATATCGTTGCCTATCGAAGCGGGCTTTTGGTGCGTGATGGAAAGGATCGTTCGACTCCTCCGCTGGCCACCTATTTGACGGCTGCCTCATTTTCCATATTTGGTGCGGACGCGTTTGCGGCTCGTCTTCCTTCCGCTTGTTTCGGTCTTGCTGCAGTGGTTTTGCTCCTATGGTTTTGCCGTAAACTTCCTCTAAAAACCCAAGTGATTTATTCACTCGGCATCTTGGGCAATGTCTCGCTGTTTCTTTTTTGCCGCCAGGCTCGCTATTATGCTGCTGGGTTGTTTTTCTCCACGGCTATTGTTTGCGTGTATTCGCGTTGGACGGGTTCATGGCGAGGGGCATTGGGGATGGCTGTTCTCGGTGTATTCCTGTTTGCAACAAATTATCTCGCTTACGCTGCGCTCTCCCTCTGTCTGGTGGTTGATTGGTTTGTGTGGAGGCGTTCGGAGATTTCATGGAATTCAAAGAATTTTTTTGCCATCACCTTGCCTCAAATTATCGCAATACCATTGATTGCATTGATCTGGAATCCATTCGGAACGGGTTTTGGAGAGTATGTCGCAAAAAATTCCCCATGGGATCGAGTCGTCTTGTTTTTCTGGAATCTGAGGGATCTGAATGCCGCAGAATTTGTTGTCGGACCCCTGCTTCTTGCCGCGTGTGTTTTGGCATGGAGAAACAAGGATCAACTTTTAGCCCGGATGCTTCTGGCTTTTTTTCTTTATGTTGGATTTGTGAGTCTTGTGTCGCCGCAGACGCTTTCAAACACCTCCGTGGCGGACGTGCGCTACCTCGTTCCCCTCATTCCTTTAGGGATCGCGATCAGCACTATATTCATCTCTCAAATTTCTGTCGGATATCGGTTGTTGGGAGTTGCTCTCGCGCTGTTGGCTTTCCAGACAAATCTCCTCAACGGGGGTCCGCTTCTTCATAGCGGAATCCGGAGCACGGTTGCGGAATTTACCCACGAGGTTTTTTTCCCTCTTCAAGAGCCTTATTCCATTGCTTCCGAATGGATAAGTAAAAACGTTAAGCTTGGAGAATCGGTAGCCGTGTTCCCCGATTACATGGTTTATCCTTTGATGTTTCGGAATCCGCAACCAACTTATGCCTGGCAACTGAAAAATGGTGTGGACTCCCGCTTTGGTAAAGTCCCGGATATTCATCGGGAAGGCATTTGCGCCCCCGATTTTTTTGTTCTCTTCGGCCCTGTTGTCGCCGATTTTTTAAAATTCTCCCCACAATGGGAGGTCAAAGGGTGGCGCTACGAGCACGTCGCCACGATCAATACTTTTTGGAAGGATCTTTACCGTCCCGAACTCTTTTGGCGCACTTTTCGTCCAATCAACCAATTTGATCCCACATGGGAAGCAATCCAAGTTTTTCGCAAGATCCCGAATGAGTCGAGATAACGAAAAGGGCGTTTGTTTGTGGAATGTTCGACCGGTTTGCAGAGTGTGTGGTTCCGATTCGCCCGACCGGTATTGCGTGGTTGAAAAACCACCGACACGCATGGGCATTTTTTCTTTGTGTAATGAATGCGGGGCATTGAGTTTTCATGCTGCACAAAATGCCGATACCTACGGTGAGGGTTACTACGGATCTGGAAATTCGAAGCTCGGCGGGTTTGCTCGGCATCTACGTGTTTTATCTGCAAACGGGAGGGCACGCTTTGTAAGTAAACTTGTTGGCGGGGGCGAATGTCTCGATATCGGCTGCGGCGATGGTGAATTCTTGGAGGCAATGCACCGCCTAGGCTGGCCAGTGAAGGGAACAGAACTTCCGGGCTCGGCTTTTGAGCGTGCGCAGGGAAAATTTCCGGGGCGGATTGTTTGCACCGACCGTTTTGAATCCGCAACCCGGCCGGGTTCCTGCAACCTAGTCACGATGTGGCAGGTTTTTGAACATCTCGAAAATCCAAGGCAGGTGCTTGAGGGGTGCTGCAAACTCTTGGCTACCGGTGGAGTCCTTGCCGTGGGCGTTCCAAATCCTGCCTCTTGGCAGGCACTCTGGGGCAAAGAGCATTGGTTGCATTTTGATCCTCCGAGGCATCTTCACCTTCAAAGCATGCAAACACTGGTTAAGGAGGCCGAAGTATTCGGGTTCATATGTGTCGCAACGAAGTATCCGTTTATAGAATTTGGGCCCATCGGCTGGATTCAGACGGCCTTGAATAAACTCGGATTTCCACGGGATTATTTTTTTGAAAGAATGAAAGACCGTTGGTCTGGGGTTCCGGTTTTGTCCCGAATCGGCTGGAATATTATAGCCGCTTTGCTGGCAGTGCCTGCATTCGTTCTGGCCTTTCTCGAGTGGTTGTTCAAGCGAACCGCAACCTATGAGGTCTACTTGCAGCGCGGCTCCCCGAAAGCAGGTTGAGCAATCCCTGCAAGGCCCCATTTTCCTTCGTTGGCTTCGAGACAATCTCCTCTAGCTTCTCCATAATGAGGGAAGCCGTAATTAGATCCAGACGATAAACGGGGGGCCTCTGAGAGTGAGCGGCAATTTCACGCTTGCCGCATGGCTATGGTTTTTCCGATCTTGTTGCAAGTTAACGCCGTCATGTTCGAGCCCTCTTCTGCGCTTCTTCATATCCGATCCAGCCACTCAGACAAAAACTGGTCTATCGGGGGCACGTGGTCGGCAATTTTTTGCAGTGCCATCATCTTGGGTCTGGCCGCGCATTTTTTTGGGCCGCGTCCCATTCCTTGGGTCAGGACACCTTCTCAGCTTCCCGTGGAGGCATCCCACAGCGACTCTGGCAACCAATCAAACTGAAGATACAAAATAAAAACGATTCCTTCTGGCGCAGGGAGGACAGGGGTTTGTCAGATTTGGTCATAAATCTGCCTCCACTTTTTGGTTTCTTGGTTGCGCGATCCCAAGGTAGAAGTTTTCTGCTTTCGATAGCTTCTTTCCATCCCTGAACCCACCTTTTATCCCGATTTCATTTTATGAGTAATTACCAATCCGCACGCGATCAATATGCAGCTCTCGGCGTTGATACCGAGGCCGCCCTCGCAACCTTGGCCAAGACGCCAATTTCCCTTCACTGCTGGCAGGGTGATGACGTGGGGGGATTTGAAAAAGTGGGATCGAAGCTTGATGGGGGAGGCATTCAGGCCACGGGCAATTATCCCGGAAAGTCGCGCACGATTGATGAGCTGCGGGCGGATCTCGACAAGGCTCTCTCGCTCATCCCCGGCAAGCACCGTTTGAATCTCCACGCCTGCTATGCGGACCTCTCCAGCGGCCGTGTGGACCGCGATGCCTACACGATCGCGCAATTCCAAAGCTGGGTGGACTGGTGCAAATCGCGTGGGCTTGGGATTGATTTCAACCCGAGCTATTTCTCTCACCAGCTCGCTGCGGATGGTCTCACGCTCACCCATCCGGATAAAAATATCCGCCAATTCTGGATCAACCACGGCATTGCCTGCCGCAAGATCGGTGAGGAAATCGCCAAACAGTTGGGCACGCCAGTAGTCACGAACGTTTGGATTCCTGATGGTTCCAAGGACATTCCCTTCGACCGCAAGTCGCCCCGCGAGCGCCTTGCCGCCTCGCTGGACGAGATTTTCGCCGCTCCCGTGGATCGCAAGCTCAACATCGACGCCGTGGAGAGCAAGCTCTTCGGCATCGGCTCGGAGAGTTATGTTGTCGGCTCGCACGAGTTCTACCTCGCCTACGCCGTCAAAAACCAACTCCTCTATTGTCTCGACGCCGGGCATTTCCACCCAACCGAGAATCTTGCAGACAAAATCTCATCCGTCCTGCAATTCGTTCCCGAGATTCTGCTCCACGTGAGCCGTGGCGTGCGCTGGGATAGTGACCATGTGGTGATCCTCGATGATCCCACACGCGCCATCATGGAGGAACTCGTTCGCGGGGACTTCCTCGGTCGCACACACATCGGCCTCGATTTCTTCGATGCCAGCATCAACCGCATTGCGGCTTGGGTCATCGGCACCCGGTCCACTCTCAAGGCACTACTGGTCGCCCTGTTGGACCCTGCCGCTCTCCTGCGGGAGGCCGAGGCCTCCGGCGACTTCACAAGCCGACTGGCTCTCCTGGAGGAGGCGAAGACACTTCCGCTCGGCGCGGTCTGGCAGGAATACTGCCAGCGCCAAAATGTCCCCGGCGATTCCTCCTGGATCGTCCAGGTCAAGGACTACGAAAAGAACGTCCTTTCAAAACGCGGGTAAGTACTAGAGCAAGTAAAGCAACAAAAGTCGGCCGCCGACCATTCGATCCTCCTGCTGATGAACCTTGCACTGGGTGTCTTTCTCCACTAGCTGGGAGGGCTTGCTTCCGCCAGTTTCTACATCCCTTACCGCGGGGTGAAACGCTGGTCTTGGGAAACCTACTGGATCGTCGGGGGGTTGTTTAGTTGGATGCTGGCACCTTCGATCTTTGCGAGTCTGCTTGTTCCGGATCTGTGGGGTCACATTGCCGCTGCACCGCGTTCGTCGCTGCTGTGGGCCTATGTTTTTGGTGTTCTATGGGGTATTGGCGGGCTTACTTTCGGCCTCACCATGCGCTATCTAGGAATCGCGCTGGGAATGGCCGTTGCCCTCGGTTTTTGCGCCGCCTTTGGAACGCTTGTTCCGCCAATCTTCAATGGAAAATTCGCTGAGTTGCTCACCAGCACTTCGGGACTCGTTCTCCTCGCCGGCGTGCTGACGTGCCTTGTCGGTATAGGGATCAGCGGGGCGGCCGGGATGTCGAAGGAAGGCGAGCTTTCGGAGGAGCAGAAAAGCGCAGCAATCCAGGAATTTGATTTCAAGAAAGGCATGTTTGTCGCGGTCTTCGCCGGCATTTTGAGTTCTTGCTTCGCCTATGGCCTTGCCGCCGGCAAACCCATTGGATAGATCACCCGCGACGCATTGGAGGCATCAGGAGGGAGTCCTTTGTGGCAAAACC
>JBILCY010000043.1:0-2863 GCA_044352905.1 Terrimicrobiaceae bacterium | reverse complement strand
ATACCGAATGAGTCCTCTCAAAGCACAAAAACAAACCAAAGAAAATTTTGAAAAATATTATCCTCAGTATGATGGGGAACAGGTCAAACAAGATATTTATAGAGAATCTGGATATCAACAACAAAAAATTGGAAACGAGGAAAGAAAAAGAGAAAGATTTTCACATCTTGAAAAAATTCTTCCCTCTGGAAAAAAGACTGCTGAGGTTCTATTGGATATTGGTGCTGGAAATGCAGAGTTGACAGATTATTTTGGGAAGAATCTCAAAGCAAAAAAAATTTATGCCATGGATGTTTATCCTGAAAATGATTTTGCTCAACCTACTTCTGATTCCAATGTCATTTACAAACAAATAAAAGATGACCATTTACCTATTCCTAACCATTCAGTCGATCTAGTAATGATGATGATGCTACTTCATCATATTAATCAAGACAAAAAGAAGAAAATGTTCAAGGAAATTAGAAGAGTATTGAAACCTGGAGGACTTGTATTTATTCGGGAACACGATGTGCCAACAGGAGACAGGGAAATGGTGAAATACTTGGACGATGTTCATTCTAAATTTAATCCTAATCCAATGGAACACTCTGTGGAAAAGACTTATTATATGTCAAGAAAAGAACTTGGAGATTTATTCAGCAAAGAAGGATTTACTCATTTGTATAATTCTAATTATAGTGGAAAAAACCCACAGGCCATTTATCACGAATTGTATTGGTTGAATCAATAAAATATGAAACAATTTCTAAATTTAAGAAATATAGAAATTAATTAAGGTCGAGGTAATTTGACTTTGTCGTTTGATTTCCATAGAATTTTTCTTGACCAAAAGTTTGGTGATGTATAATCATTTTTAGAAAGTTTACCATTTTTTCTTAAAAATCCAGAGCGATATAAGTAGTTCTTCCTGCGTTCTAAAGAGTGGTGTTGTAAATAATCCTGATAATTTGTATTTCCAAAGTGAATGATTTTATCTTTTTTCTCTTTGGGTAAATATATTTTGACCATCAATTTCTTTCCTTTTCTATTACTCTTGACAGGTTTGTAGTACTTCAGATTCATTTTTAATAAGGGTTTAAAAATATAATAAATCCGAAAAATAAATTCATTTGTTTAAATAATTTGAAATAATGGAAATTGAATCTACTACTGGCTTTCCTGAACCTACAGCAATTCAAGCCTATGAAACTCCTGAAAAATTTAAAAACCTGGCATCTGATTTGAAAGGTCTCGATTTCCCCGATGATATCAAAAAGACAGCCAATCAAATCTTTATGTCAATGAATTGTCCGACCAAAAGAAGTAAGAAAAGAAAACTTTTGTTATTCTTTTGTATTTATTCCGCTTATATGGAACTTGGCATTCCTCAAATCCCAAATATCATTGCTAAAAAAGTAAATATTTCCCCTTCCGAAGTTTCCAAAGCAATGGCTTTATTTTCTGAATCTCAAACTGGATACCATCCTCCTTATATGTTGATCACTCCTATTCATTATCTTCCTGATTATTGTGCCAAATTGGGGTTCACTGAGGAAACAAAAGAAATGGTATATGAATTGGCAAAAAATATTATGGAAAAAGACAAAACATTAATGGAAGAATCTCCTCAAAAAATATCGGCTGGTATCATTCAATTTTTTATGGTAATGAATGGCATTCAATTCAAAAAGAAAGAATTTGCCAAGATGTTTGGATTTTCTGAAGTGACGATTAACAACATTTTCAAAAGAATCGTGGCCGTTGACTCTTTATAAATCAATTTCCAAATTTAACTTATATTTTTTATTGAAATCAATAAAAAATTCTATTTATTCTAAGCAGGAATAATCAAAAACAATGATCTTTCGTCCATTCCTTTTGGTGCATTTGGTGATAAATTATATCCATCTATGATAGGAATGCCTTCTTTTACTAAACAAGAGGGTTCTCCTTCACCAATTAAACTTCCAGAGATAACAGATCCAATTTGATATAGATTCACACTATTTTTGGATTCTGTGTAATATGGAAGGATTTCAAATTGAGCTGCAGTTTGATTTGGATTTTCAGTTAAACAAAGTTGATATTGATCTTTTTTTCTCACCATAATCAAATAAAGTTTAGGTAAAACGGAACCTCCTTTCCAAGGAACATAAAGAATTTGAAAGGTATTATTTCCTGTTTTGATAAATTTAAATTTATCTTCTACATAATCAAGAGCACCGACTATTCCTCTTTCTATACAAGCAACTGGTGAATCTAAACAACCAAAACAACCTTTGAGGAAAAGTCCATTCAAAGTTCGAATTGTATAGACAGCGTCCGTAGATATTTGTATTTTATATTCAGGTTGGGGAATGGGACAAACTGGACCACCACAATTGGATGGCGTGGGTGGAATGATAATCGTATTATTTCTTGTGATTAATAATGTCAATACAACCAAAAGTAATAATCCTAAAATTATATTGACTATGATAGAAATAATCAAGGATAGTTCCATTTTATATATTTTTAGTTAGATTAAAAATATATCCCTTATTTTTATTTTATAAAGCAGGAATAAATGGTAAATTACATTCATCACACATTATTTTCATAATACGGTCATGTTCGACTAAAATATCTGGTGTTTTTACAATTTTAAAGTCATCGATTGGATAACGATATCCACGAATTCTTAAATGTTGCCATAAACGATACTGAGCATTCAAACTTGATCTTCTATCTTTGGGAATCTTTTTAAATATTTCTTGAGTTGTGTCATAATCATTCATAATTTGATTTTCATCTGCAGAAATATCAGGTAATAACCATCCCCAATACATATGACAAATTAAATTTACATCTTCATAAAATACAGAGTTATTTGTTTCTGATA
>JBILCY010000035.1:0-2867 GCA_044352905.1 Terrimicrobiaceae bacterium | reverse complement strand
ATAGACCCATCTGGCCTGGTGCGATACGCCACCCCGAGCGCGTCGAGGACACGCGCTTGTGCCTTGTGGCGCGTGCGGCCCGTCAGCAGCGTGAGGTCGGCGGGCGTGAGAATCACGGCTCGCGCACCCCCAACGCCGCACGCAGTGCCGCACGCATGGCTGAACGCGCGTCGTCGTCGATGTCCGCCGCGTCGTACTTGCTGCCGTCGATTTCCGCCCACTCGCGCGTGTGTGCCTCGCACGCCGCCTTGACCATCTCGTCGGTGATATCGACTGGCGCGTCAACCTGCCGCCAGTCGAAGCCTCCCGTCTCTGCCGACCCTGCGCCGCTATAGAGACAGCCGATCCAGTCCTCGATCAGCAACTCGTCGGCCTCGTCGTCGTACTCCTCGGGACGGTCGATGCGGATGTACACGGGCTTGCTCATCGCCCGCCCCCGATCTGCCCGATCTGCGCGCGGAGTGCGTCGATGGCGCGCTGCCGTAGCCGCTGCGCCGCTTCTGGCTGGTCGCTCTTAAAGATCCAGTCCGATGTCTGCTCTAGCGCCTCCAACGCCATCCGCATCGCCTCCACCGCAGCGGCAGGCAGGGCGGGCGCGGGGTGGGCGTAGAGCGCCATGCCCACCGGCAGCACCATCGCGCGGTTGATCGGCTCGACGACCGTGCGGCCTGCGTGGACCCCGGTGACGCTGGCGATCGGCTCGCTCGGCTCCGCGACGCCCACGACGATGGCCCCGCACGTCGTGCATTCGGTCGTCTGCTCCGCGCTCGGTGCGGGCAGGTCGGTTGCAAGAGCGTCGCGCAGTCTATCGATCCACCCGCGCAGGCATTCCGCCGTGCCGTAGTGGTCCCACGCGGAAAGCACGTCGCGCGCAGCTTTGTGCAGGTCGCGGCGGCTCATCGCGTCTGCTCCTTCTCGTCGTCAGCGAGGTCGACCGCCTCGCACACCGCCACGCACCGCGCACGTTCCTGCGCCATCCCCGCCGCGACGCCTCGGGCGAGTGCATCGCGGACGTACTGCTGCGCACACACGGTTATCCACACCGCGATGTCGTTCGACAGCGGCGTGCCGTCGATGTAACGCGCCCATACCGCCTTGCCGCGAACGTACGCATCGGCTTCGCGCATCATTGCGTCGAACGTCGGCAGATCCCCGCCCATCTCCACGAGCCGCGAGAGGACGGCGCGCTCGACTGCTCGGCCATAGCGGATCAGTTCGTAGATGGGCCAGCCGGCGGTACAGGTGAGGCCGGCTTCGCGCACAAGGGCGCGGTGATCGTCGTCGCTCAGGATCTCGCTCATTGCTTGCACTCCGCTGCGATGCGTGCGTTCTCGGCGTTGCGGACTTCGGACTTATGCATCATGTACGCCAGCACGCCGAACCAAATCACGCCGAGAATGATCGGCGCGGCCAGCCACGGGTCAAATTGTCGTCGCTTCACTTGCTCTGCTCCTTCGCCGCGAGGGCGTCGATGCGGGCGAGGAGAGCGTCCGGAGCCCCGCTCGATCCGTGGTAGTTCGCATACGCGACCGCCCCGCGCGCCTCCGTCAGCAGCGCCGCCATCGCGTCACGCTCCCGCTCGACCGCTTCCAGCCGGTCGAGCAGCGGGAGGATGGCGGCGGGCGAGGCGGCGGCGATGTAGGCGGCGTTAGGGCTTCGCATGCCTTGAGGGCTGTCCGCATAATCAAATGGGCACAAAGCAACACTCGCGGCGTCAGAAGTTACCGACGCGCCTGCGTATACGCATTTATTTTTGCCAGCACCGCGCACATACGTCCACTCACTGCGGTCGTGCAAATCCGTGTCAAGTGCTGATGCACGCCACGGCCCAGGCGTCGCGGCTTGCGCGGCCTCGCGCAGACGCTTGATGTCGTCGTCGGTCATGCTGCTTCCCGCACCGGCTCGACGAACCGAGCCGTCACCGCGATCTTTCCCGCGCCAATCGCAACCAGAATCTGCACGCTGTTCGCGGCTTTCAGGTACGTCGCCGCGCGCCCTGCGTAGCGGCCGCCGACGATCTGCACCGCCTGGCCGCGCGTGAGCCCCCATCGCCCGATACGCGGGCGAATCACGACCGCGCAGTCCTGCAGCGCGGCGGCCAGCTCGCGGCGGCCCTCGACGCCCAAGCGCTTCGACGCGGCGCGGATGTGTTGGTCGATGCAGCTCGGCGTGACGCCGAGTCGGCGGGCGGCCTCGGCGCGCGTGGTGCCGGCCGCGATGAGCCGCGCGGCTTCGTACTGGCGTGGTGTGAGCATGGTCACTGCGGGACTCCTAGTTCGATGCCAAGCTCGCTCGTGGCGTATGCCTCGATACGATCCATGTAGGCGGTGAAATCGGCCACCGACAGCGTGGTGGTGCTGATCGGCACGCTCGCGCCCGACGGCGTCTCGCTCCAGCCGATGAAGCGCCCGGCAAACTCGGCGTGCCACACGTCCGCCGTGTACTGCCGACCGCCGACCCACGCCGATGACGAGATGTCGTTCAGCAGCGCCCAATACCGGCGGTTCTGGTCGCCGCTGCGCTTGGCCTTCGCCTCGCACACCGTGACCGCCAGCGGCCGACCGGCCTGCGCCATCTCAAGCCAGTTGGCCTTGAGGAACGCCCAGAGCTGGCGGGCCTGCGGGGCCGAGCGGAGGATGAAGACGCGCTGCATCATCACGCGATGGCTTTGGACTTCTCAGTCGCCGCATACCCCGCGTATTCCTTGATCGCGGCACGCACCGCGCTGTGCTTGGACAGCATGTCCCACAGGATCATCCGGTCCTCGCCCATCACGCGCGACGCAGCGCGGTGCAGCTCCCAGAACCCGCTTGCGTCGTTCTCGCGCTCCATCTGCGACACGGCGGCGGCATGCGTAGCGATGCAGG
>JBILCY010000042.1:0-2878 GCA_044352905.1 Terrimicrobiaceae bacterium | reverse complement strand
ACATCCCCTTTCAAAATTAACTTTTCGACTGATTTTTCCAAATCGTTATAGCTCATATTTCAATCCTTTAATAATTTTTTTACAAATTAGAATTATAATTATTTATATTTCAATTGGTTTAATTTTTCAAGAATACATTTCCTTAAATTTATTGCTAATATATTTATTAAAATTAGGTATAATTGGTCTAGTTCTTTTATTAGTCATATTTTTGACACAAATACCCCAATCCTTAAAAAGAAACATTTTTTCTGCTGTATTTAACCATAATTGTAAAGCGGTTTCAACATCCACATCTTCATCTGTTTCTACTCCAATATGATTTAGATATTCTTTTGGGATTACAGCTAAACTTCCATTTTTGAAAACACAATCAAAAGTCACATCGTTCCATATTTTAGATTCCTGTGCTACTGGAGGAACTTTTTCTTGCATTAAAGCAAAGTCTGCTATCCAAAGCATCAATAAACAAACATCTTCCAAATATTCTTCAGGAAAAGCATCAAATATTCTCCATTCGATTCCGTGATTCGTATGCTTCAGAAAATTAAAATCATATCCATGCTGATCATTCAATTGGTAAATACTTTCATACTGAACCTTATGCATCCAAGGTAGTCTGGTGTAGGTATTTAATTGTTTGCCTTCTAATGGATTTTCTGGATGGAAAGTTCCTATACCAATATATCTTGAAATAGAACATCTCAGGGAACCTTTGGCATAAGGTTGATTTGGAAAAATAGATGAATAAAAATCAGGATATCCTAATAAACCAATTAATAACGGTTCGAACCATTGAAGCCATCGAATGACCAAGAGATGATCTTTTTTGAATCTATTGATATCTTTGATTTTACTTTCAGAGTCTAAATAGGTTGGTAAAGTTAAATTCAAATGATAAGTTCCATTGTTAAAAATAGCATAGGAACTAGAAGAGGATGTCCATAAATTTGTAATCCCGTTGTATATTTTTGGAATACCCGCTTTCCATTTTACGAAATGAGATTGTAAACGATCAATAAATTTATTTTTCTTATTCTCCAATTCAACAATTGCATCTTCTATTTTGATTTTATAAAAATCTCTTGTAAAAAATTCTATGGTGTCTCCATCAAATATATAATTTCTATATTCTTCATTGTTAAAAAAGGAGTCTTTTTCTTTCAAAGATTCAATCATCGATTTTTGAAAATTAGGATTGGGTTCACATAATTTCGTATACTTTGTTCTGTGATTTCTTTTAAAATCAGTAGATACAAAAGCGTGACAATTCAACCATATTGGAATCTCAATTTCCTTTACAGTCTTTAAATCTTGTATATTTTGTGTGTGTGGAAGTTTATAATAAAAACAATAATCAATTGAATATCTTTCTCTTTTGATAGATTTCAATGCTTCTTTCAATGAAACTTTTTTACTGGTTCCAGTTTCAATATAGGTTTCTTGTTCTACACCAAATCCCCAATAAAAATCATCTTTTTGATATTTATCTTTGTAAAAACTATCTTTATCTAATGTAATGATCATTGGTTGTGAAGATATGTTGTTTGTTCTTTGAACCATATCTTGTTGTTGTTCTGAATTTTCCATAACTTTCGGATGAAATATTAATTTTAATGGTTGATATTTTTTATTTTTAAACCCAAAATATTTTCCCGTTTTTATCCATAAAAATTTTTTGTATTGATTTTTATCCTTATATTTATTGTACATAAAATATTCTTGAACTCCGAATGGAAAATTATAGATATCTATCATTTCTTATTTCAATAAAACAAATAATTTATGGATATAGTTTTACACATATAAATTGATTCAAATCAAAAATGAATAAATAAATAAGATTAACTCGTTTCAAACTTAAAATATAAATATTTTTTTCAGTGTATTCAAAAAAGGAAATATGGATGACGAAACTATGTTTAGTATGTTCAATATGCTTCCAAATGAAATTATTGTGATCATTCTTGATTATTTGAATTTTAATGATAAATTGAATGCTCGATTGGTTAATTCCAAGTTGAATGGAATCATTGATATTTTCAAACAAACTGATGGAAAAGAAATGATACGAAAATTAGTCATCAAAAAACCAAAGGCCATATTCGATCGATTGAAAAAAAGATTGGCCACTGAAATCTATTATTATTTGTTAGACGATTACAGACGAAATGATGAGAATGATGAATTTCACGCCAATTATTATGAAGAAGATGTCAAAAGAGATTTGATTGAAAAGGAAATAAATAAATATATGAATGAATTGTATCCTTTATTTCGAAGTGATTTAGAAAATCATTTGATTCGTATTCGAAATAAAATATTACTCAATCCAAAATCTTATAACACCATTAAACATAATCCTAGTGCTAAAGACAGTATGAAGTTTCTATTTCCAACTTTTGACCCTTTGTTTGATCAGTTGATCAAAAACTATTTCCGGGAATATGATGATGTTTTTTTCGAAGATCGATTTGACATTATGATATCTTTTATCAAACATCAAATCATTCGTTCCTTTATCTATGATGAATTTGGAAAAGAAAGAAAATTTTAAGTATTAGGATATATTTCAATTGTTTTTTTTGTCAAAAATGATTCTTTATTTAAAATTGAACGAGGAATTTAAAAATGGAACAATCTCAAAGTAAAAAAGAAAATTGGATTCCAAAAGTCATTGAAATTCTGCAAGAACTTGGACATAAAATGATTCACGATGATGAAAATATTTTAACATTCATTGGAGATATTGAATCTCTTCTCCGTCTGAATTCTCTTCCTGCAAAGTTTCAAAGGCAATTAGATGAGAAAAGAGTTCAGGAAATATGTGAATATCAAAGGAAAAATTATCTAAAAAAGAATCGAGTGGAAAATGTCA
>JBILCY010000016.1:0-9647 GCA_044352905.1 Terrimicrobiaceae bacterium | reverse complement strand
GCGATTCGCGATACGATTTTGTGGTTTGCCCTGATCATCGCCACAGGTGTGCTTACGTGGTCTCTCTGGCCATCCTGGTGGGCCGTATTGCCCTATCTGTGCTACGCGGTGCTTTACGCCTCGACCTCCGATTCGCGCTGGCATGAATCCAGCCACGGCACGGCATTCAAGACCGATTGGATGAACAACCTTCTCTACGAAATTGCGTCGTTCATGGTGATGCGTGAGTCAGTCGTATGGCGCTGGAGCCACACCCGCCACCATAGCGACACGATCATCGTGGGGCGCGATCCGGAAATTGCCGTTCCACGGCCTCCAGATATCAAGGGGCTTATCCTGAGCTTTGTGAACTACGGTGTGTATCCCAAGTATTTCAAATCGATCATCCAGCACTCGCTGGGACGGATGTCGGATGACGAAAAAACATTCATCCCCGAGAGCGAATTTCCCAAGATTTTCAACCGGGCTCGGATCTATTTCATGATTTACGCGGGCGTTGTGGCCATTGCGATTGCCACGGGAAGCGTGTTGCCAATCCTCTTGGTGGGAGGGTGCAACCTTTTCGGCACTTGGCTCATGCCAATCTACGGCTACACCCAGCACGCGGGGCTGGCTGAAAATGTCCTCGACCACCGGCTCAACTGCCGGACTGTCTACATGAATCCCCTTCACCGGTTTCTTTACTGGAACATGAATTATCATGTGGAGCACCACATGTTCCCGCTGGTGCCCTACCATGCGTTGCCGAAACTCCACGAGGCCGTCAAAAGCGACATGCCCGAGCCCTATCCGAGTCTCTGGGCTGCTTGGAAGGAAATCATCCCCGCAGTGTTAAGGCAGGTAAAAGATCCCGCCTACCATGTAAAACGGAAGCTTCCTGAGCCAAAAGACCGCTTGGTTGAAGGCTCGCAGCGCTCGGATTCCAAGCCCGACAAGGATGGGTGGTTGGAAATCTGCGCCGCTGCCGATCTCGGCCCGGAGGATGTGATCCGCTTCGATCATGGCAAAAAAACCTTTGCTCTCATCCGGGACGACGAGGGCACGTTGCACGCCGCCGACGGCATCTGCACCCACGGCAATACGCACCTCGCGGATGGCTTGGTCAAAGGCAAGATCATCGAATGCCCGAAACACAATGGACGCTTCAACCTTGGTGATGGTTCGCCAGCTAGGGCACCGATCTGCCGCGGCCTTGCCACATATCCGATCGAGGAGCGCCATGGGCGCATTTGGCTGAATGTGCTGAAATCGGGCGGCGATGGGTCACGCCACCAGAAGCCAATCGCCTTGCGCGTGCTGAGCAATGAAAACGTGGCCACCTTTATTAAGGAACTCGTCCTCGAACCGATCGATCCTTCGGAGAAGGTGGCCTTCGAGCCCGGCGACTACATGCAGCTCGATATTCCTGCCTATGAGGAGATTCGTTTTCGCGACTTCGACATCCCCGAGCCCTTCGCCTCGGTGTGGGAGCGCCAGCATGTCTTCAACCTTGTCGCCAAAAATCCCGGATCCTCAAATCGTCGCAACAATTACTCTCTGGCCTCGAACCAATCGCTCGAACGCGTGTTGCGCTTCAACATTCGCATCGCAACCCCGCCGCCGGGACAAGACTGCCTGCCGGGCGTTGGGTCTGCGTGGGTTTTCAGCCTCAAACCCGGCGATACCGTTACGGCAATCGGGTCTTTCGGCGATTTCCACATCAAGCCCACGCAGCGTGAGATGGTTTATATCGGAGGTGGTGCGGGAATGGCGCCACTACGCTCTCACATTTCCCATCTGTTCGAGACACTGAAGACCCCTCGCAAAGTCTCCTTCTGGTATGGCGCGCGATCGGGACAGGAATTGTTCTACGAGGATTATTTCAAAAATCTCGCTGCGACGCATGCGAACTTCACCTTTCACACGGCCCTTTCGGAGCCGCTCCCTACAGACAATTGGACCGGGCTCAGCGGGTTCATCCACGAGGTTGTCTTGGAGAATTATCTCGAGTCCCACCCGAATCCCAAAGCTGTTGAGTATTATCTCTGCGGTCCGCCAATGATGATCAAGGCATGCACCAAGATGCTTTCCGAACTCGGCGTTCCTGAAAACCAAATCGCCTTCGATGAATTTTAAAAAACCATGAAAACCCTATTCCTTTGTCCCCGGTGGGGGAGCGAATCTCTCGAACCTCGTGAATTCATCAGTCGCGTCCGCAAGGCCGGATACGATGGCATCGAGGTCGGACTTGCCGATGACGATACCATTGCCGACGAGGTGATCGCCCTTGCCAAATCCGAGGACATGCAGGTCGTCACGCAGCATTACGCAACGCTGGACATCGATCTGGAGGCGCATTGCGCAACATTTGAGAAACGCCTTCGCCGGGCGGCATCATTCCAGCCACTTTTTATCAACAGCCACACCGGGCGTGATTGTTTTGATCTTCAAAAAAACCTGCGCGTCTTTGAAGTGGCAGATCAGGTATCCCGCGAGACAGGCATTCCTATCTATCACGAGACCCATCGCGGACGCTGCCTGCACTCCCCATGGCGCACCTCCGAACTCCTGCGTGCCAGACCCGGCACAAAATTCGTCTTTGACATGTCGCATTGGTGCAATGTCTGCGAATCCCTCTGTGAGGATCAGAGCGAAACGATCGAATCTGTCTGCTCTGCTGTGGAGCATATCCATGCCCGGGTCGGGCATGCCCATGCTCCGCAGGTTTCAGACCCCCGTGCGCCCGAGTGGCAACCAGCCGTGGAGGCCCATTTCCATTGGTGGAAAAAGATAGCCGATTTAAAGCGTCACAATGGGGATCCATACCTGACCATTGCCCCGGAGTTTGGCCCGCCACCCTATCTTCCCACTCTTCCATTCACCCAAATGCCCGTGGCCTCCCAATGGGACATCAATTGCCACATGATGCAGTGGTTGAGAGCGCGCCTCTGAGACGATCCGATTGCAAAGGATAGGAAACTAGACCCCAAGCATCCGATCCACCGTGATATGCGAAAGGTCCTCGGCTTTCAGCGTGGCTTTGGGATGTCCGGTGGCAAACCCCACGGCGAGCACCGGCATGCCTGCTGCGAGACCGGCATCGACTCCTGCCACGGCATCTTCCACAACCAAACACTTTGCAGGGGTGATGCCGAGGCGCTCCGCGGCCAAAAGGAAAACCTCGGGGTCGGGTTTGGAGCGGTTGATGTGCGTGCCATCGACCACAATGTTAAATGCGTCTGGAAGAGCGATTGCCTCAAGGATCGGGCGTGCGTTTTTACTTGAGGAACCGATCGCCATTTTGATCCCGCGTTCATGCAAGGCCTTCAAGCAGTCTGTCACGCCGGGCAAGATATCCGCCGGTGAAAGAGTGCCCAACGAGTCCCGGTAGTAGTTGTTCTTGCGTGTGGCCAACTCTTCTTTTTCCTCTGGCGAGTAGTCACGAGGGGATTTCTTGAGCAGCAACTCCAGAGCCTCCATGCGCCCGACGCCGCGCAGATGCTCTCCGTCATGCTCTTCAAAGGGAATCCCTTCCTCATCCGCCATGCGCTTCCAAGCGCGGTAATGCAGGGCATCAGTCGAGACAATCACTCCATCAAGATCAAAAATAACGGCGGCAATGGTAGTCATAAAAATTCATTCTTTTGCATGCTGCCATCGTTTGCAATAGTCGATTCAAATGTCTCACGCACCTGCTCAAAACGTCATTGAAACCTTCACTCCCACAGGATCGTCATGGACGATCGAGGAATCGGCGATGCCGCCCATGGATACCGATGCCAAATCGGTTTGTTTTACTCTGGGCAACGGATTGATCGAGGTGAACGGATGCGGTCCGCTCGAGCCTGCGGGTAGTGGATGGACGATGCACGGGCGCGTTTATGCCGAGGCGGCGCCGCAAATCTATTACTTCCCGCCTCCCGGTAGCACGGCTCGTTCCACGAAATTCCCGACAGATCGTGATTGCATGCGCCACATCACTCCGACGCTTGTGGTTTTACCGAATCTTTTTGGCGTGCAGATGCGTTTTGCCGGCCGCCGGGTCCAGCTTCCGTTGAGTTCCCACCGCTATCTGGATATGCAGCGAGGCGTTTTGGAAAGCCGCTGCGAAGTGGTAATTCCCGAGGGCGAGTTGGAGTTGTTCAGCACGCGGACTGTAGTGCCTGACGAGCAAAACCTGATTGTTGAGCGGCTTGAAATCCGTAGTGACCGGGCGGGCTTGCTGGAGCTGACTCTCTTGGCCGATGCCTCGCGTGCGGCAGGCTACACGAAATACGAAGTGCGCCGCAGCCGTGAGGGAGCTGTTGTCGGCAACAAGCTGGTGCAATGGGCCTGCGAGGGTGAGGGAACTGGACACAGGGCAGCCTTGGCGCTGACTGCAAGCGGGCCGGGCGAGACCGAGGCATTTGCCAACGAGAACGGCGCCAGCATCACATTCCGCGTCAATCTGGAAGCTGGGAAGCCGGTTGTTTTCGAGCGATTCGCCTCGATGAGCGCCTACTGGTTGGCTGACGATCCGGCCAAGCGCGCAGGCGAGGTGGTATCTGCTGCTGCCACCAAAGGCACTGCCCATTGGCTTTCTGTCACCGAGAAAAGCTGGGCGGACTTTTGGAAGGAACAGGACATCGCGATCGAAGGCCCGTTGGATGACCAACTCTCAATCCGTTACGCCATCTTTCAACTCCGCTGCGCGACTCCTCCTACGCACTTGCTCTCATTTGGCGCGAAATTCCTGAGCGGCGAAGGCTATCGTGATTGTGCGTTCTGGGACACGGATGTCTTCATCATTCCCTATTTCTCCCGCACGCAGCCGGAGATCGCCCGACGCCATGGACTGTTCCGCCACCATGGGTTGCCGGCGGCCAAGTCTAAATCAATCGAGCAAGGCTACAAAGGCGCGCGCTACCCATGGGAGGCCATGCCAGATGGCGAGGAAGCCCTTGGCGAATGGGTCATTTTCAATTTCACCCAAGTGCATGTTGTGGCTGATGTCGCTTGGAGCATCATGGATTATTTCACCTGGTCGAATGACGAGGCATTTATGCGCAAGGAGGGGGCTGAAGTGCTCGCCGAGACCGCCCGGTTTTGGGAGAGCCGTGTCACAAAAACCGCCCGTGGCTACGAGCTTTTGGATGTCTGTGGCCCCAACGAATGCCACGAAATCGTTAACAACAATGTTTATACCAATCTACTGGCACAGGATAACCTTCGCTGGGCGGCGCAGTGGAATCCCGATGCGCCGGAACGCGCTAAATGGCTCGAAATTGCCGACGGCTTGATTATCTCCCGTCCGAATGTCGACGGTTTGCTAGAGCCTTGCGAAGGCTTTTTTGGTCTTAAGGATTTCAAACGCGGCGATGCGGTTCCAGCACGAGCCTTGGACTATCAGCTTTCGAAGCAAGCTGATGTTCTCATGTTGCCTTTGGTGAAGCCTGGATTTCTCTCTAACGAGCAGGTTGGGATCAATTATAGGTATTACGAACCGCGCACGATGCACTGGTCTTCCCTCTCCGAGGCATCGCATGCGCAGGTCGCTGCCAGGGTGGGTATGGACGACGATGCCTATACAATGTTTCGTAACAATATGCTCACCGATCTGGCAGACCGCCAGAAGAGCGCCCGCGCCGGATTGCACGCGGCAGCCATCGGTATGGTGCCCCGCAATGTGATGGAAGGCTTCGCTGGTCTGCGTCTCGACAATGGCAAACCCGTCCTCGAACCGCGTCTGCCCAAGCAATGGAAGTCCGTCTCCTTTGCCTTTTCGCACAATGGGCTTCGTTACCATGTGAAATTGACCACGCAGGACAACGGTAAAACCATCCGTCCCGAGCCGATCTCAGCCTAATTCGAAAAACATCTTTTATATGCCCCCGAGTGCTGATCCTTCCCTGCAAGAGTCTGTGGTCGATTACCGTAGGCTCTGCTGTTTTGGTCCTGGTCATCCCTTGCAAAATCCCGGCAAGGCGATTCCTCAGACGGTTAGTCTTGCATCGGAGCTGAAGGCCTCGGCCACCTCGTTGCCCCCGGCGACAGCTGACGCGATTGATGCCCTCGGATCAACCAACTGGTTCCAGGGTTTGTGGCCCACGGATTTTTCCATGCCCGAGCCGAAATTCCCCCGCTGGGCGATCTCTCCGGTGGACGAAGCCGAGCCCGGCGTGGTGATTCGTCGGACGACTCACAACGATCTGGATCGCCAAGCCCTCGCGCCTCAGTTGCGCTTTGAGTTGGATCGGGGACATGGAGTTGAGCCGCTCTACTCCGGGTCGGAAGGCTCGCGGATTTGCCGCCGCACGGGGAATTTGCTGCGCCTGCTCGATCAAAGCGGGGAACTGCACCGGTCTTTCGAGCTGATCGTTCATTCACACTTTCTGCTCCTTTTCCGCATCCGCCTCTCTGGCGAGGGTGGGGGAAATGTCAAAGTCGGATTAGAATTTGAAGCGGCGGACAACGGCGCGATTGATGACGGCCGAGTCTGGCGAATGCACAACAGTCGCGGATGGCACGGCGTGATGCTGCAACCCGGAGCTGCCGAGCGCGAGTTGCTCGGCTTGGCGGTTTATGATTGTCCGACCCCAAGCGAACGGGATGCCGTGATCAAGGATGGCAAGGCCAAGTTGGCGGCGTTTGACACTGTCTGGCAAAAACTCGCGAAGCCGCAATCCATCGCTCCGTTCCTGACTGGCAGCGAGTCAGGCTCGGAGAAAAATCTCGTCGCCGCTTTCGTGAACCGTGCCCTGCGCAACACCCGCGCTGGCGGGCAAATTCACCAACCTTCGATGCTCGAGTTTTACGGTCCCGAGTGGGATTTTGCCGATGCGGTGTGGATCGCGTTTCTGCCCGCCTGTCGCTACATGCTTTGGATTGCTCCGGAGGTTTGGGCCAATTCGATTAAGACGCTCCTCGACCACCAGATGCCCGACGGCATGTTGCCTCAGGCGGTCTTTCCACGATCAACCTTCGATTACTCACAGATTCCCAATATCTCGCCGTGTGTGCGGGATTACTATGTTTTCACCGGCGACCGTGTCTTCCTCGAACGGGCTCATCATGGCTTCAAGGCTTGGTATGATTGGTGGATGACTCATCGTAATCCCACCGGGGACGGAATGATTGCCACCGGCCATGCGGGTCAGGATCTTTACTCCGCAATCTGCGAATACAAAGACAACGGCACAGATCCCGACGATCCCGAGGTTTTTGAAAATACCTGCAATCCCTTCACCCGAACCCCGGAAATTGCCGGTCGTCCGGAGAAGGCCTATCTGCCTGATATCGTCGCCTGCCAGGCCCGGATGGCAGAGGATTTGGCTTTCTTTGCCCGGGAACTCGGCCTCGCCGAAGATGCCGCCTATTTCGAGAGCGAATACCGCCGTATCTACGATTGGACGAATGCGAACCTCTGGGACGAGGCGACAGGTTTCTACTATCCCGTGGTTCGTGCAACGGGACAAAAGGTGATAAAGCGCACCAATGCTGTCTATTGGCTGATGTGGGCCGGTCTGGTGCCGCCTGAGCGGACTCCCAAACTCATTGAGGCCCTGTTTGATCCCGAGCAATTCTTCACCAAAATTCCGGTGCCGATGGTGGCGCTCAACGATCCTTCCTTTAACCCGCTCTGCGGTCATTGGGGCGATGCCTACTCCTGGCCGCTCGATGCCTTCAAGGCCTTCGAGGCGTTGATTCGCTATGGGGAGTGGGATCGTGCGGCGGAGTTTTGCCGCCATTACAACAAGGGCGTCTTCGAAGCGATCAGTGACACACTTCAACCTGCCGAGTTTTATCACAGCGCAGGATTGCCCTGCGGATGCCCGATCATGGGAACCGCCGGCCTCACGCCGCTGAACTTCCAACGCTACCTTCACGATCATGTGCGTGGTCATGCCGAACGCGAGTGGAGCCGCTTCATTCCCACCAATCTGTGAAAGTCCCGCTCCTAAAAACTGAAAAAGCTCTGGCCATCACCATGTGGGATTTTTCGTGGCTCGAGCGCCGCTGGTCCGGTGCGGGCTACGAAGACTGGGATCGCGCTTTAGATGAATTACTCGAGCGAGGTTACAATGCTGTCCGCATCGATGCCTATCCGCACTTGCTTGCCGCAGGGGCAGAGAAAACATGGCGTCTCAAACCTCAGTGGACAATTCACGATTGGGGGGCCTGTGGCCTGGTGGATGTCCAAATCCAGCCGCATCTGAATGAATTCCTTGCCAAATGCCGCGACCGCAACATTTCAGTCGGTCTTTCCAGTTGGTTCCGCGACGATGTGACAAATCAGCGAGCTTTGGTTGCCTCTCCCGAAATCCACGCCCGCATTTGGATCGAGACGCTGCGTTCGATCGAAGAGGCGGGTTTGCTCGACACGGTGGTCTATGTGGATTTTTGCAACGAATGGCCGTGGTGGGCACCGTTCTTCGACGAGGATGCGAAGCGCTTTGATTGGCGTTCCGAAGACTCCCTCGCATGGATGAAGCGGGCCACCCAAATGCTCCAGCAAGCTTATCCCCAAATGCCCCTCTGCTTTTCCTTCAGTGAAAATTTGTTCAAAGGTAAAGCCGACATCGACCTCTCGCACTTCGGCCTGCTCGAGCCCCATGTCTGGATGGCGAAGGACACCTCCTTTTATCGGCAGATCGGTTTCAAATGGAACCTGTTCGACATCGTGGAATACGCTCCGGTCGTCGAATTCGCCGAACGTCTTTACCGCTCGGATGAACAGCACTGGAAGGACTCTCTAACCGTGCTAATTCAGCAACTCGCCGACTTGAGCCGTTCCACTCAGCTTCCGCTCGTCACCACGGAATGTTGGGCAATCGTGAACTACAAGGACTGGCCGCTCCTTGATTGGGGATGGGTGAAGGAACTCTGCGCCCACGGCGTGGAAGAGGCGGTCAAAACCGGTCGTTGGACCGGCATCGCAACGAGTAATTTCTGCGGCCCCCAATTTCGTGGGATGTGGCGCGATGTCGAATGGCACCAACGCCTCACGAAGCGGATTCGGGAATCAACATTTCATTGATCAACACAATGACGAACAATCAAGCAGCAGCAGACTTTCCCGCTAATTTCTGGTGGGGTGCCGCCACGGCCGCGTTTCAGGTGGAAGGCGCGGCCGACGAGGATGGCAAGGGACCGAGCATTTGGGACACTTTCAGCCACACTCCAGGGAAAGTTTGGAACAACGACAACGGTGACATTGCCTGCGAGCAATACCACCGCTATCCCGAGGATGCGAAGCTCATGGCCGATCTTGGCGTGAAGCACTACCGCTTCAGCATCTCCTGGCCGCGAATCCTGCCGACGGGTCGCGGGGCGGTGAATCAGAAGGGCCTCGATCACTACCGCCGCTTGGCCGACACGCTTCTCGAACATGGCATTACGCCCCATGCCACGCTTTATCACTGGGATCAGCCCCAAGCCTTGGAGGATGCGTATGGCGGTTGGCGGAGCCGGGAGATCGTGGCGGATTTTGCCAATTATGCCTCGGTCGTTGCCAAAGGCCTCGGCGACCGCATCCCCCACTGGATGACACTCAACGAGATCGAGACTTTCGCCGAAATCGGTTGGGACATCGGCAAGCCTGGCATTCATGCACCTGGCGGGATCTTGCAAAAGCCGAAAGACCGCGCCCAAATCTTCCATCATGCCCTGGTAGCCCACGGAGCCGCTTG
>JBILCY010000020.1:0-3043 GCA_044352905.1 Terrimicrobiaceae bacterium | reverse complement strand
AGAGGAAGTTCGGCGAGGTGAGGATCAATTGGTACCCGTAACGCATCGCGTCGGCGAAGGGGTAACCTTCATCGAGCTTCGCCAGCGTCGTCCCCACGAAGTGACCGGCTTCTTCTTCGGAGACGGGACGGCGGAAGGCGCGGGGGAGGAATTTTCGGATCAGTCGCTCGGCGTCTTCGCGGGGCGATTCGGAGACGGGGACCAGCGGGTCGTTTTCCCACTGCTGGACGGGGCGATTATCGTTGATCTTGGGGACGCGTCCCCCGGTCGATTCGGCCTTGGCGACGGAACGCGGTTTGAGCGGGATCCCTTCGAAGAGGTTCGCGTAGCGGGGTGGTGGGAAGGGGTCGAGCGGCCCTTCGATCTCCATCCATTCGACCCTCAGCCCCGGACCGGTGTATTCCTCGATCGGGCGTTTGAAGCGACGGATGTCCCAAACCGTCAGGAGGTTGACGACGAAAGCTTGGCGGCTGATGAGGTCACATTCGAATTCATGCAATTGCGGTTCGCCGTGGGGGATGTCGCGGACCTCGCGGAGCACCGGCCCTTCGCGGCCGCTTTGCATCACCGTCATCAAGCCGACGGGGATCGGTTTCGGATCGGCGCCGACTGCGGAGGCCATCAGTCGGACGCGATAACGGCCCGCGGCCGGGACGGCGGCGGTGGCGCAGAGCCCATATCGGGGTAACTTCGTGTAGAAGATCAGCGCGTCGCCATCGAGCTTGCAGCTGCGGGTGAGTCCTTCACGAAAGTTGGGCCCTTTCTGGGTCATCTCGAGACCCGTCCGTCGGTCGGTGAAGGGGATCGGCGGGTGGACCGGGATCGTCGCCGCGACCGCCCTCGAGGCGGCTTCTTGGTAACGAAGGAAATGCATCGCGGAGAGGTCGAGCCCGGCGCTGACGTTGTCGAAACCTGACGTCTGTCCGTCTTCGGGGAGAAGTTCACGGAGGGGGATGTTCACCCCGAGCAAGTCGTGCAGGGTGTTCTCGTATTCGATCGCGTTGAGCCGGCGGATCATCACCCGACCGGTTTCGGTTTGGCGACGCAGCGATGCCTCGTGCAGGGCAGAGCGTAGCGATCGGGTGGCTGAGCTCAGGAGTTCAGCGGGGGGACGTTCTTCCGAAGCGGGGGGCATCTCTCCGGAAACGACCCGATCGAAAATCCTTGCCCAGCGGTTTTCCGTTTCGAGATCGTTGATCGTCGCAGGGAGTGAATCGAGGCGAAGTCCTGCTGCCGGGTCGGTCGGGCCGTGGCAACCGATGCAGTGCCCATCGATCAGTGGCCGCACGCCTTCGTGGAACGGCTCGGCACGCACTGTGGCGCTGCCGGTCACGAGCAGGCATGCGAAAAGGAAGAAACGAAGCGGCTTCATGGGGCCAAACGCTGGGGACAGGGGAATGGTTTCAGCTGCAGGGGTCAAAGGACGGGACACGCGGCCGGTGGTGGGCGGAAGCGTCTGCGATGCGTTGCGATGGACATCGCGGCGGTGGGGACGATCGTCACTCGGGGCGGTCGGAACAGACATCAGTTTACCATGCGTACCGGGCGATAGGCAAAACGGGCCGAGCGGTTCGAACCGAGAATGGCGAAACTTTAGCGTTGATAAAGAAACAAGGGACATGGCGATCAGCGGGCTTTATGGGGATGATGACGAGGCGTCGTGATGGGGGCTGGGATCGGGCAGGTGGCGTTTTTTCAACGATTTGTGAATCGGTCGAGGGCGAATGGACGGGGAATCAGATTTGAAGCGATTGCCGGCAAGGGTTGCCGAGCAGCGTTTGTGGGAGGTGTGTCAGGGGATCGCGGCGACGCGGGTCTTGGCGATGTCGCACGGGCGGGGTCAGGCAGCCGAGCGGATCGCGCGTGACAGGCCCGAGGCGGAGGTTTGGTGTTGGTACCTCGATATCGTCCACGCGGGGTTGGCACGCGAGCATTGTCGTGAGACGCCGGGATTGAAAATCGAATGTTTGGAGGATTGGCCCGAGGTCGACGCGGACTTGGTGATGTTGCCGATCTCGAAGGGTGGTGAGGCGGAACTGAGCCGCGATCTGATCCAATCGGGGTACCAGCGTTTGGTCGAAGGGGGGATCCTTGCGGTGAGCGTCGACCATCCGAAGGATCGGTGGGTGTTGGAACAATTGCAAGTTTATGACCGCAAGGTCAAGGCGCACCGCTTCGATGACGCCGTGGCGTATTTGCTCACCAAGCGAGGGGCGATCAAGCGGGTCAGAGATTTCTCGTGCGAGTTCCCCTTTCGCGACCGTCACGTCGCGGGAGGGTTCCGTCCTGGCGAGGGGCGATTGATCCGGTTGGTGACGCGGCCGGGGGTCTTTTCACACCGCGAGCTCGATGGCGGCGCGAGGCAGTTGCTCGATGCGGTCGATGTCGTGCCCCAAATGCAGATCCTCGATATCGGATGTGGCAGCGGTGCGGTCGCGTTGGCGTGCGCCGCGCGTGACCCTTCGGTTGTCGTGCATGCGGTCGACAGCAACGCGAGGGCGGTCGGATGCACCCGCCGCGGCGCGGTGTTGAACGGCTTAAACAACGTGACGGTCGAATTGAACGGGAGCGGCTGTTATGGCGAGCCCGAGCGATTCGATCTGGCGCTGGCCAATCCTCCGTATTACAACGATTTGCAGATCGCGGTGAAGTTCGTCGAAGCGGCTTCGCGTTCGTTGCTCCCCGGCGGGATGGTGATCGTTGTCAGCAAGCAGCCGCAGTGGTATCGCGATCATTTAGGGGAATGGTTCGATTCGGTCGAGGTGCATGAGAGCCGGCGGTATCACATCGCGTCGGGGATCAAGCCGCGGCGGCCGAGCCATCCGTCGATCCGCGGGATGGGCCGTTATTGAGTCATCACCGGTTAGCTTCGCGAAGACTTTTCAGTGAGTCATCACCGGTTAGGTTGGCGGAAATTTTTCAGTGAGTCATCACTGTCGCGAGAAGTGCGTCCGAATCAAGGGGACGGTTTGGCGGTGTGGTCGAACCAATCGGGGGCGATGATCGCGACGCGAAGGTCGATGATGTCTTGCATCCGCCAGTC
>JBILCY010000002.1:0-325604 GCA_044352905.1 Terrimicrobiaceae bacterium | reverse complement strand
GGTTTCATGGAATCGGATTGCAGGGTTTTTCAGCGTGGAGGTAACTTTTACCTGCAATCCAACACAGCAAGAATCATGCCTATTGCGTTAACCATAAACGGGATAAATCGTTTTTAAGGGGTGACTACTCTAATGAGTGAAAGCAATCGCACCCAAGCGGCATGAACAAAAAATCCCTCACCGAAGCCGACATCCGCACAAAGTTCATCCTGCCCGCCATCGTCGGCTGCAAGTGGGATGTGATGTCGCAGATTCGTGAGGAGACTTATTTTACAAAGGGCCGTGTGATCGTTCGTGGCAAGAGGGTGCAACGCGGCGAAGCCAAGAAAGCGGACTTCATCTTGTCCTACAAACCCAACCTTCCCCTCGCGATTGTGGAGGCGAAGGACAACAACCACTCTGTCGGTGCCGGCATGAGCCAAGCCTTGGACTACGCCGAGATTCTCGATGTCCCGTTCGCTTACAGCTCGAATGGCGATGCTTTCTTGGAGCACGACCGCACGGCCACTTCAGGGACTGTGACCCGTGAGATTCCCTTGGATCAGTTCCCAACTCCACAAGAGCTTTGGAGCCGCTTTTGCGCGGCCAAAGGCTGGACGCAGGACGAGGAAAAAGTCGCCACGCAGGACTACTACGATGACGGCTCGCAGAAGTCCCCGCGCTATTACCAACTCAATGCCATCAACCGCACGGTCGATGCCATCGCGAGGGGGCAAAAACGCTGCCTACTGGTGATGGCCACCGGCACTGGCAAGACCTACACGGCGTTCCAGATCATTTGGCGTCTTTGGAAATCCCGTGCGAAAAAACGCATCCTCTTCCTCGTGGATCGCAACATCCTTGCCGACCAGACGAAGACAAACGACTTCAAGCCGTTCGGCCAGGCGATGACGAAGATCACAAACCGCAGTGTGGACAAGTCGTTTGAAATCTATCTCAGCCTCTATCAGGCGGTGAGTGGCACCGAGGAGGAGCAGAATATCTACAAACAATTCTCGTCCGATTTCTTCGACCTCATCGTGGTGGACGAGTGTCACCGTGGCAGCGCCGCCGAGGACGCCGCCTGGCGAAAGATTTTGGAATACTTTTCCTCCGCCACGCAGATCGGTCTCACCGCTACTCCCAAGGAGACACGGGACATCTCGAACATCGATTATTTCGGCGAGCCGATCTACTCCTACTCACTCCGGCAGGGCATCGATGATGGCTTCCTCGCCCCCTACAAAGTCATCCGCATCGGCTTGGACAAAGACCTCGACGGCTGGCGGCCCGAAGACGGCCAGACCGATAAATACGGCTACCTCATCGAAGACCGTGAATACAACGCCCGCGATTTCGACCGGAATCTCATCCTCGAAAAACGCACCACCACCGTGGCTGCAAAGATCACCGAGTTTTTGAAAGCCACCGACCGATTCGCAAAAACCATCGTCTTCTGCGAAAATATCGACCACGCCGAGCGGATGCGGCAGGCGCTCGTGAATGCCAACCCCGACCTCGCCGCCGCTAACAGCAAATATGTGATGAGGATCACGGGCGATAATGACGAGGGCAAAGCCCAGCTCGACAACTTCATCGACCCAGAGTCCCGCTATCCCGTCATCGCCTGCACCTCCCGGCTCATGACCACCGGCGTCGATGCCCAGACCTGTCATCTCATCGTCCTCGATCGCGCCATCAATTCGATGACCGAGTTCAAACAGATCATTGGCCGAGGCACCCGCATCAATGAAGACTACGGTAAGCTCTTCTTCACCATCATGGACTTCAGGCGGGCCACCGCCCTCTTTGCCGATCCAGACTTCGATGGCGATCCCGTTCAGATTTACGAGCCCGGCGTGGACGATCCACTGACTCCTCCCGATGAGGTCGATAGGCACGACACAGCAGACGGGTCGATTATCCGGGAAGATCCGACTCCCTACAATGCGGGTCCGACAGGCGTCACCCGATACTTCGTCCATAATGTGGAGGTTCGCGTCGCCACCGAGCGCGTCCAATATCTCGATGCGAATGGCAAGCTCATCACTGAGTCCCTGAAGGATTACTCCCGCAAAGCTGTGCGGGAATCTTACGCCTCGCTCGATTCCTTCCTCGCCGTTTGGAATGACGCCGAGAAGAAGCAAGCCATCATCGAGGAACTCTCCGCCCGTGGTGTCTTCTTCGACGAACTCGCCGAGCAGGTTGGCCGCGATTACGACGCCTTCGACCTCATCTGCCATGTGGCATTCGACCAACCGCCCCTGACCCGCCGCGAGCGTGCTGAGAAAGTGAAGAAGCGCCATGTCTTCGCGAAGTATGGCGACCAGGCTCGCCTGGTTCTCGATGCCCTCCTCTCGAAGTATGCCGACACCGGCATCACCAGCATCGAATCCCTCGAAATCCTCAAAGTCGATCCGCTCTCCGCGATTGGCACCCCACTGGAGATCGTTGGATTCTTCGGCGGCAAGCCGGCCTATCTCGCCGCCATCCAAGAACTCGAAACCGCCCTTTACCAAGACGCCGCGTGATGACGAATAACACTCCCAGCTTCGGTGATTATCTCGTCTTTGTGGACGAGAGCGGGGATCACAATCTCACGCAGATAGACTCCCAGTTTCCAGTATTTGTGCTGCTCTTCGCCATCGTTTCGAAAAAAGACTATGTCGAACGGATTTGCCCTGACCTGCAATGCTTCAAGTTTGAATTCTGGGGGCACGACGAAGTAGTGCTTCACGAACATGAGATTCGGAAGCCGTGTGGAGACTTTTTGTTTCTGCTTCAAAAGTCTGTAAGGAATAAGTTCCTCACTTTACTCACTGCTCAGATGATCGAGTTGCCAGCCACTGTTGTTGCGGTTGTCATCGATAAGCCGGCCTATCTGTCCCGTTACCATAAACCCATCAATCCATACGATTACGCCATGGAGGCGGGGCTTGAACGGGTCTTCCGGCATTTGGACAGCCTTGGGCATTCCTCCTCCATCACCCCGATTATCGTGGAAAAGCGTGGGCGGCGCGAAGACGCCGAACTGGAGCTTGCCTTCCGCCGTGTTTGCGATGGCGCGAACGCCTTGCAGAAACCTTTTCCCCTGCACCTCGTCATGATTCCAAAAGCATCCAATTCCGCCGGGCTCCAACTCACCGATCTCATGGCACGGCCGGTAGCTCTAAAACACCTTCGACCTGCACAGCCAAATCGTGCTTTCGAAATCATCGAACCCAAGCTTCACCGTGGCCCAGATGGCAGAGTTGACGATTGGGGGCTGTTGCTATTCCCGTAAAAATGCGAAGGGCTTCCGGATATTTCCAGAAGCCCAGCGCCGGCCGGATATTTCCAACCCAACTTGCTGATAAAGTCTGCCATCACTACCAATCGGTCAATTGCATTTTCTATATGCCCAATGTCTCCAACCTCATCAAAACCATCCAAGACATCATGCGCAAAGACGCCGGTGTGGACGGCGATGCCCAGCGCCTGGCCCAGCTCGGCTGGATGTTTTTTTTGAAAATCTTCGACGACCGCGAGACCCAGTTGGAGCTCTTCGATGATGCCTACAAATCCCCACTCGCCTCGGAACTCCGCTGGCGCAACTGGGCCAGCGACGCCGAGGGCATCACCGGCGATGCTCTCCTGGATTTCAGCAATAATGCCCTCCTTCCGAGCCTGAAAAATATCTCCGGCTCCAGCCAGATCGCCGTTCTCATCAAGGCCGCCTTCGACGGTGCCAACAACTACATGAAGAACGGCACCCTCATGCGGCAGGTCATCAATAAGATCAACGGCATTGATTTCAACACCTCTGACGACCGCCACATGTTCGGCGACATCTACGAGAAGCTCCTCAAGGACCTCCAATCCGCTGGGAACGCCGGCGAGTTTTATACCCCGCGAGCCGCCACTGAGTTCGTCATCGACCGCCTTGATCCGCGCTTGGGTGAGACTTTTCTCGACCCCGCCACCGGCACCGGCGGGTTCATCACCTGCCTCATTCGCCACCTCCGCAAACAGGTCAAAACCCAGGCCGACGAGCGCCTCATTCAAGAATGCTTCTCCGGCATTGAGAAAAAACACCTGCCCCACATCCTCTGCATGACGAATCTCATGCTCCACGGCATCGATGTCCCTTCGAATGTCCGGCACGACAACACACTCGCCCGCCCCCTCCGCGACTGGAGTCCGAAGGAACGCGTCAATGTCGTCGCCACCGCCCCGCCCTTCGGCGGCATAGAGGAGGATGGCATCGAGGCGAATTTCCCCGCCGAGTTCCGCACCCGTGAGACAGCGGACCTCTTTCTCGTGCTCATCATGAAAATCCTCCAGCCCGGCGGCCGCGCTGGAATCGTCCTACCCGACGGCACCCTCTTCGGCGAAGGCGTGAAGACCCGCATCAAGGAAGCCCTCCTCACCGAGTGCAATCTCCACACCATCGTCCGCCTGCCCAATGGCGTCTTCTTCGGCATCAGCAATGTAAAGACCAACCTCCTCTTCTTCACCAAAGGCACGCCCACCAAGGAAGTCTGGTATTACGAGCATCCCTATCCGCCCGGTGCCAAGAGCTACAACAAAAGCAAACCCATCCGCATCGAGGAATTCGAACCCGAGCGCGCCTGGTGGGGCAACGAGGCCGACGGCTTTACCTCCCGCGTCGAAAACGAGCACGCCTGGCGCGTCTCCATCGACCAGATCCGCGCCGGCGGCTTCAACCTCGACCTCAAAAACCCCCACACCAAAGACGACGGCCCCGGCGATGTGGACCACCTCCTGCCCGAATACGAGAAACTCCTCGCCCAGATTGCGGAAACGCGCGGGCAGTTGAAAGCGCAGCTCTTGGAGGCGCTCATGCGATGAAAAAGAAAACCGCCGCTGAAAAACGCACTGCCGTCGCCAAGGCGAAGCCCGACGGCCTCGCTCCGCTCATCGCCGAGGTGCGTCAGCTCATCCAGTCTGCCCGCCGTGGCGCGTCATCGGTGATTGATACATTTCAGGTGCTAACCAATTTCGAGATCGGTCGCCGCATTGTAGAGCATGAGCAAAAGGGCGAAAAGCGGGCTGGATATGGACAGGAAATGCTCAAAGCGCTCTCAGCCCGGTTGACCGAAGAGTTCGGCAGGGGATTTTCCGTCACCAATCTTCAGTTGATGCGAAAGTTCTTCATCGAGAACAAAAATCGAATTCAACAGCAGCCTGCTGTTAAATTGGCACCCAAGGATATTTCACAGACGCCGTCTGCGATTTCTGCTTCCGTCCAGATACAGCAGCAGCCTGCTGCTAAATCCCGCAGTCCTTTCACCCTTAGCTGGACTCACTATGTCGAGCTGCTCCCCATCAAAGACCCAGACGAGCGCAGCTTCTACGAAATCGAATCCACCAACTCCGGCTGGTCGGTCCCAGAACTCCGCCGCCAGAAAGCTTCCAGCCTTTACCAACGCCTCGCCCTCAGCCGAGACAAAGCCGGCGTTAAACGCCTCGCCCGCGAGGGGCAGATCATCACGAAGCCGGAAGATTTCTTCAAGGAACCGCTCGTGCTGGAATTCCTCGGCCTCGCCGAAAAGTCCGATTACTCCGAATCCGATCTCGAATCCGCCATTATCACCCATCTGGAAAAGTTTCTGCTCGAGCTGGGCAAAGGCTTTCTCTTCGAGGCCCGGCAAAAGCGTTTCACCTTCGATGGCGACCACTACTTCCTCGACCTCGTCTTCTACAATCGGCTCCTGCGCTGCTATCTGGTCATCGATCTGAAGCTCGAAAAGCTCACCCATCAGGATCTCGGGCAGATGCAGATGTATGTGAACTACTACGACCGCCATGTGAAGCTGCCGGAGGAGCATCCCACCATCGGCCTGTTGCTCTGCCGTGAGAAAAACGACGCCGTGGTGGAACTCACGCTGCCCAGTGACGCCAACATCCACGCCAAGGAATACCAACTCTACCTGCCCTCCAAGGAACTGCTCAAAGCCAAGCTCCTCGAATGGGTGCGCGAAGAAGAAGCCAAGGCATGAAGCTGGAAACCTTCTTCGAAAAGTTCGACCAGTTTGCCGACGCGCCCAACGCGTTGCCGAAGATGCGGGAGTTGGTGCTGGATTTAGCAGTAAACGGAAAGCTGACCGACCGAGACTTGGAGAAGGAGTCCGTCGCTTCGGAATACTCGGACGAACCGTCATCCGACATTCTACCTGCAAACTGGCGTCTACTGAATTTTGGGAAGTTTTGCGACATTCAAGGAGGCAACCAGCCTCCCAAAAGTCACTTCAGCGATGAGCCAAGGCCCGGCTATGTGCGGATGTTCCAAATCCGCGACCTCGGTGAGAGGCCCGTGCCAGTCTACATTTCCAAGGAATCCACGAACCGGTTTTGCCGAGAAGGCGAAATTCTAATCGGACGCTACGGAGCTTCTGTTGGCAAAGTCTTCTGGGCTCAGGATGGCGCATACAATGTTGCGCTGGCAAAGTTCATCTTTCCTGAAGACGCGTTGCTTCCCGCATTCGCATTCTGGGTGCTGAAGTCAGAATTCTTCCAGGCCGAGATAGCTGGAGCCAGCCGTTCCGCCCAAGCTGGATTTAATAAAGGCGACTTGGCTGCGATTGATTTCCCCCTTCCACCCCTCGCCGAGCAGAAGCGGATCGTGGCGAAGGTGGATGAGTTGATGGCGTTGTGTGATCGGCTGGAGGAGCAGCAGCTGGAACGGGAGGCGCAGGCCGGACAGCTCGCCCGCGCGTCGCTGGCTCGCTTCGCCGACGCGCCCACCCCGGCCAACCTCAACCTCCTCTTCCATTCCTCCTTCCCCATTTCGCCATCCGACTTGCGAAAATCCATCCTCACCCTCGCCGTCCAAGGCAAACTCGTCCCTCAAGACCCCAACGACGAACCGGCGCAGGAAACCCTTCGGCGAGGAGATGTTGACCTAAACCGATGGGCAGTTCCACCAGACGATGAGCGACAGACAGTCCCAGACTCATGGACTTGGCTTCGATTCGCAGGAGTTGGCGAACAACGTTTGGGCAAGATGCTTGACGCACAGAAGAATCGCGGAGAGTTGAAGCCGTATCTCAGGAACACGAATGTTCAATGGATGCGATTCGAGCTCGACGACATAAAGGACATGCGTGTCGAGCAACGCGAAGTAGAAGAGCTTCGGCTCAAGGCCGGAGACTTACTAATCTGTGAAGGCGGAGAGCCAGGACGTTGCGCTATCTGGCGCGACGAAGTTGGCGCAATGTATTTCCAAAAGGCCATTCACCGCGTTCGCCCCTGTGAAGCGGTGGTATCTGAGTATCTCGCGATGAATCTTCAGATTGATTGTGCAAATGGCGTGCTCGCTGGTTATTTCACGGGCGCGACTATCAAGCACCTGACGGGCAGATCGCTTGCGGTCTATCCCGTCCCCATTCCACCCCTCGCTGAACAACGCCGGATCGTGGCCAAAGTTTCCGAACTGATGGCCTTGGTGGACGAATTGGAAACCCAACTCGCCGCCTCCCGCGCCACTGCCGAAAAACTCCTTACCGCCTTCGTCGCCGAACTCACCGCCACCTCCTAAACTATGCCCATCAAACACGCTATTTGGAAAGTCGGAGCCCAGCCAACGCCACTGGCCCCTGCCTCGCTACTGAACGAGCAGCAGCTGGAGGACATGATTGTCTCCACGCCGCAAATCCTCTCCGGTGAATGGATGTTCATTGGGCGCCAGGAGCAGACCGGCTTGGGCGGGCGCATCGACCTGCTGGCGATTGCTCCAGACGCCTCACTCGTGCTGATCGAGCTCAAGCGAAACCGGACGCCCCGTGAGATCGTAGCTCAAGCGCTCGACTATGCTTCATGGGTCGAGCAACTCACCGCCGATAAGATCGTGCAGATTTACCAGCGCTTTTCCAAAGGTGGAAACCTCGGCGATGCCTTCAAGCTGCGCTTTGGTGCGGAGCTGGACGAGGAAACGCTGAACGAATCCCACCAGATCATCCTTGTCGCTGCAGAACTCGATGACTCGACTGAGCGCATCATTACTTACCTCAACTCGCGGGACATCGCGATCAACGCCCTGTTTTTTCAAGTTTTTCAGCACGGTAGCGAACAACTGCTCAGCCGCGCCTGGTTCATCGACCCCGGTGAGACACAGGCGAACGTTGCCGCGACGACCAAGGTAAAAGGCGAGAAGGAGCCATGGAACGGCGAGTTCTATGTTTCCTTTGGCGATACCTCCTCGCGTTCATGGGAGGATGCCCTGAAATATGGATTCATAAGTGGAGGAGGAGGTAGTTGGTATAGTCAGACGCTTAAGTTGCTGTCACCCGGTGATCGTGTCTGGATCAAAATCCCCAAGATAGGCTACGTCGGTGTGGGCATCGTGAAAGAAGTCGTCCAGTCCGTGAACGATTTTAAAGTTGAAACACCTGAAGGGGAACGCCCCTGCCTCGAGGTATTGGAGCACGCCAAGATTTACCAACTGCAGGCCAACGACGCGGATAAGGCCGAGTATTTCGTCAAAGTGGACTGGCTCGACACCCTGCCGACCAAGAAAGCGGTTAATGAAGTGGGGCTTTTCGGCAATCAAAACACAGTCTGCCAACCCACTACACCCAAGTGGCGCCACACAGTAGAGCGATTGAAAATACATTTTCCGAAATGGAATAGTCAGGTCTGAACAACGCCGAATCGTGGCCAAAGTTTCCTAACTAATGGCCTCGGTGGACGAATTGGAACAACAACTCGTTGCCTCCCGCGCCGCTGCCGAAAAACTCCTCACTGCCCTCGTCGCCGAACTCATAGAGGCAAATTCATGACAGAAGAAACCAATAAACCACCCCGCAAGCCAGGTGGCTGGAGCACGGCCCGCAAACATCTCGCCACTTTGGACACCTCCGCTCTGCTCTCGCTCGTAAAAGACCTTTACGACGCGGCACCGGGAAACCGGGACTTCATCCATGCGCGCTGTCAGGCGGAGGACAGCGGGGCCGAGGTTCTGGAATCCTATCGAAGCAAAATCGTGGGCCCGCGATGATCCAGACTGGAACGGCAAGAGACTTGGTTGGTGGCGCGGCCTTGGCTGTGGATTCACGCAAACGGCGTCCAATGTTGGCAGCTAACCCAATAAGGCCTCCACCGCCCCCCTGTGCTCATTCATGAACTTTTCGAGGGCACCACGGGTGATCATTCAGTATTGGACTGGTTCTGTAGCGATGACGGAACACATGGCTCCTTCCAGGTCAAAGATATTGACCTCCCCAACCCACTCGCCAGGCCGGACTAGTCCGAGAGGTTTTTTTAAACTCGCGAAGCGGGCCTCCAGAGTTCCGGAGATGATAAAAACCAGCTTATACCAATCGCCCTAAGAAATTCGACTTTCGGTTGCTTTATTGTGTGGCGGGTGTGCTACCTGACATTGAACGGCTTACGCTCGCAGGCGGGACGCCCCGTGCCACTTTTGAAAAGTCCAAAAACAAGCTGCTTTTGGTTTTACCCTAGCGGGAACGGTCCATGTGGAGGCGGTGCAAAATGCGATGCACCACAGGGGAGGCGAGAAATCCGACGGCCACGACCACGATAAGTGTGCTGAAAAGTGCGTATATCGATGAGAAAAGTTTCATTTCATTCGATGAATCCCGCTCGGTGTAGAGCGGTCCCGCTCCGCTGAGAAACATGCTGGCCTCAAGAAAGGCATCCACGAAATCCAGCCTTCCGATCGTCATGTATCCCGCCACTCCAGCCGCCAGTGCGCCAATAACAATCATGCCGGCCAGCACGAGCTGCCTGCCCAATCGCCCCAGAAACACGCGATGGGAGGCGAGGGGGTCCGTATGGTGTTCCCAAAGTTTCACTCTCCGACTCAATCAGGAAGCCCGGTGTTCGCCAAGACTCCATGAGTTTCCGGAATCCATGGGCATTGCTCTTCCATCTAAGCCGAAAAACGAAATGTTGGCGTTTTCGTCCTCCCATTTTAAGATTTGGTTTCTATGAAATATCGCGAGTTCACTGGAACGGATTTGAAAGTAAGTGAGGTTGGTTTTGGGCTTTGGACGCTTTCTACGGGGTGGTGGGGCAATTACAGCGATGAGGAAGCGGTGCGAATGATGCAACTCGCCCATGATCACGGGATCACCCTCTTCGACGCGGCGGATACTTATGGAAACGGCCGCAGTGAGGAATTGATCGCCAAGGCATTTTCCGGCCGTCTCGGTGAGATCGTGATAGCGACCAAGATCGGCTACGATTTTGTCAACCATGGTGACGGTCGCCGGGGGCAGCGCGAGATTCCCCAAGACTTTTCTCCCGCCGCCTTGCGCCGCGCCACCGAAGCCGCTCTCAGCCGCTTGAAAGCCGATCGTATCGACCTCATGCAGCTCCATAACATTCGCATGGAGCAGGTGGATGACGACGCCGTTTGGGAAACCCTCGAAGACCTGCGCGCCGAAGGAAAAATCCGCCACTACGGTGTGGCTCTCGGGCCGGCCATCGGCTGGATGGGCGAGGGCGTTCTGGCCATCCGCAAACGCCGTCCTACCGTGCTCCAACACATCTACAATCTTTTGGAACAGGAGCCTGGCAGCACGATTCAAGGTGCTGCCGAGGCATGCGGAGCCGACACCATGTTCCTGATCCGTGTTCCGCATTCTTCAGGCATGCTGGAGGGCAAATACACCGAGGATACGGTTTTCCCGGAAAACGACCATCGCCGACACCGCCCGCGCAGCTGGCTTGTGAACGGGGTGCGCAAGGTCGATCAATTGAGATTCCTCGAGCACGACGGCCGCACACTCGGCCAAGCCGCCATTCAATGGTTACTCAAAGACCGCCGCACCGCCTGCGTGCTGCCGAATATTTACAATGACGAGCAGATCGTTGAATTTGCCTCGGCTTCCGACCAGGTGCCACTCAGCGATGAGGAAATGCAGCGCATCAAGGAACTTGTGGATGTTAATTTCGGCTTGGAGCCGGAAGAGGGGAAATTCAAGGGAACCATGGTCCTGCCCGAAGAAGCCACGGCATGAAAAAGCGTTCCCGGGTCAAACGTCTTGCCCGATTCGTCCTGCGTGGCGGTCGGCGCAGGCCCGGCCCGGCTGGGCTGCTTAATCAGGCCCCGCGCATTGTGCTGTTCGATTTCGACGGCACCATCGGCGATACGTTTGCCACGGGCGTTGAGATACTCAACCTTCTCTCCGTCGAGTTCCACTTTCGTCCCCTGCCTCCCGAAGAGGTCGAGTTTGCGCGCAATCTTTCCACTCGGGAGCTGATGAAGCACCTCGGCATCCCTCGCATGAAGCTGCCGCAGATCTCCAAGCGTGGCACCGAGGAGATCACCAAGCGCATCGACTCGATCCAGTCCTTTCACGGGGTGCCTGAAATGATCCGTCACCTTCATGCTACGGGATATCAACTCGGAATTCTCACCTCGAACTCGAAGGAAAACGTGGAGGCATTTTTGAAAGGCCATCATCTGGAAGTCTTCGATTTCATCAAAAGCTCCTCCAAGCTCCTCGGCAAAGGCAGTGTGTTGCGCAAACTCATCCGCGAATGCCAGGTCAAGCCTCGTGAGATTCTGCTGATCGGCGACGAACTGCGCGATATCGACGCGGCGCATGAGACGGGTGTCCACGTTGCCGCCGTCACATGGGGTTACAACAGCCGCCATGTCCTCGAGGAATCCTCTCCCGATTATGTCTTCGAGAAACCGTCCGCCATCATTGAGTTCCTTGAAAACCTGCCCCATCAGGCGAAGGTTCATCATCCATGACGCTCAACATCGCCGCCTTGGCGGCCACATTCGGATTTGGTTTTTTCTATTTGGTCGGCGCTGTGCCAGTGGGCATGGCTGCTGGCTTGTCGGCATCCGTCGCCGCTTTCATGGGATGGGTCGGGTATTCGACCGGGGCAGCGGTGATGGTCTTTCTGGGAGCACCCGTGCGCCAGTGGCTGGCCAAAAAATTGCGCATACCGGTGGAACACGATCCCAAAAAACTCATATGGCGTGCGTGGTCTCGATTCGGACTCCTCGGCCTTGGACTCTTGGCACCGGTGACAATCGGTCCCCAGGCGGGCTGCATCCTCGCGCTTACTCTCGGTGAGAAGCCCTTGAAGGCGTTTCTTTACCTTTCCCTCGGCGTGGTTCCCTGGTGCGTTGGCTTCGCTGTGGCTTTCTCTCAAGCGGCAAACCTCGCGAAGTGAGGCCCAATCCGGCACAAGTCGGTCTCTGGTAATCCAGAAACAAGGGGCTCCATTACTGCGCAATCCCAAACAGGTCTTGGGCTGCTCAGTGGGTCACGTATCCGGCGACGAAGGATTTTCGGAATTCTTGGAATGTTCCGGCGATGATGTGCTGGCGAGCCTGGCGGGTGAGGTTTAGGTAGAAGTGGAGGTTGTGGATGCTGATAAGTCGCAGCCCCAGTATTTCCTCCGCTTTGACTAGATGCCGCAGGTAGGCGCGGGTGAAATTTTTGCACGCATGGCATTCGCAGCCGGCTTCGATGGGATCGGTGTCTTCTGCAAACGGGGCGTTCTTAAGGTTGAGCGTTCCCTTGGACGTGAAGGCGGTGCCGTTTCGCGCGAGGCGTGTAGGCAGCACGCAGTCAAACATGTCCACGCCCCGGGCGATCATCTCAATGATCTGTGGCGGCGTGCCGAGCCCCATGGCATAGCGGGGATGATCGTGGGGTAGAAAGGGGATGGCATTTTCGATTGCACGGAACATCTCCACTTCGGGTTCGCCCACGCTTACACCGCCGATGGCGTAGCCGTCGAAGCCGATCTCCACCAGCGTGCGGGCGCTCTTTTCGCGGAGGTCGGCGTGCGAGGAGCCTTGCACGATCCCAAAGACAAGCGGACGGTTTGACTCTGGCTGCGCATCCCACCAATCGCGGCAGCGTTGAGCCCAACGGAGCGTCAGTTCCAGGCTCTTGGACGCATCCTCATAACTGCAGGGATGGGGAGGGCATTCGTCGAAAAGCATCACGATGTCGGAGCCGAGATCGCGCTGGATTTCCATCGAGGTTTCCGGGCCGATAAATGTGGGGGTGCCATCGAGGTGGTTTTGGAATTGCACGCCCCGTTCGCTGATCTTGCGTAACTTGGCTAGCGAGAAGACTTGGAATCCGCCGCTATCGGTGAGGATGGGGCGATCCCACGACATGAACTTGTGAAGGCCGCCGAGCCGGGCAATGAGCTTCTCGCCCGGGCGGACGTGAAGGTGGTAGGTATTCCCGAGTATGATCTGCGCGCCCAGTCCGCGTAGCTCGTCGGGAGACATCGCTTTCACCGTGGCCTGAGTGCCCACGGGCATGAAAACAGGAGTCTGGACCGGGCCCCGTCGGGTTAGCAGGGTGGCGGCACGGGCGTCCCCGCTGGTTGCCTCGACAGCGAATTTTTCGCTCAAACGCTTATTCAGTATGTTTTGCTGGCAAAGGCCACTGGGGGATGGCCCTCACCAACTGTGTAATAAAATCCCTCTTACTTCTTTGGGGCCGCACCGGCGATGCTCAGCGAGATGTCGATGGTGTCGGAGACTTTGTCGAGGTTCTCGCCTTGCTTGATGCCGAAATCACCGCGCTTGATCTGGAAGTTGGTGCGAACGACAAGGAGGTCGCCATCCATTTTGCCGTTTGTGCGATCAGCAAGACGGCCTGGCAGGTAGGTGACGCTGGCAGGCACTGTGATTTCCTTCGACACGCCTTTCAGGGTGAAGATGCCGTTCACATCGGCGGTGCCGGTGGTGGCGTTCTTTTTTGCATTTTTAACCCCTTTGATCTCGAAGGTGATTTCGGGGTGCTTGTCGGTATCGAGCCATTCGGCGCCGAGCATGTGTTCCTGCATGAGGGAGTTCGACACCGTGAGGGATTTTGCATCGACGACGATCTTGCCTTCGATGTCCTCTGGTTCATTCGGATTGGCTTCGATGGTGCCGCTGATGCCGTTCGCTGTGCCATTGATGGATTCGAGTGGGGCGTCGAGCTTGAAGACAATATTGTTCACGCCCTTGGGATCCTTGAAGTCGAAGACGAGTTCGTCGGCGATGGCTCCTGAAGCAAGGGTGGCGATGGCGGTGAGTGTGGCGATGTGTGTTTTCATGTGTCTTTTTTAGTGGTTGTTGGGTTGAAAATGGGAAGAAGTGAGGCTCCTCCGAGCACGATCGCAAAGCCGATGCCTGCGACAAGAAAATCCACTCCTGGAACAAATTCCTTACGCCATACGGGATATTCGATTTGAGTAATCGGGTCTATTTCCATCGTCGCAACAGAGGTTTTCGTCCAGCCCCTGTTCGCACCACCTTCCAGCCAGAGGGCGATTGTTCCCAACATGGCGGCAAGTGTAATGATGCGGAGTGTTTTTCTAATCATGTGGCCAGTGGCTAATGCTGCGGCTTTTCAGCGGTGGTATCCGAGGAGTTCGTAAGGAGTTTTACTTTATCGATCGAATCCACCTCGACAAGCACACGGTTGTCCACCGATCGCACCACACCAGTTGCTCGAATTTTTTTACCCTGGAATTTAACGAGGCGGAATTTCGGGAATTCGCCTTTCGTTGTGTCGAAATAAACCATGGCATCGCGGTGACCTGCCTTTTGAAAGGTGAGGTAGCGGCCTTTCTGGTCTTCTTCGAATTTGGCAACCTCGCCGCTGATGGTGATGGCTTTCCCCTCCATGGCTTTGATTCCGCTGCGCTCGGTGGCATCAAAATCCTTTCGCTGCTCAGGAGTGGCGGCCTGTTGTGGTTTCTTTTTCAATGCAAAAGCCGGATTTTTTGGCGTCCCGAGCATTCCCGTGAAGACCAGCAACAACACCGTTGCCCCGGCAGCGCCCAAGGCCGCCATGATGAGCGCAAACGGGACAGATTTATAAAAAGGAGGCTTTTCACCGGGGGCAATGGAGTCGGTCGATGGGGAGGGGACTTTATTCTTGGGCAAAGCGGCCACGCTTGATCTGGCAAGTGTGGGCTTCGTCATGGCAGGCGACTTGGTGGGGCTTGGTTTTTTGAGATCTTTTAGTTCGCCGAGCGCCGCTAGGGCGGAAGTCGGACGATCATCAATGTTGAAGGCAAACAAACGCTCCACCCATGCTGCGAGAGGAGCGGCAAGATCAGTGGCAGTTTGTGAAAGAGGCACGAAATCATGTTGGAGGTGGGCGGTAATAATCGCTGGCACGCTGCCTCCCCGGAACGGCATTTGTCTTGTGAGTGCTTGGTAAAAAACGCAGCCCAGCGAGTAGAGATCTGTTCGCGCATCAATGGGGTGGCGATTGAGCTGTTCCGGTGCCACGACATAAATCGAGCCCATGAGTCCGCCGCTGTGATCCAATGTTTGCAGCGAGGGCTCTTGCAGGATTTTGGCGAGTCCGAAATCAAGAAGCTTCACTTGGATACCGCCGGAGGGTAGCCCGGCGATCATGATATTGCTTGGCTTGATGTCGCGGTGGACCATGCCGATGGAGTGGGCCGCTGAGAGCCCCTCCAGACACTGGGTTGCAAAATCCATAAACATGTCAGCCTGCATGGGCTCGGTGATTTGCTCCATGTTTTGCCCCGGAAAATACTCCATCACCACAAACACATCCCCGGCGTCCTCCAGAAAATCGTAAATGATGACGATATTCGGGTGTTGCAGTTGTGCGAGCTGAGTGGCTTCCCGGAATGCGGAAGTCGATTTGCTGGGTGTTTCCGGGCTGTCCATGTTGACCCGTTTCAGCGCCACCCAGCGCTGGAGGTGTTGATCAAAGGCAAGATACACAGCGCCTCCACCGCCCACGCCGATCTGCCGATCGATCGAGTAGCGACCGCTTCCGATTGATTCGATGGTGCCCTCGCGTTGCACGGTCAAAACCCAAGCAGATGCCCGGCAAAACTCAAGCGGCATCGGGTAAGGTGGAGATAGTGTCACAGAAGGCATCAGCCCCGAGACGCTTGATTGCACCGTCAGGATATCACATTGTCTCCACATGACGGCTGTCTCGACCGATCTCATTTCGGAAATTCTGGAACTCAAGCGCAAGCGCAACGCGGTGATTCTCGCCCACAATTATCAGATTGCGGCGATTCAAGAGGTCGCCGATTTCGTGGGTGACTCCCTCGGGCTCAGCAGAAAAGCGGCAGAGACCGGAGCGGACGTGATCGCCTTTTGCGGGGTTCATTTCATGGGAGAGACCGCCAAGATTTTGAATCCTGAAAAAATAGTGGTGATCCCTGACATGGATGCCGGTTGCTCGCTGTCCGATTCCTGCTCGGCGGAGAAACTCGCCGCCTACCTCGAAGAGCACCGCGACAAAAACTACTACGTCATTGCCTACATCAATTGCAGCGCGGGCGTGAAAGCCCTCGCCGATGTGATCGTCACCAGCGGCAATGCCATCAAAATAGTGAATGCCGCACCGCAGGACAGGAACATCCTCTTCGTTCCAGACCAAAACCTGGGCGCATGGGTGACCGAGCAGACGGGACGCAAAATGGACCTCTGGAGGGGTAGCTGCTACGTCCATGTCGAATTCACCCGAGACAGCATCCACCGTATCAAGGCCCAATACCCGAACGCGGTCGTGGTGGCCCATCCCGAGTGCACGCATGCCGTTCGCCTTCTCGCCGATGAAGTTTGCTCCACAGAGAAGATGGTCTCGTTTTGCCGCGAACATCCCGCGAACGATTTCATCATAGTCACCGAGAGCGGGATGCTGCACCGCTTGCGCCGCGAGGTTCCGGGAAAAAACTTCATCGCCGGGCCTACCGATCACTGTGCTTGCGCGGACTGCCGCTACATGAAGATGAATACACTGGAGAAGCTGCGGGACTGCTTGCTCCACCTTGAACCCCAGATCCACATCCCGGAGGACATCCGCGTGAAGGCCGAGCGCTCTGTCCGCAGGATGCTCGAGCTTTCCTAGAGCGCTCAAGAGACATGAGGATGCCATTCGTTCGCCGGGTTGTTTTATCGGCGGCGTTGAGCCTAATGCTATCCACGATTTCATTTGCCGATGGCGGCCGCATCCTTGCGGAGAGGGAAGTCGACGATTTGCGACTGGTCCTTTTTGCACTGCCAACACCGCTTCGAGCGGGACCGGCGGATTTAAGCGTGTATCTGGAACGCACGGGAAAGCATGGCCCACTCCTCGACGCCAGCGTTGCCTTTCGCCTCAATAAACTCAGCGCGCCGACACCGGATTTGGCTTGGAAGGGAAGGGGGTGTGTGACGCCGGGAACCGACGTGCCGGCAATCCGGGGTCATGCGGGCAATCGGTTTTTGTATTCCTCGCAAATCGGCATTCCCGAACCTGGCTTGTGGGATGTTGGGGTGATGGTCGAGCATCATGGGCAGCGGCGGCATTTTTCTTTCGAAGTGGAAGTCGCTCCCGCCCTGTCTCCTGTTTGGGAATGGTGGCCCTTGGTCTCTATCGTTCCGCTGGGCATAGTCCTTTACGCATGGAGGGCGCTTTTATTGAGGCGTCGTATCGTCGTATTGCGGCGTCGATGAATCAAAAATCCATCTGATGAAATATCGACACAGGGATGAGTCTATGAAATGGGGTATGTATGCCAGTTGATGCGATTCTTTTTGATTTGGACGATACGTTGATTGTGGATGAGGCGGTCTCGAAAGAGGCACTCGCCTCCACCGCCGAATTGGCAAGCCGTCTCTCCGGCGTTCTTGCTCCCCAATTCACCAAGGACGTGGCACGCCATGGAGCCGGATTGTGGCGCGAGGGTCCCTGCTACGACTATGTGCGCTCGATTGGCATCAGCTTTCACGAGTGTCTGTGGGGCCGCTTCGAGGGAGCTTCTCCGGAGCTTGTGAAGCTCAGGACTTGGGCGCTTGATTACCGAGTGGCCGTTTTTGGCGCTGCCTTACGCGAGCAGCAGATCGCCGATGAGGATACGGCCGAAAAACTCGCCGCCCACTTCAGCACGGAGCGGCGACGGCTCCAGCGACTCATGCCCGATGCGGTGGAGACGCTGGTCCGCCTCAAGGCCTCACACAAGATCGCCCTTCTGACCAATGGCGCTCCTGATCTCCAGCGGGAAAAAATCGCCGCATCCGGTCTTGCTCCCCATTTTAATGCCATTGCTGTCTCCGGAGAACACGGGATCGGCAAGCCACGGGCGGAAATCTTCGACATCCTTCTCGCGGAGTTGGGCGTTTCGGCTGATTGCGCGGTCATGGTGGGTAATAGCCTTGAAAGGGACATCGCCGGTGCTATCAACGCCAAACTTGCCGCCGCCATTTGGCTCCAGGTTCCGGGATCCGAGGAACACGCCGAGGTGAAGCCCCACCACACCGTGCGAGGACTCCATGAGATTCCCGGGCTGGTAACCGGAATCTAGGAAGTCGCGGTTCCGCCCTGCTTGGAGGGAAGGTGCTCCAGGCAATACTCGTTCCCGTCAACCGCCACACGAAATTCAGCGTCAGGATGGGATTTCTCGGTGATGCCGCAGATCTCGCACCGGTGGATCGAATCCTCGGCACCCGTGGCTTTGATGAAACGAGAGCGCCGTCTGGCATTTTGCTGGTTTTCGATGCGGTTGCGGAAAAACCCAGGACCGAAGAACAGCAAATAGTTCCCAAGGCACATCACAACCATCATTTTCACCGAGAGCGGGCCGAATAAAAGATAGGCCGCCGGTAGAAGCAGGCTGATCAAGGCGACCCACTTCATTTTCACTGGCAGGATTAAGAATAATAAAATCTCAAAATTCGGTGCCAATGTGGCCACGGCCAGGAATAAGGAGAGATTCAGAAAGAAGTTCCCGCCGCTGGCTCCAAAGACAAGAGCCGATAAAACACAAAGGATTATGCCAAGGAAGTAGTAGGCATTGAGTCGGAACGTGCCCCAGTTTTGCTCCAGCATGTCGCCGATCCACCAAGTGAACAAAAGGTAGAAGAGGATCCAAAACACGCTTGTCGTGTTGGGGATGAAAATCCAACTCACCACTCGCCACACCTCGCCGCGGAGCACGGCTTCGCGGTTGAGTTCGAGCACCTGCGAGTATTCAGGCATCATCGAGACGAGTAGAAAAACAAGGGCGTTCAAGCCAACGACGTAACGGATCAGGCCGGGTATCGCATAGCGGCCTAGTTTTTTTTCAATTCGATCAAGCATGTTCATTTCGGATGGTCAGCCGGTTTTTCCCGGCCGGCGGAGATTGGGATTGTGATTGATTTGTTGTGATCCCAGGCGGGCCCATTCGGGGAAGTCGGCGGGTAGATTGGCGCAAAATGACAACCGCTTCCCCGTGAGCGGATGGACAAATGTAATCTTCCAGGCATGAAGAAAATGTCGGGTGTGTTCTCCCCGTCTTCCATAGACAGGATCTCCGACCACCGGGTGGCCGAGGTGCTTGAGATGAACACGAATCTGGTGGGTGCGTCCTGTGCGCGGTTGGCACTCCACCAGTGCTGTTCCGCCTTGGGATGCCAATACTCGATAATGGGTGAGGGACTCACGTCCCCGCTCTACCACTGCCATTTTCTGGCGGTGGATGGTATGTCGGCCAATAGCGGCTTCGATTTTCCCATGGGGCATGCGGGGCGTTCCGCTCACAAGCGCAAGGTAGGTTTTTTCGACATCGCGGGATGCGAACTGCGCGGCGATGTGGCGGTGGGCGATTTCTGTCTTTGCCACAACGAGGCAACCCGATGTCTCCTTGTCGAGGCGGTGAACGATGCCTGGACGTTCCGTGCCTCCCACCACGGCAATGCCCGCGCAATGGTGCAACAGCGCGTTTGCAACGGTTCCCTCTCGATTGCCAGCGCCGGGATGGACGACCAGTCCCGCCGGCTTGTCGATCACGAGCAGCGTTTCATCCTCGAATAAAATCGTAAGAGGGATTTCCTGGGCAGCCAGTGGTGAGGGGGCTGATTCCTCAGGCACATCGAGAGTCACAGCGTCCCCTTCGCGTAATAGATGCGACGCCTTGGCTGCGATGCCGTTCACGGTTGCGGACCCACTCTGGATAAATGTCTGGAGTCGTGAGCGTGAAAAATCCGGACACACGCCCGCAAGAAACCGATCCAGTCGGCAACCAGCATCCGCCCCGGTGGCTACATGCTCGATCCTCATCGGGATGGGCTAAATTGCACTGGCCCCTTGCCGGGCGATTGGTAGGCTTCACTCATGGCGTTTGTTTCTAAATCAGACCAAAGCGCCATACAATCTTCCTCAGATAAATGGGTGAACATTCAGCAATGCCCGCAGGGGCCACTGGTAACAATTCGGCAGTCGAGGTGTGCAACTCGTGCGGCACTCCCATCGATTTGTCGGATGTCTCCGCCTACTCCAAAATAGCCTGCCCATCCTGCGGCAAGGTCTTCATGGCATTTTCGCAGTTCAACAACTTTAAAATCATTTCACCGATCGCCCAGGGCGGAGTAGGCGCGGTTTATCGGGCGGTTGATATTCATCTGGACCGTGAGGTTGCGCTGAAAGTCCTGAAATCTTCTGCGGCCAAAAATCCCGTGGAGCACGAAAACCTCCAGCAGGAGGCCCGAGCCACGGCGCTGATCAATCACCCGAATATCGTTAAAATTTACAATTTCGGTCAGGACCACGGGCAATTCTACATTGCCATGGAATTGATTGGTGGCGGCTCGCTGGATGACCTCATGCAGATGAAGGGCACGGTTGACGAAATAACCGTGTTGCAGACTGGCTTGCAGGTTGCAAAGGGTCTCCAGGCAGCGCTTGAGAAGGGGTTTATTCATCGCGATATCAAGCCTGCAAACATCCTCTTTAGCGATCCTTGCACGGCCAAGTTGCTCGACTTCGGGCTCGCCAGGGTGAGCGGTGATCACACCTCTGCCGATGGGGAACTCTGGGGAACGCCCCACTACATTTCCCCCGAAATGTTGAATGATCAGCCCGAGGACTTTCGCAGCGACATCTACAGCCTTGGGGGAACGTTGTTCCATGCACTCTCGGGCCGCCCTCCCTACGACACCGATTCCACCGCACTCGAAACCCTGAAGCAGCTCAAGAGTCTTCCCGCCAATCTCACGGCGGCGGCTCCCAACGTGTCGAGCCAAACAGCGGCGGTGATCGATCGCATGATCTCTCCAAATCCCGAGAATCGTTATTCCTCATACGCGGAACTCATCAAAGATCTCGAGGAGGCTCTGGAAAGTGCCCGCGACCGTAAAAACAATCCGCCGCTTGAGAAGGACTCGCCAGTAGTGAAGACCAAGCCCGATTCCACTCGGATACTCCTGCTGCTGTGGCTGCTGGTGACATTGTCCATCACCGTGTTCTTTTTCGTCTACTTCATCGCCGGGATTTTTTGACCTGAAAGGGCTGAAAATTCCCTGAAAAGCGGCCAGCCACACCTCCGCGCATTGCTTTGATTTCTACTCGATTACGATGCGTGCCGCTGCTTGCAATTCGTCCCAGCGAGGAGCCTTGGGATCGGAGGCATGGATGATGTGGCGTAGGAGGCTTTGCCACTCCAAGCGGGCACGCTCTAGGTCGCCCCGCCGGAGCAACTCGGTTTCCTTCTCGATGGCCCGCATCCCCCCGCTTCGGTGGATTTGGAGGGCCTCATACGTTCCCTCGCCGAACCCCGGGCAGAGTCCGCCTTCCAGATAGCCCTCATGGTCCAGATGCCCGTAGGCTTCACGCGCACAGGCCGCGAGGCGGAGACTTGGCCCATCCGCAAAATCGGAAAACCGCGCGCCACCGCGAAGGTTGGCCAAGTGCTGCACGATGTCTTCCGCCGGATACGACACATTTTCAAGAGCAGCAGCGATCATGAGTCCCTCGCCATTTTGGAAACGGCTGAAAACCCGGCCGCGAACGGTGAGCCGTCCATCCGCATCGACGAGGTCGAGCTGATTCCACACGAATGCCGCCGATCCAGGCGGTGGATCGAATGTGCTGCTGGCAGCGGTTTCGATGACATTCACACGACGACGCGGTGGATTGAGCAGAGGCGGGTATCCTTCAACGAACCAGGCTTCTACTGGCCAATCAGCCACAGAAAGTCGTTCCATGAGTGTGTGGCCGCGGAGAATCGTGGAATGGAAGGTTGCCGGACTCCATGCCGGGGCGATGAGTGGCACGATGTGGGAGGCAATAGACTCCGGGGAAAAGCGTTCGCCGGGGTGGAGGCCGAGTTGGCGCTGTATCCAGCGCATCGGGCGGTAGCCATCTTGGACGGAATGCGCCAGCGGGATTTCGCGTCCGTAGATAAATCCCTCGGTCGTTTCGATCCGGCAGGTGCGTCCCTCGCGGAGGACTTCCACCGCTTGAGCGGAGCGAAGCGCAGGAATCCATTTTTCCTTTTGGTGGACAAGGCACAGAGAAAGCGGGTGCGTTTGTTTCTGAAATCGCTTGATGGCAATCCATTCACCGCCGGGGGTTAGTAACTCCACGTGAGTGGGAGCATGGCGTTCATTGGAACGGCTTTCAGGTAGGCTGCTGGCGACATCGGGCGCGAGGGTTTGTTTGCTGAACAACCTCGAGCAAAACGTAACGGCACTGGCGATGGGAGGCCCTTCCTTGGCGGATTCCATGATGCGCAGCAGGGTGGGCCAATCAATGGGATGCACGCGTCTCAGGTGCAAGGGAGCGGCGTTGAGAAGTCCCGGGGTGTCTTTGGTGGTGAGCACGCATCCCTGTTCATCGAGTCCCCTACGGCCCGCGCGGCCAAACATCTGCAGAAGCTCGTCGGATCGTAATTCACGGCGGAAGCGGGCATCGCCGTAGGTTGTTGACGTCACAGCGACCGAGCGCATGGAAAAATTAATGCCCGCAGCGAGGCCGGTGGTGGCGACGATGACATCCAGTTCGCCTGCCTTGCCGAGCGGTTCGATCCACTGGGCACGTGCCGCGTGGGGGAGGCCACTGTGGTGAAATGCCACGCGCCGCTGCACGAGTCCGGCGAGGGTTTTTCCGAGAGCCGTGTGCGCCTCGGGTGGGAGTGAAAGCGGACGCGGCATGGGCAGTGCCGCAGCAATCTGGATCGCCATCTTTTCAGCCTGACTCCGAACCGGGGCGAACAGGAGCAGCGGGGTGAGTCCTGCCATTTTGGCTGCCGCTGCGATACGGGGCCAGAGACCGGTGATGGTCGAGGGAACCCTAGGGAGGTTTTCCACAGGCACCTCCTCAAGCGGCACGGGTCGTTGGCTCAATCGGAGGAGTTCCACCCTGCGGCCTAGGCGACCAAGCCAATCCGCAACCTCGTGTGGATTGGCCACGCTGCCGCTGAGCAGCAGAAGTTGGGTGCTGGCCGGTGCAAGAGCGATTGCCATCTCGTAATTCAATCCGCGCAGGGGATCTCCCAGCATTTGGTATTCATCGAGCACGAGAAACTCCGGCGCCTGACCGCTTAAAATTCGTTCCCGCTGGGTTTCAAGTGTCGCGACGAGGATTGCGGCGTGCAGGTTCTTGGCCACATCTCCCGTGGCGATCCCGACATTCCAACCAAGCGCAGACCACTCGCGCCATTTGTCGTTGGCAAGGGCCCGGGTGGGAACGGTGTAAACCATCTGCCCAAGGTGACGGGCTTCGGCGGACTGGGTGAAAAGCTCGAACACCCGAGTTTTCCCAGCGCCCGTCGGCGCGTCGATCACCACGCTGGCTCCCTCCCGTAAGAACCGCACCGCCTGCTGCTGCCAGAGATCGGGAAGGTTCAAAGTGGTGCGCAAGCCAAGGAATTGGGGAAGTGCCCGAAAGCGTGCGTCACGGGTTTTCAGGAGTGGAAGCGGGGCGGGGCACGAGATCGGATCGAACGCCCACTCGCACAAGATCGATTTTCTCTTCCCGGAAATTGCCGAGTCCGATTGACGAAGCGCTCTCAAGCCATCGCGTCATTTTCTCGAGCGATGGCAGCTTCGAGGGAATGCGATTTTCATCTAGCAGACGATATGCCGTGGCATCGATCGCCACGGGATCGAGGCTTGCGAAAATCGTGTGATGCTCCGTGAGAAAGCCCGGATTCGGGAACGGACCGCCTGCGTATTGCATCACCAATGCATCGAGAATGGTGAGGACCACTTTTTCCTGGATCACCGCATCGGCGTAAATTTCCGCGAGGTAAGGATCGCCATAGTCGGGTTCACGCGTAAACCGGCGCCAGTTGTCGAGATTTGGCAGTGTCATATTGGCAATGGCGCCATTGACTCCGGTAAGGAAGCTGTCCGTGAGCGACGGAACATTGATGACTTTCGTTACCTCCTGACTAAGCACCTTGGCGTAGTGGCTGCTGCTGCTGAGCTGTTCGCCCGAGCCAAGCACATCCTCCATGCGGGTGCCGGACTTGTTGCCAAAGGAGCTGTCACCCCAAATTAGACGGCCAATCACAGGAGCGGTGACGATGGATTTTTTGTCATAGCCATTCATCGGATCCACCCATGCCAAGCGGTAGAGCGGGTTTTTTTGGGTGAATCCGGCGGCGAGGAGATCGTTGAGATTGCGATCCCATACGATGATATTGGACGGAGGAATGCCGGCGCTGTTCAACCCGGCGGCGATCGCCTCCACGATCTCCGGGTGGGTCCCACTCACACTACCTCCCGATGCCGAGACCTTGATGCCGACACGATCCGTGGGTTTCACCAGCGAGGCCCATGCTTTTGCGGGATCGCTTTGTTTTGTTACAGCGCACACAAGGGTGTTCACCATTCGGCGCACGACTTTCGGATTGGCTGTTAGCTGAGCCGAGAGCGACGAGGTTTCCATCGCATAGTAGACGGTGGTTTTTGCCTCTTGCGCCGACACTGGCATGAGCAATGCGGCCAAAAACAGAAGCAGCACTGCAAGCGAGTCGGCATTGCGACACCGTGCGAAGCGGGATAGGGTCGTCAAATGGTCCGGCATCTTTACGTTCATATTCCTTTTTGCCCAAAGGTATGTCCGTATTGCAGCTTCTACAAGGAAGCGAGCGACCGTAATAAGACACAGGCTTTTCTCGATGCCGTGCTGATGGAGGCCGGGTTGGAAGCTCGCATTGATGCCGATGTCTTGCAGCCACAGACCGTATTTTTTGGTGGCGGCACACCCACCGCCCTCTCCACCTCCCAACTCGAATACCTCATCAGCGGTCTGCGTGATCGCATTGATTTCTCCCTAGTCACTGAATTCACCATCGAGATGAATCCGGCTACCGTCTCACTTGAAAAAGCCCGCGCCTTGGTGTCAATGGGAGTCAACAGGGTGAGCATGGGTGTTCAATCCTGGGACGAGGGATTGCTTAAAACGCTGGGACGTGTGCACAACGGCTCGCAAGCTCGGCGAAGCTACGAGATTCTTCGCGAGGCGGGTGTAGCCAATGTGAATCTCGATTTCATTTTTGGCATTCCGGGCCAGACACATGCTCAATGGCGCGAAACGCTACAGCAAACCATCGACCTGCAACCCGACCACATATCAGCCTACTGCCTCACTTACGAAGAGGATACCGAGTTTTTTGAGCGTTTCCAGCGTGGTGAAATGGGGCCTGAGACCACGCGGGATTCGGATTTTTTTGAGATCGCGATGGATACCCTCGAGCAGGCTGGCTACCGCCAGTATGAAATCTCAAATTATGCCCGTCTGGGCCGCGAATGCCTCCACAATCTCGGCTACTGGCGAGGCCATGATTATACAGGGCTTGGCCCCAGCGCATTTTCCACCCGCAACGGCTGGCGGCGTCGGAATGTTGCCGATACTGCGGAATACACCCGTCTCGTGCTGGCTCACGAGGATCGATTCGAATTCCTCGAGCGCCTCGATGCCGATATCAAAAGATGCGAGCAGGTGGCTCTGGCATTGCGAACAGGCGAGGGGATTGACGCCGCGTTGCTCGAATCAACCAAACTCCGCCATCTGGAGGACAACGGTCTCGTCAAAAACGCAGCCGGCAAAGTGTCACTCACCCGAAAAGGCAAACTCCTCGCCGATGAGATAGCGGCCGAGTTGGTCTAAAGCCTCTCTGCCGAAACGCAAATAAGGAGGCCTCCAAAAAAGCCCTTCAATACAAGCTGCAAAGCGGAAATGAAAATCCACACCCTCGTATTTCAGCAGACGCTAAAAAGAATCGAATTATCACTTGCCATGCTCCAAACCCTGGTTAGAGTCTTAATCCTGATCGCGGGGTGGAGCAGCCCGGTAGCTCGTCAGGCTCATAACCTGAAGGTCGTAGGTTCAAATCCTACCCCCGCAACCACTTTCTCGCTGAGAGCGGTTTTTTGTCGGGACCATTCCTGAGCCCCTCCTGATAGCCCCCTATATTGTCATTCACGCGCGTAGTTGTGCGTGTTGATGAAGGAGAACGTGGTTTCGAAAATAGTCGTCGGAACCGCTCAACCAAAGCTGCATTACGGGCTCCAAAAAGATAATCAGTTCTTGGCGGCAGGATAGGGATTACAGTCTCTGCGCTATCGAGCGTAGAGCCGCATTGATGGGGGCAATATACCAATGGGTCTTTGGTTTATGCTCAAAGAGCTGCCTGACTGACAGGGATGCCTCCCTGCAATTCCGCAAGCTCCGCAGGTTGGAGACGGACCTCCAGCCTTGAGTCATCCGATGGTGGGGGCACGCCATGCTCCTCGTGCAATCAATGGCGTGCAGGGATTTTGATGCCCCAGTCCAAGGGGGGATTATAGCCTGGGCGCTGGTCGGGGGGAGTCAATGAGCCTCCATCGTCGGTGACGTTGCTTCCAATTCCATAGATGGAAAAGACTCCGTCCGGTGAGGATTTGTAGACAAGTGACGCGCCGGTGATCGGGTCGATGGGAACGGTGGGTAAGAAGTCAGGAATGAGGGGCGTCAAGTTGTCGGGAAGCGTGCCATTTTTCAGACGGTAGCGCTCGATAGCGCAGGCGGCTCGGAGGGCCTTCATGGTGGTCTGTGTCTGGATGAATCTGACGAGATTTTTGTTGTATGTTTGAATTATCACATACGAGGCAGGTGTTATGATGATATCTGACCAGTCGGCCTTTTTCGGAGGAGTCGTTAATTCCAAGACACCTTCCTTCGAGATCGTGTTGCCGTTGATGAATTCGATCTGCCGCTGTAGCTCTAGCAGTAAGCGCGCATTGTCTTGGTAGACCCAACCCATGGGCCGAAGCCCTAATGCGGATTTGTAAATGGCATTGCTCCAGTTTTCTTTGTTTTTTTCAGGAGAGATGAGGGCAGCCAGATCGGGAATTTCGGTAGCCAGATCACGAGAACTCATCGCCTGAAAGATTGCGCGTTCCAGACGAAGGGCATCTGCCATCGAGCTTAAAAAATTCATTTTTGAGAGGCGGTCTGAGATTGAGGCGAGTTGGACGTCATTCCACGCCTGGGCTCGCAATCCATCGGCGATAACATCAAACGCCATTCTGAAGATGCTTTGCTGAACAAGGCTCTCTATAAGAAAGGGCGGGGTGTTGGCAGCCGCATCCCCCAAGGTAAGAAGCATAAGCGCATTGTTCATGGCTTGTTCCGGTTCGTTTATGGCCAGTTGAGCCATGGCGAGTATGCGGACTGTTTGGGCCATTTTGACCAAGCCAGGGACGTGAGGTATTTCGGCCATGGCACCCTTTTCGTAATCAATCGGCCACCGCACGCGAGGTTTGGCAAGCGCTTGCCTTGCCTCTTTAATAAGCGAATCTTCCTTGTTCATCTTGGCAAGGAGCAATCGGCCTGCCGCCGCCTCGTCTCCGGAAAAATCGGGGTCAATTTCTTTGGCGTATCCGACGAGACTATATTGGCCGGTTTTGGTGAGGCTGGATTTACTCTTCCAGGTGTGCATCTGCATCACCCTCGATTTCTCGGAGGCCCCAGTGAGTTCTTGAAAAATAGGCGCGGCGGCCACATTCAGCTCATCGGGCACGGGTGGAGCGATCAAATCTTTGAAACTGGTTGATTCTTTCTTCTGCCCCAGTTGGTCATAAGCGGCTTGAAGTTGCCGAGTTCCGGACCAGTTCGACCAAGTATAAAAAAACGCCACCAAAGTGACGAGCGAGGCGGTTAAGATGATGAGATTTTTTTTCATAGCTTTAAATTGGATTGGCTGAATGCTTAGGCTGGAGGGCGACGGAAGATGGTTTCCATTTTGAGAGGTTCCCGGAGAGGGATGGGTTCTTCGGAATCAGGAGGCCCATCGGTGTCGTTGAAGTTTCTGAGGTATTCCAGCGAGGCCAAATATTCCTGTGCCGAGATGGTCCATGGGCCTTGAGGAAATGAAGGCGTGTGGGCATAAAGGGCGAGGATCGTAATCCAACACGCTGCCAGCACCGACCAAGCGGCGCGTGGAATCCAAGTGCTGGACTTCTCCGTTGGCGGATACGCCGCATGGATAACTCGCGCTTTCAATGCCGGTGGCAGAGATTGAGGGCGGGCCTGACGCAGCAATTTTTCTATGGTTTCGTCATTCATTCTTACTTCTCCAGACGCATGGTGGTTTTTAATTTGTCTAATCCGTAGCGATATCGGCTCGCGGCGGTGTTGGGGGAGATGCCGAGAATGCCAGCCATTTCGGCGAAGGTTTTTTTCTCCCACACCTTCAGATGAACGATGACACGCTGATCCTCGGGGAGGGTTGCCAAGCTTTCGAGAAGCATGGAAACTTTTTCCGGGTCCGACGATTCGTCGGCGTCCGGCGCGACGAACGGTTCGGTGGCATATCGATCCAGAGCAGCGGCACGCACGCTGCTCCGTCGCACGGAATCCACATAAGCCCGATAAAGACAACGCAGCAGAAAAGAGCGTGCATTCCAAATCGTGAACCTTTGCTTCTTCGCTAAATTGCAAAAAACTGTCTGGGTGAGATCCTCGGCAGCATAACGATCCCTCGTTAGACGCAGAGCAAAGGCGAAGACCGCCTCTGCATGCCGGTCGTAGAGAGATTCCAGGTTCCGGAGGATCATTTTAAAGCTGACGCAGCAAGAAGGGAATTTGTCTAAGGGGTGTGCCGATTTATCTTAAGATTCTTTTAGCGGATCTTTGCTTTCGTAGAGAAAAAACTGCACGGGGATGCTGTAACATCGGGAGCGAGCTTTTCGCTGGTAGTGTCGATGTTTGCAGGTAGATGCTGGAAACGTGAATGAGGAATCTGTCCCACTTTATGATCCAGTAATCTTCATTTTACCAAAAATGTTGCCTAGGTAGAGGCATACGTTCCGATGAACTTGAACCAGTCAAGGTCGAGAAGGACTTTTCCATCACCACGAAAGACAAGGCAAAGGTCTAAAGTGCCGGAGGGATTGCGCAGGGGGCATTGGAAGGTCTCATAAGCGCAGACATTATGGGCGAAGGTGGATGGAATCTCGACGGACCCAAGTAGCGTGCCATCTTGCCCGCCTTGGCGCACTTCCACGTGGCAGGATGCTGGCCCTGGATTGGCAGCGTAGAACGACAAAGCGGCATTGCATGGGACATTATGCACCTTCGGGTAATGCAGAGTCGCTCCGTCGGTGATGAGCCGCACATCGAAGCCGTGGGTATTGTTTTCCGTCTTCACGGCTCCCTGGGCGGCCATAAACCACTCCGCCTCGATCTTGTTCCAGCAGGCATCGTATTGGCCGACTCCATATTCGGCGATAAGTTGGTCAGCGACCATCTCGCCGTTCTTGCGGTAGTGGATGTAGCAGAGACCAGTGGCGCGATGATAAAGACTGGGATCGAAAATTGTGAAGGCATTGAACCACTGTCCGCGCCATGAAAAAAACGACCCGTGATCGTGTGAGACGCCAATCGTGCCTCTGTAGTGATATGGCCCGTAAATATTCTCCGAAGTGGCGTAACGGGAGTCCCACGACAGGTAGTAGAGACCGTCGTGTTTGTGCAGGAAGGATTTGTCGGTGTGAGCGAAGCCATCATCGATGCCGATGCGCACCGGCTCTTCGGCGAGGGATACCATGTCCTCGTTGAGGCGTGCGATGAAGTAACCTTGCCCGAAATGGTTGCCAAAAATGATGTAGGGCGTGCGAGAAGGGTCGTCGTCGATGAAGACAGTGGGATCGTAGGAGCGGGTGGAAGTTAAATCGCGCGGTAACATCGGGTGCCCCAACGCGTCCACAAAACCGCGACCGGGGTGGGGGGATACCATCACCCCGGTGTCGATGTTCTTTTGCGAAAAGTAAAAGTAGTATTTGTCATTACGCTCGGCGGCATCAGTGGCCCAGCAATTTTCGCAAGTCCCCACATACGTGTCTTCCGGCCGCACAGTGCTCTCCAGCGTCCATTCGACGAGGTCGTCCGACGACCAGATCTGCCAGTCGTCCATGAGCCAATAAGTATTGCCGGGGTCGCGGTCGTGGCTGGCGTAGAGATAAGCTTTATTTTGGAAAATATGGACGTGCGGATCGCAGACACCTCGACCGGGAAGAATGGGGTTTTTTGAGTTGCTGACGCAGGAATTGTTCATGCTGTGGGCTTATTTCTTTGAAATCGTGAATGGAGCGAACCTAGAGAGTTTCAAACCATAAGGTCAAATTAATTACATAGAAATTTTATATATTTATGCCTTTTATTCGTCCTTGGTCAGTGTCTATTTGAATCTGGCTGAAAAATCGCGATCGAGCCGTAAAGAGGCTCAAGCAAATCTCATTTTGACGGTGATTAAAACGCCATTGCGATTCATTGAGCAGCCAACGCAACTAATGCATCAAAAATCCCAATCATTTTTTTTCGTGTTTTTGTCAGCAACGACGTTGCTGCCGACTTGCGACGTTGCGGCGGACAATTCAGCAACAAGCTTGCTTGGATTAAAGGGCGACGAGTCGATTGAGTTGTCCGAGCGGACAGCTCTCCTCCTGCCCTTTCCCATCTAGTCCATAGCAAGAACCGTCAAACTACATTGATAAACAAAATCAAAAGAAAAAAGAGACTCAAGAGATGAACAAAATCGGAATTGGATTAATTGGATGTGGTGCTCGACTGCGCGCGGTGGTTCAAGAGCTTTTGAACGCAACCGATCAGGTGGAGGTTACCGCGATCAGTGACCCCAATCCCCACTCGATTGAAGCTGCGAAAAAGGCCTTCGGGAATCAGTCCAAGGTGCATGACGACTATCACGACCTGCTTCAGGATCAGACAGTGGAGTGGGTAATGGTTGGATCCTGGAACTGTTTCCATGCGGAACAAGTAATCGCAGCCTTTGCGGCCGGCAAACACGTGTTTTGTGAAAAACCTCTGGCTCTCCGCGTTGAAGACTGCCTCGCCATGCGTGATGCATGGAAGGCTTCTGGAAAGATGTTTTCCATCGGCTTCACCCTGCGCTATTCCCCACATTACCGTCGGATCAAGGAAATCCTGACCTCAGGAAAAATCGGTTCCATTATCAGCATGGAATTCAACGAAACCCTGAGCTGCGGCCACGGCGGTTATATCCATGCCGACTGGCGCCGCAAAACCGAGTTTGCCGGCAGTCATTTGCTTGAGAAGTGCTGCCATGATCTGGATCTGGTCAACTGGATAACCGACTCACTGGCTGTCAAAGTGGCGTCCTTCGGCGGGTGCGATTTTTTCACTGCTTCCAATGCCGGCCAGATCGAGCGGGCCGGAAGGACACCCGATGGGAAGAGTTTTTTTACCAGTTGGAGCAACGAGAATATCCGCGGCAATATTGTAACTCCTTTTAATGACGACAAAGACATCGTCGACAATCAGGTTGCGATCCTCCAGTTCGCCAGTGGAGCCCGCGCCACCTTTCATACGAATTGTTCCACATCGATTCCTGAACGTCGCATGTATATCTGCGGGACCGAAGGCACGCTTCGCTCCAATGTGCTGACCGGGCAGATTGAATTTTTTCCCATCGGTTATGGCGCGCAGTTAGAAAATTGCAGCACCGAAGCCCTTGGTGCACATGGCGGGGGAGACAGTGTCCTTGGTGCCAGTCTGGCCGATTCCATTCTAAAAGGAACTCCTCCGCTAACGTCGCTGGAAGACGGTCTCTGCGCCGCCTTCACCGCCTTTGGCCTGGATGAGGCATTGCGCACAGGAACGGTTACAGACCTCATTCCGCTATGGCGCAAGGCCGGTCTCGATCCATCTTGAGGAAATTATTAAAAGCGATCGCTTGGACACCTGCTTTGCACCGGAAAACTGCAGTGAAGGCAACCGGTAGAAGATCAAATGGAATTATTTCGTCCTTTAAAAAAGAGATCTGATTCTTGAAATGGATCTGGTATTTCTTAAATCCAAATCCTTTTTTATCTGGTTGTTATCGGTAATCGTCTTACTGCCGATTCGTGACAGTGCAGCGGACAATTCTGTCCCCGGTTTGAACGTTTCAACGACCTCCTCAGCCAGTAATCAGGAACATCGGCGTGTCGAAGCAAAAATTGTTTTTGCTGATTCACACAGGGCAAAGCGAGCTCATCCCGATCTTGTAAGCTTGGATATATACCACCAATCGTCGGCACCGCATCTTACAGTTTATATGCCGTATAATTTGGAGGCTGAATACCTCGCCATGCCCGATGAGCAGGGGCGCCTTCGTTGGCTGGCGGAAAGATTTCAAAAGCAGATGGAAGCCGGCGACTTGAAGAGTGCCACTGCTTACGGCGTCATGATGCTCTACGGTTTTGGTGTTGAACAGAACCTGCCTGCAGCTTTAGCGATTTTTCGCAAATCTGTCGAACGGGGTGAATACCGGGAACCGCGATTTTACGCCGAGTTGAGGATTTTCGATTCCGACCAGCCCGAGGGTTCAAGGGAAGCCGCAGCTCTGCTCCTGCCGATGTTGGAGGGTGGAGACTGTTGGTCCGTATGGCCGGGAAACGTAGCTACAAAAATCCTCCAAAAAAGCGCTTTGCCGGAGGATGTGGCGTTGGCGGATAAACTCAAGCTAGCTCTGGAAGCGGCAATTTTTGTGGGGTTGGCATCGAAATCCAAGGATGAGGGTCACCAAAAATATCTATCCAAGGCCGCTCGATACGTCGGCATGCAATTGATGGATAAAGAACGTGAAAAGAGCTTTTGGAGCATGGGACTGCTTCCTCTCGATCAAGGGAAGCTGGATCGCGCGGCCAAGCTTTTTCAGTCGAGTCTCGATATCGAACCGGAAAATATCCTGTCTCACTATCTTCTCTGCACGGCGCTGAGATTGCAGGGAACTAAGCCTGAAGAGATCTACGAGCGGACGACGCGTGCTATATCTTTGTCGCAAAAAAAACAAGATAACCAGGATCAGCGGGATCAGCAGGACAAGAAAAACGAAGCTGCTGCATTACAGATACTGAAACTTTATCAATGGGAAGCCGCTCTTTACACAAACAAGCTTGGCGAGCCTCTAGGCGAGCAATCATTTCACTCTGAAAGCATGATGGTAAGAATTCGAGGCCTCTGGTTGGTTGCACTTGCCGGGGGATGGATTTTTCTTTTTGCGGTTTTGGCTTTCTGGACGCATCGCTTTGCCAAGAAACCTGTAGGCATTGTTACCACGAGTGTGTGGTTGATTGCGTCTGTGACTCCGTCCTTATTTTTGTTTGGTTCGCCATTGGCGGTGTTTGTTGTCGTGCCGATCGCACTGGGTCTGATCTTGATGTCGTTGCCGGGATCGCGGGCGGCGTTGGGCTATCTCGATGCTCCCAGACGAGAGAATCTTGCCAGAGCCAGGCTCTGGATGGGGATCTTGGGAATTTGCGCGGGCCTGTTTTTCTTAACCTGCATTTTTGATGAAATATATCTCTGGGCCTTCCGCCAGGTCTTAGGCAGAGATGCAAGCTATTGGGTTGCGGGTTTGTTGATGCAATACCACAAGCTGCATGGGGTTTGGGGATTGGTGGGGAGCATCGCATTGATCGGCGTTTTGGTCGGTTTTATCGAGGAAATTGCCTTCCGCGGATTTCTCTTCGATTGGGTTCGTCGTTTTGCCCCAGTGTGGCTCGCCGTCATTCTTACATCGGTGGCATTTGGCCTTATGCATGGTTGGGATGCTGCCATTCCGACCGGCCTCATGGGGGTGATGTTTGCCTGGCTTCGCTTGCGCTACGAGAGCTTATGGCCATCGATCGTTCTGCACGCGCTCAACAACTCGATTTTCAATTGTATTCTATATTTTAAACCCGAGTTGCTTGGTTTTTCCTAAGGTATTTGATCATGAAAATCCCAGTCTCAGAGATCGCTCTTAATCTAATCCCTGCGCAACATCGTGCTAATCTCGGGATATCCGTAATGGGCTTGCGCCTCATCGGGCTCACGTCGCACGATGCAATTTAATTCTCCAACATGCCAACACCCGGACTTTGTTCAATCACCTTCAGAAATTTGTCGCCGCATGAGATTATCGCTGCCTGTGTCGATTCTGGTTTGAAAGCCATTGAGTGGGGCGGTGACGTTCATTGTCCACACGGGAAAACGGCGGTTGCCAAATTGCTTCGCAAGGCTTGCGAGGATGTCGGAATTGCCACACCGAGCTACGGTTCCTATTTCCGAATGAACCCGGAATGCTCGGACCCTGATTTTCGCCATGTGTTGGATTCGGCACTTGCTTTGGGGGCCAAGACAATTCGTGTGTGGGCAGGCGATAAACCGAGCGAGGAAATGGACGCCGACTACCGGGCTCGCCTTGTTGACGAAATCCGCCTGATCGCCGCCATGGCAGAGTCCGCAGGTTGCTCTATTGGCTTGGAGTATCACCGCTTTACCGCCACAGACTCGAACGCTTCCGCACTTCAATTGTTGAAGCAGGTCGACCATGCCGCCGTAAAAACCTACTGGCAGCCCAGAGAGGAAACATCGGTGGAGCAGAGAATCGATGGATTACAGATGATTCTTCCCAAGCTATGTCATTTGCATGTTTTTCATTGGATCGGCTCCCCGGTCGTGCGACGCCCGCTTGCAGAGGCCACGGAGGAATGGCGGCGCTATGTGCAGGTTGTCGAGGCGGCTGGCATTGAAGATCCCTGCGCCTTTTTGGAATTCGTCAGAGACGATTCCCTTGATTCCCTGAAGGAGGACGCCAGCTGTTTACTACAAATCCTCGGGGGATCCATGTGATACCAAAGTCTGTTTGAAATTGGACTAACGAGCCTTGTGTGTTGGCATGATCCTTGTGGATGCCACAGGTGCTCCCGGTGGCCGTGAGCACCTGCTCGGCCTCGCCTCACGAAAGCGGACTCATCCAAGAACTCTTCGGCTTCATGCTTACCAAAAAACTCCCTGCACAAGCCATTGGAGATAAGTCTTATGACAGCGATCCTTTGGATGCTGTGCTTGCGGCCAAAGGCATCGAAATGATTGCTCCCAACCGATCCAACAGAACCCAAACTCAAGATGGTCGCCCGCTGCGCCGCTACCGCAGGCGCTGGACGGTGGAGCGAACCATCGCATGGCTCCAAAACTACCGTCGTCTCTGCATCCGTTGGGAAAAATCCCAGCTCGCTTTCCAAGGCTTTCTTCATCTCGCTTGCTCTCTCATCCTATTAAAAGAGGTTTTGGGATAGGCTCTAAAGTGGCCCTTCATAGCCGCAGCCAATTGCTTTAGTTCTTGAAAGACTTCGGGACTTTCGTAAGCGATGTTGCGCCTCCTTACCTATGTCTTCTGGGGCACTTGCGCATTCTTTCGCTTAGTCTGAATTCGGTGCGGGAGTTTTACCCTCCTCTATCGGCCGGGCGACAATGAATGAAGAAGAATCCTTAACTACTTCGAGTTTATTTATTTTTGCTACGTATTGTAGCACCTCGGTGAGCGAAACATTCGTCAGGCTGAGAGTGATTTTACCATCGCCGATTCCATCCATGTTCTTTAGCACGATGTTCATACCCTTGCCTGAGGGATCGAGCGTCTTGCTCTTGGCGACTAGGAAATCCACGACCTCACGCAGCGTGGCATTACGGAATTCCACTTTCGGCTGAATCCACAGGGCCTCTTTGTTTGGGAACGATTGTTCGACGAGCGCATCCATCAGTGCCACCTGCTCCGGCGTGTTTGTGAAGGTCAGGTTTTTGCCATCGTAACCCACACTCGATCCGGGACCGAATTGAATGCCCCTCGACTCAAGAACGCCTCTCGCATCAGCCTTGCCGGAACCGGCCGCGAGCTCGCCGATGAAACTCGGCGGCACTTGCCATTGCTTCGTGACATGGCTACCTGCATAAGGGTGCGCGGGTTTGTCGGCTGCCTTTTCAGCCGCTCTGGTAATGCCGAGAAATGTTAGCGCGGTAATCAATATGGCGATGGTTGATTTCATGGTGGTGTGAGTGGCTGGTGGATTGATAATCATTTAAAGTCGGTCGCAGCGCTTGGTTCGGCCTGTATTATTTGAGGGTCTTGCCCAGTTTAGAGCAGGACCAAAAAGAGCATTTTTTATTCAATAAAAGTGAGTAAGCATACAGATTACAGAGGTTTGCGAACGGGAAAATGGAATTGCCATATCATCTTTCAAAGGTCTTTATAAGTATTTAGCTAAAGCTGATTAAGGTCTGTATCTGCGGATTTGGCCTGTAGTTTTACAGATTTGCACGACGGCATAGTTTGGGGGCAAGGAGGTTTGGGGATCCTCCAAACGCCAAGGTCGCAACGTGAGGAAATTTTGAGTCGAATCGCCGGAGATGGTGGAAGAGGAACCATCCGGCCGGAAGCCGATACATACCGCATCATATGCCAAGCCGACTTGCGGGATTTTATCTCCCAGTGTCGATCCAGCCAATAGTGGGGAGTTGGCGATTAGGGGGGAAAGCGTCGATCCCGAGTCGAAACATGCGGAATTCGGGAGCTTGAGCATGCGACCTGCCGGCTCGGGCTTTTGCGATGCATCTTCTGGGTTGATAAATATCTGGACGCCGCAAAAACGTTTTTCGCCAAACTCGTTTTTGAACGAGTAGAGGCGCAATTCCGTATTGCGATTTTTGGTGATCGCCATTTGACGAGCCAGGTTGAGCTGTGCCACGACGAGATCCGCTGCGGCCGTCATTTCCGTGCCACCGCCGATGGACCGTATGGCCGGGGACAGCATGACCAAAAGTATTGCCAAAATGGCAATGACCACCAAAAGCTCCAACAAGGAAAACGCATGGCGCCCGGAACGCCAAGCGGCTTGGCAATCGTTCTTTGAGGAAACCGGATTCATGGCGCAAAGCGCTTTGTGTTCAGCACGCGGTATCTGTAGAACTCATCCAAGGCCACACCCGCATTCGCAGCAGATGCGAAGTCCGGGATCTGCGGATCCGAGGGATCTACATATCGTTCGATCATCGCAGATCCACGATACTCGCTTACCGCCCTGTCCCTCGTCTCATCCCACGTGGCGGTATTGCCCCCAGGGCTTTTGCTGAGAGTCTGCACCCGGCAATGAAGGGTGTAGGTATTGGATTTTGTGGTGAGGCGCGGATAGATCGTCGCATACGGTCTCTCGCGCATATTATCGCCCGTTACTGATTTCGACGTGGTCCCGGGATTGTTATACCACCAAGCTTTGATGCCTGCTGAGTTGGCATCCCAATTCACCAACGCGATGCCGGGGTTTTCCGGCGCTGAAGCCGTCGGTTGCCTCCCGGGATAGAGCCAAAGTGAGCAGATCTCCGAAGGAGCGCGGAATATGTCTCCATTGCTAAAACGCTGATCAAACTGCTTGAGCGTCTCACTTATGTGAATGGGATAGCGGAAAGCCCAATGACCAGTTTGTTGCAGATAATTAACATAACTTAGTGTATCATTATTTGTGTAGTTTAATCCACCTGTCTCCCTATATTTACGATTTTCTGCCCATTGGTCATCTGAAGCTGTTATCAAGGCCGAACGAAGCACTCCGCGGAGTGCGGTGTCGCGCTGGATGTAGGTAAACGGGGCTATTTGATAGTTTAAATTAACTTTCCCAGCCGTTGAGAATGGTTCACTTATGGCGTATGGCTCAACGACTGGCATATTAAAAAAATCTAAGTATAGGAAGTCGGGAGCCTTACCTGCGACTGGTGAATTCCCTGCAGGTGCCACTTCGCTTAAAGATAGATGGTTTATGGAGACTGGATTAGGAGAAAATAGCAGTGTGCGCCATGAATTGCTTGGAGTATTACCAACGGGGAGAGAGCCGAAAACCACTGGCGAAGGAATTTGTTTGTTTGGACCGCCTTGGAGGTTGGCATAACCGTAGTCAATCGAGCCAAAATTGTTATTGAAGTCTGGATTGATGTTGGAGCCGTCTATTCCACTTGCCAAAAAACTTCGCATGAAGCGAGAAGACTGTCCGCCTTCTGTTGCCTTGCCGATATATGGACCGTCCAAGGTGAGGCCGGGCCCCGTATCAAAGTCGCCACCGTTTTTCCAAACTTCTGAAAAACCTGAATCACTAAAATCCACACTGCTTGTCACATTCGGAAAACTTGAACGAATTGCAACAGCGCTGCCTAATGTAGAGGTGCTAAGTCGCGCCCCGAGGGCTCGAAATTTGGGCGCTGCAAGTGCTGGAACGTTTCTGTAGTTGTCGAAGTAACCAGATGTGTGATTTGCAGTATATTTTACATCAGAGCTGGTTGTAAGAAGTTGATCTGTAGCCCCCTGGTAATTTGCGCCCAAGGGTTTTCTTAGCGAGTGTGCAGATCGCATTTCTTTGTCATAGTAATACTTATGAGGTTTAAAAAAAGAGCTTGGAACATCATTGAGGAGTCCTGTAACCCGTGTGTCGCCGTAGAGAACTTCAATAGTCCGTATGGTATCTGCCGAAAGCTTTGCTCGGAAGTCATTTGCGGGATTTGTCATTCTTTCGGGTAAAATCGAATCTGTGATGAAGTAGGCAGCTCTACTTGCTACGGAATATATTTCACTGCCAACGCCAAAATTTGTATTTTTTGCTAGTCGACTCGACTCATCGAGAGTCAGCATCGAGCTTGGTGTTAAATCAGTTATTGTAGCAGGTTTTCCTGTGCTAGTGTAGTTGCTTGATAGGGTTCCACCTGCCAGCATAGCTTTAATTGTGGGCATTGGAGCAAGCAATGGGGTAGGAAAGGATGTGCTTGGAAATTCTATGGTGAATTTTTGAATAACTTCAGCGGATCCGATCGCGGGATCTGTAAGAATTTCAACTTCAATTGTGCCACCTTCGAAAGCAAAATCTGAGCCTGTAACAATCGGCTTAATGGTGCTGTTGTCTGTAAAATTAATGAACGTTAGCTTTCGATTCACAGATAGTTCAGAACCGCTTCTAAAACCTGAAATTGTGCCATAACCCACATTGTAATCGGGAGAGGCTATGGCAGTGTCATTTGCGGATTGTGTAAGATTAGCACCAAATCCTAGTGAACTCATTCCGGAGGACGTTTGCACCTTGAATTTATCCAAGCCTTTGACTCGAACCTTATAAGCACCGATATAAGGTGGATTGCCAGGGTTAACTAAAACTGGGTCTACAATGAAAATGGCTTGGATAAGGGTTTGGTGAGGGCCTAAAGAACCTGTTTCCGAGCTAGGCCAAGGTCTAGGCAGTAATTGGGAATTTGTTGAGTTGCCAGTTGTTGCATTGCCGCCAGATGTTCCGGTGCCATAAATGTTTGATGGACCTTGGTATCGCTTGTTAATTAAATTATTACGAAGAGTGACGGTGGTATTATCGGTTGATGTAAGAATGTTGGGGTCTTGAATCCAGCGGTCTGTTCGCAGTGGAAGTCCCGCATGGGTTTGGGCAGTAGTGCTGTTTCCTGAACCTAAGAGAAATGTAGGGTAGGCGGAGCTTCCGGCATCAATGTTCCATGATCCGTCTTCATTGTCTGTGACCACGACCGCGGCAGGCATATCGTCCACCCAGGGATGCATGGGGTTGGGTGAGGTTGTGGGTGCTCCGGTGCTCGCATCGATCAGACAAGGCGGTTGGTTGGCAGCTTGTGCGATGAAGTGCAGTCCGACTTGTTTGATCGTAACAAAGCGTCCAAGGCCCTTATAATTTTTTCCATCCTTAGTTATTTTGATAGGAACGACCTGTCCCCTTCCGCGTTCGTTGAGAACCTGACGTGGGGGGACGAATGCGAAGGGGGCTTCGGTATCAAAGCGACTCCGATAAACAAAATCGAAAGTGTCCGTTATGTTGGAGACTCTTGTGAAGTCGTAGCCAAGAGTAAGTATCTGTCGCAGTCCCTCGGTGGTATAACGATCCTTTAGGTTGCCACCAAATCCAGGAATTGGCTCACCAAGTGAGTTCTCCAAGTAATCGAAGAGTTGATCATTGCGGGAACCTGGCTGGAAATCGGTAGTGGAGGAATCTGGGTTGTTGCGGGTGAAATAGTATGCTTTCCCGTTGAGAGTAGAGCAAAAAGCCATAAGCTTATCCGTGGGTGTTCGCGGATCGGGTATTGATTTAGGATTTGCAGGATTTCTTTTGGTCTCATTGATAGGCCATATTCCCACTTTCGGTTGGTTTAGCGGATTGGTTTCGGGCGCTCGACTGTGCGTGGTGATGAAAAAGCGTAACTTATCGACATCGGACGCTTGCAGCGAAAAGGCATTTGGAGGTCTCTCTCCATTGGCAGTGCCAGGCATATCAAAAAAAACTTCGTCTACTGAAGATAGGAGGCGGTCACTGTCTAGTGTCTGCTGGGGAGACGTGGTTTCGTCGATGACGGTTGGTTTTGTTCCCAATTCGGTTCCCCCAAGCTCATTTTTCGGGTTGAGATCGAGCATTTTTTTCAAGAAAGCGGCAGCAGATCCCGAAGAGGGATAGTAAGGTTTAACGTCTGCAGATTCGACCCCTGATGAGGTATCTGCACCTGCTAAGTTGTATTTATTCCCAACATTCAAAGTCGGGTTCAAGAAAGGCATCAATGTCTCATCCGGCGACTTCAGATTTCCGAAGCTCCAAAAAACCGGCGCTAAGCTGGTAGTGGCAGGGTGGCCTGGGTATCGTGCGAACTCGTCCTTAACCGGCTTGTAGCGGGAGAAGTGTAGGTCGATGCCCGCCGTGTAAGTGGGAATATCCCAAGGAACACCTCCCACAGCGGTGTTGAGGTTGAGTTTGCAGGTTTCGTCATCGGTCCAAAAAGCCACCCGGCCGACTATGGGGTTGTTGGCGGTGGGCTTGGGGTCGGAATTGGCGAAGTCGGCGACTGTGCCGCTGCCGCTGCTCGGCGTGCTGAAGCGTCCGTCTTTGAGGACATAGATCCATCGCACTGGCATGGGAGCCCGTGCGGAGGCATCGCTTGTGCTCGTCGGGGCCCGCGCACCGGAGAGCGCGGAGGCGTCGTAGGAAAACCCTTCCACGAGGGAGTGATTACCCGTGACAGTGGCAGCGGCGCGGGGATCCAGAATCGGAAATACCGTGTTGTTTCCAGAGAGAATGGGAGCATTGAGATCCGTCCACAGGGCCTTGTCATTTTCCCAAGTGCTTGCTGGCATGTCAGAGGCAGGGGAGTAGCTGCCGGTAACGGGCTCCCTCATTTTTTGAGCACTATACAGCTTGAACGCCTGATCGGGTTGACCGGCATCGTTCCACGTTCGGATCATTCCAGGTTGGGAGGCCCAAGCGCGTGTCGTGCCACCACTTGTTGCTTGGCGAATCTGTCCGATCACATACTGGATGGTGGAATCCGCGAGTTGTCGGGTGGTCTGTAGATTGGTCTCTGTTTTTGCTGCGACCGCCTCGGTCGCCGTGCTCGAAAAAAATGCAACGACCATGATTGTGATGAGGACTAGGAATGAAAGCACGATGACCAGCGCCGCTCCGGATTGGCGTTTGCGGGATCTGCGGCTGCAAGTGCGGCTAATGAGCGTGGGCTCTTTTTGTTTTAATTTTTTTGGTCTCGACTCCATTTGGCGGCTTTCAAGGATACGTTGGATGTGAAGATCCGGTAGTTCAACCGGCGTTCGTTAAGAAAGGATTCGAGGGTCTCCAGATCTCGAGCAAAACCGGTTTGGCTGGCATCGGTAGTGCTGCCCACCTGCTTGAATAATCCGTCAAGGAGCGTTTTGAGCGCTGCTTGACCATCCGACTCCAAACGCATCGCCGAGGCCTCATCGATCGCAACCATGGTGACCTGCACGACCGGGGGAAGTTGATGCGAGGGGTTCAGAGCAGGCGTGTTGTTTTTTTCTGTGGAATCATAGGTGTAATTGGGTGCCAAGGCGTTGTCTTGGTATCCGCCAGCGGCTTGGTCTGCCGCGCTCAGCTTCGGGAGGAGAATAAGAGCGATGATATTTTCGCCTACAATCGAGAGCGAATCGGGATCTTCAAGAGCCTTTGTGAACCATTCTTCGCTCTCGAAATCAGGATTCGCCGCTCCAAGCTTATAAGTGCCCATTTTTTCGGAGGGCTCGATGAGTTGCTTGAGTCGAAACCGCTCCTTGGCAAATGAGCGTGGAAGAATGGAAGGAATGAGTTCCTCATCACTGTCCAATTCGATGAAGAATCCACAGCTGTTTAGGAGTTGCCCCAAGCCTTGCGCGTCATTTGCATCGGCGACGCCCTGCGGAGCTTGGAAAAAGATGGCATGGGTCGTGTGATCGGAGTTTCCCGTGATGCCTGGGCCGCTCAGAAAACGAAGCTCCGAACGCCGGACATAGCGGGCGGGTAGGAAAGTTCGGCTGTTTGCCACTGTGCGCGGATTTCCGCTTCCATCCACGTAATCCAGATAGGTATTAAGCACGGCCTCGCTCAAGCGTCTCGTAACCACCTCAAACGCTGCGCGTGCTTGTTGGAATTGCTCCACACTTCCCTTGGTGCGGCTCCAAGTCGATGAGGTCAGGTTCACCATATTGGCTAAAATCACCATGAGGATCATTAGGACAGCAAAGGCCACCAAAACCTCTACCAGAGTGAATCCCCGGACGGTGAGGGGATACGCGGCCATTGGTTTCCAAGTGGAGCGCCTCACTAGTCAGCAGATTTTCCAGAGCTACGGGCCAGTAGCAGGCTGCGCGTGAAAACAGGAAGAGCATTCGCTTCGGACCACAAATTCAGCCCGTCGCCAGTGGACTCTTCTTTGAGGGTGGCTGCCCCTCCCGGATTCCGAGCGACTTGCACAACGAGCCGCTTCAGGTAGGTCTCGTCCTCCATCACCAGCAGCCGTGCGACATAGATGGCACTCGCTTTTTCCGACGCATCCACCTCACGTGCTTGATCGTCAAAATACCGGTCCGCATAGGTGGTGACGGATTCAAAATCCGATTGTTGCGCCTCGTTGCCCAACCGTTGCACAATCTGGGCAACCACCGTTTGGTCGATGGACCCACGAAAATTATTCAGCCCCACCGGGAGAAGTCCCATCAAAGGCACAAAAGCCAGCCCAACGATCCCCAGCGCCATGATCACCTCGATCAAAGAAAAGGCATCCGATTTTCTGAGTTTCCATGCCGAAGTCGGCGAAAAATCAAAACAATTTTCAATGCCTCGTTTGTTGATCCGGGAGGATATCACGACGGCAATGTAGCCCTTCTCCAAGGGGTGTCAAATTTAAAATTACATAAAAAAAATATAGAATAATTGTTGACGTGCGACAGTTGTTTTGTTTTTTAGATGGAAGTTAGTCCCAGCAACAATTGCGACTGGAATTCGCGTCGTTTTGATTGAATTGAAAATGCCTAGATCCACCCGAACCCATAGGACGCCACGTCCAGGCTCCGAGAGATCGGGTGGCTTTACTTCGATATCCAAGGTGACAGACCCCGATTTCTGTTTGCAGTTGCTGAAGGGACAGTTGATTGTCGAAAAAATTAATTGTAATACCATCAATTACAATTAATTGACAATTTCCCGTATTTTATCTCCAAGCAACCGAACCAATACCCTCCACTTTACCGCCTCCATGAACGAATTCTCTGGAAAAACCCTCCTCGACGGAATGCGAGTCCTGAATTTTTGGGATTACGGAATCATCGTCTTTTATGGTCTTCTCATCTCCTCGATTGGGTTGATTTGCCGCAAGCTGAATAAAAACCCGAGCGATTATTTTCGTGGTGGAGGCAACATGCTCTGGTGGGTGGGGGCGGTCTCCGCGATGGCTACGGGCGTAAGCACTTGGACATTCACGGGAGGAGCTGCCAAGTGTTACCTCGACGGATTTGTTTATCCCTTCTCAATGATTGCCGCCACGATTCCCGCCATCTTGGTCCTATGGTTCGTGGGACCTAGATTTCGTAGGTTGCGCGTGATTACCGCGATGGAGGCCGTCTTCCGGCGTTTCGGTATGGGCACCGAGCAATTTTATACCTGGTTCACGTTGCCCATGGGGCTCTTCTGGGGAGGGATTGGCATCAATACGCTTGCCGTATTCATGTCGTCTATTTTCCAAATAGAATTGTCGGTCACCATTATTACGGTGGGTATCGTCGTAACTTTCCTAGCCGTGATCGGCGGGCAATGGGCTATATCATTTTTTGCTGTGGTGCAGGGGATTATCCTTTTGCTCGTCACGGCGATGGTAGCTTATTTTTCGATTTCGAGGCCTGAGATTGGTGGGGTGAGCCAGTTCACGCAGTCTCTTCCCGAGAGGCATATCAATTTTGGTTCGGAGGCCTCCCTTCTGCTGGTATGGCTTTGGATCGGTTGGCAGATTCTTTTCAACACGATCGGACAAATGGATCTTCGAAACTGCGGGAAATTTGTCCGAGTAAAAGACGACTCCAGCACAAGAAAGATGGTGCTGTTGATCACGTTGCCAAACATTATTCTATTGCTGCCCCTGATCACGCAGATTCCTTCCATGTGTGCGGCAGTGCTTTACCCGGACATGCAAGCGGTCTTTCCCCAGTTGAAAAGTCCGGAGGAGGGGGCCTGGCTGGCGATGGCCATGACCGTGCTGCCGCAGGGGCTGCTGGGGTTGATGGTGTGCACGATGTTTGGTGCCGCTGCTGATAGTGCGGATGCGGCGCTGAACTCCAATGCCGGCTTCTTCGTTAGAAATGTCTATGTAAAATACATTCGACCTGATGCCTCTGATAAAAATCAGGTTCTTACCGGCAAAGTGATAACCGGCCTCTTTGGCCTGCTCACCGTTGGGGTCGCTTTGTTGGTGAACTCCCTACGCACGCTCAACCTCTTCGATCTTTTCCAAATTCTGAATGCCATGTTGTTGCCACCGATGATCGTCCCCATGGTGCTTGGTCTTCTAGTTAAGTGCACGCCGGATTGGTCGGGTTGGTCCACTGTTCTCTTTGGTCTTTTGGCGGCCATGGTCGCGCAAGCCACGTTTTCATCGGATATTGTAAGCGGCCTGCTCGGCTTGGAGCGTCCGCTGAACATCCGAGAGATGACGGACTCAGAGTATATTTATGTGAGTATTTTCACTTGGGGAGGATCGGCGCTTTGGTTCTTTGGCACCATGCTGTTCTGGAAGAAGGCAACGCCCGATCACCGCGAAAGGATTGATCATCTCTTCCAAGATTTAAACCGTCCGGTCGACCACATGGGCGAGGGGGGTGAGGATCAGGATTCCATGCAATACCGAATCATCGGCATCCTCGCGTTGATTATGGGTGTCTTCCTATTGCTTTGCATATTGATACCCAACCCACTCTACGGCCGGATTTGCTTTTTGATCATTGGGGGAGTTCTCAGCGGGGTTGGCTTACTGCTCTTCCGCGCCAGTCGCAAGGGAGCATAGCATATGATGCCTGACATCGGGATCGCCCCATCTTCTCAACGCCCCACTGCCAGAAACCGGAAATGAATAAAACCAAGGACAAGTCATCGTCAAACACGGGAGCCCAAGAGCAACACGCCGCTCTCGGACTCAAACCAAAGGGCATTGTCTCAACGCTGCCAACTCATCCCGAAGCGCAATGGTTTCCAGAGGCAGGTTTGGGGCTGATGATTCACTGGGGCATCAATAGCCTGCATGGAAAAATCGACGCCTCCTGGGCGATGATCGCCAACACGGCCTACGACTCCGCAGGAGCGCCGGCGAATAAGGTGACCCCCAATGAATATTGGAAGCTGGGCGAACGTTTCTGTCCTGATAAATATCATCCCGACAAATGGCTCTCCGCAGCGGCGGCGGCGGGCTTCAAGTATGTGGTGTTCGTTGCGATGCACCACGATGGGTATAGCCTGTGGCCCAGCAAGTGCGCGGAGTTCGGCGTGCAGTCAACACCCGGAGGGCGGGATTTGCTGGAGCCCTATGTCGAGGCCTGTCGGAAGAACGGACTCAAAGTAGGAATATACCTCTCGCCAACCGATTGGCGCTTTGATCGTAAATGTATGAGCTTCAATTATCCAAGTATGGGTGGGCTGACCGGCGAGAGGAAAGTGGCTGGAGTCGCACACTACGACGAGGATCACCAGCCTGCAGAAATCGCCCCACCAACGCCGGGGCATCGGGCGAAGCTTCGGGAGATTTTTCATGAACGCATTCGCGAGGTGCTCACTTGGTATGGACGCATCGATCTCCTCTGGTTCGACGGTGGCGTATGGGACAACGAGGCGCGAGATCTGGCGTTGTCCCTCCAGCCGCACCTCGTGATCAACAGCCGCAGTTGCGCCGGGCACTTCGAGAGCACCGAATGCGGCTTTCCTACAGAGAAGCCCGCCACGTGGTTGGAGACGGTTTACTGCTGGCAGACATGCGCGGTGCAAATGCCAAATGGCCAGCCTGTGGAAGTCTGGGGCTATCTCGATACAGAGACTTACAAGCCCGCAGAGTGGGTGGCGACAAACTACCGGAAACTCCGCGAATGGGGATGCAATTTTCTTGTGAATATCGGCCCGCGTGCCGATGGCACCCTGCCGGAAATCGTTTATCAACGCTTCGAAGAACTCGGTCGCGAATTAAAGAAGATTTCGTGATGTCCCTAACGCTGAACTTTTCTGCCAAATGCGCGTCAACGCTAGATGCCGGTGATGATGGACCCGCGTGGGGTATATCGTCAGGTATCGCCATTATCGCTGCCAGTGAGATCCGCTGCCTGCACGACTCTGTCTGATTTATTGGGATCACCCCCCTCTTTTATTCAATCCACATCAACCCAAATCACCCCTCGTCAACGCCATGCCTAAAAGCCAACTCATGCCCAAAGTGAACCGATTCCTCCATGGAGGCGATTATAGTCCCGAACAGTGGACGCCATCCCAGTGGCGTGAGGATATCAAGAAAATGGAAATGGCGGGGGCCAATGTGCTCTCGCTCGGAATTTTTGCGTGGTCGGCTTTGGAGCCGCAGGATGGCGTTTATACGATGGATTGGTTGGGTGAAGTATTGGATTTGCTTTTGGAAAATGGTCACCATGCCGTGCTCTCCACCCCCTCGGCCTCACAGCCTGCATGGATGTCAAAGGCAAATCCCGACGTGTTGCGGGCGCCGCTGGGGGGGATTCGCAACCGTCATGGCATGAGGGTGAACTTTTGCGTCACCTCGGCCTATTACCGCAAAAAAGTCCATGCCATGAATACCGAGTTGGCGCGACGGTTTGGCAAGCACGAGGCGGTGGTCGCCTGGCATATTTCGAATGAGTTTTTTGAACCCTGTTATTGTGAGGTATGCCAAGTTGCCTTCCGGGAATGGCTGCAAAAACGCTATGGCACCCTCCAAGAGCTGAATCACCGTTGGAATACGGCTTTTTGGAGCCACACTTTCACCGACTGGTCCGAGATTGAGGCTCCTGGCGGCTCAGGAGAGAACAGCTGCGAGGCGCTCTGGGTCAATTGGAAACGCTTCAGCTCGGATCAATACGCGTCGTTCATTCGCAATGAAGTCGCCCCGATCCGTGAGCACTCGCCGGAGGTGCCTGTCACCACAAACCTCATGGGCACCCATGAACCACTCGACTACTGGCGGTTGGCGGCGGAGTTGGATTTCGTGTCGATGGATGCCTATCCGCTCTATGACTGTCGGCCGGAAATGCTGGATCACGGGATCGAGAACTCATTCGTGTTTGACCTCATGCGCAGCTTCAAGCAAGGCCAACCTTGGGTTCTCATGGAAAGCACCCCAAGCTCTGCAAACTGGATGCCATTTATGAAGCTCAAGCGTCCCGGCATTCATGCGCTTGGGTCGTTTCAAGCCGTGGCCCATGGCTCGGATTCCGTGATGTATTTCCAGTGGAGACAAGGCATGGGCGGACGTGAAAAATTTCATGGCGCAGTGATCGACCACACAGGCTCTACAGAGACACGCGTCTTCCGCGAAGTTTCCGAAGTCGGCGAAAAGCTCAAAAAAATCACACCGGCTCTGGGTGGCAGGATGAGCGCCGAAGTCGCCATCATTTACGAGTGGGAGAACCGCTGGGCGATCACCGCCGCCTGTGGCCCGACCAAGGATCACAAGGACTATGTGCCAACATGCCTCGCCCACTACCGCCCGTTCTGGCAACAAGGCATCACCACAGACATCATTCAATCCACGGCGGATTTTTCCGGCTACAAACTCATCGTTGCACCGATGCTCTACATGCTCAGGCCTGGCGTGGCGGAACGACTGGAGGCTTTTGTGCGCGAGGGAGGAACCCTTGTCGGAACCTATTGGACGGGCATTGTCGATGAAGACGACAGGCTTTTTGAAACCCCTTTCCCCGGCCCGCTCGCTCCGGTCTTTGGTATTACCAACGAAGAGACTGACATTCTTTATGCGGATGAGGCCGCCGTGGTTGAACCGCTTCAGGGCAATGAGTTGGGAATCCAAGGTCGTTGGGAATCACATATCTTCTGCGCCATGATTCAGGAAAAGGATGCGGAGGTGCTGGCCCGTTACTCTAGTCAATTTTATGCGGGATCGCCCGCCCTCACCCGTCACTCCTACGGGAAAGGCCAAGCTTATTATATCGGCTTCCGGGGCGATCATGATTTCCACGCGGAGTTCTACGGAAAGCTTCTCGGGCAGCTCTCGTTGCCCCGCGCCCTGCGCTCGGCGCTACCGACCGGTGTGACCGCTCAGGTTCGGCAGAACGAGCACGGTCGATTCTTGTTTCTTCTGAACTTTACTGCGGAGAGCCATCAGATCGACTTGGGGGACGCTCCGGCAAAAGACATGCTTTCCTCGCAAACGGTATCTGGAAAATACCCGCTCGCTCCTCACGGGCACGCCGTTTTGCACATCCAGTAGGCCCAAATATTTAGAGACATTTATCAACATAAAATCATTAATATTATAATAATACCTAATTTAGTATTACTTTTCACATAACCCAATCCCCATGCTCCCCATTCATTCTCCTCGTAGCCTCTCGGCGCAATCAGGCTTTGCCCTAGTCAAGCCGCTGGCCGTGCTTTCAAGAATCTGCATTTTGTCAGCATTCATCATTCCCGTCGTCGGTAGTGCGAGCAGCACGGCTGATGGCACCCAGAGCGTCCAGAATCTTAGCAGCTCCAACTCCACCACCACCGCCGAAGCGTCTCCGCAGAAGCCATCGGCCCAATCGGTGCTCAATGCGGCGGTGGCGGCCCTCTCCGATGTGAAAACGGTTGAATATCGGGTCCGCCAAGTCGGAGGCTACGGCATTGATAATGCTAAACTTAGTGGTTATACAGATATTCTTTATAAGCTATCCCCGATGCGCTTCCGTGCGAAGTTTGAAACCGAGGATCGGAGCCAAGTTTCACTGGCGGTTTGCAACGGCAGAACATCTAAAATCAGCATGAACGGGAAAGTGACGGAAATACCTTGGAATGTGATTGAGGACGAGGGGGGCTCAGATTTCCTGAATACACAGGAGCTATTCCACAAGCGTTTCTTCCAGCGGTTTCTGGAGCGCGGAAACGCCCTTTACGCCGGTATTGACGATGTCGATGGCGAACTTTGTCATGTGCTGGCGACAGTATCCTATTCACCGAAGAAGCCGCATAGCAGCGTGTCCTACATCTGGTTTTCAGCAAAAACAGGGATACCCCGGTCGATTCAGTCCTTTATGCGTAGTCAAGGAAGCACCTTTCTGACCCTCCGATGGATCGTCTCTGATGTCCGCCTTAATCCCGAAATTCCGGAGGAGACCTTCACCTATGTGCCCACGGCTAACGACTCAATGCCGGTGGCCAAGTCGGCGGGACCCTCCGAGTCCGCAGCGGCGTCCGCCCGACCGCCAAAGGAAGGTGCCGAGAAGTCCTTGGTGGGGGTTGTATTACCAGATTTTCCAGTGAGAACCATGGAGTGGAACCCCATGCCTTTGAGCAATCTCAAAGGCACGGCAACTCTCATAACATTCTGGGCACCGTGGTGCGGCCCCTGCATCAAGGAGATGCCGACCTTTCAGAAGTTGGCCGACCAATACAAGGGGCGACTCCAGATCGCCGCGATTGGCGTCAAGGACTCGCGCCTCAATATCGAGGCATTCATTAAAAAGCACCCCGAATTCACCTTCAAATTCCTTTTAGATGGTCAACTGGGCGAACCAATGACGGCGCTGGATTCCTTCTTCGGAATCCAAGCCATCCCTGTGAATGTGTTTGTAGATGCCGACGGCACCATCCGCGATCACTGGGTCGGGTTCACTGATGAAGACGAACTTGCCGAGCGAGTTCGCAAGCTCATGGGCGAATGAACATCTCCTCGCGAAAATCGCCGCTTTGCGCTTCAAGCTATTCATACCAAAATCCCTTCGAAATTACGGCACCAATCAGCAACTGGGACGAGGCCATACCTCTCGGCAATGGACTCATGGGCGGGCTCCTCTACGGTGAAGGCTCTCAAATCAAAATCTCCCTCGACCGTGGGGATCTTTGGGACGAAAGGGTGCACCCCGCCATTCGCAAGAAGGATTTTACTTGGAAAAATCTGGTTGCCTTAAAGACAGCCGAAAATTGGGAGGAGATCGCCGATATTTTTGACAAGCCGGCCGAATCTCCCACCCCTACAAAAATCCCGGGTGGCCGACTTGAGATCAGCTTGGATCCGGACTTTAGCGCCGAGTCATTCTTTCTGGATATTTCCCAAGGGCTCGGAGGGGTTCGGTTACGAAGCCGACAAGGAAACGAGCGAGCAGCACGTCTGGATTGTTTCTTCAGCGCTACTGATGGGGTGGCACTCATTCGGATTCAGGGTGCCAAACTTCAAGGTTGGAGGTTTGTCGCTCCCGGCGTCCTGGAGGAAAAATTGCACTATCCCCCCTCGGAGACAAATGAGAGTGGAGACATTCGATGGTTCTCACAAGCATCTCCTGTCGGTTTGAGCTATGCGGCGGTCGGCGGCCTAGAGGTTCGCGGCGAGGTGTCGCTGATCGCATTAACGATTCCCGCCACACTGGACGGGGTGGACGATCCCTTGGAGGAAGGAAAGTCAAGGGTGAGGGGAGCGCTTCAACAAGGCTTCGACAAACTTTTCAATAACCATAAAGACTGGTGGGCCTCCTTTTTTGCCGTTTCCGAGGTAACGCTGCCGGATGCTGAGGTGCAGTCCCACTACGACCTTGTGCGTTATTTTCTGGGAGCTGGATCCCGCCCCGGGGCGCCTGCCATGCCTCTGCAGGCTGTGTGGACAGCGGATGACGGGCTTCCACCATGGCGAGGTGACTATCATCACGATCTCAACACCCAAATGATGTATGTCTCCTATCCGGCTGCCGGGCACTTTGCCGAGGGAGAGGTCTTTTTCGATTTCATGTGGCAGCTCATGCCTGTCTTCCGGCGTTTTGCGCGGGATTTTTACGGCACCGCTGGAGCCATGCCGCCCTCGGTGATGTCTGCCGGCGGGGAACCCATCTCGGATTGGCCGGTGTTTTCCCTCATGCCGCAAGGCAACATCTCCTGGGTCGCTTGGATGTTTTACCGCCACTGGCTTTACACCCGCGATGGAGCATTTCTTAAAGAGAGGGCCTACCCATTTTGCAGTGAAATCGGTCAGTGTTTGGAGAGTCTTCTGCAGCCGGATGCCGATGGGATTCTCAAAATGCCGATTTCCTCGTCGCCGGAAATATTCAGCAATTCACCCGCTGCCTATCTGCCGCCGAATAGCAACTACGACCGCGACGGCATGCAGGCACTTTTTGAAGGCCTGTGCCATATGGCTGATGAGTTGGGCCTGGATGCCGATTCGCTCCGTTGGAAAGGGCTTGTCTCCCGTCTCGGCCCACGTTGGATCACTCCTCAAACCCACGAATTAGCTTTTGCAAACGGAGTCCCCTTTGACAGGTCCCACCGGCATTTTTCCCATCTCATGTCGATTCATCCTTATGGGCAAATCTCCATCGAAGGGGGAGAAGAGCAGCGTGTCATCTCGGCTTCACTGGCTGCCATAAAGCGGATCGGGGTTGGCGAATGGTGTGGATACTCCCATACTTGGGCTGCCTGTCTTTTCGCCCGCGCAGGGCTGGCGGATGACGCCTTGGAATCTCTCCGTGTCTATCTGGATGCGTTCATTTCCCGCAATGGATTTCATCTTAACTGTGACCAGAAGGGCGGTCCTGGCTGGGGGCAACGCTGGAACAACCCGCGCATGTTCACCTTGGAGGGAAATTTTCTCGCCATGGAAGCTGTGCACGAAATGCTTCTCCAAAGCTGGGGGGGAGTTGTGAGAGTTTTTCCAGCACTGCCAGCTTCCTGGCAGGATGTTGCTTTTAGAAATCTATGCGCTGAAGGGGGATTTCAAGTATCCGCCGAGCGGGCTGGTGGAGTCGTTACGATGCTGGAAGTCTCTTCCAAGGTTGAAGGCGTGCTGCGGATCAAAAGCCCATGGCCCTCACTTAAAGGCAATGGAATCAGTCTTCCTATTGATCGCTCCGATATAGCTGAATGTCCCATCAGAGCAGGGGGAAAAATTGTTTTCACTACCACGTAAATCTAATAGAGCGCCTATGCTTTTTGGCAACAACACATCCGGTTTGGTTGCTCGTCTCTTATATAAAGAGGATACAGGCGTGCGGAATGGCTATTGATTTTTCATGTTAATTACATAATTATTTCAAATATTCTTTTTCAAGTCTGCCGACGTGGCAACCAATCATGACAAAATCTGAATCTCTTCCCACCTATGCGCAGATCGCCCAAAAGGCGAAGGTTTCCACCAAGACGGTCTGCAACGTCTTTCGGACACCTGATATTGTTCGCTCCAAGACGGCTCAAAAAGTCTTAACGGCATTGAAGGATCTAGGGGTGGAGGATCCCGAGGTGATGAGTGCCCGGCTTCGTCCTCCCCGTGAGAGAACAATCCAGTCGATCATGTTTCTTGAGGCAGGCATGCCATCAGGATCCTTGAGCGCACCAGTGTATGCAAAAATCATCCAGGCCGCCGAACTCCGAGCCCATGAATTGGGATGGCAGCTCTCGCTTCGGCATAAGCAAAACGGGGAGTCGCTCAAGGAAGCTCTCCGCAATTTTCAAGGGGGCGGGATCATTTTGTTCGGCAAGAGCGTGGTCTATGACGAGCTTCAATCCGTGATTCCAGGCGTTCCGGCGGTGCGTCTTCTGGCGCCGCCCGCAAGCAGATTGGACTGCGACAATGTGGACTACGATCGCCTCGAAATGCCACGCATCGCCGCCCGCGAACTGCATTCCAAGGGCTGTCGACAGGTGGCCTACATTGGCCCCGATGATGCGCGCGCCGATCTATTTCTTGAAGAGGCGGCGAGGCTTGGCATGACCGCAACCGATGTTAGGCAGGACGGCATATTCAGTGCCCGTGGATCGGTGCAGATTGTGAATCGGGAAGCACTTCAGGCTGCATTTGAAAAAATCATGTCCCGGATGCCGGATGGTCTTTTTGTGCACAGCGACAATATCACAAACTCCCTTTATCCACTGTTTGCAAAAAACCGCATCAAGCCTGGAAAAGACATCCGGATTGTTTCGTGCAACGCCGATGAGCTTTTTCTCAGCGCACTGCACCCGCGTCCTTCATCGATTGATATCCATCCCGGCGAGATTGGGCGGCGTGGGGTGGATCAACTGCTTTGGCGCATCGAAAATAAAGAGGCACCGCCTTCCACTGTCATCATCCGTCCGCAGCTTGTGCCCGGAGAGGAAGCTTGAATAGCGTGATTTCAACGAGCACAGCAAAGCATCGAAATTCCTCTGTGCTTTCTTCAAAAACCTTCATTGTCAGTAAGGAGGTCAACCCCTTTCTGGCTGATGTCCTCGATGAAGAGGCGCTGGCGCGACTTTCGGAAATGCTCGAGATCGATTCGCGGCTGGTTACGCCAAAAACCATCGAGAGCCTTTGGCCTGAACTCCAGGATTGTGAATTCCTTCTTGCCACTTGGGGTTTTCCTGTAGCGTTGGCTGAGCAATTGGCGGAGCTTCCACGACTCAAGGCCATGCTGTATGCTGGGGGATCTGTGAGGGCCTTCGCTCGACCGTTTCTTCAGCGGGGCATTCCGGTTATCAATGGTCGCCTCGTCAATGCCGATGTCGTGGCCACGTTCTGCTTCGCGCAGATCGTTCTCGCGAACAAAGGCTTTTTTCAAAATACCCGGATGTGCAGGAATCCTCTCACTGCGGGTCAGCATGCCGCTTATACAGGCCGAGGAAACGCGGGTGTTTCTTTGTCGCTTATCGGCTACGGAGCGATTGCTAAAAGCCTGCGTCGGCTGTTACGCCCTCTCGAAATCGAAGTCCTGGTGACGGATCCCACACTTTCCACCGATGTGGAGCGTTCAGAAGATATCCGCCTGGTTTCCCTTGAGGAGGCATTTGGTCACGCGCAGGTCGTGAGCAACCATCTCCCGGATCTGCCGAATTTGGAAAAAGCCATCCGTCGCGAACATTTTGAATCCATGCCGCCCTACGCCACCTTCATCAATACGGGTCGCGGCCGCCAAGTATGCGAGGATGGTCTTGTGGAGGTGTTTGCAAGACGTCCAGATCTCATCGCCCTACTCGATGTCACGCACCCCGAGCCACCGGTGCCCGAAAGTCAGCTTTATTCCTTGCCGAATATTCACCTCACTTCGCACATCGCCGGAGTCGTGGGTAATGAACGTCGAAGCTTTATCGAAACGATCCTCTCAGATGTTGCCCGTCTGCAGGTAGGGCAGCCTCCCGAGCACTCGCCCCTGCTCGAAGAGCTCGAGTCGATGGGCTGAAGTGTCATTGTAAGCAAGCCGGCTTGGTGGGGGATCCATGAGGGATCCATAACCAAGCACACCGCCGGTTTCATTCTGCCGGCATCGTGGAAAAGCCTACATCATGGATTCCTCCTGCGGGGCCTTCTTGCTCTACTCTGGAGACCTTGTTTGCATTTTATGGTGAGCACGGTTTTTGGAAGCAGCTGCACGTTGTAGAGCGGAAGGTCTCCCGCTCTTGACAGCCCTACGACACCGGCTTGAGGCAGCAACTCCGTCCCAGTTCTTAAGAGAATTTGAGCGGATTTTTCGGAATACAAATTGAGAGCGTGAAGGCATCCGTTTCGCCATTTGAAGGAAACCGTGATGCCTCCGCGAGCCCTCAGCCCTGAAACCTCGCCGCTCGGCCACTCTCGAGGCAGTGCTGGCAGGATGTGCAGCTCATTGCGGTGCGACTGTAGAAGCATCTCGGCCACCGCTGAAGTGTAGCCAAAATTCCCGTCCAGATTGAGGGGAGGGCACAAGCCAAGCAGTGAGTCGTGGGTGAATTCGGCTGCCACCCGACGGAGGCAGTCCATGGCCATTTCCCCATCCAAGAGCCGGGCGTAGAGATTGGCTATCCATGTTTGGCTCCACCCGGTCCGGTCGGTCGTATGGCGTAGTTTTTCCTTGAGCGTTCTGGAGGCGGCTGAGGCGATATTGTGCTCGACTGCGAGCGGACTTATTGCGGTTCCGGGGAACAACGCAAAAAGGTGTGAGAGGTGTCGATGCCCGGGATCCTTCTCCTCAAACGAGTCGTTCCACTCCTGTATTCTCCCCGAGCCGTTGGTTTTTATCGGAGGTAATTTCGCGAGAATCTCAGCCCATTTTTGTCGTTCCGAGTCTGGTGAGCCCAGTATCTCTCCCGCCTTGCAGAGGGCGTTGAACAGCTCGCGCAAAATTTGTGAATCCATTGACGCGCCCGCGCACATCTTACCCTTTTCTCCATCTGGCATTAGAAACCAGTTCTCAGGCGATACGGACGGCGCTGCCACCAATTCCCCTTTTACATTTTCAACCAAGTAATCCTCAAAAAACTTTCCGGCTTCGCGCAAAATTGGGAATGCGGTTTTTTCCAGAAACTCCCTGTCTTCACCGAAACAAAAGTGATCCCATGCATGCAAGGCCAGCCAGGCTCCGCCAAATGGCCACAGCGCCGAGGCGTATACACCGCCGGTCGGTGTGGTGTCTGCCCAGAGGTCGCTGGTGTGGTGGGCAACAAAGCCTCGGCAGCCATACATCTCTCGTGCAGTTTTTTTTCCCCGCTTGAGCAAGCGGATCAGAAAATCAAACAGCGGTTTGTGGCACTCCGGCAACCCGGTGGTTTCCGCCGGCCAATAGGACATCTGCAAATTCACGTTGAGGGTGTAATTGCAGTTCCATATTGGCACCATGCTGTCGGACCAGATCCCTTGCAGGGTTGTCGGCAACGAGCCCGCCCTGCTCGATGAGATCATAAGATACCGGCCAAATTGAAACAACAGGGCGTGGAGAGAGTTGTCCTTAGCTCCCGCGCGGACTCTTTTCAGGCGTTGGTCGGTGGGTAGCCGACTTCCCTTGCCAAGGCTTATCGAGACTCTTGAGAAAAGTTCCGAGAAGTCCTCTACGTGTCTCTGCTCTAATTCGGCACTTGTCCGCTTGGATGCGCGTCGGAGGGTGGCAAGGCAAAGTTTTCTCGGTTCCAAATGCTTAAAAGATGTCGCTGCCGCGACAAGAATCGTGACTGAGGAAGCTCCCTGGACAACGAGGCTTTGGCCACTCATCCGCGCGCTTCCGCCCACCGTCTTCCATGCAAGCGCTGCTGAGTAATGCACCCCGTCCGGCCCGCACTGTCCCTCGATCCCTAGCGCACTGCCGCCCGAGCGGAAAATCTCCCCGTCAAACGGGCGTCTGCGGAGATAAGCGTGAAAATCGAGCTTCTCCCGCCCCTCGACTTTAAATTCAAAAACAAGAACATCATCCTCCGCCGAAGCAAATGCACGGGAAGTGAACAGCGTCTCCAACGCTTCATACGATACGGTCGTGATCCCCTTCGCCAACTCCAGCTCGCGACGATAATTCCTTGCGGGCGCATGGTCTCTCTTTGATGTGAAAACCAATTCGCCCAGAGGCTGGTATGGCCTGCCATTGCGGGGAGCAGCCGTGAGTGAATGATCCGCGAGATACTCCGCCTCGGAGATCTTCCCTTGCATGAGCAGTCTTCGCACTTCCGGGAGAGCCTTGCGGGCATCCGGGTTTTCTCTCGTCGAGGGGCCTCCGAACCACAGCGTTTCTTCGTTCAAGAGGATGCGTTCGGAAAAATAGTCTTCGCGTTGCCAAGGCCGTCCAAAAACAACCGCACCTAGCCTGCCATTGCCGATCGGCATGGCATCCTCAAAACGGCTCGCGGCTTTTCCATACCAGATTTTCTCATCCATGATTTGTCCTATGAGTGGAGGCATTGGCTGCGAAATACAAATTTAAATTACATGTAAACTTTAAAATCCCCTCCCAGTGCTTTGCAAGCCGAAGGGACAGTAACAGCAAGTTCGTGGGGGAAGGCGGCATGAGAAAAAAAGAATTTTTTTATTCGTCATTCGTTGATTACGACATGCTGGACTCTTCCCTGATTCGCTATTTAAATGGAAATAATCAATTAACAGGATATTTTCATGATCAAAATTACATAGAAATTATATTATAATTAAATTTGACACGGCCATGTTGGCGATCCAAATTTCTTACACCATGATGAAACACCATGAGGCTTGAAAAAAATCACGGTTCTGCTCGGTCGGAAATAACGGCGTTCTAGAACCTAAAAATCTTTAGCATGCGCTCTTCCCCTCAAACCTAGGCAAACATCCTGAACAAAAATGTCCTCCCCGAGCAGCTTACCTCTTTTTAGATGCCGGAATCTTTTTTTTCCGATGGCTTTGGCGCTTTTTACGGCCCTTTCCACCACCAAAGGGGCAACCGTGACTTTTACGAACAACAGCACAACGAATCCTCCGGGTGCAAGCCAGGCTTGGTCGATCGCCAGCAACTGGAGTGGTGGCGTGCCTTTGGATGGAGATACTGCAAATATCTTTCGCACGGGGAATCTCACTGCCTATACGTTGCTCGACACCGCATCTGCGAATCTCATTAATACTTACATTAACTACGGGAGTTTGCTCCAGGTTGCCTCGGGGGGAGTGCTCAACCTGAGGAACACCGATGGTCGTATCGTTATCGGTTCGAATGCTGCCTCCACCTTGGTGATCGAGGCGGGCGGCACAGTTCAGACAGTGAATGTAGGAGTGCAGGGCGCTAATGGCATATCTCTCGCCAACAACTCAACGCTGACAACGGCAGGAACGATCAATCATCATTTGATTACTATTGGCGTGGGCAGCACGATGAATGTGACTGGAGGCAATGTGACGTTGTATCGATCGTTTGATTCAATCACAGTGGGAGGCACGTTGAACCAGACGGGCGGAAACATCAGCGCGACGCCGGTAATATCAATAACCACTGGCACCTATCGCATCAGTGGTGGAAGTGTAACGACAACTGGCACCTTGACGGGGCTCTATTTTTTAAATGCTAACGCAACAGCCGGTGGAACACTGCAAGTTGTGGGATCAAATGCAACGATCAACTTCGGAAGTTTTCGTAACAATGTCACGGTGGCTTCTGGCAATGTAACGCCAACTTTCTCGTTTATTTTAGATAACAGTGCCGCCCACATCAGCACGGTAAACTTCGCAGCCAATGGGCAAACGGGAGAGACTCTGCGCACCAATGCAAAGTTAAATGTGGGACTTAATGGAGGCGTGCTGCTGAGCGGAACGAACCAATACACGATCATCTCGCGAGTAACTGGCGGCGACACAGCATGGCAGAGTGGTCCTGGACCATTGTGGACGGATTCCACGGTGAGCACAAATTCAACAACGAAAGGGCAAATTAAAATCGCTCTGAATGGATCTGCAGATCAGGGAGGATTGAATTACCGGGGAGCAAATTCGCAGGATTTTACTGGGGCCGCACAGGGCTACCTGGACTTGAGCAATGTGGATGCGACGCAGCCGATGACGATGTATATGAATGTGAGCGGAGGAACGTTGTCGAATTTCACCAATGCGCTCACCTCAGCCGGGATCACATGGGGCAATGCGACCGGCGACTACAATCTGGTGCTCACCTTGGACCCCTCCATATCCGGCTCAAACTATTTCGCATTCGATCTGGCCTCGATCGATGCTGGGATGACGGTCAACAGCCTGGCGGTCGACTCCACCTTTGGCGTGGGCTCTGGCAATACGACGACCGTGTCGGAGGTGATATCGGGCAAGGGTGGCTTGAGAAAGAACAATGCCGGCACGCTGGTGCTTAGCGGTAACAGCACCTACTCGGGCACCACAACGATCAGTGCTGGCACACTTCAAATCGGAGCGGGAGCCGGAACGGGAGCGATCTCGGCAAACAGCTCGATCGTGAACAATGCGACGCTCTCGCTCAACCGCACAGGCACGCTGACTTTGGGGAGTCAAATCAGCGGTTCGGGTAACCTGCTACAGCAGGGAAGCGGTGTATCAATCCTCACCGCCAATAACACCTATACAGGCACCACAACAATCAGTGCCGGCACACTCCAGATTGGCAATAACGCTGCCAGTGGCAGCTTTGGAACGGGCAATGTATCAGTGAGTGGATCGGGAGTATTGGATTTCAACCGGAGCGATGTGGTGACGGTGGCCAACAACCTTGCGGGAAATGGAACGATACGCCGGAGCGGAACGGGCACAACCACGCTGAGCGGCACCAATACGAATTCCGGAGAAATCAGCATCACGGGCGGGACGCTTCTTTTCAACGGTGCGAATGCTCTTTCCTCAGGAGCCGTTCTTCTCAACGCGACCGGCTCGGGATCCACATTCAGCCTGGCCGATGGCACCACGCGCACCAGCACGTTGTCATCAGCATCGCTCGCCATGAACGCGAGCAATTTGGTCTTCGATGTGAATGGCTCAAATTCTGATTTTTTATCGCTGGGAGGGACGGCTTCCCTCACAGGAGGAGGAAAGATCAAACTCAATTTGCTAAGCGCCCCCGTCGGTGCAACCACATGGGACTTGCTTACGGCCACTGGCGGGTTGAGCGGCGATTGGACGCTGGATTTGACATCTTTTGATCCGGGAGATTTTTCGTGGGGCCTGACCTATGGCGCCAATACATTGACATTGTCTGCAAGCATCAGTGCCTCGAACCTTTATTGGAAAGGTGCCACGAGCGAGGACTGGAGCGTGGCATCGAATTGGACGACGGACTCTGCTGGAAATACGATCAGCCTCAGTGCGCCTTCGGCCTCCTCGGACATCACATTTTCAGCGGTTGGAGCTGGTAACCAGACAAACACAAGCCTGGGGGGAGATCTTACGGTCAATACGCTCACCATCTCCGATCCTAACGGCGTAGTGATCAATGGAGGGGCCACGCTCACCGCCAATGCAAGCAGCGCAACAGCCTTCAACATCACGGCTGCATCCGGCACGACGACAATCAACGCCTCTCTGGCCGGTGCAGGAGCTGGGCTCAATAAATCGGGTGGGGGAACCCTTGTTCTGGGTGGTGCGAACACCTACGGAGGAGGGACAGTGCTGCAGGCTGGAACGATCAAAATCCTATCCGATGCCTCATTGGGAGATTCCCAAGGTGCTCTCGTGATCGACCCTCAAACCGGCAACACGGCAACGATTGTCTTTGATACGGGCGGGATCACGTTGAATGCGAATCGCACGGTGACGCTCTCCAGCGGCACAGCCGCTTTCAACACGCAGAGCTTCAATGCCACCATCGCAGGAGCGATCCAAGGTGCCGGGCAACTCCAGAAGACTGGATCTGGCACGCTCGTACTCAGTGGAAGCAATAATTTCTCCGGCGGCACATTGGTGAGTGCGGGAACTTTGGCGGTAACCGGGGGGAATGCGATTTCAAACACAGGCACTGTCACCCTAGCCAATACGGCAGGCGTTCTATTCTCCATCTTGGGCAGCGAAACAATCGGCTCTCTCCAAGGGGGAGGAGCGTTGGGGGGTAATACCGACATTGCGTCAGGCCAGGTGCTTACCATCTCCGAAACCGGAGCTGCCAGCTACGCCGGCGCGATCGCCAATGTGGGCACAATCGCCATGTCCGGCACTGGCTCATCGACGCTTAGCGGGGTGATTAGTGGAACGGGAGGAGTTTCCGTAACCGGATCGGGGTCGATGGTTTTAAGTGGAAACAATACTTTCAGCGGGGCGATCAGTATTGCCTCCGGCACTTTGCAGATTGGTGCCGGTGGTGGCGCCGGAACGATTGGTTCGAGCGCGATCGCCAATAATGGCACTCTGGTTGTCAATCGAACCGGGGAGCTGACACTATCCAATCAAATTTCCGGCACGGGCTCTATCGTTAAACAAGGTGCCGGCACATTATCCCTTTCGGGTTCGAATTCCTACACAGGTGGCTCGACGCTCTCTGCTGGCACCCTGGTTTTGGAAAATGCCAATGCCTTGGGCGCTAGTGGCACGATCAGTATGGCGGGAGCAACCCTAAAATACGGCACGGGAATCACCACGGATCTTTCCTCGCGCTTCAGCACGGCGTCCAACCAGACCTATGCAATCGATACAAACGGTAATTCGATTACTTTTGCGGGCGCGCTTACAAGCACCTCAGGCACATTACTCAAATACGGTAACGGCACCCTCACGCTCTCCGGAAACAATACCTACACAGGCGGCACAACGGTTTCGGCCGGCGTCCTGAGGGCCACGGGGGCCACTACGCTGGGGAGTGGCGGCAGCACCACTGTAAATTCTGGAGCCGCCTTGGAACTTGTGGGAACAGGCAACTTCACTCGTCCGATATCCTTGAGTGGCACCGGAGTCGGCGGCACAGGGTCGTTGCTGAACATCTCGGGAAATAAAACAATCGCCGGAGCCATCACCCTGCTAGGAGACACAACGATTAATAGCGTTTCAGATACTCTTACATTCGATGTGGCCAGTGGAGCGGCATTTACTGGAACTTACAATTTAACCTTCGGGGGTGATGGGAACATCATCGTCTCCGACGTGATCGGCACAAACAGCGGTTCCTTGACGAAGGTGGGAAATGGCACGCTGACATTCAATGCCAATGCAGTGAACACTTACACTGGAGGCACGACAATTCAAAGTGGCACGATTTTGATCGCAAGATCTTCAGCTATCAACAGCGGATCAGCAATTAACGTGAGTGGCGGAACCTTGAATTTGGAGGCATTTTCTCATAGTTTTTTCAACGCCAACGTCACTCTAACATCCGGCAGCATCATCGCCACCACGGGATTTCTCTCCGGTAGTGGTGGGAATTCCTCCTATATTATGCAAAGCGGCACGGTGAGCGCGTCATTGCGCGGATCCGTTCCGCTTATTAAAAGCACGACGGGCACGGTAATTCTCTCCGGAAACAATACCTACACGGGTGCAACTACAATCAACGCCGGAACGTTGCAGATCGGGGCCGGTGGCACAAGTGGATCGATTGCTTCCACCAGCGGCGTGACCAACAATGGTATTCTCGCCTACAACCGGAGCGATGATTTGACGGCCTCCTACGCCATCAGCGGCACGGGCGAGTTGCTCAAGCTCGGAGCCGGCACGCTCACGCTCTCCGGAAACAATAGCTACACGGGGGCAACCACAATCAACGCCGGAACGTTGCAGATCGGGGCCGGTGGCACAAGTGGATCGATTGCTTCCACCAGCGGCGTGACCAACAACGGTGTTCTCGCCTACAACCGGAGTGATGATTTGACGGCCTCCTACGCCATCAGCGGCACGGGCGAGTTGCTCAAGCTCGGAGCCGGCACGCTCACGCTCTCCGGAAACAATAGCTACACGGGTGCAACCACGATCAATGCCGGGACTTTGCAGATCGGGGCCGGTGGCACGAGCGGCTCCATTGCTTCCACCAGCGGCGTGACCAACAACGGTGTGCTGGTTTACAATCGCAGCGATGCACTGACCGCCTCCTACGCCATCAGCGGCACGGGCTCCCTCATCAAGAACGGTGGTGGTTCTCTGACTCTCTCAGGAAGCAACAGCTACTCGGGCGGCATCACCCTGAATAATGGCACGCTTGTCATAGGCCACGCCAACGCCGCCGGCAGCGGCACGATCACGCAAACCAGCGGAGGCTCGCTACTGACTATCGCCACGACCGGCACGATCGCCAACGACATGAGCGTCTACAATGTCGCCGCCACAGAGACCTCTACCCTCAGCGGCCCGATCACCGTCAACAACGCAACGTTTGACGTGGAAACCGGCGACACGCTCACGATTTCTGGCGCAGTATCTGGCTCGGGAGGTGTCACCAAGACGGGAAACGGCACGTTGGTCTTGAGCGGCTCAAACAGCTATGCCTCGGCAACAACCGTGAATGCGGGCACGCTCAACGCGGCAAATGCGAATGCCCTCGGCTCGAATGCCACGATCCAAGTCAATGGCGGCTCTCTGCTGGTCACGACCGATGACGCCATCAATGGCAAGGCGATCACCCTCAATAGCGCATCGACCACGGTAGCCGCTCTGGCCTTCTCCGGCACCTACAACGGCACCGCAGGGGCGCTGACCCTGAGCCAAAACTCGATCATCGACTTAGGCGCAGGCAGCGTGGTCTTACATTTCACCGACATCGTGATGGGGCTCACCAACACACTCTCCATCTACAACTGGACGGGAACGACGCTGTGGGGTGGAGGAAACGGCAACAACACGGATCAATTCTATGTCGATCGCCAGCTTGAAAGCGGCGAGCTGAGCCGGATCAGCTTCTACAGCGGCGGCTTGGGATCGAACAGCTTCGTGGGCAGCGGCTACCAGATCATGAGCGGTAGCTTCAACTATGAGGTCATCCCTGTCCCTGAACCCGAAACCTGGGTGACCGCATTCCTAATGCTAGTAGCTCTCTCAGGCATGGCATTTTGGCGACGTCGGGCGGCATCCAAGGCTCAGAGGGAATGTTCGCTGATTTTTTAACTCTCTCCGTAGCACTCACCGATCCCGAGTGCATGGCGATAATTTTAACCATACCAAACTATAAACAATGCAGTTCGATTCCACGACCCACTCCAAGTTCCCGGCGACCTCGACTAACCTCGCAACTTTAAAATCCCGACGCACAGGACTCCGTCCATGGCGGATGTTCTTTATGGCAATGGCGCTGGCGGTGAGCACAAGCTTGGAGCCTCTGCAGGCTGCCCAGTCCTCCTCTTCCTCTAGTCCAGCTCCTTTTGCCGATGGTGAGCGCGTTCTTTTCCTCGGAGACAGTATCACTCGCGGAGGTGCGTGGTATTCACTGGTCGGGTTGTATTACGCCACACGCTTTCCGAATCAAAAAAACACATGGATGAATGCAGGGATAAGCGGTGACACCGCTTCAGGTGCCTTGAAGCGACTCCAATGGGACGTGCTCGACCGCAAGCCGGATACCGTCGTGATCATGTTCGGGATGAATGAATGTGGACGTCCCGACCTTCCTGGTGCGATCGGCAGTGACGAACGGGTCGCGCTCTATCGCAAAAGCATGAATGATCTCATCGTCGCGCTCAAAAAAGCCGGTGTTCGGATCGTGCTTTGCACTCCAAGCCCCTACGATGCCACGGCTCAGCTGCCCGGCGAGGTGAAGCCGGAAATCAACACCGCCCTCACGAAGTGTGCACAGATCGCGCGCGAACTGGGCCAGAAGTATCGGATTCCCGTTGTCGACTTCAACGAGCCAATGAATCGTATCGCCGCCGATTTTCAAAAGACGAATCCGGCGTTCACACTCATCGGAAACGACCGCGTTCACCCCGGTGAACTTGGCAATACACTTATGGGAGCCCTTTTTTTACAGGCTCAAGGCGTTCCGGCCGTCGTTTCCGAAACGGAAATCGATGCTGCAACAGGCAAGCTCATCTCCGCAAGCAACGCGGAAGCGAAAGATCTTCAGGGAACTGGAAAAAAAATATCATTCACCCTCAAAGCCAATGCGCTCCCTATTCCTTTCGAAGGGAAATCCCGTGATGCCTTGCGCCTCTCACCGGACAACGAACTGGAAAAAGCACAGAAGGCAATGCCTAACCCCATCGCGGCTTATCGGCATCCGGGATGGCATCACATACCTCTGCAAAACGCACTGAACCGCGAGATGCTCAAAGTGACCAACCTGCCGGATGGAGAATACGAACTGCTAATCAATGACATCCCGGTTGGACGTTGGAGCCGTGATGAATGGGCCACTGGCGTGAATCTCTCGGGAATCCGAGCCACTCCCCAATATCAACAAGCTCTCAAGGTGGCAAATGCCCACAGTCGTCGCCACGGGCTCGCTGCATCGAATCGCGGAGTTCCATTTACCCGGCTTTACACATTGCAGGAAGCCGGCGTGGACGTGAACGACGAGGCTGCCGTGCGCGCCGCCTTGGAGCGGTTGATTAACGATCCCGCTGCAGCGGAAAACCCTAACCTCGGCACCGGTGGGTTTGCTCAGGGAATGGCTAAAAAATACTTCGAAACGCTCGAGAAGGCACCGGAAAACGACGCCGCAATCACGAAGGCAGCAGACGAAATCCTGCAAAGTAACAAACCGGTGTCTCACCGCTACGAACTCCGGCCAGTGCAGCACCCGATCCCCGCAGCGCAACGCCAGGCTGCGTTTGATGCTCGCAATAATCCTGACCAGTTGGAGAAGAATGCGACTGGATTTCTCGATTTGCTTATTCTGGATAAGCAGGAACTCCTGCGATCCAACCTGAGAATGCGAAAAGACCTGCAAAAGGTTGCGGATCTTCGGGCCGAAAATAAACCTGTGGAGGCACTGAACGCATGGCGCGACTACACCTTTGAGAAATTGCGCAATCCCGTTGCCTTCGGCTTGCCAGAGGAATTGCTCAGACCCAAACGGGTTCCGCTAAAAGAGGGCGAGCAGGAGGCGTTGCTTGCCCGTGCCGAAGAGCTGATGCAAGGAAAGGTGGATCCGAATGCCGAGCCGATGCAACCAGGCTCAGTCTGGATTCCGACAACCAAAAATCTGTCTGGTCTCGATAACAAATGGCGTCCGCCAACATTTCAGCCATTGATTGCCGCGTATGAAATGACTGGTGAGCGGAGATTCCTGGACCAGTGGATTGCCTATATGGACGACTGGGCCATGCACGAGGTCGAGGACGGTCGGATCGATCCGAATGAACTGGGTGACAGCACAAACCGATTCAATCCACAAATCTACGGGGTCTATCAGGCTCTCGCCACCATCGCCGATAAAATGCCATTGAAGGGAACTCAATTCCCTGCCGATTCACTGGCGAGGATTCAGGCGAAGTTGATCCATGACTACCCACCCGGTGCATTGCTTTATTTCGATAGCAATCCACAAAATTGGACCCCGCACACCATGACCCATATCATGGAGTCGGCGATGCTCATGGATGAATTCAAGGCTGCCGAGTATATTTTCAATCGCGCACGGCATCGCCATGAATCCTACGGAACCATCGAGTTTCTTCCGGACGGCTCGGAAACGGAACATGCGCTCTGGTATAATCGTCACGTTTACACCGGCAACGAATACGCCCTCCACCTAGCCGAGACTCGGAGAAAGGTTTCGATTCACCAACGTGTCGGATGGGAAAAAGCTTTCTCCAGTCCCTTCTGGGACCACCAGCAACGCCGGGTCATGAAGGAGCGCGCCCGCTACTTGCTCCAAATGCTCACGCCCCAGAGCCAAAATCCGATCGGTAACCGCAACGATCAGCGCGTTGTGCCAGGAATCCTTAATGGCGAGGAGTTCTCGTTGTTTGACTCGGCTCCAGATTTGCGCTTGCTCAATGATACCCTGCGAGGTGGCTCCGGTGCAGGACTGCCGGACTTCACGATGTCTGCATTTCCATACAGCGGCAGCTGGATGATGCGCACGGGATGGGATAAGGATGCGGGCTACGGGCGTTTCTTCTGCTCGCCATTTCCAGTCGGCGGACATGCTCTGCCGGGTCTCAAAGGCAACAACGGTTTCTTTCTGTCGATTGGTGGACAGGACCTGCTCTTGGCCGGAGGCTTCGGAAACTACTCCTACGAACGCTCGCCAATTCGCGTCGATGGAAAGGAACAGTTTGCCCATGCAGGGATTGGCCATGGAGGCATTCACAAGGGGCACAAGGGGTTTGGCGTTGCCTATATCGATCCGCAACCTCCAGCATGGCGCTCGCACTCGAGCCCCGCCTTTGATTTTGCCGAGGGGGTTTATGACGGGCCTTACGGCGACTTTATCGACGACCACCATGATGACCTCGTCTATACCGCCGAATTCTTGGCTGAACTCGCCCGGGGCGTCATCACTGGTATCAGGCACCAACGCCAAGTCTTCTTCGTTAAAAATCCGGGCTTTTGGATCACCGTCGATCGCCTTCAAAGCCCCAAGGCTCATGAATACTCACTCGATTGGAGAGTGCCAACACCGCCCATCCGCGAATTCGAAGGAAAGCCCGCTCCACGATACAATGGAAAATCCTATGCCGTGGATGCTGTAAAAATCGATGAAACAACCCAAAGCATTATCACGAACTCCACGGAAATGCCGAATCTGGCCATCCGGCACTTCGGTCCGAAAATGGATTTTTCCACGCACCGTGATGATGGTGAGGCGATCAAGGATGATTTCACTCTCCGCTATAAGCTTTACGATTTCTGGCGGATCAGCGGGCGTTGGAACAGCACTGGTAACGATGTCGTGGTGTCATTGATCGAGGTCATTCCCACCGGCGCAGTGTCTCAAATTCAAAAAGCGACTCCACTTGGCAATGGCAAATCCTCGCGCGGCTTCCAAGTCACCCTCACCGACGGCAAGACGATCTCTTTTCTCACCTCGATCGATGGATCTGCCGAGCTTGAAGTCCCCGGTGTGAAAGCTGATGCCGAGACCGTTCTGGTCGCAGGCAACGTTGGAATGCTGCTGGGCTGCACATCATTCCAAAACGAAAAACCGAAGATGCCAAACTTTGAGTTCACCTTGAATCCGAAGAATGAAGCTGAGGATATGATTGCGATCCACAGTGTCATTGCACCAGTGAAAATTGCCCCCGCCCGCAATGTAATCGCCGGTGCAGAACCGATTACATTGTCCTGTGCGACCGAAGGAGTTGAAATCCGATACACGCTGGATGGCACGGAACCCACACTCGAATCTCCGCTCTACACCACGCCGATTACGATCGATTCCGATACCATCGTCAACGCGCGGGCATTTCGCCCCGGACTCGACCGGCTGCCCACCAATGTCGCGGGCACTCTGGCTTCGCTCACCGCTGTTGCCTACTACAAGCTACAAACGCCCCATAATCCTGTGGCACCCGTGGGTCAAAACCAGTCAAAACCTGGCTTGAAAGCCGATTACACGGAAGGGGATTGGAAAGCCCTCATTTTTGCTCCGGAACAAGTAAAACCGCAGAAGTCCTATTCAGTAAAAAATCTCTTCGACCGCTGGGCACCGAATCCTCAAAAAACCATTGGATTAACGTATTCCGGATTTCTTTCGATTCCTGAGGATGGTGTTTACACCTTTCATGCCCCGGAGGAGTTGGTCACATCAACTCAAGAGCCAGGCTATGCCCTGCGTCTCTTCGTTGGACAGGAAATGATGGCCAACAATCGGGCCAGTGGGAGACTCAACGAGTGGTATCCCGCCACGACCCGTCATGGCTATGGAACATGGAGCATTGCCCTTAAAAAAGGACTCCAGCCTTTTAAAGCGATCTTCGTTGACTACCGCACAAACGGGGGCGAAAGATTTAACCACCCCGGTCTCAAGCTTAACACCATGTGGGACGGTAAAACCCCAAACCTCACTGTCTCCGGACCGAATCTGGAAAAGCAACCCATTCCAGTCGAATGGTTCAAACATTAACTCTATGAAACACAAAAAACACCTCATCATCGCCGTCTCCACGGCTCTCACCATTCACTCCGGCTTTGCGGAAGTGATCACAAGTTTCCAAGGTGCCGTGCCGGTGGAACCGGGCTGGACGGTTGGCACGTTGCCCATAGAGGTCATCGAAGAAGAAGGAAAAAAATTGCTAAATCTTAAAGATGAAAGTGCCGAAGGAACCGCCAATCTCTTGTATAAAATTGACCCGGTTGTAGCTGATAAGATGCGCCACGAAGGGTTCACAGCGACAATTACCCTCAAGCAGTCGCTGTCAGCACTGCCACTCGTTTTCCGACTTCCCAATTTGAACTCGATTTCAGGCAGCGTATGGCGATCCCCGAGCACGGATTTAGTGAATGTCGTCTTGTGGAACCCGAGTGAACAAAAGAATACCGGCGCCGAGTTGCCTGCACCTGATAAACTCACAACGCTGAAATTCGTTTTTCGTCCTAACGAAGGGACCACTGATGTCGTTGGAACGGCTGAATGCTTTGCGGACGATCAACTTTTATTGCAGGTCCCGGTCATTCTCCCCGAGAAAGGCTCGGGTGGAAGCAGCATCGATATTGGTATCGGCAACCCTGAGCGGATGAGCCATACCTTCATAGAATCGTTCCGGCTCTCCACGCCTTGAGTCTCCAGAAAAACGCTATTCTGCGGTTGCAATAATCAAGAGCTGCTACTTGTTTTCAGTTCGTCATCGGGCCAATGAAAGGCGCAGGAGCATAGCTCTATGTTCCTGCGCATTCGACCTCTGTGGCGAGAAAACGATTCGCTTTTGTGTTACTGCTGCCTCTGGACTGTGAAGGTTATCGCCGTCGGGCCCTGAAGCTTTTTCATGCAGGGGAGGGGATCAGCCCCGAATCCCTCCAAGGCAAGGCTGCTTAGCGATATTTCCCCTTCCGAGACAGCGAGTTTAACATTTATAGATCCTGATTCTTGGCGGCTGATAGTTGCCGTTCCCCATGCCGATCCCGTGGAGAAAAACCAACGGGTCTTTTTGTGGGAGGGCATGGCAAACCGCATCGCGCCTGTTACTGCAGAGTAATGGAATCCGGTTAGTGCTACCGTTGCGGCCCAAGCGGCCATCGCACGCGCATAGTGGTGGCCGCATTCAGCCTCGTTGAAGGGGTTGCGCTTCTTGCCGTCAAAGCGATCGCGCACCGCTTTGATGCAACGCAATCCTGTCTCTGTGTCTCCCTCGTAAAGCATCCCGATGGCTGCGGTGTATTCAAAGCCGGTCATCACTTCATTATAATAGGGGAAGGGCCTCTTTGGTCGGCGACCCAACGGATATGTTCCCATTAAAAGCGCCGATTCGTCATGGAATGCGAATGAGCGCATGTTGTTGAAATGGTCGCGGAGGTTTTCGCGAAAATTGTATTTCATAATCGATCGCAAGGTCTGGCGGACTTTTGCCGGATCGTGCAGGTAACCAAGCCCGCAGACATGGGCCATGTATTGACCGGCAAGTTGATCAACAAGGCATCCCGCACCGAGTTGGCAGATCGGGTCCACCAGATCTTTGCTCTCCTTTCCAAGCACCAGACCGTCGAGAACGGCTTCTGGATTCGTAGGAGGCACGATCTGGTGTTCGTAATATTCGCCATTGAAAAGATGCTCATCCATCCACTGTGAGCCGCGCTTGAAAAGATCGTGGCATTTAGCGGCGAAGGAGACTTCTCCCAGATGGCGGGCCATTTCTTCCATGGCCCGTAGTGCGCCGAGATACCATCCGGTCATCTGCGGATTGGGACCGTAATACTCGATATCCATCGTGTTGTGCTGGGCTCCCTCCATCACTCCGTCCTCATCGGCATCCCACCCGCCAGGGAGCCAACAGAACTCCAGCGCCTTGCGGGCTTTAGGCCAGACGGATTTCAAAAATGCGTCATCACCACTCAGTTGCCAGTCCCTGTAAAGGCGCATCAGACAGCCCATCTGCCCATCCGCTGCTGCGCACAACCACTCTTGCTCCCTCCCCAATGGAAGGCTCGTGCGAAAGACCATCAATCCCTTGTCATCCGTGGCATGAAGAAACTCGACCTCCCTCATCGAGCGTGAAAGCGAGCCAAAGAGGAACGGGGTGGTGTTTTCATAATTCCACACATGGGTGCAACTGCCCGGGCAGCTACCCTCGTGGTCGTTGCATCCCTCCCAGGCCGCCAGATGGCCGGATGGGAGGCGAAATGTCGTCTGGGTGCGCAGGGTGCTGAGATTGAAAAGTGCCGCCTCCTTGACGTCGACCGGCAGATCGCTCTCGCAGAATGCCTCAACAAATTCACGGGTTCTCGACTCGAGTTGCGGAAGTTTTTCGACGGTTTGTTCGGCGGCGTCCCATGCGTCGCGATAATGCTCGGTGTAATAATTGCCAATGATCTCCGCTTGAGTTTTACCGCTGGGAGGCTTGTTCCAAGAAAGCCGGTTTGGGAAATGCCAAGCGATCACAAACGTGATGGTTCCGATGGAATGCGGGTCGATGCGAAAGCGCACCGCCACTGAGCCATGGGTCGTGGAAGCATCAATGGGCGGGTGTTCACTGAGGACTCCCTCTTCCGAGAAATCATCCCAGAAATTTAAAATATCGCCGCCCCAGCCTATCGGGGCCCAGCTTGTTCTATGGCTGACTCCTGACGAAGCGTTGGTGACAAGTGCCATGGTCCCGGCCTTGGGGGAATCAGATGTAATCCCCGTGGAATCCATGAAGATGCCTTGGACTGATCTTGCCTTGCGGAACGTATTCCGGTTGCCCTTGGTTTGCATCCTAAGAGCCTCACCGCGTCCATCAGCTCCGATAAAATTGGGTATACTGCCACAAACAGACGCCTCCACAGGCTCTCCTGTTGTGTTTTCCAAAACGTAGCGTAACACCGCCACCGGTAGCCCGCTGGCTTCGGGGTCTGCCGGAACCAAGGGGTTGAACGCCTCAAGACGGACATTGAGTGGCACGTCCGCATCGGCCAATACCACTTGGCCGAAGGGGTAGGCAGCGGCGAAAGCGCATTCACGAAAGCGTGGCAGACCATGGTTGGCAATGGGTGCGCCCAATCCATGCTCGTAGAGATGGCCGGGGATCTCGCCTTCAAGCACGCGGGTGCGCGTCTGCCCTGTGTGATCACGCGTCCAAAGCGAAAAGAACGCACCTGTCCAATAGTTTTCTGTAAGGTCAAACCCCTTGTCTGGTGTGTTCATGACCTCCCAGTCGCGCAGATCCCCGCGGCCACCGAGCGAGACCGTTCCTGTTCCAATCCCACCCAGAGGCAGTGCAATCCGGTCGAGGTGGGATTGGTCGTAAATACGCAAGACTGGCAAATCGGAACTGAGGAGCGATTTCACTGTTTTCAAAGTCAATGAAGGAGGGTTTGTTTTTTTCATCTGGGAATGTTATTTTATAAAGGGTTTTTAAAGGATCAGGTATTCTTCTTATCGAAGCTGACCTCATAAAAAAATGTCTTCGAAAACCAAAAAAATACGTAAAACTCCTTCCGCTTCTGCAGAAATCTTTTCCCTGCCCTTGGCGCACGCGGCATTGGAGGGGTTGCGTGCTTCGGATTTGGTGATTGCCGGCATCGATCACCGGTGGGGCCCCCAAGTGTGGGGTGAGGGGGAGAGTCAAACACATTTGGTTTACATGGTCTGCAAGGGCAAGGTGGTCTCTGTCGGGAGTCCAGAGAGATTGCACGCCGCTGCGGGCGAGTTGATTTTGGTCCCGGGAGGAATGCCCAAGCGCCTGTCCGTGGCTTCCGGCAGCATCGTCGCACTTTGGTTTCACCTGCGGGACACTCCGCGTTGGCATCACCTTCGAGGTTCACAGGTGAAAGTGATGCCTGCCCCGCAGACACAATTGATGCTGGGTCTTGAGGAGCAAATTCTTCGCGAAACGTTGTGGGATTCGGGTCCTGAAACAGGATCCCGCCTCATGGCTTCGGTCCTTCAATATTATCTTTTTCAATCTCTGCACCCCGTGGAAAGCCGGGAAGCATTGGCACTGCGGCTTCGGCTGGAGACGCTTTGGCAGGAAGTGAACCGCAGTCTCGACAAGGCGTGGACCGTTCCCGAGCTTGCACGGCGTGTGCATCTTTCTCCCACACATTTTCATCGGCAGGTGAGTGTGCTTTTTGGAATGGCACCGATGAAAATTGTCACCCGGCTGCGGATGGACAGGGCCGCCGCTCTTTTGCGCAACAGTGACATCACGCTGGATGAGTTGGCTCCTCAGGTTGGCTATGAAACTGCCTATGCTTTCTCCGACGCTTTTCAACGGCATACCGGCATGCGTCCCGGCGCGTTTCGTCGGAGCTGACTCTAGATTCGCATTCAATAACTAGATTTCCGAGTCTGTGTGCGCTTCGGCGCAAAACTTTAAAATATGGAGTTCGCGACAATAGCCGTAACTCCTTTCGAGCCGGGATTCACCTCCCTAATCCCCTCAGTTTTTCGCCAAGGAGCTGCCCCATCCGTGCATGGCCGTAATCCGAGGGGTGGATGAGGTCTGTGGTGAGATCGCCCAAGTCGTCCAGCACGGAGCCTCCCTCGATCAAGCCCAGGTCGGGCCAGCGTCCGTTGGAATGCAATTCGCGAAGGATTTTTGAGAAGACGGTTTGTTTTTGGTCTATCTCGGGGAGCGTGATGTTTGGGTAGACGGTGATAAGAAAAACTTTTCTCTCCGGCTTGCAGACGGCATCAAGAAGCCTTTCAACGCGGCTTTGAAAATCTTCTGCAGATACCATTCTACGCATGTTGACTCCTACCTCGAGCGTGAGGAGTTGGTAGTCGTCTCGGTTGCCGATGTATTCAGCGATTTCCGGTTCGCAGAAACATGATCCGGAAAGGCCCAGATTGAGCACATCCATGTTGGAGACCCGTGCGGCATGGTAGACATAGCTGTTCAGGTGCAGGGATGCCGAGGCTCCGTTGGTGATGGAGCTTCCATAGGCCAACCAACGGATCGCTGGAACTTCTGATGGCGTCGGTGGACGAGTCGGGTGCCCGTATGTTTCCAACCCATAAAAAATGTTATTATACCTGCCCAACAGAACCCTCCACACTGCGGGATCGAAACCGCGATTCCTTGAGCCATTGGCGACAAACTCGAGAAAATTGTCTGATCCTGTAAGATTCGTGATGTTGATGTGATTTATTTTTCCTGGTTCCAGCTTGTGCACGGAGTGAACGAAGGAGCCACGTAGGATCACCACTTCCTGTCCGCTGGGTTCGTGGTTCGAAAGAGGCGAGGGGATCCCGCCTAGAGATAGGCGAAAGCTGTGAGCCTCTGTTACAAAACGGAGTTCAATGCCGGCGGAATCTTCGGCCACCATGCGGCCCAAAGGTGATAATGCTCCGCGAACGTTCTTGGGAAATCGCCGAAGGGCCAGTCCTCCATCGGTCAGGATTTCGGTTTCGACCACATTATGGAGACCAATGTTTTTGTGGATGAGCATTAATTTATCTTTTGATGCCACATCTTTTACATTCTTGCCCTAGTAAAATACATATAATTTATAAAAAATAATTGACCGTGGTTTGCGGCCTGATTACCTTCGCCAGATGTCGATTTTCCCCGCAGGATTGTGTTTGAACGGTTCCACAAGTATTTTTCCCTTTAACAGGAATTTGTTTTCAAAAACCCCGGCATTCGGAACCAAGTGGGGACATCGCTTCCGTGTTTTGTCATTTGCGGCGAGTTTTTTGCTTTTCGGCACCTTGGCCTCTGCTGAGCGGGTGAATACCGAGGCCGAAAGAGACAAGCGTTGGGCTGAAAGGACAACCGAGGATCATCAAATGAAAGACGCCAAGGACCTGCTCTCTTGGTTGAATTTGGAAAAGGATGCCCGGATGGGTGTATTTAATTCCCGCTTGGAGTTGCGGCCCATTGCCGAGCTATTCAATAAAAACTCCCCACTTGAAACGACTCGTGCCTTTCAAAAATATTTTTATAACAAGGTGCTTCGCCCATTGGAATACGGCTTGTCCAGCGAGGAATTCTCTCCCTACACCAAGGGAGTGTCTGGATTTGGCGAGTGGCCCAAGCCCATTTGGGAAGAGGGTAAGAAGACAAATGAGGTGATAGCAGAGGCGAATCTCATGTTGAAAGGTCAGGCCACGATAGGTGGAAAAGTGGTGGACTTGGGGATGCCAGGAAAGGTGAATTGGTATTATCCTCTTCAATTCGGGCAGAGCACAGATCCCAACAATCCGCGACTTGCTCCTGACTCCCGCTTGGCCAACGGGACGTTTTTCACTCCTCTAGCGAATGCCTATGTCCTGACACAAGATGAACGTTACCTCAAGGCATGGGGTGAATACATGGATGACTGGTCTCTCAACGCCAATTACTTGGAGGATTTGCACCCCTGTTTTACTCCTGCGCCCATCAATAGTGCCGCGATGCAGTCATCGTATGTCTTGGTGCGTAACCTCTCCGCGCTGCTTGGCGCTTTGCCCGAAGGGAAAGATCCTCTTCCGGAGGGTGTCTTCAACCGCATCATGCCCAAGGTATTTAGTCGGCTGCCGCTTATTGGCATGGTTTACATTCGTTCAAATCCGCACAATTGGACCCCCTTTGCCCATGGCATGCAAGTGGCGCTTATCTCCGATGAATTCCTAAGTGCGCCGCTTTTGTTCCGCGAAAACAAAAGACGGAGTATTGAGGACAACGCCGTGACGCAAAATTTGCGCGACGGCACCGAGAATCAGCAGTGCCCATGGTATAATGACAATTTCCACAATGTCTTATCCGCCATTCGCCTGATTGATTACCGCGATCGCATGCCATCATGGCGTGAGGTGGACTGGGTGAGGGAAGCGAAGGAGGACTCTCGGTGGCAAGACGAAATACGTGAGAATATAAAGGCTCGTGTGACTTACCAAATCCACCTCCGCACTCCACAAAACGAGTGGCCAATACCATTTCGTGGTGGTGACAAGCGAATTGCAAATGCTGCTTCTCGAGCGGTATCGCCCGAGGCTTACGCTGATACCACGAATGCCTCGATTCTTGCAGCAATGCGGGGGGAGCCGACACGCCCTTCCTATCACTCGGACTGGTTTCCCTATGGAGGATATGCAATTATCCGTGAAGGTTGGGACTCTGATGACGACTACGGTGCACTCTTCGCCTCGCCACAACCCGGTGCCTATGGAGGCTTCCGCAGCCGCAGCAATAACAATGTCTTCGGTCTTGCCAGCTCCGGTCAGGACTTGCTGGTGGATGACTGCATCGGCCACTACATGTATCCGAGCTCGCCTATTAAGGTGGACGGTAAAGACCAGTTTTTCCACGCGAGAGACGGCATTTTCAAAGTGGGAGGGTTGGCCGCGCATAAGAGCTATTTGGTCAGCGCATGGACTGATCCCGCCCCATGGCGCTGGCATGCATCGGAGCATTTCAATGTTACAGAGGGAGTTTATGATGGCCCTTACGATGATGGGAAAAGCCTTTCCGAGGTGTATAATCATACCCTTGGCAAAGGCTCTGGGTTGCTTGGTGTAACCCATCAGCGTATTGTTGAATACCTTCGCGATGAAGGTCTATGGATTATTACGGATCGGATGGGTTCAGATCGCCCACACGAATATTCTCAAGTATGGATGTTTCCGATTGGGCCGTCTAATGTTCCTTTTTTCGAGGAGAACGACTTTGTTGTCGATCCTCAGCTGCAGATCATCAGCACTGAATCTGTTGCCAAAATCAAACGTGGTGCGGAGCAGGTTCCCAAGGCAAACCTCACCCTTTATCAAATTGCTTCTTCGCCTTTGGAATACTCCGATCGTATCGTTCCGAGAAATCCCAAAAACAACTACATGCCTTACGGTCGCAAGGAAATTACTGCGCGATGGAAGGCGGATGCAGACAGCCAGGTTGTGACCCTCATTCAAACCCGGCCCAATGGTGAGGAGAAGTTGGAGGCGGTAAAGCCCATCACAATGCCCTCCGGCGTATTGGGTTTCAAGGCCAGTCTCAAGTCAGGCCAGCAATTGGAATATCTCTCCAGCGCCAAAGGTCGGGTTGTGATGCGCATCGCTGGTATTGCTGCCGAGGCAGAGTCCCTCCTGCTCGTTGGGAAAAAAGGAATTGCGATGGGTTGCAAGAGCTTTTCTTTGGCAGGCAAGACCCTTGATCTTCCGGCCGAAGATTTTGAATTTACCCTTGGTGATAAGAACAACGTCACTTTTATACCAATATTCAGACCTATTGCCCCCGTAGTGATTGGCCCATCTGAGAATGTCTTTGTCGATAAAACAAATATCGTAATGTCTTCCGCCACACCGGGTGTCGAAATCCGTTACACCCTCGACGGCACTGAGCCGACTCCGCAGTCCCCGCTCTACTCGGGTCCAGTCCCTATCACTGACTCCACAGTCGTGAAGGCACGTGCTTACAGACCAGGCCTTCAGGTGAATCCTCCAGAGCTTTCTGGCACACACGCCACACCAATAAGCTCGGCCTACTTCCGTTCCTCACGTCCTTTGGAGCCCGTTGCCAATTCAAAACCCCTCAAGAATGGGATGCGCTTTCGGTATTGGGAAGATGATTGGAAGACGCTCTGGGTAAAAGCCGACAAGCTGCCCGCTTTGGTCGATGATTCCGTGACGGATCTTTTCAACCTCGACAAAGTGCCTGCGGAGAATGCTCCCGTGGGAGATCAGCCTGCTCCGAGGAAAAAATACTATGCCGTGCAATATGAAGGGATTTTAGAAATTCCTGCTGATGGCGTTTATACATTCCACGCCCCGAGGGAGTTTGTTTATCCCGACATCGATGCGGGTTATGATTTACGTCTCTTCCTGGGTGACAAAAAGGGCAGGGGGCCATTTGCTAACCGATCTGTGGGAATGCACGAGTGGTATCCTGGCACACGATTGCATGGACTCGGCAATTGGAGCGTCGCTCTGAAAAAAGGTCCGCATCCATTCAAGCTTTTCTTTTTGGATTACCGCACCGATGCGGCAAAAAAATTGAACCGTCGCACGCTGAATCCCTATATCTGGCCGGGTAGCACCCCTCAATTAATGGTCTCCGGACCGAATCTGGAAAAGCAACCCATTCCGGTCGAGTGGTTCAAACATTAACTCTATGAAATACAAAAAACACCTCCTCATCGCCGTCTCCACGGCTCTCACCATTCACTCCGGCTTTGCGGAAGTGATCACAAGTTTCCAAGGTGCCGTGCCGGTGGAACCAGGCTGGACGGTTGGCACGTTGCCCATAGAGGTCATCGAAGAAGAAGGAAAAAAATTGCTAAATCTTAAAGATGAAAGCGCCGAAGGAACCGCCAATCTCGTGTATAAAATTGACCCGGTTGTTGCCGATAAGATGCGCCACGAAGGGTTCACAGCAGCAATAACCCTCAAGCAGTCGCTGTCAGCACTGCCGCTCGTTTTCCGACTTCCCAATTTGAACTCGATTTCAGGCAGCGTATGGCGATCCCCGAGCACGGATTTAGTGACTGTCGGCATGTGGAACCCGAGTGAACAAAAGAACACCAACGCCGAGTTGCCTGCATCTGATAAACTCACAACGCTGAAATTCGTTTTTCGTCCTAGCGAAGGCACCACTGGTGTCGTTGGAACGGTCGAATGCTTTGCGGACGATCAACTGTTATTTCAGGTTCCGGCTATGATCCCCGAGAAAGGCTCGGGTGGAAACAGCATCGAGATCGGTAACGCCAAAAACCCTGAGCGGATGAGCCACACCTTCGTAGAATCGTTCCGGCTCTCCACGCCTTGAGTCTCCCGAAAAACGTCGTTCTCCAGAGGAAATGCAGAAGGCCGTTGAAGTCGTTTTGAGGTTTCTTACGGAAAGATAGTTCTGCGCAGTTGGTTTTGTTTTTCCAAGAGGGCGGCGTAGTCGAAGCCGGTGCGGGGCTCGATTCTTGATTCGCTAACAACCGGCGAGCATTGGTCGGCAAGCGTCTCAAGTGAGGTGCCGGGATTTGCCGCAGCAAGAGCTTGGATGGCCGCACCCAGGGCGGCTCCTTCGGCGCTTTGCATGGTGACGACGGGATAGCCGAAAACATCGGCGAGGATTTGACGCCACACCGGGCTTTGGCTTCCGCCGCCGGTGAGGCGAATTTCGGAAGGAGTGAGCCCGAGGCTTTCCATTCGACGCAAACCATAAGCCATCCCGAGGGTGACGCCCTCCATGGCGGCGCGGGCTATGTGTGCAGGTGAGAGATTTGCCGTGGTCATGCCATGGAGCACGCCGCAGCCATGGGGAAGATTCGGGGTGCGCTCGCCTTGCAGGTAAGGAAGAAACACCAAGCCATCCGCACCGGGCGGGATGCTGGCGATTTCCTCATCCATGCGGGCGTGGTTCCATCCAAAGAGGTTCCGGAACGCCTCGGTGGCGACCGTTACATTCATTGTGCAGAGGAGGGGCATCCAGTGGTCGGCACTGTCGCAGAACGCGGCGATCTCACCTTGGGGGTCGATTACTGGTTTTTCGGAACACGCAAAAATCGTTCCGCTTGTTCCCAAGCTGGCAGTGACCGTGCCGGGGCGGATATTCCCGGTGCCGATGGCTGCCATCATGTTATCGCCTCCTCCGGCACTTACGACCACCTTTGGTGAAAGTCCCCAAGCGGTTGCCAGGGCTGGCAGGAGAGTGCCGACGGGCTCGAGGGAGGAACCAAGGGCGGGAAGTTTGGCAAGCAGATCTTCGTCGATCGCAGAGCAGACATGCTTGCTCCACGAGCGGGTGCGCACGTCCATGAGGGCGGTGCCTGAGGCATCGCCGAACTCCATGCGGAGGTTTCCGGTGAGCCGGAGATTTAAAAAATCGTGTGGCAGGGCGACATGGGCGAGCTTCGCAAAATTCGAGGGTTCGTTTTGCTTGAGCCAAAGAATTTTTGGTGCGGTGAAGCCGGGGAGGATGTCATTTCCAGCAAGGGCGATTGTTTTATCCCGACCGCCGAGCTTGGCGCGAATCTCGTCGCACTGTGAAGTGGTCGAGGTATCGCACCAAAGCTTGGCGGGACGGATGACGTGATGCTGGGAATCAAGGGGCACAAAGCCGTGTTGCTGTCCGGAAACGCCGATTCCCACAACCTCGGCCTTGCGTGGGCCGAGGTCGTTGAGAACCTTGCAAACGGTCTCTTGGAGGGCATCCCACCAGATGGAGGGATCCTGCTCTGCATGGCCGGATGGCAACCCCTCGATCAAGCCGTAGGGCTTGCTCGCGGAGGCGATGATGGTGCGTGAGTCCCCATCGAGGGCGACGGTTTTAAGGCTTTGCGTGCCGCAGTCGATCCCTAGCGTGATCACAGTAGCTCGTTGAGGATGTTTTCGAGGTATTCCTGGCCGCCGCTTTGCAGCGTTGGCGCGGGCTGCGAGAGGGCGACCTTTTCGAGTTCGGCAAACGATGCCTTGCCGGTGAGGATCTTTTTACCGAGATCGCAGTTCCACGTGGCGTAGCGGTTTTTTACGAATTCCTCGATGCGGCCGTCGGCGCGAATGGCAGCGGCGACTTTGAGCCCACGGGCAAAGGCGTCCATGCCACCGATGTGAGCGTGGAAGAGATCGACGGGATGGTGGGATTCGCGACGACGCTTCGCGTCGAAATTCAAGCCGCCCTCCTTCAAGCCACCCATTCCCAAGACCACGAGCATGACTTCGGTGGTAAGGTAGAGGTTGGTCGGAAATTGGTCGGTGTCCCAGCCGATGAGTTCATCGCCGCGATTGGCATCGATCGAGCCGAGTTTGCCAGCATTTGCGGCAACGGTCAGTTCATGGCGCATCGTGTGGCCGGCGAGCGTGGCGTGGTTGGTTTCAATGTTGAGACCGAATTCGTCAAGAAGCCCGTATTCGCGAAGGAAATTAAGGCAGGCGGCGGAGTCGGAGTCGTATTGGTGCGTCGACGGTTCGCGGGGCTTGGGCTCGATCCAGAACTTTCCGGTGAATCCAATTTCTTTTTTCCAGGCGACAGCCATGTGGAAAAAGGCGGCGAGTTGATCCAACTCGTGCTTCATGTCGGTATTCCAGAGCGAGGAGTAGCCTTCACGGCCACCCCAGAAGACGTAGCCGCCGCCACCGAGTTTCTTGGTCACGGAGATGGCCTTTTTCACCTGGGCCGCCGCATGGGCAAACACCGGCAGACTTGGTGAGGTGGCGCCGCCTTGGGCGAAGCGCGGATGCGCAAAAAGGCAGGCTGTGCCCCAGAGGAGCTTCTTTCCGGTGCGCTGCTGCTCCTCGGCGAGAGTCCCGGCCACGGCATCGAGAGCCGCATGGGATTCGGCAAGCGTATCAAGCTCGGGAGCCACATCACGGTCGTGGAAGCAGTAAAAATCGATGTCGATTTTCTCAAGGAACTCGAAAAACACACGCACACGCGTCTGGGCGTTTGCCACAGAATTGGAGCCATCATCCCACGGCATCAGCGCTGTTCCGCCGCCAAAGGGATCGGCCAGCGTGTTGCGCATTACATGCCAATAGGCGGCTGCGAAGCGCAGATGCTCGCGCATCGACTTTCCCTCGATCAACTCGTCGGGGTTGTAGTGTTTAAAGGCAAAAGGCTTTTTTGACTTGGGACCTTCGTAGGCAATTTTTGGGACTTCGGGGAAGTATGGCATGTGTTTTTTGCTCCAATATAATGGGCCTAAGATGATGCAAAGAATCCCGCGATTTGCGCAACTTAAAAGAAATCCCCCCCTTTAAACGCAAAAATTTTGCTGACGTGAGAAGGGGGGCGGCGAGCACTCCAACGCTTGATTTATAATTTCTACACCAACGGGTGGATAAAAAATTAGCGATTCATGTGATTTGGATGCCGAATACCGGACTGGAGGTTTCGCGCATTGTGATCACTTCAATTCACAAGATGAGCCTGGCTCTTGAGGCGTGAGATAGACACCGGATACGATGCGCACAGGTTCAATAAAATGTTCCTTGAGGTGCGGAATGTGTTCTAGGAAGAGGGCCTCGTGTCCCAGCGCGATGTGGTTGAATAATACAAGATGCTGGTGGAGTTGCCCCATGTCTCCGACGTGTGGCACCACTGGGACTCCGAATCGACGCGCCATCAGGCTTACCACAAGAAACTCGCTCACACCTGCCACGCGCACCGCATCGACTTGGCAGATCGCCATGGCACCCGCCTGCAGGTAATTTTTAAAAACCACATGGTTAGGGACATGCTCGCCGGCAGCGACTTTCACCGGGGAAATAGCCTCGGCGATCGTCTTGTGCCCGAGCACATCATCGGGATGGGTGGGCTCTTCGAGCCAGAATAGATCGAGATCACGGGTTTGCGCGGCAAAGTCGAGCGACTCGGCGATGCTCCATTGTTGGTTGGCATCAACCATGAGCCTGACAGATGGACCAGCAGCCTCTCGGACAAGGCGAGCACGGCGGACATCGCGTGAAATGTCCCGCGAGCCGACCTTCAGTTTCATGGCAGTGAAGCCCTCGGCAGCGGATTTTGCGACATTTGCGGCAACTTGTTCATCGCTATAGTTGAACCACCCGATCGACGTGTCGTAGCCGGGATAGCCGCGTTCAAGAATCCCAGCGCGGCTCGAACGCAAAGGGCGCTCTGTTTCGATCAGAGTTCTTGCGTCATCCACACCGAGCACATCGGTGATATAGGAAAAATCCAGCGTTTTGAGTAACGGCTCGGTGTCGAGATCCAGCAACAAACGCCAGAGAGGAACGCCTCTTTTTCTTGCCCAGAGGTCCCAGCAGGCATTGGTCACCGAGGCAAGGGCGAGTTGCACCACGCCTTTGTGGGGACCGAGCCATCGAAATTGCTGCTCGTCGGACATCGTGCGCTGGAGTTCGCCAAAATTGGCCATGATGTCCTCGATTTCCATTCCTGTGAGGCGTGAGGCGTAAAACTCCGCAGCACGGCAGACGAGGTCGTTTCCCTCGCCTAGGGTGAAGGCAAAACCGCTGCCAACGAGGCCCGAGTCGTCATGCAGGCAGGTAACGGCGTAGGAATAAACTGGATCCCTGTGGATGGCGTCGCTCCCATGGCCCGAGCCAATCGGATAGCGGACATCGCGGGTTGAAGTGTTTTTGATCATAAGTTTTTAGCGTTTGTAACCAATCTCGGCTCCCCCTGAGACATGCATGATGTGGCCTGTGACAAAGCGGGCTTTCCCGGAGAGAAGAAAGACACAAGCGTCGGCGATGACATCCCCCTCGGGGCAGTAACCGAGCGCATGGATTTCATCGAGATACTTTTCGATTCCAGCGGGGTTGGCTTGCTCCGATGCCCACTGGCGCAGCATGGGAGTCCATACTCCCGCCGGACAAACTGCGTTCACGCGGATGCCGAACGGCGCGTAGTCGAGTGCCATGGATTGGGTGAGTGTGTTGATTGCCCCCTTGGTGGCCGTATAGGCGGCATGGACTGCTTGGCCGATCACTCCCACAAGGCTGCTCGTATTGAGAATGCAACCTTTGGATTGCTTGAGGGCTTCCAGTCCATACCTGGTGCTCCAGTAGATGCTTTTCAGATTGATGGAAAAAAGGTCGTCCCATTCCTTCTCGCTGGTCTCGTGAAGAGGCTTCGAAGGGGAGGCGATACCCACATTGTTGTGGATGGCATCCAAGCGCCCGAATTTCGCGAGTGTGAAGTTCAAGGCTTTTTCCATGTCCCCACCGCATGACACATCGCAACGGATGCCATGGTGGGTGCCAGGAAGGGTCGCAGCGCACCGCTCTGCAGCCGATCCATTGATGTCGGCAATCACTACGCAGGCACCCTCGGAGGCATATGCTTTGGCACATTCCAGCCCGATACCTTCCGCTCCGCCAGTCAGGAAAATGACTTTGTTATTGAGAGCTTCAGTATTCATAGATGTAAAAAGAAAGAGTTGTCAGACAACTTTTCTTTGTCAATGCGAAATCAATTGATAGTTTTTGCGGTATGCCAACTACAAAAAAAAGTGCCCGCGGACCACGAGCACAAAGCCCGATTATTGTAATTGTCTCAAGGCTGGAGAAAGCGATTCGCTCGGGTGATTTGCTTCCCGGCGATCGATTGCCGGGCGAAGAGGAACTGTGCGTCCAGCACCACGCCAGTCGAGCTGCGGTGCGGGAGGCCATGCAGTCTCTCAAGGCGAGGGGGTTGGTAGTGAGTCGCCGTGGGAGTGGTAGCTTTGTCAGTGATGATGCGCTTCGTGCCCCGTTGAGCGCATCGATCGATCTTTACACAGCGCTTCGACGGGAAGGCACGGCGTTTTTGGAACTCATGGAACTTCGCCAACTCATCGAGTGTGCGAGCGCGGAGGCTCTTGCCCGCCCTGAAAAAGAAAAAGGCCGTATCCTGTTGCGCCAGAGCCTCGACAGGATGAAAGCCCATGTCTCCAATCTGCGCCAGTTTGCCAAATGCGATATCGCATTTCACCTCGCATTGGTGGAGGGAGCCGGAAACGAACTTTTTGCCACGATCATGGAGGGCATCATGCCCGGTCTTGGCCTGCGCTTTGCAGAAGCCACCTACAACGATCCTGCCCTGCCAGAGCGGATTTTGCAGCAGCACAGCGAAATCTGTAACCATTTGGACGCTGGTAACAGTGAGGCTGCAAGAAAAGCGGTCGCATGCCACCTGACCACCTCACGCAGGCATCTTGAAGATCTTTTGAGCCCGAAAAGTTCCTGATTGATGGCAAAAGGGGTAATCGCTCCTGCGCACCTTCGCTTACAATCGGAAAGTCCAACTTTTGATCAGTTGCAAAAATATGCAATGCATCTGAGAGATCGCTGTTTTTGTTTAAAAAACGTGCTTTACCGGAATCGCTTCCGGAATGTAGGAAATGCCAGTATTTGCGTGTTTCCTAAATCCCCAGTTTTGAAGGGAATTGCCAAGGGCATGGTTGTTACGGCATGCCTTATTGCAATGCAGCTTTTCCTTGTCTGCAAAGAGGGCTTGGCGCAAACGTCCTCAACTCTCGATGGCACGAGCGGCAGCAAGGTCGTTGCGGAATCATTCAATCTTTCTGCAACAGGAAATCTCACTCTGAGCCTTGGTTTTTTTGTTGAATATCTGGTGGTGGGTGGAGGCGGCGGTGGGGGCGAGGGGATCAGTGTCGTTGGGGGCGGTGGTGGGGGCGGTGCTGGTGGACTGCTGACCAATATCGGCAGTGGAGGGTTTCAGATTTCAAATACCAGCTACGCCGTTTCCGTAGGCGTTGGTGGGCAGGGAGGGCTTCAAAGCCTGAATGCGACTTCTTCGGGTGGCAACGGAGGAAATTCGGTATTCGGCTCAATCACAGCGATCGGTGGCGGAGGCGGCGGTGGGGGAACGTCTGCCGGAGTTGCCGGGGGATCGGGCGGGGGATCGGGCGGAAATACCGCATCTGTGGGTGGAAACGGAACTGCAAACCAAGGGGCGACCGGCGGCACCGGTTTGTCAAACAAGGCCGTCGGTGCTGGAGGAGGTGGTGCTGGAGGAGTGGGAGGAAATGCCACGACCGCTGGCGCCAATGGAACCCCAGGTGCGGGTGGCTTGGGCCTTTCGAATTCGATCACGGGAACAGTGCTGCAATACGCCGGTGGTGGAGGTGGGGGTGGCGGCGGAGCGGGCGGTATCGGTGGTGGAGGCAATGGCACATCAACGACAGGAAATGCAGGCGCTGTGAACACAGGTGGCGGTGGTGGAGGTGCACTGCTTGGGGCCGGTGGACAAGGTGGCTCAGGCGTCGTTGTGGTGCGCTATCAAGGTTCACAAGCCGCAGGAAACAACGGAACCATCACCACTATAACGGAAAATTCCACCAGCTACACCGTGCATTCTTTTACTTCGACTGGAAACAGCTCGTTGGATTTTTCCTCTTTGAATCTCAACGCCCGCCTTGGCACCACGCTTTCGGGAAACATCACCGGCAACGGAAGTCTGCTCTTCAACGGTCCGGGCACGCTGACTCTCACCGGCAACAACACCTACACCGGAGCCACAACCGTCAGCGCAGGAAAATTGGTGGTTAATGGATCGATCGGCAATAGCAGCGGGGTGGTGGTGCAAAGCGGTGCTCAAATCGGGGGCAGCGGATCGATCTCGTCCCTCACATTGAATGCCGGAGGCATACTGTCCCCCGGTAATTCCCCTGGCACACTCCACGTGACCGGCAATGCGGTTTGGAATGGCGGGGCCGTCTACGACTGGCAGCTCCACAATGCTACTGGGTCGGCAGGTTCAGGATGGGATCTGCTCGACATCGCCGGCTCGCTCAGCCTCATCGGCCTTGATGCGACGCAGCTCGAGCTCAATCTCTCCACGCTCTCAAGCATCAATCCCGACGTCAGCGGGCCGCCATTGAATTACAATCCGGCGGTATCCAGTTTTTGGATGATTGCCAGCGCCGACGGAGGGATCAACCTGAACGGCAACGCGCTGGATGCGAATACGAATTACACGTCATTATTCAGCATCGACTCGACGAACTGGGGTGGGAGCCTGCCCAGTGGTGGGTTCCAAGTCGTGACTCTTGGCAATGCCAACGCTCTCTATTTGCGAGCAGTGGGTGCCGTGGCACCGGTTCCAGAGCCCGGGCAGATTGCCGCATCGGTTCTGCTTCTAATGGGATTGGGGATTTACCTCCTGATCAAGCGCCGGAACTCCGTCAAAGCTTCATCCGGCGGATGATGCAAAAAACGGGACGTATCGAGTTTTGAAAATCTGGCGAGTCATCCGAACGGTTCGCGATTTTTACATGGCGCACCGCGCCTTGATCCTGGGCTTGACCATTCTTGGTGTCGTGAGCGGCGTGATGGCTGGCGGTGTCTTGGTCTACAAAAAATGGAAAATCAGCCAGAGTGCCCGATTCACAGCCGAGGCGGAGGGCATGGTGCGTGCTGGCAGGATTCCAGAGGCCTGCATGAGCTTGGACACGGCGTTGCGGTTGAACCCTGGTAATACGGATGCGCTGCGGCAGTTGGCTTTGCTGCAATATGCGATCGGAGAAAAGGGCAACGCTCTCTTGAGTTACCAGAAGCTTGCGGATGCCGGTGAACTGAGCGTGCGCGATGCCCAAGCCTTTGCCCTGCTGGCGGCCTTGCACCAGGAGTGGGAGCTTGCGGATCGTATTGTGGATTCCCTCCGCGCTGGAAATACCGACGTGCTCCCGTATCTTTTGGAGGCCGACATATCCACGATGCGCGGGGACATCCCGCAGGCTGAAGCCGCCCTGCGAAAAGCCATTCAACTTGATGGCACCAGCCGCAGCCGTGCCGCTCTTGCAGGATTTCTCTTGGCCAACCGCTTGGACGCGGAGAATGCACCCGAGATTTTCACCCTGCTGAGTGAATTGGCCATCCTGCAAAACGAACTCGGCGCGGCGGCGCTTGTTTCCGGTTTGGCAAAAAATCTCATTCCTGTGGAGCTGTTGCCCGCATGGATCGAATCGATGCGCGCCCATCCCAAACGCACCGAGGAAATGCTGCTCGTTGCCGATACGGTGGAGGCACGGATCAAGCCCGATGCCATCCCGATTCTTGCGGAAGATATCGTCAGCCGTCTGCGTGGTGCAGCGGTTCAAGACAGGAAGAAGGGCGTCTTCTGGCTGCTGAACTACTCGCATCCGCGCTTGGCCGCGGACCTTGTCACAGAGCAGGAGGCTTTGGCGGATGCGGATTTGTTTGGAATCTGGTTGGATGCTTTGGCTGCCTCCGGAATGTTTGATGCCATTGAGCAGGCGCTCGGGAATCCTTCAAACCCGCTCCGTAATTGGCAAACGATGCTGGCCAAAGGACGCATTCTGAAACTCCAAGGCCGAATTCAAGAAGGACAGCTCGCCTACGAGTCGGCCCTCGCGGCCACAGGGGAAAATCCAGCGGAACAGGTTAAAGTTGTGGCCTACTTGTTCAATGATTTGGAAACGGATCTCTACGTGCAGGGATTGCGGACATTGCTCGCTGATCCGGAATCTGCACCCCAGAGCCTGAAGCTTCTCAAACCCATCATTCTTCGTCGTGGCGACATGTGGGAGTTGCTTCGCTTTCATGAAATCACATCCGCTGCGGATGGGGTTCCCTTCCAGCTCGAGATTCAAAATGAGATAAACTACTGCCGTCTGATCCTCGGCGAGGAGGTGGACGCCTCAAGCATCGCTCTGCTCGCAAAAAAAAATCCCGACAATCTTCGTTTCCGCATCACCAATGCGCTTGTTTTGCTGCGGGCGAATCAAGTTGCCAAGGCTGTTGCGGAGCTGATCGTCACGGGCCAGCCGTCCGAAGACCCCGAGCTGCGAGCCCGCCATGCCATCGCCTCGGCGATAAGCATCGCCTCTGCGGGAAATCCCGAGGAGGCAAAAGCGATTCTCGCAAAAATCCCCAACAGCTTGTTAACCAGACATGAAGTCGCCTTGGTGCAGAAAGCACTCGGAGGTCTGTAAGATTAGGATGCTTGTTTTCATTTGCTTGGCAGGTGGTTCCGGTGGCCGTGGTAAATGCATGATTGGCTGGATCAAAAAGGCATCTGTGTTTGGACCATGTTGTCGATGACCCCGGATGAGATGGCATAACGGGTAAGGCTTGCCGTGTCGTGGATGCGGAGTTTGTCCATGAGGTTCTGGCGGTGTTTTTCCACGGTTTTAATGCTGATGTTCAGTTCGCTCGCGATCTGTTTGTTTGCTCCGCCCTCGGCAATGAGTTGGAGAACTTCGATCTCACGGCTGGTGAGTTTCACCACTGGTTTTGAACCGTTCTGCTGCCCGCTGGTATTTCCATTCGGGCCCTCTTTGCTCAATGCACGGATCCGATGGGATATCGCTGGGCTGAAAAATCGCCGTCCTCCCGCAACCTCTCGAATCGCATGGGCCACCAGATTAGATGGCGAATCCTTGAGGAGGTAGGCTTGGATGTCGCCGTCGATGACATGTTGGATGTAGTTGTCGTTGCCGAATGCGGTGAGGAGAATCACCTTCACCCCGGGGGTCGCATGGCGAATTTGCCGTGCGGCCTCCAGGCCATTGAGCCTTGGCATACCGATATCCATCAAGAGGACATCAGGGCGTTTCGCTGCGGCCATCTCGATGGCCTTGCGCCCATTCTCGGCCTCTCCCACCACCTCGATGCCATCATGTCCCGAGAGGACGCTGTGAAGAGCCTCTCGAATGAATGCATGATCATCGGCAATTCCCACCGAGACGGTGGGCAGGGACGACTTTTTCAATTTCGAGGTTTCCGTGGCCGCACTCTTGGTGGAGGTGATTCGGCTGCGTTGTTGTTGGTGTTTTTTTATTGGCGATGTTGAGGGGGACGTTCGTTTGTTTGTTTTTATTTTGGTCATGTCTGAGCGTTTGTTTTTTTGCCCTCTGTGGCAATCGGTGTGAACCGATTCCAGGGCGAAGGTTGCTTTCCAGTGGTGTAGGGAAAAACCCCAGTTGGGTTGCGTGGCGTGGAGATTTTTTTCGGTCTAGTGGATTACGTTGATTGCCGCTTTTGCGTGTTCCGCATGGCTTGTGCGCGCCGCGAGGGCGTTTCGTTCCAGTGCCGCCGCAGTGCGGCCTTGGCTGCGCACCTTGCTGTTCACTGTTTTTCCGGCGTTGGTGCGTGCACGGTCTTCTCTTGAAATGTGAATCCTTGCTTCCGGCTGGGTGTGGGGCTTTTTCTTTTTTTGTTTCATAGTGGGATGGTGGTTTCGATCCGCGCCAACGCTGCGGGCATTACCTCGATCCATCCATGGGGTCTTTACCCAGCTTATCGGAGGGGTGCTTTTTGGGTTTGAGTGCTTGCCCAATTATGAACCACCCAATGCTCGCTAAATTCGCAATCAGCTACACCGTTTTTCCCGAACACAACAAACGCATCGATATTCACTACACCGATGATCCCGTGGAGGCGGAGAGCTTCTTGATGCAGTTGCTCTCCAGCGGATCGCGGATACTGGAGATCAAGCATGATGGGGTCGAACTGGAGCCTGTGGCATCGGACCGTATGATCCGCATAGCCGCTGAGCGCATCGCCGCACGACTCATCAGCGTGTCACTGAAAATGGACTACGTTGAGGTGAGGCATCGCTTCGGATTCGCGGCATGAGAACTCTTCATGCAGGGAATCACCCCATTGTTGCGCAGGCGCCACACACCCACTGTTGATCACGCAGTCCAATCAACGGAACGCATACAAACAACCACGCTCAATACCAATAGCGCCAGCAGGAGCCTCCGGCTTCCGGCGCATCCCATCAACCATGGTCAATATCGTCTCAAAAAAACACACACGCATCGAAGAAGCCGAGAATGGTTTTTCGGGGGTCATCCAGATCCCTGTGAATTCCAAAATGCTCGAAGCTGTCTGGGTAATGCCAGCCGATGCGGTTGGAATCGTTCTATTCGCGCACGGCAGCGGCAGTAGTCGACACAGCCGACGCAACCAGTTTGTCGCCTCAAGGCTTGCGGAGTCCGGCGTCGGCACGGTGCTCCTCGATCTGCTCAGTCATGAGGAGGAACTCGAGGACGCCACCACCGGCCGCCTGCGTTTCGACATCGATTTCCTCACCGACAGGCTCATCAATGCCACCCATTGGATTCAAAAACACCCGTCCGCAAATCATGCGCATATCGGCTACTTTGGTGCCAGCACCGGAGCCGCCGCCGCGATCATGGCTGCAGCGATGCTCGGCCAAGAGATCAGCGCCGTGGTCTCTCGCGGGGGACGTCCCGACCTCGCCTACGAGTATCTCGAAAGCGTTCAGGCGCCGACATTGCTTATTGTCGGCGAACGTGACGAAGCCGTTCTCGAACTCAACAGGGATGCCTACGAGCATCTTCATTGCGTTCGCAAAATGGCGATCATTCCGGGGGCAACACACCTCTTCGAGGAACCTGGTGCCCTTGAGAAAGTCGCCAACCTCGCCGCTGGATGGTTCGAGCACCACCTCGGCACCGCCGTGAACCCTGCATCCAACCCTCAACACGATTTTGCAAAATGAATGGAAGATTTAAAAACAGAACGGAAGCCGGACGCATCCTTGCCGGCAAGCTCATGCGATATGCCAACCATCCGGACGTGATCATAATGGGGTTGCCACGGGGCGGAGTGCCCGTCGCCTATGAAGTGGCTCTTGCCCTTCATGCACCCCTCGATGTGCTTCTTGTCCGCAAGCTGGGCGTTCCCGGCAACGAAGAGCTTGCCATGGGAGCCATTGCCAGTGGCGATGTGCGGGTCCTCAATCGCGCCGTGCTTGAGAGCCTTCGCATTCCCCCCGAGACGATCGAGTCTGTGGAGAAACGCGAGGCGCTGGAACTCATGCGGCGCGAAGCGATTTATCGTGGAAATAGACGCCAGCTCTCCGTGGCCGGGCGGACGGTCATTCTCGTGGACGACGGGATTGCGACCGGCTCCACGATTCGTGCCGCCATCGCGGTGTTGCGCGAGCAGCATGCAGAGAAAATTGTCGTCGCAACGCCAGCGGCTCCGCCATCGGCAGAGTGGGAGTTGCATCCGCTTATCGATGATTTTGTGGCTGTCATCATGCCGGGTGATTTCTACGGCGTGGGGCAATGGTATGAGGATTTCTCACAAATCGACGATGACACCGTGTATGAATTGCTCCGCACGGGTTCAAAAATCAAACCGGCGGGGGTGGCATGAATACTGACGTTCAATCCATCCGCCATGCGGCCCAACCCCTCACTGGAGGGTCGGCAGACTACGACGCCATCCTAGAACGCGCGAAAGGGTCGCGTGTTGTCCTCCTGGGGGAGGCGACGCATGGGACCCATGAATTCTACGCAGCGCGATCGGCGATCACTCAACGCCTCATCGCCGAAGCGGGTTTCCACGGGGTGGCTGTGGAAGCCGATTGGCCCGATGCCTGGAGGGTCAATTGCTTCGTCAAAGGCGACAATGCCGATAGCACGGCAGCCGATGCGCTTTCGGGTTTTAAAAGGTTTCCTCAATGGATGTGGCGCAACAGCGACGTGCTGGACTTTGTCGGCTGGCTGCGCGACCACAACGACTCGATCGGGAGCGTCGAGTCCAAGGCGGGATTCTACGGCTTGGACCTCTACAGCATGAACGAATCCATCAAAGCGGTGGTCGATTACCTGCGACAAAACGACCCTCCGGCGATGAGAAGGTTTCTTCGCCGTTATGAGTGCTTCGACCATTTCGGCGGAGACACACGGCGCTATGGGTTGTTCACCGGCACTGGCGCGGCCAAGAGCTGTGAGGAGGAAGTCGTGGGTGCGTTGGCGGAAATTCGCCGTGCCAAGGCATCCTATCTCGCCCTCGACGGGCATGCTGCCGAGGAGGAGTATTTTTACGCAGAGCAAAATGCCCTGGTAGTCGCCAATGCGGAGAACTACTACCGCACCATGCTCCAAGGCGATGTGAAGTCTTGGAACCTGCGCGATCGGCACATGATGGATACCCTGCTGGCGCTGATGAACCATCTCGACCGCATCCATGAAAAATCCCGTCTCGTCGTGTGGGCTCACAATTCCCATATCGGCAATGCCGCCGCCACCCAGATGGGGCGGCGTGGAGAGTTCAATATCGGTCAACTTTGCCGTGAACGATTCGGTGATGAGGCTTTCCTTGTCGGATTCACCACCTACACGGGATCGGTAACGGCGGCATCTGACTGGGACGGACCCGTCGAGCGCAAGCTCGTGCGTCCGGCCCTTACGCATAGTTACGAGATGCTGTTTCACCACGCGGAGATTCCGGATTTCTGGTTGGATCTGCATGAATACCCTGCCGCTGCACAAATCCTTCAGCATCCCTTGCTAGAGAGGGCGATCGGCGTCATTTACAGACCCGAAACGGAGCGTGCCAGCCACTATTTCACGGCCAGCCTGCCCGAGCAGTTCGATGCCATTTTCCACTTCGATCACACCAGAGCAGTGGAGCCACTTGAAAGAACTCCTCACTGGGAAGCCGGAGAGGTCGAGGAGACCTATCCCAGCGGTCTTTAGTGCCAGCTTAAAAAATACCAGTTGCCTGCAACGGGCCTTGCCGAGCGGCTGTCTTTACGGACAGCCGCTCAACTTTAGTGCAGGAGTGTTAGTTCCGTTCTTCCTTCTTTCCGGAAGCTGGCGATGCGGTTTGGGGACTGGATTTTTTCCTCGAGGATGCAGGCAATCCGTTCGGAAGCATGCCCGTCGCCATAGATGTTGGAAGGAATCTTCATCGCTCGGCAGGCGTCTTCATTAACCAACAACTCATGGGACTCTTCGAGAATATCCTGCACCAGGGTGCCTACGAGTCGTTGGTTACCAACGTCGATGCCCTCGGTTCGCTCGGTTTCATTTCGTAGGATCAAGAGTGGCTTGCCAAGGGTGCATGCCTCCTCCTGCACGCCGCCGGAGTCGGTTAATACAAGATAGGCTTGCTGTAGAGCGGAGAGAAATTCCGGATAATCCAGAGGCTCGCAGAGAGTGACCCCGTTCTGTTTTTTTAGAATTGGAACGATCGCTTCGCGCACGGCGGGGTGGGGATGCATGGGCAGAATGAAGTGTGTGTCGGGGTGGCCGTCCGCGAGATGTTTGATCGCAAGCGCGATCGAGCGCATCGGAATGCCGAAATTTTCGCGGCGATGACAGGTTGCGAGCACTAGCTTGCGAGTCCCATTGGCGATACCGCTTGGAAGTTCGCGGCAACGGAGCTTGTCCTGCATCCATTCCAAGGCATCAACCACGGTATTGCCGCAGACAAAGATCGAATCCGCGCTGATGTTTTCATCGCGGAGTGTTTCGCCTTGGGCGGAAGTTGGCGCAAAGTGCCAATCGGCCAGGCGTGCGATCATGGAGCGGTTTATTTCCTCTGGAAATGGCGCATGCCGGTTTCCTGTCCGAAGCCCTGCCTCCACATGGGCGATTGGAACTCTTTTATGGATCGCCGCATAAGATGCCTCCAATGCGCTCGGGCTGTCGCCTTGCACGACTACGGCAGAAACTTTGTGCGTCTCCAATACCTGGGCCAATGTCGAGGAGACCATCGGCTCTGGCTCTGGACGCACGAGGGGCGATCCGTTCCCATTGAGGTGGAGATCGGGCGTGATTCCGAATGATCTGAAAATGCCATGCACCTTTTCGGAGGGGTGTGTAATGCAAATGGTGAGAGGCTTCAGACTGTCCGAGTCTTCGAGTTCAAGGATGAGCGGAGCGAGCTTGACCGCCTCGGCTCTGCTTCCCACGAAGATCGCAACGGTTAGTTTTTCTGAAAATCTCAGGCTGTTGCTCATGGTGGAAGTAATTCAAATTTAAATGGAGCGCCGTCACAGCGCTGTAGGATTTCCCTCGCATCCGTTTCCAGAAGAAGACCGGTAAGGTGGAAATCAATTCCATGCTCCGACACGCGATGGAGAGTGACGCCCATGCGTGTGAATGTCTCGGCAGGCATCATTTCCGGCACGTCGGGATCGTCGTCGATCCATGATTCACGCACCGGGGGCACACCTCCGATATCGCAAAGTGCCTGGTGGACACGCTCGGGCGCGGCCAGCTCCAATTCCACCAGCAAGCGATCCACGGGAGTGAATGCGGCCCGGCTCATGTTGCGGAGACGCAAAGCGGCATTCTCGTCCAGTTCACCTGACTCGACGAGATGGTCGAGCAGGTCGTCCTGAGAAAAGTGCAGCTGCACGAAGTTCATCCACAGCCGGAAGAATTCCTCCGGTGAGTCGCTGGCGAATTGCACCTCGTCGCCGAGTATTTCCAATACCCGTGCGGCCACATCAGGGTGCAGGGCGCCATTGACGCCAATTTTCCCGTTGTGGAAAGGGACAAGCCCGTGGATTTCGCAAAAGAAAGCACCCAGTGCCCGAATGAGCGAGACACTCAAAGTCACGCAAGAGAAGTCCATCGGCTCGACCTCCACAGGGGAGGGGAGAAATGATGTCGATTGTCGAAAAATGGTTGGTTCCTGGTTCATAGTTAAAAAAAGGGTTCAACCGGATGGTTACAGATCGCCCTTTTCGCGGTGTTCCCTGCGCTGGCGTGCAATGATCCGCTGGAGAGCTATCAATCCGCCGAGTGCGATCACTCCCGCCGCGATGATCCACGCGCCGAGGGTTGAGCCATCAATCCCGGCCTCCGCTTTTTCGGCTGCTTTTTCGTGGGATGTGAACGATCCGGCGTCTCTAAAATTGCCCTGCTGCAACCGCGCCTGTCGTCCGCCCTGCTCGGTCAGGCGCGCCTCGTAGTTGATCACACGTCCGGTGGCGTCCACCACGGCGAGCATTCCATCAAGGCGTCCATAGGTTTCCGATTCGGTGAGCACCTTGATGGTGGCAATGCCGCCGAAGTCCTCCAGTGCGCCGATACCGGCAAACATTTCACCATTGCTCCACGGAGAAGGGATCATTTGAACAAAGCTCAGGGTCGGATCCACATCGGCTCTTCGTATTTTTTCCCCGCGAATGCTAACGCTGTCGAATCCCGTATCGGATTCCTCGATGGCAAGGCGGGGGCTTTTGGAGAATGCATCACTCCAACCTAGTGCCGAGCCAAGAATCAGCCCGGAGCGGTTCACAACGCGTGCACTCGCGGCGGGAAATCCAATGCCGTAGGTGGCTACCTCAGGCCACAGGACCGGCATTGTGGACAGCATGCTGCCGAGGTGGAGCCCCACGATCTTTAACATGTCGTTGCGTTCGAGACTTGGTTCCGAGGGAACAATGATCGCCGCCCGCCGGAGAAAGGCATCGCGGAGGCAGATGAGATTGAGACGGGAGAGATCCTCGATTCGCAGCGGCGAGGTTTTTATTTGCACCTGAGACTCACCGGAAATGTTCAGCCATGCCCGCTCCTCCGCACGGTGGGCGCAATCCACCGAGCCAATGTCCATGTAACTCGAAACGGTGATAAGCGATGGATCGAGGCCGGGAATCCCCGCTGGTATTGTCATTCGGTGTTTCACCGTCTCGGAATTCAGCGGATCTAGGTCCACGCTGCCGACGAGTCTGTCGTTGAGTTTCACCTCAAAGGCGGATGTTTTTTCGAGGTTGCTGGCGTGAGTGAAATCCAGGTCGAGATAGCTCCCCTCGGCGGTCTCGTAGCCTGGAGGAAATGCGAATTGCCGGGTGGCGCTGTTTCGGAAGAGTCCGCGCAGCAGGATTCCTCCATCATAGAGAGAGGCCAGCGACACGGCGCCATTTGCGGGATGGGCAAGCCTTTCCACTAGCGGGGAAATGGTGGGGGTCTCGGTGATGACCCACGGGTTCGCCGGCGCATTGCGCATGGCGGCGCTGCTGCCCAGCGTGAGAGCGGCTTTTTCGAGGCCCTCGCTATCGCCACCGCTTACGATGATCCAGCGGCGCTGGTTTGTCGCCGGATTACCTATGATCGTCTCGGCAAGGAATCCAGCGCCGGCTTCAAGCGATGCAATCGAGGCGGCCAATTCCGCAGGCAGGTCCACTGTCGCCAGATCCCTTTTGGTTCCAATGAGAATGCCATTTGTCATCGCGGATTCCCTCTCGAATTCCATAACGTCCCTTACAGCAACCGCCTCGGCGGGCGTGTAGAGGGTCTGCCCTAAGCGGGCGGCACTTATGAGAAAAGCCCTGAGTTCCGTGTCTCCCGCATCGAGGGGGACGAGTATTGAGACAACGGGTGATGCCGTTCTTGCGTTCCCAGTCGCCTTGAAATCCTCAAGCTGCATGAGCAACGGTTCGGTGAGCGAGTCCGGGAATTTTTGGAAATCCGTGCTCAAGGGCATTTTTGAAAACGACACGCTCAAGCTGCTCGAGGGATCGATTTCCAGCCATGAAGCTGGATTGTCCACATCGCGGCAGTGCACCTGTGTGGTCTGGAGCAGGCAACGAACGGAAAACTGGTTCCACCCTGTCTTGAGAAGACCGTCTGGGATGGCGAGCTTCCACGATGAGGAATTTGCCCCCCGCACCTGAGCTTGATCTTGGGGTTGGGCGGAAACCACCCGGGTGCTTCCGAGTTGCTGTCCGTTCAGCAAAACGGTGAGTGTGGAGACATCGGGATCGAGAATCTCCGAGCTTCGGTAATGGAGTTGGATCTCGCTGCCCGGCTCGACTCGCACATGCTCTGGCAAGCGGAATGTGAAATCCTTTTTTGCGAGCACGCCCTCCAGTCGTCCCGAGTCGGGAGATACTACGGGAACTTGAAAAGTCGCTGCCTGCAAGGGGCGCATTGTCGCCGCTGAAGCATCGGGGGCCATGCCCTGTATGAGGGGGAGCGAAACAATGGCCGCAAGGAGCGATTGTAAGAGTTGTTTAGTGGATGGTTTTTTCATCGGATACCAAAGTATGGAGTGCCTCGCCGGCGCGGTATGGGGTGATGCCCCGATGTCCGGCGAGGCAGTATTGGAGAGGGTTTAGGAGATGAATTAGGAGAAGCGGAGAGGATGCGATCCCTCCACGCCCTCGGGAGAAAACAGGAATTGGAAAACCTGCAGGCTGCGTGCGCGGAACGCGCCGGAGCAGCTCAGCAGATAGAGCCTCCACATCCGCACAAATTCCTCGCCGTAGCGAAGCCGGAATTCCTCCCGTGACTTCATGAATCCCGCCTCCCAGGCCCGCAGGGTTGGCACGTAGTATTGACCCAGATTGTGCATGTCTTCGCTCACGAAAAATTCTTCGGAGGCTTGCAGCACCTGCGACGCGGTGGGGAGGGCGGAATTTGCAAAAATGTAGCGTGAGATCCAGCGGTCGCACGTTTTGCTCATTTCATTTGTGGTAATGCTGTGGCACAGGAAGAGGCCTTCTTTTTTAAGAAGATGGCGCACGGTCTTCATGTAGGTGCGGTAGTTTTTGTGCCCCACATGCTCGAGCATGCCGACACTCACGATGCGGTCGAATTCCCCTTCCACATCGCGATAATCTTCGAGTCGGATATCGACCGGGAGGTCGGCGCAGACAGTTTCGGCATAGCGTTTTTGCTCTTCGGAGATGGTGATGCCAACGACTTCGCAGCCGTGGTTTTCGGCGGCAAACTTGGCCAGCCCGCCCCAGCCGCACCCGATATCCAACAGCTTCATGCCGGGCTGAAGACCGAGTTTTTTGCAGATGAGCTCCATTTTCAGCTCCTGTGCGGTCGCGAGGTCGGTGGTGTCTTTGAAGTAGGCGCAGGAATACTGCATCGAGGGATCGAGCATTGCGCCGAAGAAATCATTGCCGAGGTCGTAGTGTCTGCGACCCACCACCCGTGCGCGGGATTTGGTTTGGAGATTGAGCAGGATGGAGAGCGTTATTTCCACGATGGCCCGGAGGTTGGGACGGAAGTTTGTGTGGATGCGGCTGCGGATCGCCCGGTAGCAAAGCTCCTCGAGGTCATCGCAGTCCCACCACCCATCCATGTAGGCTTCGCCAAATCCAAGGGTGCCGTCGCTAAGCACGCGGCGGTAAAAACGCTCGTCATGCACCCTGATGTCGCAGGGGCGAACGCCGTTGATTTCGATGTCCGCCTTAGCAAAGAGATCGGCGATTGTTTTCTGCGCCCCGCTCGGCTTGGCCTTTTCCGGTGCGTGCAAGACAGTGAATTGTGAGGCGCTATCGACTGACTCCGGTTTGATTTGTGCGGTGGATGTCATATGCCTTTGACGCCAGTGTTTCTTGAGACGGTTTCCAGCAGCAGTCGGAGTTGTTCGTCGGATTGGGTGCCCAACCACTTTGCAATTCCATCCGGATCGGTGTCCCAATCGGTCGACCATTCCGAGTCAAGAGGCCGGTCTGGGACGATGTCGAAGAGTTCTATTTGATCCTCGTTAGAGGCATGGGATGACGGGTGTGGGATATTGCTCATAGACCCAACAGATAAGTCGCCCCGGTCTACCGCTACCATCGGGTGATGACCCCAGAATGGCTGCTAACCAACTGCCAGAGCGGATTGGCGATGTGAGGGGTAATCACCCCATAGACCCTTTTACACTGGCAAAAGATAACAGCACCCGAGACGCACCCGTCGCCAGCATGGCGTGCGGGTGAGTTTTTAAAAAATCGAAACCCAACCCCAATTCACCAAATGGACAACCTCATCAAACAATGCATCGAGATAGCGGCCCCTCATTCCCGTCAGCGGAAATTTCATATTGTGGTCCTTTATGAGAATGTTGTTTCTGCCGCCCGCGCTCTCCGCGCCTGCGAATTCCTCCGCGCGGAATTGAACGATGATGTCGTTCTCAAGATGCATGTGTGGAAGATGTCTGTTCTTGATGTAGAGGAAAACCGTGCATTGGCCGCATCGACATCCGCTGTCGCCGATGTGGTGATCGTGTCGGCCAACGGACGGGATAGTGTGGCTCCATCATTTCGTCACTGGGTGGATTCCTGGTTGTGGGTGAAGAAAAATCGACGCTGCTCGGTTTTGGCGATCTTCGGCGATTGCCCGCCAAGCGGAGCTTTGTCCATCGCCGCCTTTCTACGTGAAAAATCACCTTTCAATATCGATTTGTTTTTTCATCCGGAGTTCGATCCCACGGATCTTGCCAAAGCCTCGCCGTTATTCCCGATGCTCGGCAATGCCCTGTGCCAGGCTGAGTCGATCATCGAGGATTGGCGCCCTGGTGAACTCCAAGCGAATCGCTTGTCGGAAGATTTATGTGCGTTTGATCTGATTGAGGATTTTGGAGTCGAGATGCGTTTTCGCCTCAATTCCAGTCTTTCACTAAATGGCTCCAGAGAGGGTAAAGAATTAGTAATATAACGCGACGTGAGCGGATTGGTGTTTTACGATTGTATTATGTCTATGAGGTAGACATTACTTTGACTCCTTTTGCTGATCCCCACATGAACGGAGTTATTCCTTTTCTAACCTCTATGAAATTCAAATCATTGATATTCATAGTGCAGCAAACATATTAACACATGATTTCCCCCTTGTTTCTCAGTCATCATTTCAAACTTTCAAACGCGCTGGAGGTAAATGGAAAATGATTAAGTCCAAGATTCTCATCATGGTGGACGATGCATCGGTGGCTTCCGATATTGTGCAGTGTTTGGAGCGTGCCGGGCACTCGGTCTGTGCCGTCACTAAAGATCTGCAAAGTGCCTTACAGGCTGCCAAGAATCAAGACCCAGATTTTCTGATTATTGATATCGAGGTTGGTGAGGGGATTGAAGTGGCCGAGGCGATAATGAAACAAAAAAAGACGCCGACGATGTTTCTTATCGACAACTTGCGGGATGATATCTTGGCAAGAGCCAAAGCCTGTGAACCACTGGGCTACATCGTTAAGCCGTTCAAGCAGGTTCATATCGAAGCCCAACTGCAAATGGCCTTGGAAAAAGCAACCATTGCCGAAAATCTCCGCCTTAGTGAGCAGCAGTTTCGCATTTTGGCTGATCAGTCTCCGGACATCGTGGTCCGCATGGATGGGGATGGACGGTTTATTTATGCAAACGAGCGGGTGGTGGAGATGCTCGGTGTGCCCGCCAAATTTCTAATCGGCAAAACATCTGCTGAATTAGGCCTGATCCCCGAATTGGGAGCATTCTGGACGAGTTTAGCCATTCAAACGGTAAGTGCTCAGGCTAAACTAGAGCGGGAGTTTGAGTGCAAGATTAGTTCGGATTCAAAGCATTACCATGTGCGAACGGCACCAGAGGTGATTCGTGGCAAGGAAGCATCTTCAATGATCGCAACGGCCCGCGATGTGACTTTCAAGCAACTCCACGAAAAGCACTTGAATGAGGCAACACAACGTCTCCTCTACCATGCCAACAACTCGCCACTGGCCGTGTTGGAGTTTTCAGCCGATGGGCAGTGCCTTACCTGGAATCACAAAGCCGAAGAGATTTTTGGCTGGAATCCTACTACCACTGACGACCGCATCATTAGCTGTCTCTCGCTTATTTACCCAGAGGATCGTCCTGTCTTCGAGGCGGCCTATGAGAGACTGCGCAGCGGTCAGCAGGCCAGTGACTTTGTGCTGAGTCGCTTTATCCGCCGCTGCGGGAACGTCGCCTATGGCGAGTGGTATCTCTCTTCGATGATGGATGATGACGGGCGTTCCCGCTCGGTGCTTTGTTTCGTGAACGATGTGACCGATCGTGAACAGAACCAGAAGGATCTCCTGAAAATAAACAAAGAGTTGGAGCAAACCCTCCTCGAGCGCACGACAATGCTGCGTGGCGCTAATGAAGAGTTGCAACGCGTGATCGCCGCCCGCATTCAACTCGAGATGGATCTGGTGAAGATCAGCGAGCGGGAGCACCGCCGCATCGGACATGACTTGCACGACGGCATCTGCCAGGAACTTGCCGGCATACGCTACTCCGTCGAGGCGATTACCAAGCGCCTTGGTAAAAAAACGGTTCTCCGTGAGAAGCTGAATCAAATCGCCGAGTCGGTGGTGCGTGCGATCCATCACACCCGAATGCTCTCGAGAGGTCTCGCTCCGCTCGAATTGGAACAAGGCAACCTCACCTCCGCACTTGAGGAATTGGTCGGCTTGTCCAAGACCCTCTATCAGGTTGATTGCCATTTCGAGAAAAATGGCGACTTGCCTCCCATGGATCTCGACAGGGCATTGAACATTTATCGTATTACCCAAGAGGCGATCCAAAACGCTATCAAACACGGCGATGCCAAAGAGATTCGGGTTGGACTCGATTTTTCCGAAACAGATGCCGTTCTTACCATTGCCGATAATGGGCGAGGAATCCCACCCGAGCAGATCAAAAAAACCAACGGTAACGGCAATGGCAATGGAATGGGCCTCAAAATCATGAGGCACCGGGCGGATCTCATCCGTGGCACCGTCTCCATCTTAAGTCCCGAAAGCGGGGGCACCAATGTCGTTTGCGTTTTTAAAAAAAATCATCATGTCGAAAACCTCAAAACAGAAGCACCGGATACTCATAGTAGAAGACCATCCAACGACCCGAATGGGTCTGAACCTCATGATCAGCAGCGAGCCCGATCTCGCGGTTTGTGGCGAAGCTGACAACGCCGGTGCGGCTCTGGATGCCGCGATCAAGAATTCCCCCTCACTGGTTCTCTCCGATGTGACCTTGCCGGGGAGGAGTGGATTTGAACTCGTCCAGGATTTGCAATCCCGTTGCCCCTCCATCCCCGTGTTGATCCTCTCGATGCACTCCGAGAATACCTATGCACGCCGCGCTCTTGAGATCGGGGCGAGGGGATACGTCATGAAAAGTGAACATAGCGACAAGGTTTTGGAGGCTATCAGGACCGTGTTGCAAGGGCGTATCTATGTGAGCCAGGGGGTCTCAGGGCAGTTGCTGGAATTTCTCAGCAACCGATCCAAGAAGAAGCAAACGGGCATCGATGCATTGAGCCCGCGTGAATTCGAGGTCTTTAAGCTCATCGGTGAGGGAGTGACCACGGGTAGAATTGCGAAGAGACTGAATATGAGTCCCAAGACAGTCGATACCCACCGCTCCCGCATTAAAGAAAAACTCCATGCCGACAAGATTTCCGAACTCATTGCGCTGGCCGCCTCGTGGTCGACAAGACAAAGCATGACGGAGCAAGCAGATGTTGCTATGAAAGCGTAAATGAGTCAGAGCGATCATCCCAAAAATGGCGACAAGCAGCCCGGGATCCCATTCCCTGTGGTTGCCGTAGGTTGCTCGGCTGGAGGACTCCAGGCATTGATCGACTTCTTTAAGTCGATTCCAGCAGATTTTCAGGCGGCCTTCATCGTGGAGCAGCACTTTCCTGCCGATGGGGTAAGCCATTTGCCCGATTTGCTTGCAACCTCCACCGCTGTGCCGCCCTGCAACGCTGTATCAGGCATGCCGATCGAGCCGGGTAAAATTTTTATCCTCCCGCATCATGAGAATCTCTCGATCGCGAACGGACACTTTATTGTTGGCAATGAGTCAAAGCAAAGCCTTCGGCCAGTGGCAATCGATGAGCTGTTCAAATCAGTGGCCTCGGCAGCAGGTGAGAATGCGATGGCCGTTCTACTCTCGGGGACTGGCAGTGACGGCACCTTGGGAGCAAGGATCATAAAGGAAGCCGGCGGGTTGGTGCTCGTGGAGTCTCCCGATGCCGCCCAATTTTCGGGCATACCGGAGAGCGCCATCATCGCCGGTGTGGCAGATGTTGTTTTACCGCCTTCCTGTCTCGCTAATGAGTTGATGCGACTACTGGAACACAAGGTTGTTACCAGGCCACCCGCTTCTTCACCACCAGAGGACGGTGTGCTCGGCTTGCAGGGACAACTTTTCTCCATTCTAAAAAGGCATACCGGCTTGGATCTGAGCGCCTATAAAAAAGAAAGCGTCAGGCGGCGCATCGAACGCCGCATGGCTATTTGCCGGATTTCCGAATTTGCCGACTACGTGGCCCTACTTCTAAAAAATCCTGCAGAGTGTGAAAATCTCGCAAACGATATGCTCATCAGTGTGACAGGATTTTTCCGCGATCCGGCAGCCTTTGAGCGACTGCGAGACAGCGTGCTCCCAGGGATCGTGCGCGAGGCGAGGGGACGGCCTTTGCGATTTTGGGTGCCCGGCTGCGCGACTGGACAGGAGGTTTATACCATCAGCTTTCTACTGGAAGAAGCCCTCCAAGAGCTGGGCGAGCCTGGTTATCCCTGCAAAATCTTTGCTACCGATCTGGACCGCCACGCGATTGCTATCGCGGGGCAGGGACTCTATCCCGCATCGATAGCCAAAGAACTCCCCGAGGGCATTCTTAAAAAATATTTCACCCCCCAAGGCGGGGGCTACCAGATCACCCGGTCGATTCGCGAACGGATTGTTTTTGCCAGACACAACATCCTCAAGGACCCACCGTTCACGCGGATGGATTTTATCAGCTGCCGGAATCTGCTCATTTACATGCAGCCACATGCCCAGCAGCGGATGCTCTCGATCATGCATTTTTCACTGCGCTTGGGCGGGGTGTTGATGCTTGGCATGAGCGAGACGGTTGGTGAGATGAGCGATGACTTCGCTCCGGTCGACCTGAAGTCCCACATTTTTTATAAAAAAACGGTATCCCCCCTCATGCTTCCGGATACGATGCCGTATACTTCTGTTGGCACTTCCCAGAATTCGGTATATACAGATAATACCATGCCTCGCCAACCCCCCGAGCCGGCAGGATCACGCCTTGTTGAGGCTTTCACCAATAGAATTTTATCGCGCTCGGCACGAACGTGTTTTGTGCTCAATAGCAAGCAGGAGATCCTCTACAGTTTCGGCGAGCCCAGCAAATACGCGATGATGAACAAGGGGCGTGCGAGCATCAATCTTGCCGACATGCTCCCCAAGACGCTCTCTGTTGCTTTTTCAAATGCGGCGTCAAAGGTTTTGAACGACAATCAACCCTTTCGATACAGTCCGATCTCCCTCGAAGAGAGCGGGGAGGGTGGGGCCGTAAGTCTGCTGGTGGAGTCCTTCCAGCCATCAACCAGCGACCAGACTTTTCTGCTCGTTTATATTGAGCAGGTCGAAAAGGGCCCCGATATCGAGCAATCGGCATTCGGCCTCAAGGAGAGCCTGCAACGCATCACCGATCTCGAGGAAGAAGCCCGCTACAACCGCAGCAGGTTAAAGTCCGCTGTCGAGGAGCTAGAGGCATCCAACGAAGAACTCCAAACATCGAATGAGGAGCTGCAAGCCTCGAATGAGGAACTCCAGAGCACCAATGAGGAACTCGAGAGCGTGAACGAGGAACTTCAAACCCTCAACTTCGACTATCAAAACAAGATCACCGAACTCACCAATGCCAACGAGGATCTGGACAACTTCATCGTCAGCACCGGAATCGCCACCATTTTCCTCGATCTGGATTTGTGCGTTCGCCGTTTCACGCCCACTGCGGCTGAAAAAACCGGTCTCTTGACCGGTGACGTGGGGCGCAAAATCACGGAACTCGCGCATCCCCTTCTTGTCACCGCCGCCGAAGCCGCACGCAGCATTCTGGACGGTGCCAAAAAAATAGAATCCTCCATCTCGGGATTAAATTCAGAGACGTTGCTCATGAGGGCCACTCCATTCATCCGAAAAGATGGTGATCGCACCGGGGTGATCGTGAGCTTCATCCCGATTAATCATTCATAAAAGGTGCCGGTGCGTAGCAACTGGCGGCAACGAGGGACAACTCCCTCGAGGCTCGAAGACATCTCCTCCCGGGGCTGAAACTCATTGAGATTTGGTGCCTGTGAGAGCAGGCTCTAAGCATGTCCTCCGAACCTAAAAGCTGGAGCAACGCCTCGCCTGGCAATTTGGCCCATTTGTTTCCCGAGACGCATGTCGGCGATGTCGGCAGGTCTGTTGCCATGTCGTCCGCAGCTTTTCCAAGCTGGAGAGGATCGTCCCTGGAGGAGCGCCGGGCGGCACTTGAGAAATGCCGGGAAAACCTGGTTGAAAAAAGCTACGAACTCGCAGCCCTCATCTCCGCCGAAACGGGCAAGCCACTCCGCGAAGCCCGTCTCGAAATGGCTGCAAGTATTGCAAAATTCGACCTCGTTTTTCAGGACGGCGAGAAACACCTCCGCGACATCACTGTGAATGATGGCCCGCATCCCGCCTCGATCCGCCTGCAACCACGGGGCCCTGCAGCCGTCATCGCTCCATTCAACTTTCCTGTGCATTTGGGACACGGTGCCACTGTTTCCTACCTGCTCGCCGGCAATACGGTGATCTTCAAACCATCTCCCCTTGCCGCCAATGTGGGGGCTGCCTATGCGGCAGCGATGCAGTCCGCGCTGCCGGAGGGCGTCTTTGAGATGGTCAATGGATGCGGTGACATAGGGCGGATGCTGTGCCTCGATCCCATGGTGCGCTCCGTGTGCTTTACGGGATCCGTTCCCGTGGGCCGCTCCTTGGCAAGGGAATTGGCCGAGGATTACTCAAAATCCCTCGCGCTGGAACTCGGTGGCAAAAACACAGTCGTCGTCTGTGCGAATGCCGATCTCGATCTGGCAGCGGAGGCGGTGGCCGATGGCATGTGCTTCACGGCCGGGCAACGCTGCAATGCCACGTCCCGCGTTTTGGTGGATGGAAACGTCTCCCGGCTTTTCATTGAAAAACTTGTGACCGCAATCGCCCGATACCAACCCGGCGATCCACTGGAGGAATCGACCACGCTCGGACCGCTCATCAGCTTTGCCGCCCACGAGCGCTATGAGCGTCTCGTCTCCGAAGCTGTCGGCGATTGGATTTTACCTGGGGGAATTCTCGAAATGAACGACAAGCAACAGCACGGATACTACGTGCTGCCGGCCGTGGTGCTCGCCGACGACACCTCGGCTCTGGACGAGTCGCCGCTTGCCACCAGCGAGAGCTTCGCTCCGATTCTGGTGATCGAGGTTTTTGATGGCATCGACCAAGCCATCACCCGCCACGAGGCATGGCCCTTCGGCCTCACCGCGAGCGTCTTTACCGAAAACGAGGCCGACTTCCACCGCTTTGGCGCCCACCTCTCGGTTGGCAATCTTTACCACAACCTGCCCACCACCTTCTCTCCCTCCACACTTCCTTTCGGAGGTTGGGGAATCTCCGGCAATGGTCACCCCGGCGGACGCGGGTTTGTGCGTTTCGCCGTGCAGGAACAGGCGGTTCAGTGGAGAATGGCTGCTGCAAAATGAAACGCGGATTTCTCGACAAACTCATCGAGCGCCTACCGCTCGTGCAACCCGGCGAGGTGCAAAACTACCTCGTCGAAATAGCGCGTGAGAAGGGGTTCCTGGAAACTATCTTCAACGCCATCCTCGAGGGCGTGATCGTCACCAATCCCAACGGCCGCATTCTCTACCTCAACCGGGCCGCCTGTGGGTTTTTCGGTATCGAAGCCGACACCAGTGTGGGCAAGCCCTTGGCCGAGGTGGTGCGCGGGATCGAGTGGGACGCCCTCGGCAGTCCCCGCAATGAGATCGTGAGCCGTGACCTGGAGGTCTTCTATCCGGAAAACCGGCTTCTTAATTTCTACGTCGTTCCCCTGATGAGCGACGGTGCCGACGGGACCGGTCCCGAGACGGCCGGTCTGGCCCTCATCCTCCGCGATATCACTCAAACTCACCGCGCCACGCAGGAAACGATCGAGGTCGAGCGTTTCTCGGCACTCACGATGCTTGCCGCCGGGGTGGCCCATGAGATCGGGAATCCGCTCAATTCGCTCAACATTCACCTCCAGCTCATGCAGCGCAATCTGCGCAAGGCTCCTCCAAAACTGCGCACCGCTCTGGAGGAGTCCGTGAATGTCGCACGAACCGAGGTCGCCCGTCTGGACAACATCATCACCCAGTTTCTTCGCGCCATCCGTCCCCAAGCCCTCCAGCTCGAGCCGGCGGCAATCAACAAAATCCTCGATGAGGTGCTGGAGTTTCTCGCCGTTGAAATCCAGGACCGCGATATCCTGGTCGAGAAGCAGTTTACCAAAAATCTGCCCCTCCTGCAGCTGGACCGCGACCAGATCAAGCAGGCTTTTTACAACATTTGCCGGAATGCCTTCCAGGCGATGAAGTCGGGCGGCATCCTGCGAGTCACCACAGCGGCAGATGCCACCCATGTGAGCATTGTCTTTGCCGATACGGGCGGGGGCATTTCTCCCGAGAATATCACCAGGATTTTCGAGCCTTACTTCACCACAAAGTCTGGCGGCAATGGTCTTGGCTTGCTCATCGTGCGACGGATTGTGCGTGCCCATGGCGGTGAGGTGATCCTGGAGAGTTCGCCCGGTCGGGGACTGACCCTCACGATCCTGCTACCCCGGCTCGACCGCCGTGTGCGTTTCCTCGAGCAAGGCGACTCTCAATCAAAAAGTGAACCGACATGAATTCCAGCGAACACACTCTGTTGCTCCAACTCCATGCCGATGCCATGGCCAACTACAAGGCGGGCTGCCGTTTCGCCGAATCGATTCTCCCCGCTCCCAGCCTCGCCATGTTGCGCCCTCTCGGGATTTCGCCGCAATTCCTCTACGATTGTGTGGACGATCTCAGTCGCTACGGCGAGCCATCACTGGATACATTTCTCGAACTGGCGGCAATGAGGATGGATCACTTCCGCGATGTGCTTGGAGGGAAGTCCGCCCCTCGCGAAGTGCAGGAGTCTGATTTGCCTCCCAAGAGCGCGGCTTTTGATGGCGTGGCCTGGCTGCCACGCATTATCCGAAAAGCCCAGTGCTTCCTCGAAGGTAGCCTGTGCCCGGAAATCATGTATGGCTGTTGCGGCGACCGGGCTTTCCTGCGCGAATACAAAATCCCGCTCCCGGCATTTCTTGCGGAAATTCAAAAAAATAACGGCGATCCCGGTGCGACCCTCCGCTTCCTGCGCTCAGGCGTGGCAGATTCCCGATAGACGGGAAATCTTAGTTTTTAGGATTTCCCGCCACCAAACCGAGGGGATCACGCCCCCGTAAAACGTCGGCAAAGAGAAATCCTCCAAAAACCAGAGAGGCCGCCGCCTTCAACCAAAGATTGGTCAGCTTGTGAAGCGGTCCCCAATTTTCACAGGAGAGAATCGCCGCATAAACAACAAGTGCGACAAGGCGTCCCACATGCTGTGGATTTCTTATCGCAGAGGCCACCAAGATGCCTACGAATGGGGCCAGTAAAACATAGGAGTTCGTCTCCGTGCGGGGATTAAAAAGGAGCAGATACCATGCGCTCAGCATGAGGCAAACAAAAGCCCCGCGTGCCGAGTCATATCGGCGGGTTGCGAGCCAGGCCACCCCCAACGTGGCGGCTGCGGCAAGCACTCGGATGCCCGTCACCCAGAGCGCAGGGAGCTTGAAATCGAAAAAGAGGAGCATGCCGTTGAAGTCACAGAACCTAGTCTGATTCGGCTTGCCAGCGACCATCATTGTATTAACGAAAAGAGTATACTGATCAGCTACAAACGATGGGTTTTTATGAATAAAACTGGCGGCTCCCAGTAGGACGATACCCGCCAATAACCGCCATCCCATTGGCTTGAAATGGCAAGCCCCAGCGAGCAAGCAGGGGACCACTCCCAGAGGCTTGAGGGCGAGGGTGAGCAGCAGGGAAAATGTGGTTTTATTCCACGCCTTGAGACCCAAGTCGACAGCCGCCATCGCCAAGAGGGCCGCCATCGGTAGGTTGGCTTGGCCATTACGTGCGGATGAAAAGCTCGCTGGCAGCGCGGCGACTGTTGCCACGAGAAAAAGCAATCTTCGGCGATCCCCGCCAAAAATGCCACAGAGTCTCCAGAGCGACCACGCGAAGAGTCCCAAACCGGTCAAGCGCCAAAGTGGCTCACCAAGGCGCTCCGGCAGCATCGCGTAGGGGGTGTAAAGAATCGCGCAGTGGGGGAGGTAGAGATACCCGTGCATCCGCTCCTCATAGATTGCTCTCCCGCTCCACCACTCCACGGAGGCCTCGCGATATTCCGGCGTCACCGTGCGACGGTCTGGTTGAACGGCGACGATCCCCGCGATGACAATGGCGTAGACACTCCAAATAAAAATGGCGATCCGCACGGCCCGGAGTTCGGTCAAGCCAAGCAACCTGCCCATCCAATGGCGTATTTTATTTGTGAATGTCACGGGGCGGATTCAATCGGGACGCAATTTTTTTGCAATGAGCGAATGCGTCGGGAAACTTACCCGGTCACCAAATCAAAAACCGATTGCGCCTCGATGGGAGAGATCTCCGGAAGCTGGGCGGTTTTCATAAAACGCTTGTCTCCATCGGTGTTTCTTTCACGGAGGCGGCGGAGACGCTCATCGTCGGAACAGCGGAGGTTCAATAGCAAGTCGCAGCGGCTGAGCCGTTTTTCCGGCTGACTGGCGATGTAGACGAGCAGTGACTTGGAGCGAAGGTGGGGCTCGAAGGGCGCTAGTTCGTCGCGCTCGGAGGATTTGTGACGAATGCGTCGATTGAAAATCCCGAGCAGGGGCACCGAGAGCACCCCGTCATCCACCACGGCAATGCGGGACGGAGGGATGCCGGGAAGGCCTTTTTTACGTATCGTCTTTCCAAGCGAAGATTTGCCGGATCCGGCACGTCCGGTGATGCAAAGGACCACACGTCCACGGCCAAGTTGGACTTTGCGGCAAGCGGCGGCGAGCTCGTGTTGCCAGTTATCTTCGGTAAGCTGAACGGTTTTATCCACCGTGGTTGCGTTCATTGGACGGCTCTTTTGCGACGGGAACGCGAATCGTTCAAGTTCAATCGCACCGGCTGGCTGCATCAAAAGCCTCTCGGCACGCAGTCAAAACGCGGTCGACCGGGATTTCTTTCATCAAATCATCGCGATGGATTTGCTTCACCTGCTCTGGCGACAACCAATCCTGGGGCTTGATCATCCAATGACGGACTTTCCACGGATGGTATTCATAGGCGGGGGAGGGGCCAAAGAGCGCGACCGTCGGGCAACCAACCGCTGCCGCCAGGTGCATGGCAGCGGTATCGACACCCACAAAAAATGCGGAACGGCTGAGAATCCAAGCCAGTTGGCGCCAGTTTGCTTTTCCTTGGGTGGGGATCACGCGGCCTTCGAAGGTTTCGCTGAGCGCTTTGGCGGATGCCATCTCCTCCGGTGCGGGACCGCAGCTGAGGATGATCCGTGGAACCATTTCCAGAAGGTGGGGGATGAGTAATTTCCAACGATCGATCGGCCATGCCTTGCGCTCCCAGCGGGTATGGAGATGAATCACCGCATAGGAACCGGGAGCAAGGTTCTCGGCTTCAGGCCACGGCTGCATCCGCTCCTTGGCAAACCGCATGCCGCCCGGCTCGCTGGGGAGCGCCAGGACTTCCTGCGGGCAGATGTAATCGCGAATCACTTGGTGCCGGGGGTAGCGATTAGTGGTGCAGATCGTGTCAAAAAACGGTCGCCAGAACCACCGCAGGCTGCGGTGCTGGTTGGTGGAACGATGGCGTGCGCGGGCTGCAATGGCGAACCAACGGGCACGATCGCTATCGGTCAGCTCAAACACGTGGTCGAACCGGGTGCGGCGAAGCAGGGCGAGAAGCTTGAGGTCGTCGAAGAATTCGCTGCCACGGCGCTTCGATGCATCGGGATTCGCCGTGCACAGCAGGCGATCGATCTCCGCACATCCCGCCAGAATCCCGTCGCACGACTTCCTCACCAGCACCCAGATCTCGGCATCGGGAAATTTTTCCTTCGTGCCGAGAATGGTGGGCGTAAGCAACAGCGAGTCCCCGATATGGCGCAGCTTGATGAAAAGAAACCGCATCCAGCCGACGCTATAAAAACGTTCTGCCCACGGCAAGCTGACGGTGGGAGCTTGACTGGCCCGACGCCTCGCTGGATAAACTGCCCGCACGATGACAGCAACTGAGATATTTGGACGGCTGACGGCGGAACAAGCCTCGGACGTTCTGAACTGGCTTGCCGAGAACGAACGCAATGCCTACCGCAGCACCGCCGCGATGTTGGCCACGCGCCGCAAGCTGCGTCCTGTTTTTTTGGAGCGGAAGCCTCGCAATGAACGCAACCGCTGGATGGCCGAAGCGCTGGCAAAAACCCAAAACACCGACCTCGCCCTGGAAATCCTGCAAGTCTGGACGCTCGGGAAAAATGAGAAATTGGTGTGCGACTTTCTGGATGCTCTCGAAATCCCCCACGACGGGAAGGGTCTCATCGACGAGTTGCCGGCGGAGCCTTCGGCGGATCGCGTCGCCAAGGCGGTCGAGTTGATTCTTGGGAAACACGGGGCGGTGGATGTTTGTGTCTATCTGCACCTTTTCAGTGATATGGATGAGGGCCGTTGGCCGACATTGAAGTCGATGCTCGCCAGCAATCCCGCCCTGACCCTGGAGCCTGTAGCCACTCTTGCATGAGCCATTTTACCGAATCCCTGAAGGGGGCTGTGGAGACTTTCCAATCCCTCCAATCCCTTGAGCCAAAGATCAACGAGGCCGGTGCACTGGTGCTGGCCTGCCTCAAATCCGGCGGCAAGCTGATGCTCTGTGGCAATGGAGGCAGCGCGGCCGATGCCTCCCACATTGCGACCGAGTTCACATGTCGTTTTCAAGAGGACCGCCGACCCTACCCGGCGATTTCCTTCAGCTCCGACGGCGGCCTACTCACAGCAATCGGCAACGATTACGTCTTCCACGAGATTTTTGCCCGTCAGGTCCGAGCCTATGGCAAGCCGGGAGACGTCCTTATTTGCCTCTCCACCAGTGGAAAATCCCGCAACGTTCTTTCTGCCATCGAGGAAGCCAAGCGTCTTGGCGTGAAAACAATCGTCATGCTCGGCAAAGGCGGGGGGTTCACCAAGGGCGCGGCTGATATCGAAATCCAAGTGCAGGGATCGGTCACCGCGCGCATTCAAGAAGCTCATAAGTTCCTGCTCCACGTCATTTGCGAATTAGTGGAGCCTGGCTTGGAGAAGGAATGACCCTTGTTTTTACGATTTTCTCCGCCGTGCTGGGCGCGGTGGTGGGGTCGTTTTTAAACGCGTGTATCCACCGGATGCCACGCGGGGTTGGGTTGCTCAATCCCCGCCGCTCGTTTTGTCCAAGCTGCAACAAGGTGATTCCTTGGTATGAGAATATCCCCATTCTGAGTTGGATTTTTTTGCGGGGACGCTGTGCCGGTTGCAAGGCGCCCATACCAGTCCGATACCTCATCGTTGAGTTGCTCACAGCCGGGCTCTTTACGGCATCGTGGCAGTTTTTTGGGTATCCGCAGAGCATCGCCTATTGGGCATTTCTGGCCCTGCTTGTGGCGGCGACCTTCATCGATCTGGAGCATTTCATCATCCCCGACGAGATCACGCTGGGCGGGACGATGCTTGGGGTGGCACTGTGCCTGGCGGTGCCGGAACTGATGGGAACCGGCTCGCGTCTGCTTGCAGGGGGGCTCTCGATCGCGGGTGCGGTGGTTGGATTTGGGGTGGTTTTTTTGGTGGTCGAGGGAGGCAAGTTGGCTTTTGGAAAAATCCGGCACCGTTTTCCCGATGGAGAGTCTTTTGAGTGGCGACGGGCGGGTGACGAGGTGGAGATTCGCATCGGCGATGAGACGCTGGTGTGGCAGGATGTTTTTTCTCGCGAGAAGGATAAACTCAGCCTCTTTCTCGATGGGCCGGTCTCCATCGACGGATGCGAATCCAAGGCGGCGAGGATGGATTTTTTCCATAATCGGGCGCTTGTTGACGGGGAACCCCTTGATCTCGCGAAGGTGGAGGGCATCAGTGGCCGTGCCAGCATGGTCGTGGTGCCGCGTGAGGCGATGGGCTTTGGCGATGTCAAGTTCATGGCCTGCATCGGGGCGTTTCTGGGATGGCAGGCGGTATTGTTCACCCTCTTTACGGCATCGATTATCGGGTCCATCGCCGGGCTGGCCGGATTGTTTCTTGCGAGGGACCGAGCCGGAGTGCGCATCCCGTTCGGGCCTTTTCTGGCCCTTGGCGCGGTTCTGTGGCTCTTTGGCGGAAGCGACTTGATGGACTGGTATTTCGCGGCGCTTCGGGATTTTCGAGGTGGTGATTTTTAAATCCCCCGCCGGTTTTTGTTGTGTAATCTGAAAATCTTCCATGGCCAAAGCACCCAAGATCCCGTTCCGGCAGTTGATGCGCGAATTCTGGAGCCCCTACCTGCGACTCCTCTCCTACATGAAGCCGCACCGGAAGCGGTTTTTCCTCGGCCTCATCTGCGGTATCATCGCCGGCGTTCTTAATGGAGGTATCCCGCTGGTCATAAAACAAGCGGGCGAAAAATTGATGGTCGGCTCCAAAATGCCGGGCATGTCCGAGTTGACATCCGGAGGCCTGAGCGACACCGGCCCCGGCATCGAGGACGTGGTCTGGATTGCCTTGTTGATCCCCCTGGTGATGATCGCCCGGGGTGTTTTCAGCTACCTCAATGTTTATTCCCTCGCCTGGGTGAGCTTGCGGGTGCTCCGTGACATCCGCACCAGCATCTTTGCGCATCTCATGAACCAGTCGCTTGATTTCTTCAGTCGTGAGAAGGCGGGAAAGCTCATGTCACGTGTGATGAACGACACCCGCAGCGCCCAGAATGCCCTCACGTCGATCTCTGGCGATATCATCAAAGATCCAATTGCCGTCATTACCGGGGTCGTCGTGTTGGTCATGATCGATTGGAAATTCAGCCTGACGACATTGGTTCTTTTCCCGATATGCATTGTGCCTGTGGTGGTCTTCGGCCGGAGGGTGAGGCAGGCCGGCAAGGCTGAGGAACGCGAAGCGGCCCAGATGTCGATCATTCTCCAAGAAACCTTCGCGGGCATCCGTGTGATCAAGTCGTTCGCCAGGGAGGGCTATCAAACGGCTCAATTTTCCAAGTCGAGCGACCAGCAATGCCGCAACAGCATGAAAGTGCGCCGCTCTTCCGATATCGTCCAACCGCTCATCGAGTCGGTCTCCGCCATCGGCGTCGTGCTCGCCATGGTATACGTTTATTACTACGGAATCAGCTTTGCCAAATTCGCCGCCCTCTGTGCCGGCATCTTTCTCCTCTACAACCCCGCGAAAAACCTCAGCCGCATCCCGATGCAAATGCAAAAGTGCATGGTCAATGCCATGAACATTTTTGCGATCCTCGACGCGCCTCCCTCGATCAAGGACAAGCCTGGCGCCACCGTTCTCTCAAAGTGCGATGGGCGGATCGAGTTTGACGATGTGAGCTTCGGCTACGGCAGCGAAAAACGTGCCTTGGAAAATGCATCTCTCCACATCGAGCCGGGTAAAAAATACGCGCTCGTTGGGGCCAGTGGCGCAGGCAAGAGCACGATCCTCTCGCTCATCCTGCGTTTCTACGATCCGCAACAGGGCGTGGTTCGCATCGATGGCCATGATGTCCGCGATCTCACCCAACATTCCCTCCGGGAGCGTATCGGCACGGTGACCCAGGATACGTTTCTTTTTCACGACACGATTGCCGAGAACATCCGCTACGGAAACCTCCAGGCGACCCATGAGGAAATCGTTGCCGCTGCAAAATTCGCCTACGCCCATGACTTCATCATGGCCCAGCCGAACGGCTACGAGACCGTTGTTGGCGACAAGGGCTGCATGCTCTCCGGTGGTCAGCAGCAACGCCTGGCCATCGCCCGTGCGTTGCTCAAAAACGCCCCGATCCTTCTTCTCGACGAGGCCACCTCGGCGCTCGACACCGAGTCGGAGCGGATGATCCAGGACGCTCTGGAGCGGCTCTCTGAGGGTCGCACCGTCGTTGCCATCGCGCACCGGCTTTCCACAATTCTCAAATCCGACTGCATTGTCGTGATGGACTACGGCCGTATCGTGGATACCGGCACGCATGCCGAGCTGCTTGAGAAATCCCATCTCTACCGCAGTCTCTACGAACTCCAATTCCACCATGCCGAGGGTGCTGTCCCATCTGTTGCGGTGTGATGAAACTCCACCCATGGATGCACCCGGAGCATCTTGCTCCCGGAGACAAAAAAAGCCTCTCAGGCGATTGGGCTGACATCGAGCTGCACGTGGTGGAAGGTAGAAACGATCCTCTTTTTGATGTCGCCTATGGGGCCTTGTGGCAGGAATTCGGATCCAGCGGCGAGATGGAGCGCGCTGAGGTGCTCGGACGACGAATGCAGCGAAATCCGCTCGTTTTCGAGCACGGGGCGGCTTTAAAATACTGCCTCGTTTTATTGAGGCATCACGACGAGATCGTGGCCGTGCGCGACCACACGGTGATTCTTCACGAGGTCGAGGCGGGGGCGGTCGTTCACCTGTCCCACAATCTCACCACTCCCGCGTGGCGACGTTCTGGTATCACCGGCTGGATGCGTGCGCTCCCCGTTTCCATGGCTTACGATTTTCTTAAGGAACACGGAAGACCCGCCGACTCGCCGGTGACCTTGATTGGTGAGATGGAGCACCTTGACAGCTCGAATCCTGCGACATGGGTGCGGCTCACCGCCTACGAGAAGGCCGGCTTCAAAATGGTGAATCCCAAAGTGGTGCATTACCTCCAACCCGACTTCCGGGATCCCTCGGTGATCGATGCCTCGGGCGGGCCCAGCCCCGTGCCATTTTGCCTCATGCTGAGGCGGGTCGGGCGAGAGAATGATGGGAGGATTGCGGTGAAGGAAATCATTCGTGATGTGCGGGCATTGTATAAAATGTATGGAATGGAATTCCGCCCGCAGGACATGCAGGTTGTCTATGATTCCCTGACCGCTTATCCGCCTGAACACGATTTGATCGATCTCATCCCTCCCACCAGCACATGACGATCTACCACCATCCGGGATTCGCCGCTCCTCTCGGCAACCACATCATGCCGATTGCCAAGTTTGATCTTGTGGCACAGGAAATCTCCCAAAACCTTCCCGGTGTTTCCATTCAGGCACCGGAGCCGATTGCCGAAAGTGATTTGTTGCAGGTTCACACGGCGGATTACGTTCGCGCCATTCGCACCGGGGTTCCTGTGGATCTCGCGGAATCGCAAAAATTCCCTTGGAGTCCCCAGCTTTATCCCAGCGTGTGCCTGACGAGTGGCGGCGTGCTGGCTGCGGCCGGTAGCGCGTTGAGCGATGGCTGCTCGGCCGCGCTCGCAAGCGGATTCCACCACGCCTGTGCCGATCACGGGGAGGGCTTCTGCACGTTCAACGGGCTGGTGGTGGCGTCGGAGTCCCTGCGTCGGGCAGGAAGGATTCGCACCGTGGCGGTGCTGGACATGGACCTTCACTATGGCAATGGCACGGCGTCGCTCGCCCCGTCGAGGCCCTGGATGCGCGTGTTGTCGATTTACGGCAACGATTATTGGAACAACGAACCCTTCCGCGATGTGAAAGTGAGGCATCACGAGGATGGGGATAACCACTTTTCGGTGCCATTGGTGCCCACCGGATCAAGCGACCGGGCTCTACTCTTGGAAACGCTCGAGGCCCATCTGGGATGGCTCGTCGCCAATGGAAAACCTGACCTGCTCCTTTATCAAGCCGGTGCCGATCCCTTGAATGACGACCCTTACTCGCCGCTGGATTTGAACCACGACGACCTGATGGAGCGCGACAGGCGTGTTTTTCGTTTTGCCAAGGAACAGGGAATCCCTGTCGCCTGGGTTCTCGCCGGTGGCTACTCCCGCGACATCAATAAAGTCGTCGCCGTCCACGTGAATACCGCCCGAGCCTCCATCGAGGTCTTCGGGCGGATAAGTCAGTAGGGTCAGTGACCGTTGCTGATTCCAAGCGGGATCAATGCCCCTTGCCGGATTCCAAGGCAAGGGTGGCCGTCGTCTGATCGCACACCTCGCTGGGGCCGAAATACTGGATCGGGCCCGGGAAGGCGTAGGAGGTCTCGACTGCCCAGGTGGTGCGGTTTTTTTCGAGTTCCTTAAAAGCCGGGCTGTCGAGTTCGACGAGTGCTTTTTTAATAACGGGCACCATTTTGCCATGGCGGCGCTCCATGTTCATCATGCGCGCAAGCGGGATGCCGCCTGCCTGCCATTCGGCTGCCGGTCGGGTGAGGCCTCCCACGGCGCAGATGCAGCCGGTGAGATTGTCGCGGATAAGCAGCGCGGCGGTGAAGCCGAGCGTGTAGCAATAATCGGCGTCGAAATTTGACGGCGAGGCGCAGCGTCCCTCGTAGCCGAAATAGTGGGGCAGGGGAGCAAAGCTGGCTTTGTAGGCGCCGGCGGCTTTCATTTCTTTCAGACGGGCCTCGGTGAGGTCGATGAGCAGACGCTGGGTGTCGATGCGGGCCACCTGCACGTTGCCGTGGGGATCACGGTCGAGAATGAGTTGGTTCGCGATGTCGTCCGGCAGACTGCGGTAGAGAGTCGCTGCGGCGGGAGCGAGCTTGGAGGCAACGAATTCGCGTTTTTGCGGCAGGCTGTCGAGGGCGGTGAAGGCGTCTCCCTCGGCGGCGAGGAGTTCATTCAGCTCGCCGATCAGCGCGCCCATCTCGGGCACGAATTCAATGAGACCCTCGGGAATGAGCACGGTGCCAAACTTCTCACCATTCGCCGCACGTTTGGCGACGGTTTCCGCAATCTGATCCACGATCTGGCGCAGGGTGAGTTTGCGCTCGGCGATTTCTTCGGAGATGAGGGTGACATTCGGGCGAGTCTGAAGCGCGCACTCGAGGGCGATGTGCGAGGCAGAGCGGCCCATGAGCTTGATGAAATGCCAGTATTTCCGTGCGGAGATGGCATCGCGCTGGATGTTGCCGATGAGGTCGGAGTAGACCTTGCAGGCGGTATCGAATCCGAAGCTGGTCTCGATGCCGGAGCCACGCAGGTCGCCATCGATCGTCTTGGGAACCCCCACCACGCAGAGTGCCGCGCCTTTTGCTTTTGCGAATTCCGCCAGCTTGCTGGCATTCGAGTTCGAATCGTCGCCACCGATCACAACGAGGGCGGTGAGCTGGCGTGCGGCTGCGGTTGATAGGGCTTTTTCAAAATCCTCCTGCGATTCGAGCTTGGTGCGGCCGGAGCCGATAATGTCGAAGCCACCAGTGTTGCGGTAGGTCTCGAGGAGCTTCTCATCGATCTCGATGCCTTCGTTTTTAAGAAGACCGTCGGGGCCGTTGCGAAATCCGAAAACCGAACTCCCTGCATGGATGCGCTTGAGGGCGTCGAAGAGACCGGCAATGACATTGTGTCCTCCAGGCGCAGGACCTCCGGAGAGGATCACACCGGCACGGATCGGCGTGGCCGACTTGGGGGCGTTTCCTTTTACAAAAGCAACCGAGGGCTGGTCGTAGGTCTTGGGAAATTGGGAGCGGATGTCTTCGTCTGCTTTGGCCTTGGCGGGCACTTCCTGCGCGACGGATGTCTCGGCGAGGGTTGCAGGGAGTTTGGGCACGTAAGACGAGCGGGCCTTGGCAAGAGAGGTTTGGTGAATCATGGGTTTGGTTTGTTTTTTAAAAGAAATCAGTTTTGGCTGAGCTTGAGACCGGTGAGCTTTTCGTAGGCCTCGATGTATTTGGCAGAGGTTTTTTCAACGACCTCGGGTGGCAGCGCCGGGGCCGGGGCGGTTTTGTCCCAGTCGAGGGTCTCAAGGTAGTCGCGCACAAATTGCTTGTCGTAGCTGGGCGGATTGGTGCCGGGCTTCCACGAATCGGCAGGCCAAAAACGGGATGAATCCGGGGTGAGGCACTCGTCGATAAGGATCGTCTCGCCCTCAGCGATCCCGAACTCGAACTTTGTGTCGGCAATGATGATCCCCGCCCGTGCGGCATGGGTGCAGCCGTGCTCATAGAGTTCGATCGTCTGATCCCGCACCTGCATCGCAAGTTCATCGCCGAGCACGGCGCGGCATTGCTTCCAGGTGATATTCTCATCGTGGCCCTCCTCCGCTTTTGTGGAGGGGGTGAAAAGCGTTGCGGGAAGTTTGGCGGATTGCAAAAGCCCGGCCGGCACATCATGACCGCCCACTTTTCCCGTGGCCTGGTATTCCTTCCATCCCGACCCGGCAATGTAGCCTCGGGCGACGCATTCGACGGGGAGGGGATTCGCCTTGCGCACCAGCATCGAGCGTCCACGCAGTTGTTCCTCGAAAGGGTGGAGGATGGCAGGAAATGCTTCGAACCGCGCGGTGATGAAGTGGTTTGGAACGAAGTCCAGCACTCCATACCAGAAAACAGACATCTGCGTGAGCACCTCACCCTTGCGGGGGATCGCTGTCGGCAGAATGCAGTCGAATGCCGAGATGCGGTCGGTAGCTACTATCAAAAAACAATCCCCGAGATCGAAGACCTCGCGCACTTTTCCACTGCGAAGTTTCGGGATTCCGGGCAGGTCACATTCAAGAAGCGTCATAAATTTTTAAATCCAATGATCAGGGCTCGGGGTGGGCCTTGATGAAATTGCGAAACCAGAGGCCGGAGGGGCCGATCTCGAGTTGCATTTTCTTTTTGTTCACGTAGGTGAGCCCGAAGTTGGCCGCGTAGCCCTCGGCCCACTCGTAGTTGTCGATGAGCGTCCATGGGAAGTAACCGCGAATGTCCACACCATCTTCCATGGCGCGGCGCATCTGGTTCACATGCTCGCGGAAGTAGCGGATTTTTTTCTGCTCGCTCTGGGTGCCGATGCCGTTTTCGGAGATCACAATCGGCTTCCCGTAGCGCTTATGCACATTCATGAGCACCGAGTGGAGCCCTTCGGGATCGATGAGCCAGCCGTTTTGAGTATAGTTCGAGCTTTGCTCGCCCTTTGGACGAACGATAAACCGCCGTGCCGATGCGACCTGGGAGTAGTAGTAATTCACACCGATGAGGTCCATCGAATCAGCCACACGGTCGAGGTGGTCGTAGTTTTGACGCATCATCATGTTGTAAACAAAGGCGGTCGGGTCCTGGAGGTAGCTGCGCTGCCAGTCTGGTATCGAGTAAATGCCCATGATGAGGGCGCGTGGGTTCTTCTTACGAATGATCGTGGATGCGCTGCGGAACATCGCAACCGAGACGCTGCTGGCTTTTTTAAGCGCACCGGGGGTGAGCAGGAGTCCCGGGGGCCAGTGCCCGCCGAAGTAGCCGATGTAAAGCGCCCCATTGGGTTCGTTTTGCGGCACCCACACGTTCACGTAGGGCGATAGGGCATCGACCATGCGGGTCACGTATTCATCCCAGCGTTTCTCCACATCGGGATGCAGGAAGTTTGAGCGCGATTTTTTCTTGGAGTCGTAAAGCCAGGAAGGAAACGTGAAATGCCAGAGCGTCACCACAGGCTCGATGCCGGCGGCCTTCAGCTTGCGCGCCATGGTGGCGTATTGGCGAATCGCGGCTTCATTGAAGACGCCGGGTTGGGGTTCCACGCGGCCCCACTCGATCCCGAAACGGTAGTGATTGACGCCGATTTTTTTCAGTGCGGCGACATCCTTGTCGAAATTCGTCCAGGAAAACGTGGCGTCATCCCCTCGCGCAGGGATGTGGCCCTCCTCGGCGAAAACGTCCCAATCCGTCTTGAAATGAAATGGCGAGCCCGCCTCCACACCACGATCCTCGTTCTGATAGCTTGCCGTCGAGGTGCCCCACCAAAACTTGCCCGTGTTGACTTTTCGTTGCTGCGACCCAGCGGGCTTCGCATAGGGCTTTGGAGGCGTTACACAGCCGATTGGCAGCAGGCATGCCAACAGCAAGGCGATTCCTCGAATCGGGTTGAGTATCATTCACGCACCTTATAGTTTCAGCCCATGTCGCCTTCAACGTTGAAATGGGTCGTGGCTCTTCTTGCGCCGATTTGCATCATCCCTGCCTATGCAGATCTCGAGGGTCATGCCGAACCCGACAGCATTCTCCTCAACGATGGTAAAACAGTGCACGGGGTGATCGTTCGCAACACAGCCGATGCTGTATGGATTCAGAACAAATACACGATCCGCAAATACGACAAATCCTGGATCGTCCGCATCAAGGACGAGGCAGACGAGGGGATCGAATTTACCGATGCCAACCGCCGTGGCGACCTGCCCTCCTGGCGCGTGATGGTGAACGACCTTCGCAACAACGATGCGATCAAAGTCCTCGAGCAAATCCCGGCGACAGTGATCGACAACGGGATTTTTAAAAACGTCCCGTATCTCTCCTTCCGCATCAACGAATACATCGAGATGAACATCTACGGAGACCCCGATGATCCCGCGGCTATTGAGCTTGGTGTTTATGGCAAGTATTCCTCCCGCGATAAAATCCGGCGGGTTCTTAGGAGTTTTCTTGCGGGTTTCCTAAGCAGCCGCAAAGAAGTCGCTGCGATCTACTCCATTCCGTTCTCCGGCGGCAAGGAATGCCTCGGTGATTTTTGTATTCAAATCATGCCAAAAACCGCTCCAGACGCCTATGGAGCTTGGTGGATCAGTCTCTACAACCCAAAAACACTCGCCGCCGCCAGACTCAACGATGCCGAATACGCCAAGCTCACCAAGCCGCCGGAGCAAGTCGTCTCAAAATCCGGCCGGGTGAAGCATGGAAATTGGACGTCCGAGGATCTCGGCATGTCCGCTCGCCTCAAAAAAGGCAATGCCGATGCGCCTGTTCTCATCCGGGGTTTCTTTCGTGATGCCACGGGCCAATTCCGCGCACTGGCCTATAATAACTCGCAGGATAAATAACTCGCACGAGTCGCCTGTTTTTTCTCGCAGTTTGGAGAGCCAAAAGCTATCGGTTCTCCATCCGCTATGGCTCTCGACTACAACAAAGAATCCGAATCCCTTTTGAACCTCGATGCCTCCGACGCGGGCGAGCTTGGCGACAAAGTCCAGCAAGTGCGCGCCGAACTCGAAAGCCTCAAGCAGAAGCAGGAAGAGATCGAGCGGGAGAAGGCCCGTCTGGAGGAGTTGAAGCGCCGTCAGGACGCCCTCGAGGAGGGACGCACCGAGATGCTCGACAAGCTCACTCGTGCCCTTGTCGTCGTTCAGCGCGAGATCGAGGAATCCCAAAAGCGTGTCGAGCAGATGAACGCGATTTACCAATCTTTCACCAATCACTTGCGCCATATCGAGTCGATCAATGCGCGCAGTTGGCTGCCGCAAGATTTGCCCCGCGAGCTTAGCAAGGCGATCAGCTCGGTTGAAGACGCCCGGTCGGAATACAACAAGGCCCAAGCCAAGTTCGCCGTGGACACCACTTCCGATACATCCTCTCTCGGATCCGAAGAGGTGGATTACACATTCGCTGAAGATCGTGGATTCATTTACTGGCTCAAAAGCGGCTTTGCCTTCACCATCCCGCTGCAAGTCATCGGGGTGATCGCCATTCTCATTTACATCTGGTCCTCAGTTTCCGCCAAATAGGTCAATGCCACTCAGAAAGCTTTCCTCATCTTCTAAAGTCACCGAAGAACAACGTCGGCTCGCCAAGCAACACCAAGAACTCGTTCGCCAAGAGCAGGAGTTGAACAAGAAACTCCAAGCCGAAATGCAGGCTAAAAAAGCCAAGGAAAAACAGCTTACAAAAATCAATGTGGCCGCAGTAATCCCAAGGCCAGGTTTTGGGAGCAAAGCGTATCGCCCAGCCTCAAAGCCTGTAAAAAAACTCCCGGCCCGCGAACTCCAGAGCGCCAGAATCAAGTTTCTTTTCCTCTGCATCATCCTCGTCAGCATTGTGGTGATGCTGTGGCGGGCCATTCCATCCTGATCTGAATAATCTGCATTCCTGCAAGGTTGCTCCGCCTTTTGGTAAAATCAGTCCGCCAGACGGATCAAGTGAGGTTCCTTACCCTTCCAGTAGATCCATTTTGCGCCCACGTCCCTAGCATCGCTCTCCCAGCCGGGTTTCATCTCAAGCACGTTGCGGAGTTTTTCGAAGCTTTCCCGGTAGTCCAGGCCATGGCTCCAGAGGTGTCCCTCGTAGCCACAGACCACCGGCCTGCCCAGAAGGATGGCGGGATTGTTGAATTCCGGCTCCACAGCGATGCGATCCAGCGGCGGCACTTGGCGAAGGAGTAATTCCGTCGCAGACAACTCGGACCGACTCGCCAACACGTAGCCGTGTCGTCCATCCAAGCCCCCGATGAGCGACACCGCTCCTGAAAAAAACAAAGCGACACACACGGCGCCGCGAGCAACGCCAGGCAGCGGTTCGATGACAAGCTTCCAGAGAAATGGAGCTGCCACCAGCCAGGACCAAACCATCAGCTTCGTGTTGTCCCACTCCCACGGCGCGAAACTCACGAAACAACACAGCACCAACACGCCGATGGAAACGCCGGAGAACGCCCGCGACTCGGCATTGCCCCGCACGCACCCTTTCCAAAACAGCACCGCCAGCAGAGGTAGCGCGAGGCCGAAATTCATAGGCCAAAACAACCATCCGTCGGTCCTCTGCATCCATCCCGGCAGCCACCGCAGACCCGACGCTGCGGAGAAGCCGCCGGTCACCAGCCACACGCCAAGTGTTGCGGGCAGCAGCGAGGCAAAAACAAACGCCAAGACCCTCCAGCGAGCGCGTGCTTGAAAAATAAAAATCGATGCCAGAGCGAAGCTCAGGAATAAAAAGGCATGAATGCTGAAAAGCGGCATCGTCACATACAGAAAAAACCGGACCGCCACCGGCACGTTGCTGCCATCTCCAAAGTAAGCATCCCGCCAGGCGCGTAGCAGAAGCAACCCGCACGGCAGGGCGTAGAGTAGTCCGCGCTGCGTCACCAGCATCGTGAGAAAGAAATTCTTCCATGCCACGGATGATTGGAAATCCTCCACTTCCCAGGTGGAAAAAATAGCAAAACCGGCCAATCCGCCGTTGAAAAGGAACGCTGCAATCCCAAACGCACCGCCCCACCGCCACAGCGCCCAGCACGCAAGCGCACTGCCTGCGAGTCCCGTGATGATCAACCCGCGCTCCACAGGCATCCCGACAAGAAGAAGCAGACTATTGAAGAAATCCGCGCCTATCGGGTAGGTGAGTGGCACCCCGCCTAAGATGGGACTCTCCGGCCAGAATGCCGCCCCCGCTGCCATGTAGCGGATGAAATGAATGTGCAGCGAGATGTCGCCAAGATTGTAAGGCGAGAGAATCCTCCACTCATCACCCACAGGATAGATGAGCCATAGAAATGCCCGCAGCGATGCTAGGGCGAAAATCACCACCATCAGAACATCCCAAGGCCCCATTGTGCATGGGGTGCCTTGCTTGGTGGCAAAGCCTGCGATGAGCCCCAGCCCCACTCCAATTCCAAACGCGGCCGTTGCCATCCACCCGGTAAGCCCGCCAAACGCAAAAGCCATCGCAACCCCGCTTGTGACCGAGACGGCGACGGCTACGAGCACACCCGTTGCCACACCGTCCAGAATGCTATTCCCTCGATTATCGTTCATGGCAGGGCTCGTGCGGCTCTGTTAGTTGCCAATACATCAGCGCGAACCCTTGATTTCGGGTTCCGTGTCAAACTCACCAGCAAACTTCTTGGCCGCCAGGTAGGCCGTGCAGGGGTCCTGTCCACTCCGCAGACGGAAGGGGATTTTGAAATAGTCTTGGGTGAGGTGAGGCTCGATTTCAGCCTCGCGGGAGGAGTCGATCACCAGGAAATCCGGGCCCCAGTGGCTTGGAGAGCTGTCTTTTTTGTAATACCCGACCCGCGTAAAGTCGCCGAGAATCCAAGGGAGCGGATAGTAACTCTCGAGCACGATCATGCCTTCCATGTGGTATCCGCCGGGCTCGGATTTTGCCACATTGAGGAGCGGTCGGGTGAAGTCGTTGATGTCCTCGTAGGTCTGCACATAGACGTAAGGCTCGCTGTCGTCCGTGAAGTTGTAAAAGTTCAACTGGATGGTCTGATACAGCGAAGCCGCAAGCAGCGGAGTCGCAATAAGCCACACGCGGCGGCGGCCGAGGCGTCCCGCCCATTCCACGATCACGCCGCCAAGGAGCAGGTAAAATGGCCAGAGCATGGAAATCACGCACCACGGGGTTTTGTAGGGAATGATCGAGTAGGCCAGAAGCGTGCCCCCTGCGGCGATGGCGACATAGCGATAGCGGGAATCCGACGGGGCCATGTAGCGCAACCCCGCCACCAAGCCTGCCAAGGCGGGCCACTCGTAGTGGGCCATCAGCGCGATCCAATAATAATTGAGCGGGCCGATGAGATCGTAGTCATCCTTTTCGTGTCCGCCGGCTTTGACCCCCGTTTCAAACCACGCCGCGTAGGTCTCCCAAAGTCCGCTCAGCGAGCGGAAGTCGAGGAATGTGCCAGAGTAGAAAAATACGATCACCAATGCGGCGACCCCGAACCCGAGTATTGCATCGTCGTGGTTCCATTGCCTGCGGGCGATCGGCCACGTGGGACGTGAGGGAATGAGCATTTGCCACAGCCAAAGCACCGCCGCTGCCAAAGCGAAGCATCCGATGTGAAGGATGTAGGTTTCCTTTGTAAGAATAAGTCCGGCGAGTCCTCCCACAGCGGTGAAGAAGTGCCGTCGCCTCCCCGTTTGCCACAGCCCAAGAAGCCCGTGCAGGAGGAGAATCGAAAACAACACCTGCCACGACTCATGGATCGAATAGCGTCCGTAGAAGACAAATCCGGGCGAGAGGGCCATGGCCAACGCCGCAAATCGCGACACGGCCAGACCGAAGAATTCCCGGAATTTAAAGAGCGCTGCCACCGCGAGGATGCTGGCCAGTATCGCAGGAAGCCGCAGCGCCCAGACCTCACGACCCAGAAGGGTCTGCGAAAGGAACACGGCGTAAAAATGGAGAGGGCCATGGTAATTGGTGGGATCGTAACGGTAGTAGCCGTTTTCCCTCATTTGATCCGCAAACCATCCGTTGATCCCCTCGTCGAAGTGGGGAGGTTTGATCTCGATCAACCAACAGCGCAGAAAAATGGCGATGGCAAGAATCGCAATTTCCGGCCAATGGCTTTTTAGTGCGCGCAAAATCACTCTCATTGGATATTCTTCATCCCTGTGTCCGATCAAGCTCCCACAGTAAGCATTGTTATTCCGGCAAGGAACGAAGCCATTCGCCTGCCGCCATCCATCGAAAAAATACGGGCCGTCTTTCCAGACCAACCATGGGAATTTGTGGTGGTGATCGAGAAAAGCACGGACGGGACCGAGGAGGCGGTGAGAAAGGCGGTCGGTGATGATGCCCGTTTCGACATCGTTTGCAACCCAGTGGCACGTGGCAAGGGGTATGCGGTGAAAACCGGCATGCTTCGCGCAAAAGGCGACTGGATCTTTTTCATGGATGCCGATCTCAGCGTCCCGCTGCGATTTATTCCGGACTTCATGCGCCATGCGGCCTCGGCGGATGTGCTCATCGGAAGCCGCAGGCATCCTCACTCGGTGATTCCTGTCCACCAACCCTGGGCGCGGGAGTTTTCCGGGAGAATCTTCAATACCGCATTGAGGCTCCTGGGAATCACCCGTCTGGCGGATACCCAATGCGGGTTCAAAGCCTTCCGCCACGAGGCGGCTCAACGAATCTTTTCCAATATCGAGCAGGATGGATTCGGTTTCGATGTGGAGGCATTGCTCATCGCCCAGAAGCTCTGCTACCGGATTCTTGAACTGCCCGTCGAGTGGTCGGACGTGAAGGGGAGCAAGGTATCTCCTCTCAATGGCTTGGCGGCCTTGCGTGATGCTGTGCTTGCCGCGCAGCGTGTGCGGCGGGATGATCGTATTCATGCCAAGTCTCGGAGTTAATATCGATCACGTCGCGACGTTGCGTCAGGCACGCTACCGCGAAACGCCATCCAGCCCCAACGCAGAGCCCGATCCTGTCGCCACTGCCCTCATCGCCGAGCGTGCCGGTGCTTGTGGGATCACCGCTCATCTGCGCGAGGACAGACGCCATATCCAGGACCGCGACATTTTTGAACTGCGCGAAAAAATCTCAACCAAGCTCAACCTCGAAATGGGCATGTCCGAGGACATCGTCCGAATCGCCCTGCAGGTGCGCCCCCAGGATGTCTGTCTCGTTCCGGAAAACCGCCAGGAGGTTACGACCGAGGGCGGACTCGATTGTGCCGGCAGGATCGAGAGCCTGCGAAAGGTTGTGTCGCGCATGCAGGAGGTGGGAATCAGAGTTAGCCTCTTCATCGATGCGGAGGAGAAACAACTCCATGCCGCCGCCGAGCTTGGAGCGGAATTTGTCGAGTTGCACACGGGGGCTTATGCGAACGCCTTTGGCACCACTCACGATGAGGAACTCGAAACATTGCGGCGAGGTGCCGCTCTTGCCTTGGATCTCGGGCTACGCGTCAACGCCGGCCATGGTCTCAACTACGTGAACACCCAGCCGATCCTCACCTTGCCGGGGCTGGAGGAACTCAATATCGGCCACTCGATCATCTCGCGCTCGGTGACCGTCGGCCTGGAAAATGCGGTGCGCGAAATGTGCCAGATCATTTCCGGCAAATAGTAATGGACTCTTCGCTGGAGCGCTTTCTTACCGAGAATCTCGCCGAGGTGGAGGAGCGTGGACTCCTTCGTGGCCTTCACCGGATGGAAAGTCCCCAGGAAACCACCGTGCGCCGCAACGGCCGCGATCTCATTAATTTTTCTTCAAACGACTACCTCGGTCTCGCAACCCATCCAGCGTTACAGGAGGCGGCTGCGGTCGAGTGGGAGAGGGGAGGCTTTGGCTCGGGCGCATCGCGTCTGATTTGTGGAACGCTTGCTGCTCACGAGGATCTCGAGGCCGAGCTTGCAGATTTCAAAAGGACCACTGGCTGCCTCACCTTCACCAGTGGCTATGCGGCGGCGATGGGAACGATCCCGGCCCTCTGCGGCGGGAAGGATGTCGTCATTCTCGACAAGCTCTCCCACGCGTGTCTGGTGGACGCCGCCCGATTGAGCGGTGCGGTGTTGCGGGTATTTCCGCACAACGATCTTGATAAACTGGAGTCCCATTTGAAGTGGGCCAGGGCAAAACATCCCGAGGCCAATGTGCTGGTGGTCGCGGAGTCGGTTTACAGCATGGACGGTGATCTCGCTCCCTTGCGTGAAATGGTGGACCTGAAAGATCGATTTGGTGCATGGATGTTTCTCGACGAAGCCCATGCCGTGGGAGTCCTCGGCGAATCGGGTAGGGGCCTCGCCGATGAAGCCGGTGTAGCGAACCGCATCGAAATACAAATGGGAACACTCGGGAAAGCCCTCGGCACCCATGGGGCCTACGTCGCCGGGAGTTCGACGCTGATTCGGTTCCTGGTGAACCGCGCCCGCAGTTTCATTTTTTCCACAGCCCCGCCGCCACCAGTTGCGGCTGCCGCCAAGCGGGCGGTCCAGATTGCGCGATCCGCCGAGGGCGATGCCCTGCGTGCTTCCTTGTGGAAAAATATCCGCTGTTTGCAGCAGGAACTTGATTTACCCGAAGCGGTCAGCGCGATCGTGCCCCTCATCATCGGCGATGAATTTGCGGCCGTGGAGGCTGCCCAAAGACTCCTCAATGCCGGGTTCCTCGTTCCGGCAATCCGCTACCCCACCGTGGCCCGGGGGAGTGCCCGCTTGCGGATCACACTCACCGCCGCGCATCAAGAAGAGCAGGTGCGGCAGTTGGCTGTGCAAATTCGCCAGACCCAACGCAAATAGGCGGCAATGAAGACGGCTGTTCCAGCTCCGACTGATCTCAAGCAAACAGACAACAGAGAACGACTGAAAAAGTCGGTTGCTGCTAGAGCTTCCACTCACGGGCTTCAAAACCTGTAAGCTCGCCCGACTCGGAGTGGAGCGGACGCAGATCGATCTTCACCTGGTAGATGGATTGGTCTTTGTGGTAGTTCACCATTTCCACCATGCACGGGGTCTGGGTGCGGATCGCTTGACGCAGCGAATCGATGCTCTCGGCTGTGGTCTGGGGGCCTTGGAGAAGCGAGCCGGGCTTTTTTCCCTGAATTTCATCGAAACGGTATCCGCAAAGCTTGGAAAAGGCTGGGTTGATGGAGGTGATCCACCCATTCTCATCGGTGGTTACCTTGGCAGGCTCGGCATCAATCCGGTCGGTGACCCTCTTGAGGACCGCCTCAGCCGCGGCGTCGGAAAGCGGGGAATTTTCCAAAACGTTGAGATCGGTAAAATCGGTGAAATCCTTAAGATCCGAGAGGCAGGCGACCATATTGCCGTTATTTACGATGTCCGAATTCATTGGGATGCAAGGAAGCCTATTTTTTTACCCCGTAGAATTTCAAGATCGACTCGATCAAGCCGGGGATGTCGTGAACCGCTGCCTCCACATCCACAGCCATTTTAAGATCGCGCATCGTTTTTGACGTCACCGGACCGATGCTGGCAAAGGCAACGCCCTCGTGCGAAGGCAGGTCGAGGGCGGCGAAATTCTCCGCAGTCGAAGAGCTTGTGAAAGTAACCATGTCGGCGCCTTCGCGGCGGTAGCGGTCGATGCCTCCATCGGTATCGTTGGTCTCGGGAACGGTGCGATAGGCAATCGCCTCGTCCACAATGGCTCCGAGGCGGTCAAGTTCCTTGGGCAAAACATCGCGTGCTCCCTCGGCGCGGGCCAGCAGGATTTTGAGGCTGTCGAGGCTGGTCTCCTTCTCCAAGGCGGCGATGATCTCCTCGGCGATGTATTTCTCAGGGAGCACATCGACCTGAAAGTGGTAGGCATTCACGCGTGCCGCTGTGGCGGGGCCGATGGCGGCGATGCGGACACCCCCGAGGCTGCGGGCGTCTTTGTAGATTTCGTAAAAGGCGGCGAAGAAGGCATCCACCCCGTTCGGGCTGGTAAAGATCAGCCAGTCGTAGGTGTGGGCGAAGGCGACGAGTTCGTAAAATTCGCGCTTGTTTGGCGCGGGCTCGATTTTGATCGTCGGCATCTCAAAGGCATCGGCCCCGAGTTCCCTCAATCGGTTGACCAGCTCACCGGCCTGCTGGCGGGTGCGGGTGACGGCGATACGCTTTCCAAAAAGAGGGAGCGTCTCAAACCAATTGAGCGTTTCCCGCAAAGTCACCACATCGCCGAATACGGCAACAGCGGGAGCTTTGAATGCCGCCGCCTCGGCCTTGGCTGCGATATCGGCCAGAGTGCCAATGAGCGTTTGCTGGCGTCCGGTCGTCGCCCAGCGGATCAAGGCAACCGGCGTCGTCCCAACCATGCCGGCGTTGTGCAGCCCAGCCGTGATGGTTGCGAGACGCTCGACGCCCATGAGCATCACTTTGGTCCCCGGCGTGCCGGCAAGGGCCTTGTAGTCGATCGAGGACTCGGTCTTGGTGGGATCCTCATGGCCGGTAAAAATAGTGAGCATCGTGTTGTGCGCGCGATGGGTCACCGGAATGCCCGCATAGGCGGGGCCGGAAATGGCGGAGGTCACGCCGGGCACGATTTCAAATCGGCACCCCGCCGCCGAGAGTGCCTCGGCTTCCTCTCCGCCTCTTCCAAATAAAAACGGATCGCCTCCCTTGAGGCGGGTGACGGTTTTTCCCTCCTTGGTCTTCGCCACGAGCAGGGCATTGATCTCCTCCTGCCGCATCGTGTGCGCGCCCGCTTTTTTCCCGACGTAGATTTTCTCAGCATCAGGTCTGCCCCATTTGAGCAGGGCAGGGTTGCAGAGATAGTCATAGACGAGCACATCGCCGCGCTCGATGCACTGGCGACCTTTCAGGGTAAGTAGAAGCGGGTCGCCGGGTCCGGCCCCCACAAGAAAACAAATTCCATCCGACATGACCGGTTATCGTGGCATTTCGGGTGGCCCAAAGAAATCCTTTTGATTGGCTGGATAAATGAACGGCTTCGCGTCAATCTCTGCCCCATGCTCGAAGCCATCGAAAAACTTCTCGCCCTCCAGAATCGTGACCAGCGTCATCGCGCCCTCCGCCTGGAGTTGAACTCGATCCCCGGCGAGATTGCCGCCAAGCAAAAGCTCATCGCCGACTCCGCCGCCCGCCTCGAGGCCGCCCGTGCCCGCTCCAAGGCGATCGAGGTGGAAAAGAAAAACCTGGAAGTCGAAATCGGTGCGAAGCGCGAACTGATCAACCGCTACAAAAATCAGCAACTTCAAACCCGCAAAAACGAGGAATTCACCGCTCTCTCCCACGAAATCCAAAATGCCGAAAAAATCATCATCGGTATCGAAGACAAGGAAATCCTCTTGATGGAGGAGGCCGAGGCGCTCGCCCCCGTGCTTGCCGCTGCCGACAAGACCTTCGGCGAGGAAAAAACCAAATACGAATCGCAAATCGCCACGCTCCGGGAAAAGGAAACCAATCTCAAATCACGGATCGAGGAGATGGAAAAGGAACGCCCCGCATCCACCGAGGGGATTGATGAGGACTTGCTCGAGCGCTACCAGCGGCTCTTTGAGAGCAAAAATGCGCGTGCCGTCGTGGCCTTGGAGCACGATGTCTGCACCGGGTGCCACATGAAGGTCACCGCCCAGACCAGCCTGGCCGTTCGCTCGGGCAAGGAAATCACCTCCTGCCAGCAATGCGGCCGAATCCTCCACCTCCCTGCCTGATATTTCCCAATGAATAAGCAAATCCTTTCCGATGCCAATGCCGTTGCCGTCCGCGCGGCCCAGATCATTGCCGCCGAAGCCCGCGCCGCCGTGGCTGCGCGGGGACGTTTTGTTATGGCCGTGAGTGGTGGTCGCACCCCCTGGGTCATGCTTCGCGAGCTTGCCAACGAAGAAGTGCCTTGGGAGGGCGTTCATGTCGTTCAAGTAGACGAACGCATCGCTCCAGCGGGCGATCCCGACCGCAATCTCACCCATCTCCGCGAGAGCCTGCTTTCCCATGCGCCGATTCCGGAAAGCCACATCCACGCCATGCCGGTGGAAAATCCAGACCTCGACCAGGCCTGCCGCGATTACACAGGCATGCTAAATGCCATTTGCGGCAACCCACCTGTGCTCGATCTGGTTCATCTCGGTCTCGGAGCTGATGGCCACACGGCCTCACTCATCCCCGGCGATCCCGTGTGCTCCGTGCACGATGCCGAAGTCGCCCTCACCGGGATCTATCAAAACCGCCGCCGCATGACGCTTACCTACCCTGTGATCAACCGGAGCCGACACATTTTATGGGTCGTCACCGGCGCGGAAAAAGCCCCCATGGTGCCACGCCTCATCGCAGGCGATCCGCACATTCCCGGCGGTCCGGTAGCCCAGGACAATGCTGTTCTTCTCTTGGACGGCCCCGCTGCCGCTCAAGTCCTCGCCTGATTGCTCTGGTAGATCTCGGAAATTTTCCGAAGGGTCTCCTCGACCGCCTCAAGCGGGGGGAGGGCGTTTAGTCGCACCGACTCCTCCTCGACCCAAGCGCGCGTTTTTTTCAACGCGCTTTCCATTTTCGTCTCGGAAGTCAGGGAAGAGTTCTTGTCGCCGGACGGCGCCTTCCCCAAAAGCGTGCTGGCAGGTGCGAGCTTCGCAGGAATCGAAGATAGATTTGTTGGGAGTGGGGCCGACGCTTTCAAGGTTGCTGGAGCTGGTGGGGTGGGGTCGCCGTCGAGCCAGGCTTGGAGTTCGGGCAAAATATCCTCCGGCGATTGAAATCTCTGCCACACACGATCCTCGCGCTCGGGATCGACGGTTTCGATAAACTCATTGGCCAAATGAAAATCCGGCGAGTTGGCGTGAATGAATTCACGACACTGGTCGGCGTGCATCTTCAAGCGTCCCTTCGTGCCGGTGCTGTATTTCCGAGGTTCCATCCGGCGTTTCATAAGGGGGTGTGATTTTTAGTCCAACCATTTCGTTGCCGAGAATCGGGGGTTTGAATAGTCTCCCGCGCGATGCCGAAGGATACCTCGATCAAAAAAATCTTACTTATTGGCTCCGGTCCCATCGTGATCGGACAAGGATGCGAATTCGACTACTCGGGAGTGCAAGCCTGCAAGGCCCTCGCCGAGGAGGGCTATGAAGTCGTGCTGGTGAACTCAAACCCGGCCACGATCATGACCGATCCCGAGTTTGCCATGCGCACCTACGTGGAGCCCATCACTCCCGAGACGATCGAGAAAATCCTCGAGCGCGAAAAACCCGATGCCGTCCTGCCAACGCTTGGAGGTCAGACCGCCCTCAATGCCGCCATGGCACTCGTCGAAAATGGCGCTCTTGAGCGCCACGGCGCCCGCCTGATCGGTGCCAATGCCGAGGCGATCAAGCGCGGCGAAGACCGTCTTATTTTTAAAAACATCATGCTCGAGATCGGGCTGGATTGCGCCCGTTCCGGAGTGGCCCATACGCTCGAGGAGGCGCGCAATGTCGCTGCCGAAATCGGCACCTTTCCGCTCATCATCCGCCCGGCATTCACGCTGGGTGGTGCCGGCGGCGGGATCGCCTACAACCGCGAGGAGCTTGATGAAATCTGCCGTCGCGGCCTCGACCTCTCGCCCGTGAGCGAGGTTCTTGTGGAGGAATCCCTGCTTGGATGGAAGGAATTTGAAGTCGAGGTCATGCGCGACCGGGCCGACAACTGCGTGGTCATTTGCTCGATCGAGAACCTCGATCCCATGGGCGTCCACACCGGTGACTCGATCACCGTGGCCCCCATCCAGACGCTTACCGACAAGGAATACCAGGCCATGCGCGATGCCAGCTTCGCCGTGATCCGCGCCATTGGCGTGGAAACCGGCGGCTCGAACATCCAGTTCGCGGTCAATCCCGAGAACGGCCGCATGGTTGTCATCGAGATGAACCCGCGCGTCTCCCGCAGCTCCGCCCTGGCCTCGAAGGCAACCGGCTTCCCGATTGCCAAGATCGCCGCCAAGCTCGCCGTCGGCTACACGCTCGATGAGCTGAAAAACGACATCACCCGCGTCACTCCCGCCTGCTTCGAGCCGGCGATCGACTATGTCGTCACCAAGATCCCGCGCTTCACGTTTGAGAAATTCCCTCTCGCCGATCCCACGCTCACGACCCAGATGAAGAGCGTTGGCGAGGCAATGGCTATCGGACGCACCTTCAAGGAATCGCTGCAAAAAGCGCTGCGTTCGCTCGAAATCGGTCGCTTCGGTCTGGGAGCCGACGGCAAGGACATCACGCCCGATCTCGAGACGATCCGCCAAAAACTCCGCATCCCCTGTGCGGAGCGGATATTCTTTATTCGCTACGCCTTCCTCGCCGGTCTGGGCGTCGAAGAAATTTTCGAGCTTTCATCCATCGACCGCTGGTTCTTGGAGCACATCCGCCTCATCATTGAAGAGGAGAAGCGCCTCGCCGCACTGCCTGCCCCGCCCACGGCCGCCGACTTCCGGCGCGCCAAACGCTTTGGTTTTTCCGACCGCCAGCTCGCCCACCTCACGAAATCCACCGAACCCGAGGTGCGCAAGGCTCGCAAAGCCGCCGGCATCGTCCCGACCTACCGGCTTGTCGACACCTGCGCGGCCGAGTTCGAGGCATTCACGCCCTATTACTACTCGACCTATGGCGATGAGGACGAAACCCGTGCCAGCGACAAAAAGAAAGTCCTCATCCTCGGCGGCGGTCCCAACCGCATCGGCCAAGGCATCGAGTTCGACTACTGCTGCGTGCACGCCGCCTTTGCCCTCAAAGAACTCGGCTGGGAGACCATCATGGTCAATTCCAACCCCGAGACCGTTTCGACCGACTACGACACCAGTGACAAGCTCTACTTCGAGCCCCTCACGCTCGAGGACGTGCTCAACATCTATGAACGCGAGAAGGCCGATGCCGTCATCGTGCAATTCGGAGGCCAAACGCCCCTGAACCTCGCCTCCGGTCTCGAAGCCAATGGCTGCACCATCATCGGCACCCAGCCCCGCAGTATCGAAATGGCCGAGGATCGCAAACACTTCGCCGCCATGCTCGACAAACTCGGCCTGCGCCAGACCCAAGGCGGCACCGCCACCAACGAGCAGGAGGCCGTCGATGTTGCCGCCCGTATCGGCTATCCGGTTCTCGTCCGTCCCTCCTTCGTTCTCGGCGGACGCGCCATGGAAATCGTCCACGACGAGGCGGATCTCCGCCGCTACATCCGCACCGCCGTCGAAGCCAGCCCGGAGCGCCCCGTGCTCGTCGATCGCTTTCTCGAAGACGCCACCGAGGTCGATGTGGACTGCATCTCCGATGGAGAAACCTGCGTCATCGGCGGGGTCATGGAGCACATCGAGCAAGCCGGCATCCACTCGGGCGACAGCGCCTGCATGATCCCCAGCTTCTCCCTCTCGCCACAGGTTCTCGACACCATCAAAAAAGCCACCAAGGCCATGGCCATCGAGCTGCAGGTGAGGGGACTAATGAACGTCCAATTCGCCGTGAAGGATGAAGTCGTCTACATCCTCGAGGTCAACCCCCGCGCCTCACGCACCGCCCCGTTTGTGAGCAAGGCCACCGGCGTTCCGCTTGCCAAGCTCGCCGCCAAGGTTATGGCAGGAAAAACCCTCCGCGAACTCGGATTCACCGAAGAGGTCGTCCCATCCTACTACTCCGTCAAAGAAGCCGTCTTCCCATTCATCAAATTCCCCGGCATCGACATCATCCTCGGGCCCGAAATGCGTTCCACCGGCGAAGTCATGGGCATCGATCCCGATCCCGGCATCGCCTACGCAAAGAGCCAGATGAGCGCCCAGCCCGCTCTGCCTTTGAAGGGCAATGTCTTCATCAGCGTGAAGGATTCCGACAAGGCCGCCGCCCTCGAGGTCGCTCGCGAGTTGCACGTCCTCGGCTTCCAGATCCATGCCTCCACCGGCACGGCAAAGTATTTCGCAGACCAAGGGCTCAGCGTTCCCGTTATGCTTAAAATCCGCGAAGGCCGACCAAATGTCGTCGACTCGATCAAAAACGGCGAGGTGCAATTCATCCTCAACACCCCGAGCGGACAAGCACCTCGTGAGGACGAAGTTGCCATCCGCAGCGCCGCCGTCGCAGCCCGCATTCCCACGATGACCACCCTCCGCGCCGCCCGCGCCAGCGTCCAAGCCATCCGCGCCATGCTCAAACACGGCTACACCGTCAAAAGCCTGCAGGAATACCACGCATAGAAGCAGATTTCAGCTTTTTCCTCTTGGGATCCCTCACGCTCATTCCGTGAGGGAATCTGAGCCCTTTATACCAAAAGAAGTTCGCTTTTGGGCTTTTCGAAAGTGGCGCAGGCGTCCCGCCTGCGAGCGTAAGCCATTTAATGGCAAGCGAGACGCTTGCCCAACAACAAAGCAACCGAGAGTCGAGTGCGATTGGTATTATACCAAAAGCCGATAGCTTTTGGACTTTTCTTGCAGAGGTCACCTGCGGCAGCCGAGTGGTCTCGGGGAGCGCGCCCGCCCCGGGCGCACAACCCCGCGCCCTCGCGGGGTGACTAAAATTGCGGCCGAAGGCTGGTGGAGTTTCCCATGTCGGACGCGAGGCTCACCCGACTGCGCCCGAGGGCGGACGCGCTCCCCGAGAAAAAGCCGCGAAGCTCGCCATTCTAAAATCCATAACCTTGGAGACTTTGGTATTAACCCGTTTTTAACTTGAATTTCAGTCAAGAATCTTTGACTGACCCCGGTTCCCTTTTTCCGCTGTAAAAAATCTTGATCGTATACTTTCATCATATACATTTGAAGGGTGGTTGATTGGTCTCAAATCGTCGGGTTCGAGTGGGATGAGGGAAATACCTTCAAGAACTTCGACAAACACGGCATTCCTTGTGAAGAGGCAGAATCCATTTTTGCCCAAGATGAAATTCTGATTCTGAAAGACGAGCTCCATTCACAAACCGAGGAAAGGTGGCATGCTTTCGGGCGCTCCAACCAAGACCGCTTGTTGAGCGTAACCTTTACAATCCGGAAAAATTTGTTGCGGGTAATTTCAGCCAGACCGATGAATAAAAGAGAAAGGAAAACCTATGCGCTCGATTAAAGACAAACAAACGGCTCGTGAAGAGGTGTCCAGCACCGACCACTTGGATTTGTCCAAGGCCGTGCGGGTTTCGATGCCGAACTTGAAGTTCTCTACCGAGACCATCTCCCTGCGGATGCCTGTCTCGTTGTTGGCACGCATCAAAAAGGAGGCCAATCGAAAGGATGTCCCATACCAGAGCCTGATCAAATTTTCCCTGGCCGAGAAATTTGGTTGAGCGCCATTCTTTGTAACCCGCCTTCTTCGGCTTCGTTCCTAACAGGTATGAAAACTACGCATACCGATCGGGCATCCGTTGTTCTAAATTGTGAATATGACAACACACACGCACCGCCGAGCTGCCAAAAAACCAGCGACAAAGAAAAAGTCCACCCACGCGAAGCTTACCCGCAAAGTCACTACCAAAAAAACCGTTCGTCATACGAAACTGGCGTCACAATCTCTTAAAATCCTCGATGAGGCTGCAGCGTTGCTGCGCACGGGCATCCAAGAAGGAACCCAAACCACGGAGAGGTCCCGCGTCCTCGCCAAAAAGAAAGCCCATATCCTGGTGGGCAAGGCCTCGAAGACCCTCTCACAAGCGATAGAGGACGGGGCATCGACTCTTCAAGGTATTATCAAGAAATTGTGAGGCGTTATTTCTGATTCCCCTCGAGGCGGATGTGCAGCAGTGAAATCGCAAGTCGTTCTCAAGAAATCGAGAGGTTGGCCCCTACAATAAAAGACTCCCCACAGCAAAAATGCGCCCCTCCTGAAAAAAACATCGAGTTGTTTTAGAGATGAACTGTCCTTCACAGTCCGTCGCTGCGTTGGGTGGAGAGAGCGTGCCTGAGGCCCATCCATACCCCCCAAGCCAACCCGATCAACCCAATCGCGGGAATTCCCCATATTTTCGGCGAGAGGTCGGTGCGAATGAGGTTTGACGAAGTGATCAAGACAGCGGCTGTGAGGATCGCGTTGCCAAGTCGGTTGAAGGTTGTGTTCAGCGTCTTCCGAAGAGGCTCAAAACCTTTCGAATCAATTTTATGCTCGATGGGAATGTTGATTTCCCCGCGCTGCAGGCGCTTCCAGAGGATGCGGATGTCTCCCGGGAAATCATCCAAGATGTCGAGCGAGGTCGAGGAGAGCTTCCTCAAAATATGAAAAATGTGCTCGGGGCGATATTTCTTCTCCAGCATCCTGATCGCGTAGGGCTGTCCAATGATGACGAAATTGAGCTTGGGATTGAGTTCCCGTCCAATCGCTTCGATCTGGGAGAGGGCCTTGATGCCCAAGTAGAAGCTCCCCTTCATCTGGAGATGTTGCTCGCGCAAGAGTTCCTGCAGCTTGTTAAAAACGCCTGAAAGGTTAATCTGCGAGAGCGGTTTGGTTAGGTTCTTGTTGCTAAACTCCTCGACAGCTCGCAGCATCTTTTCGGAATCAACCAATACTCCTGACTCGGACATATCGACCAGTGCGCTCATGACCTGCCTGTTGTCCTTCTCTGCCAAGCCGGCAAGCAGATTGGCCACGCTCGATCGAAAGCCAGTGGAAAATTCCCCCATCATGCCAAAGTCATAGAGTCCCATGACTCCCCCTGGGAGCACCGTCATATTGCCGGGATGAGGATCCCCGTGGAAGAAACCATGCACGAAGATTTGCTTGAAAATAAGCCGTGAAATGCTCTCCGAAAGCCGGATCGGGTTGATGTGATGCCTCCGGAGCACCTTGGGCTCAGTCACAGAGTAGCCCGAGATACACTCCATGGTGAGAATCTTCTTGCTACTCAACTCACGCAGGACGCTGGGAACCTTGATTGGCTCCGATTTGTCAAATTGATTGGCAAACCGTTCCATGTTGTCTGCCTCATTGGTGAAATCGAGTTCTTTGAGGAGGGTTTTTGAAAACTCCTTCACGACGCCGACCGGGTTTATGACGGCAATATCCGGAGCATGCTTCTCTAAGAAACTCGCAAAGTCGTGCAGGATGGAGAGATCCCTATCGATGATAATCTGAATGTCAGGGCGCTGGATTTTTACCGCCACAACTACCCCCTGATGCGTCGTCGCCCGATGAACTTGGGCAATCGAGGCTCCAGCCATGGGCTCCTCGTCAAACGAGGTAAAGGCCTTGCTCGCGCTCATCCCTATTTCCTCGGTGAAGATGCGCTTTGCTTCTTTTCCGGGAAAAGCGGGAACATTGTCCTGAAGTTTGCAAAGCTCGTTGAAGTAATCCGCATTTACCAAATCGCGACGCGAACTCACGATCTGCCCAAATTTAATAAATGTCGGCCCCAACTCCTCCAAAGCCAATCGCAACCTCTCCTCGGGAGGTTTGGCCAGGAGACCCGAGTCATGCGTGGGCATTTCGCTGGCCTCAATTCCCATGATCCGCTGGAGGGCAAGCAACTTCAGGACATCTGAAAATCCATACTTAAACAACACCCGCAGGATTTCAGTGTAGCGAGGAATCTGAGCGGTAAACTCCAGCGCTGAGTGGATATGGGAGATCATCTACATTCAATGAGCCGTTTTTCACGAATTCGGAGCCCATCCTCAACCCTCCCGAACTTTCCCGCCATAGGGTTAAGCACCTAGATGCTGGGGCAGTGGAGTCAATTCACGATCTTCAAGGTCGCCACACCCGCCACGATCAAGGCGACACCGAGATATCGGGCGAGGGATGCCGGATCGCCGAAGAAGACAACCCCGACGAGAAAGGTGCCCGCAGCACCTATGCCTGTCCAAATCGCATAGGCAGTGCCGATCGGGATTTGCTTCTGGGCCACCCAAAGCAGAAAGCCGCTCACGGCCATGAAACCCACCGCCAGGGAAATTCCGGTCCATCGAAAGTTCGGATTTTGGGCAAGCTTCAACCCGATCGGCCAACCGATCTCGAACACCCCGGCGAGCAACAAACAGATCCAATGCAGGCTAGTCATAAACGGCACGGGACTTTTTTTCCGGCCGAGAGAAGTATTTCATTGGGAATCGCAGTGGCAAGATTTCGAGCGGTGGCGCGGGGTGGGATTTTTTTCTGACCCCAGTTCAATTGTTGGGAAATTATGTTGATGCAGTGTTGCAAACGCAACATATTGAGCCTATGAAAACTGCCGCAGTCCACAGCCGAATCAATCCCGATATCAAGGAACGCGCCGAGGCTATACTCAACCAACTTGGCTTGAGTCCCACTGAAGCAATTCGGATGTTCTATACCCAGATTACCCTTCGGAACGGTCTTCCGTTTGAAGTTAAAATTCCGAATTCTGTTACTCAGAGTGCGATGGAAGATTCCCGAAGCGGACACAATCTCCGCAAACACGAGTCTGTCGATGAGCTTTTCGCAAGCTGGGACGCATGAAGGCGATTTACGAAACCAGCCAATTCAGAAAAGATTTCAAGAAGATCAAAAAGCAAGGGAAACAGATTGAGAAACTCAAACAGATTGTGCGATGCATCTCCGAAGGAAAGCCCCTCGAAGCAAGGCATCGTGATCACGCACTTATCGGTCCACTAAAGGGATCGAGGGACTGCCACATTGATCCGGATTGGTTATTGATTTACAGGACAGATGGCGAGTCGCTCTATCTGGAACGCACTGGAAGTCACAGCGACATATTCAAAAAATAAAGGGGCTTGCCTAGTTTTGAGGGGAAAATGACGTGTTTTGAGATAGCAGAATTAAGTATACCAAAAGCAGCTTGTCTTTGGACTTTACGAAAGTGGCGCGGGCGACCCTCCTGCGGAAGGAAATCGTTTAATGACAAGCGAGAAGCCCGCCCTACAATGAAGCAATCGAGAGTCGGATTTTTGTCAAGAATCTTTGACTGACCCTGTTTCCGTTTCCCGGCGGGATTGGGTTGAATTTCCCTCAGGGCGAAGTTCTCATGGCGTATTGTTATGGATGCTTTGAAAATTGCTATTCTTGGAGCCGGCAACATGGGCACGGCCATGGCCCATGCGTTGGCGTCTGGCGGACACGAGGTCGTGGTGTGGGATCATTTCCCCGATGTGGTGGAGGACATTCGCCTGCGGAATAGGAACCAGCGCTTCCTCGCGGGGATTCCGCTGCACCAGACCATCCGGGCAGCCGCATTGGTAGCGGAGTGCGTGGATGGCGCGGCGCTGATTGTTTTGAGCGTTCCATCGAAGTATGCCGTTTCCATCTTGGCAAACGTGGTGCCGCTGCTCGACAAAAATGCCTGCATCCTGAATGTGGCCAAGGGATTTGAGCCTGGTTCGCGGGAGCCGATGTGCAATCAGTTGGAGCGTTTGGCACCGGGCCATCCCTGCGTGCAAATGGCCGGTCCAGCCATCGCCAACGAACTGGCGCGTGGGATTCCTACTTCGATCATGCTTGCCTCGTCGGACGAAGATGCCGCCATGCGAGTGGCGGATTGCTTTGCGGGAGCTTGGTTCATTCCCGGCACGAGCACGGATGTGCTCGGAGTCTCGCTGGGAGGAATCCTTAAAAATGTTTACGCGATCCTGCTGGGTGCGCTCGAGGTGATGGATGGAAGCTTCCGCAATTTGGAAGCCGCCGCGCTAAGTGCGGGCGTTAATGAAATCGCAGCCATAGCAACAGCCCATGGCGGGCGTGCTGAAACGATCTACGGTCTGGCCGGGCTAGGGGATCTTATCGCAACCGGTTTTTCCAAGGATAGCCACAACCGGGGATTCGGGCGGCGGCTGGCCTCCGGCCAAAGTGCGAAGGAGATCGAGGATGCTATCGGCTGGCTCCCCGAAGGGGCTCGGTCAGCCCTAGCCGCCTGCGAGATGGCCCGCTCAGCAAAAGTGCAGGCGCCACTTGCGGAATTGGTTGGGAGTTGGATCAAAGGCGCAGTGCCTTCGTTGGATTCCGTGACGTGTGCCTTGCGTGCAGCAGTCCCGAGAGCACGTTAACAGCGATAACATTGGGAGCCGACACAGAGAGAACGCTGCTCTTACGACAGGCTCCCGACTATTTTTAAATCTTGTGGCCCTCGCCTTCGCCAGCAAACCCTATGGGTTTGACCTAGTCTCCGCGTTTCCATTTTCTCAAAATTTTACCACACTGTCTCAACGCCGGGATAAAGCGGGATTTTTTCGTCCTTGGTAACAAGGCGGCATTTGTGGCGCAGTGCTTCAGCGATCAGAATCCGGTCAAAAGGATCGTTATGGATATCGGGCAAAGGCACGGCACTGATGGTCGTTTCTCTGGTGATCGGAAGCTCCTGCACACCAAGGTGCATCGCCGCTCTTTCCACAAACTCCTTCGGAGAGAGAGGAAGAAGCAGGCGACCCTTTTTGAAAAGCAGAGCAATCTCCCAGGGGACCACCGCTGAGATGAATACGGAACGCCGATCTTTTTTGATCGCAGCGAAGGCTCTGGCAGAGAGTTCGGCTTGGTCCGATGCCAGCCATACAAATGCATGTGTATCAAGCAGGATCACTTTAAATCCTCCGGCCAGTCTTCTGGGCTCAGGGAGGCCATGGGATTCCCCAAAAAACGAGCACCTGCCAGCAAGGGATCAGGGTCCAAGGTTTGGATAGACTCAGGCATATGGGGAATCAAATCCGCTACAGGCACTCCATTGCGGCACACAACAATGCGCTCACCCCGCTTTTCCACAGCCGCCAGCAACCGCGAAAACTGGGTCTTGGCTTGATAAACATTGATCGTAACCATCAAAGAAAAAATAAAATCAGACCAAGCTTAGTCAAGTCTGAATTCAACAAAGTGGACCCATCACTCATACTCGCCGTCTTGAACAAAATCGCCGTTGTTAATGACTCAGAAAGCTCTGTATTGAATTTGTTTACGATTGCAAATTGAGGAAATCTGAATACTTTTTCCCGCGTTTGAATGACCCCATTTCCCTTCGTTTAAAAAAACAAGGACTCTCACGGAGACGCTGGGACACGGAGCGGGGGCATTGTAGCTACGGCAATCCTCTGCCGTTTTTTTTTGGAGTAAACCGCCAATGGCTCAAATCCTTGCGATTCGAAAAAATGGGTAGGGGCGGCTCGCCGAGCGGACCCAAACTTCAGGCGCGAATGCGCCGTTGCCTTTCCTATGCTTTTGGTGATGCTATCACTGCAGGAAATCTGAACGCTTTTTCCCGCGTTTGACTCGCATTTCAGTCAAGAATCTTTGACTGACTCGGGTCTAGGACGCGCTCCGCCGGTCCTCGTCACGCACGAGACCTCACACGCATCAGAAACCCGATCCTTATCGCTATCCCGAACGCCACAAGCACCATTGTCGCGACTTGGCTTGGTTCGGGAACTGCTGACGAAGCGGAAATGCTCATCTTGTTGGGGAAGTTATCCGATCCCACCCAGCCTCCCCCGCTGTTCGATGCGACAGGCCAGGTCACATCATTCGTGTAGCTCCAGTTCAGCTGATTGGTTGCAACCTCCACCGCTAGAAAATAGTTGGTCGATGGCTGAAGCACCGTGCCGAGCGAACTCAAAACGAATGGACCGAAGAATGCATCGCTTGTGCCGTTAAAAAGTGTCGCCACAGATGCCCCTGTGGGAATCGAGGTCGGTGGGTTGTTGTTGCTCTCATAAATTCGCACTGCGAACTGCGTGCCATTGCTCGGATTTGCGAGTGAAAGCGTCACCGTATCCAAAACGAATCCCGTAGCCGTGGTGCTGAACCCGGTAGCCCACCAGCCACTGCCTACACCTTGGGGACGAACAAACTGAATTCCATCACTCTCCATCCCGAGGTTGTCGAAAATGAGTTCGGCCGCAACCGGTCGCGCAAAAAGCGCCACGAAACTCAAAATAACCGAAGGCAAAACCAATGAGAACCGCATAAGCTCAAGTTGCTCCCGCCCCGCGCACGCTGGCAATACTTTTATTCAAAATTTCACCCCCAAAATTTCACCCCGGCTTGGGTGCGACAAGGAATGTGGTCAGTCAAAGATTCTTGACTAATTCCATTGCTCCAGTGGCTCGGTCTTCGCGATGGGAGTGCGTTTCTTGAACCAAGCGTGCCACTTGACCTCGGCGAGGGCGAACCCGGCGATTCGCTGGTGGGAGTAAATCTCGATGGGCGCCGTCACGGCGGGGCGGATGTTTATGGGGCTTTTGTTTTGTGGATTGGGGTGCTTACTGGATTGATGCGGAAAGTGGCTGTGGGCCAATTCTGGCTGATTCTTTCGATCCAGGGTCGCAATCCTTCGCTTCTGATCCGGCGATAACGATCGAGCATGAGTGCCATCTCGCGCATGTTAGGGCTGACCCACCCGATGATTTCCAATATAAGGTCATGCTGATCGTCGAGATCCTTCCAATGGATGATGCTCTCGTGGTGGAAGATGCGGTTGCGAAGATCGCGGATTTTTTCCAGCGAAGATCGAGCTTTGCCAAGTCGCCTGCAGACTCGGGCGCATGGCATTATATGCGGAATGCAAGATGGTGGCCCAGGCCGGTGCGGGCGGGCATGCTTTGGGAGGGGAAAGTCGCTGGCGGACTACGCTTGGAGCAGTTTTCCCGAATACCTGAAGCCAGCCAAGCGCCGGGTCGGATAGTTGCGGGTCGATCGTTTATTTGGCGAATGAGGGATCCGGCGGGATAACAGCAAAGGAAGGAGGGAGTTCGGCGAGATCATGGCGGCACGATGCAGGGAGGAGGGGCATGCGGAGGAGGAACTCTGGAAGGGAATCCGGCGGGGTTGGAAATTTGGCGCGGAGGATTTTGTGGAGAGATTGGAGGGAATGGGGCATGGAGGGGCCAGGAATGCGGCGATCCACTTGAGTGAAGCGCTGGAGGAGACGATGGAGGAAAAGGCGCGGGGAATCGTGAGGGAGTTTTTAAAAACGCGCGGGATGGGATTGGATAAGTTCCGGAGGCTCCGAAAAGGGCATCCCGACAAGATTGCGCTCGCGGCGGAGTCGAGACAGAGCACCACGATGATGATCCCTTGGATCGCGGAGGAATTGAATGCTGGAGTGCCTCAAACTCTCTGGAGGAGACTCTGAAAAAACGGAAAAAAGCGATAATACGCGGGACTGATCCCTTTTCCATGTTAACTGGATTACGACTGCGAGATTTGCTGCGCGCCGATGAGGATTGTCTTCAGCGCAGACGACGAGGGTGTGGTCGCCGAAGCGCGCGGGTTGGGGGAGTAGACTCAAGGTCAGTCGCCGGGTGTGGCGCGGTTGGCTGGACGGACGCGTTAGGCAGCGAAGCTGTCGCCTGGAAATCAGCGGTCGCTGCCCGATTCCCGCGCACGTTTTTCCGAACGCCCCATCGGCATGGCATCAATCTTCGCGAAAATCTCATCAGGTGGGACAACCTTGTCCCACGCGGCTTTGATCCCTCCATCCCTTCCGATCAGCAGCACCTTCCATGCGACGCTACGTAGCTCGGCTTGAAATTCCCGTGGAAGCGCAGTCACCAAGACTCTCCCGCCCGAACGCCATACTTCGGGGTCGGCCTCACCAGTCCACTCCACCACCACGACGTCCCGCAGCGCCAAGCCTTCAGCTCGGGCCGACAAAACTGTCTTCTGTTCTTTCAAGCGGACGTCTTCCGGCAAGGCGGCGCGCACGAGGAGCACCCGGCGATCGTCACGCCACGCATTCCATTCCTCGGCCACAAGATTCATGCAGGTCACGACGCCGGTCGAGAGCACCAGCAGCCAATGGTTCATATCTCATCATACCACAGGCTACGGCGCCACGGGTAGGCAAGAGGCTCCGGCATGTTTTGATGACGGCCGCGAAGACCGACCACCACTTGCTCTTGCCGCAGGCATCGTGATGCAGCCGATGGCCTTGTTCGCATTGTTTCCTTAAAAGAGGTCTGAGTGAGTGCCGGTTCTTTCCAAAAGAAGCTCACCTTCCGTAAGTTTGTAGATCAGAATCCAGTCGGGTTCTACGTGGCAGTCGCGCCGTCCGATCCAATTTCCCCCGAGTTTGTGATCGCGATTTTTTGGAGGCAACGGTTCCCCGGCAACCAGCAGGTCGATGACAGCTTTTATTTTTTCGAGTTCTTTGCCCCGCTTCCGCATCCGTTTGACATCCTTTTTGAACTGCTTTGTCTGAGCGAGATTCATTCGTCCCACGAGGCATAAAGCTCAGCGGTTGAATCAAACCGCTCGATGTCCTGATTCTTGTCGCTCTTGGTCAGCACCGAAGCGGTGAGCTTGTTCGGGACGCGCAATTCCAGCGGGAAGGACTTCCTGATCGCGATCTGGCGATAAAAAAGCCTGATCGCTTCGGTCGGAGTCAGCCCCAAGGCTTCAAGCACTTTCTCGGTCGCGGTCTTGGTTGCTTGGTCGATTCTTGCATGAACTACTGCGGATTGTGCCATGACGAGAATGTATCACAGGTGCAACACGCGTCAAGCGGCGGGATTTTCTGCGAACGAAGAATGGGAAGAATGGGGTCAGTCAAAGATTCTTGACTAATTCCATTGCTCCAGTGTCTCGGGCTTCGCAATGGGAGTGCGTTTCTTGAACCAAGCGTGCAACTTGACCCCGGCGTGGGCGAACTCGGCGATTCGCTGGTGGGAGTAAATCTCGATGGGCAGCCTCACGGCGGGGTGGATTTTTATGGGGATTTCGTTTTGCGGATTGATGCGGAGGTGGCGGCGGGCCAATTCTGGCTGATTCTATCGATCCAGGGTCGCAATCCTTCGCTTCTGATCCGGCAATAACGATCGAGCAAGTGTGCCATCTCGCGCAGGTCAGGGCTGATCCACCCGATGATTTCCAACATGCGGGCATGCTGATCGTCGAGATCCTTCCAATGGATGATGCGTTCGTGGTGGAAGATGCGGTTGCGAAGATCGCGGATTTTTTTCCATCGAAGATCGAGCTTTGCCAAGTCGCGTGCAGACTCGGGCGCATGGCAGAATACGCGGGATGCAAGATGGTGGCCGAGGCCGGTGCGGGCGTGGTAACGGTTGAAGAAAGCGGTCCAGAAACCGAAGTTCAACTCTGCTACAATTCGGTCCGGGGTGATGGCTTTGCCAGCTGTGGTGATGGATTCCCTCGCATCGCGTATTTGGTCGGCTTGCCAACCCGTGATGTATGTCCCGAGATCATACCACTCGGTAGTGTTGAACCTGGCTGACAGTGCCGTATGGATGCCATTGCGCAAAGTAATCTCGGCAAACTGGAGCGCTGGGTAGAGCGCTTCGCTTAGCGCCATATTCATGGCATATCTTGCCAGTGTTGTGCATTCATCGACGCCATCGCGGCAATAAACCGAGAGCCGCTCCGAATGGAGAGCTTGCTCGATTCGTTTGAAACACGTGGTGTTCACCCTTGCACGAGAAAAGATATTGGATATCTTGAGTTCCGTAGACCCTGGGATCCCTTCCTCAGCCGCTTGCGGCAGACAGGCCCCGGGGTTTCTTTTTGGCCTCCAAATAGTGTGCCGGGTTGGCGATGAAGGTGAGCACTTAGGGATCGTAACCACTAAAGGAAAAGCTGGATTAAGCGCTCAGAGCAACTCAAACCATTCCATGATCTTGAGGGCCATGAGCCCGGCGGCGGTGTTCAAGGAAGTCATCGTAGCTGGGAATCTTCCCTTCGAGCATGGTCTCGGGAGGGCTTTGTGCTTGGAGGTTGGCTTCAATGTCCTCGATGTCGGTGATGCCGCCTTTGGCGTCGAGGACGCAAAAAACACTGTATCGCTTATTGAAGTCGATTCCGATAGAAACCGGATCGTTGTAGGGTGGTGTTGGTTTGGTCATAAGACCGCCCATCCTACAACATCCATTTTACCCGCTTCCAGAGGCTGATTCGCCTGCAGATCAAGGCGGAATCAAGCTTTCATGTCGGCTGACCCCATTTCCTCTTACTCTACCCCTTCCAACCTCGCACCCCATCAAAAGCCTTTTTGATAAACCAGAAAAGTGGTAGCCAAATTAAAAAACCAACCAACACATTCATTTCCCGCGAATCGACAAATTGGCCAGCCAACCATATCGCAAAGGCGAATGAGCCGAGTATAAGCGCGCTTGCAAGGATCAGGGCAAAAGCTCTGTTCATTAGTTTGATGTTCGCCAGCTAGGGGCACATAGTGCAATGCCTTTTTTACTAAAATGGAAGGGGCTTGCCTAGTTTAGAGGGGAAAATGGCGTGTTTGAGATAGCAGAATTAAGTATACCAAAATCAGCTTGTCTTTGGACTTTTCGAAAGTGGCGCGGGCGTCCCACCTCCGGAAGTGAATCGTTCGATGGCAAGCGAGAAGCCCGCCCTACAATGAAGCAATCGAGAGTCGGATTTATTAGGGCGATTGGTATTATCACTCCAGGAAATCTGAATGCTTCTCCGTGTTTAAATCGAATTTCTGTCAATAATCTTTGACTGACCCCATTTTCCCACCCGCGTGGGCGGGGAGTGCGACTCTTTGACGGTGGTGGTGTAGCCTTCAACTGGCGTCTTTCAACCCCCGCATGGGCGGGGAGTGTGACATCCAACTCTAGCTGGGCCTCGGTGTCGGCGGTCTTTCAACCCCCGCGTGGGCGGGGAGTGGGACGGTATTCCACGATGACGGGCGGCAGGGTGAGATCCTTTCAACCCCCGCATGGGCGGGGAGTGGGACGGTCAGCGCGGGAGAGTTCCGTCGTGGCTGCTGTCTTTCAACCCCCGCATGGGCGGGGAGTGGGACCGCGGGCAGAGGCGTCGATTGAGTCCATATCGGTCTTTCAACCCCCGCGTGGGCGGGGAGTGGGACCAAGTTTGACCTCATCGTGGATTGGGACTCCAACTTTCAACCCCCGCGTGAGCGGGGAGTGGGACTTTGGAGCGCGACATTCGACGCGGCGCTTTTAACCTTTCAATCCCCGCGTGGGCGGGGAGTGTGACTCACGGCGATGGGAGACTGGAAGACATCAGCCGTCTTTCAACCCCCGCGTGGGCGGGGAGTGGGACATTGCACCTCGAAGGTGTCGTTGTCGCGCCGCTTCTTTCAATCCCCGCGTGGGCCGGGAGTGGGACTGCGGAGCAGTCAGGTTTTTGGAAATGAGAAAGAACGGTGCTCGGTTGCGCGAATCGACTGAATTAGGCGGTAGGATTGGATTTTTGCCTACGGAGGGTGGCGATGAGAGCTTGGGGTTCGCGGAATCATGGGGCGAGGTAGTCGAAGATGTTGAGCATTCCAAAGCCCATGGCCTTGCCGTGGCCTATGCCGGTGGAAATGGCGGTGCGGAGGGCATCGGCATCGAGGATTTTCAGGACGCCGGAGACGGTGATCGAGGACAGGGTGATGGTGGAGGCGCCCTTGCGGGAAAACCTCGGTCCCTCGGAGAGAATGCTGAAAGTGGCGCGGGCTCCGTTTTTTTCGAGTGTTCGAGCCACCCAAGGCTTGAGATCCGCTGCGGGGACGGGACGGCGTTTGCCGCGTTGGCCTTTTTCGAGCTTTTGCGAGACGACGGGATTCAATCGGATGGTGAAGAGGAGGGATTGCCCGGCGGTGAGGTTGGCGAGTTGGCTGGAGATGTCGCGCGAACCTTCAAGGGGCTCGGCGGTGAGGATGTCGATGCTTGTTCCCTTTCGCTGGAAGAGGGCTTTGCGCCCCTCGGTGAGAGACATGATCCTCTGGTGGACGGCGTAGTCGTCGAGTTCGACAGGATCGGGAATGGTGCTAAGAAACATGGGCTGATCTTGTGGGATGGATTTGCACGGGGCGGGTTCCGGCCACGAGCGCCTCGGACCAACTCTCGACACCGCGAAGGCTGGCGAATCCGCCCTCAAGAAAGGTGGCGACGCCAGTGCCGTTGTTGAGCCTCTCGATGAACTCCGGCGACGCGGCGGGAACGAGGATCGTGCCATTGTAGCGCGAGACGGTCTCGGGAGCGCTGGGGACGAGGAGCATATTCCACCAACTATCGCGGCGGAATTGGTGGAGGCAGATGGATTCGGAATTTCCCTCGGGCGAGATGAGGTTGAAGAGATCGGTGCGCTGGCGACTTTTGCACTTTGCGGCAAAGTCTCGCACCTCGCTGGATTCGCCATGGCGGCTGAGAATCTCGATGCGGCGGTGGATGGTGGGGTTGGATTCGCCGTCGAGTCGGGCGAAGTGGTCCGAGAGCGCGAGGAACTCGCCGTAAAGCTCATCGCCGAGATAGCGTCGCAATCTGGCGGGATAGAGCAGGCCGCCCTTCACCTCGGTGTCGCCCTTCTTGAGGCGGTAGCGGATGCGGGAGGTCTGCCAACTATCGGCGACGGCCTTGCGGCAGTTTTTGGTCTCCTGCGAGGCGATTTCTTCGATGCGGAAGCGTGCCCCGCCAGCAGCTGAAACAATCTCGGGATCCGGAGTGGCCCATGAACCGCGAAGGGATGGCACCGGACGCTCGCCCATGAGGACATGGAGCATGTTGGCCACATGGCGGGCGTCGAGTTCGCCTTCCGGAATCTCGATGGCTGGGGCGTCCTGCCTTTTGACGAACTGGCCTTCGACAAGCGCCTTGTCTCCCGAACCCCTGCGGTTACGGAAGACGGAGGCGTTCCGGAACGAGATGATAATGGCTTGGGTGGCCATGGGTCAGGCGGTGGCAGTGGCAGCGGCTTTTTTCTCGGCGGCCTTGGCCCGCTTCTCAACGGCCTTGGCTTTTTTGACCGAAGCGGTGGCGGCCTGGCTGGCCTCGATGCGGTTGCGGGCGGCGGTGGCCTCCTCTGAGGGAACCTCCTCGTAGCTCACTTGAATCTCCGAGGCGGCGGGCGTGGCGTCGCCGGGTTGCTTCACGGTGCGCCATCCGCCGCTGTCGTGCAGGGTGTCATCGATCGGATTCCTTACGAACTTCACCTGCAGCGAGTCGATGTGGGCATAGCCTTTGGATTTGCGAATGCCGAGCGAGAGAAGGCGGGTAAAAAACTCGCGGACGAGCGCGGCGGTTTGCTCGGGCGAAAGGAGAACCCCCTCCTCGGGAGTGCGGATGAGCGCGCCCTTCTTCACCAGGAAGCGGACCTGCTCCACGGGCGAGCCAAGAGCCGCGCCTAGCTTCGCGCGATAAGCCTCCTCGTGGTCTGGGAGCATGCCGAGGCGGTCGTAGAATTGGGAAAAGGAGACGAATTGGAGCTCGGTGAGGTCGAGCGCGCCTTCGAAGGCATATTCCATCTTGCCAGCTTTCTCCTCGTAGTGGAACGAGGTGTCTCCGGCATCGTCCTCGTTCTCCTTGGTGCGCTTGGCACCGCTCATCGAGCCGACTTCAAAGTGCGTGGTGCCGTTCGAGGTCTGCTCGGCGGCGGTGATCATAAGCGGGGATTTGCGCTTGATGGCTGTCTTGCCGTCGGCGGCGAACATGTAACCGCGCAGAAGTGAGGCGGGTGTGGCGAGCACGCTGACGAGGAGTTCCTCATGGTGGAGGATCGATGTGTTCTGAAATGGGAAGTCCGCGCTGAAGATGGCATTCCGCAAGCAATCGGCGGAGATGCACAGGCGGCGTTCCCACACGGGCTTGCCCTCCTCCGTTTCGCCTACCTTGTAGAAGGAGTGCTTGGCGATTTTGACATTGTCGAATTTCAACGCGTCCCGCTCGGCGGGGAAGCGCTCGCGCAGAACCCATTTTTGGGCCGCCGAGTCGAAATTGACGATTCCGTTACCCGTGAGGGTGCCTTTGAACAGTATGGTTTTGATCATGGTGTTTTATGGTTGTTCATCCTGCAGTCCGTATTGGGGATCGTAGGTTCTGGTGAAATCGGGAAGGGGGGTGTCGGGGTTTCGCGCGAGAGTGAACCACTTTTTTGTGGAATCGGGAAAGGCGCGTTTGCCTTTGAGATAGCGGCGAAAGCGGGGGAATCCGGCAACATGGAGGTCTTTCAGAAACTTGAGCATGCGGCTCGAATCGAGGAGGCCTTTTTCATGTGGCCCCTTATCAAAACGGGCGCGGAGTTCGATTCCTTCGTCCATCAGTTCCTCCGGGCCGAGCCAAGCGCCTTCGGCCTTGCGGCGGACCGTAAAAAACCAAGAAGCCATGGGATTGCGGAGTGAGCGTTTGCTGCGCCCTCGAGTGGATTCATCCTCGCCCGGTTCGGGCGAAGGATTGCGGGGCTTCACGGGGCCGTAATCGCGAAGGGTATCGATGCCATCCTTGTAGCCGGTGAGGATGTAGTCCCGGATTTCGGCGCGATGGGCGGCGTGGAAGGCGTTGTAGATTTCGTAAAGCTCGTCGAGTCCGACACTCCTCGGTGCGGGAAAGGCCTCGCGCAGGGTGGCGATCCATTTTTCTCGAAGCGCGGGATTGTAGAGCATGCGCGTGGCGGATTGGTCGTTCCGGCTCGTATCGATGCCTAGGCGGATGCTGGGCGAGAGGTTTTGGAAATGCCCCCAGCGATCGATCCGGCCGATGCGTTGGAGTGTGAAGTCCGGTGAGCAAATGCGCTCGTCGAGGTGAAGGAACGAGACATCCATCGCGGCCTGAATAACGAGGGCGGCGACGACATTTTTCCCCTCGGCCACGCCGGAGCCACCCTTCCCGAAATCGCGCAGGATTGCCTCGAAAATGCCGCGCCGGTCTGCAGGGGTGAACTTGCTGTGGGCAAGGCTTGCATACTCGCCGGTGGCAAAGGCTTCCTGAGAGCGGGCCACAGCGTTGAAAATCGCAAGCCGTCCGTTCCGCTCGGGGGTTGGCTCTGCGGCGTCTTCCCAATAAACGCGGTATTTTCCCGAGTGGGCGGGAGGGTAGTGGCTTGACGGACCGGGAAGATGAACGGTTTCGTTTCCTTCTGTATCCCACGCGCAGGAGGCGGCATTCGGTGTCGCGCTGAGGAGAAGGGTTTTGATCTCGGAGCCGCAAATGCGGTGTCTCGCCCGCATGAGGGTGACGAACGCCGCGAAGAGGGGTGAGTCGCCCACGAGTTCGTGGAACTCATCAAAGATCATCGCGGAGCCGAGGATGCGGAACAGGCGACCGGCGGTGCGGTTTTCAACCATCGGATTCAAAACCGAGTCGATGTTCGTCACAATGATTTCACTGCCGAACTCAGGGGCATCGCCACGCACCGCCTGCCGCTCGCCGGTGAGGTAAAGCTCGATGCTGGCCTTCAAGCCGAGTGCGTCGAGTTCCTTGCAAGCATTCAGATAAACAGCCTCGGCCACGATGTTGCGCGGGGCCACCCAGATCACTGGCTGTCGCAGGGCGGCGGTCCAAAGGATGCCGAGCATGGTTTTCCCAAAACCCGCCGGGGCGCGGATGCTGACGGTTTTTGAAGCGGTGGCCAAGCGGGCGATTTCTATCTGTCGCTGGAAACGCCCAGTATCGTAGCCTTCTGGTGCTTTGGGATTCCCGAAATCGGCGACCGGACAAGCCTGTTCCACTAGGGCGGCGGCTAGATTTTGATTGGCGGCACACGCATCGAACTCCTCGGGAGTCAGGGAGGAAACGAAACGGTCGGCGGCAATGAGGAGGGATCGCAAAATATGCAGACCAGCGTTTTCATCGTTGTTTCCGCCGCCATCCGGGGCAAACAACTCCGGCACATCCATGTCGCCGCAGGGTGGAGAATCGACACGAAATCCTTTGCTCCAGTCGAAGCGAGATGCAAAAGCGTCGATCGCGCCAATTTCCTTTGGCGTGAGTTTCGCCAGAATCGCATCTTTGGTTTGGAAAAAATCTCCGTTGGGAGCGACCGGGCGCGCGTGGTGCCAGTAGATGGCGTTCAAAAGCCACTTGTTGTGGCCGGTGGCATCGAACCGGTTTGCCAAATAGGCCCAACTGATTTCGTGGTGGAATGGTCGGTCGGAATCGGAAGTTTCCTCTGTGGTGTCTTCGACATTTCCTAAAGCTTTTTGGAAATGCTCGGGAACCTTGCCAAGATCGTGACCCCAGCCGAGGACTTCAAGAATATCGCCAATGCAGAAAGCAGGCGGAATGCGTAATGCACTTTGTGAATCCAATCCGCATCGCACGCCCATAAATCGAGCCACCCACCCAACAAGGCGCGCATGAAGCTCCAAAGGCTGCCCCGTGGAGTTTGCAAGATGCTCAATGGATTTCATGTTTGTTCCCATGAGGCGGAGGGGCATACCTGCATTAAACATGTTTTTTTAAATGTCGCAAACCTCATCATTCGAGGAACAGTCTCCCCCATTAATATGCGCCTTCCTGTTCTCATATTTAGCTTAAAAGAGCGCCGAGGTCGGTAAGCACGGATGGCAAGGAATTTCAGGATTCGTATGATCAAAGTGCACTTATCTTTGCAGGGTTGGTAAGACAATTACGGGGGGAGCAGAAAAAATTTTTGGGCTTTTGTTTTGTGGATTTGGGGTGCTTACTGGATTGACGCGGAATGTGGCGGGCGTAATTTTGGCGATCCATGCTTGATTCTGTTTCGATGCATACAAGATCGCCCTCGCTTCTTGCCGGAGCTGGGAGCGGTTGGCTTGCTTGCATTGTTTCCAAGGTGCGGAAAAGGGTCCGGGGTTTTACCGTGCCGGGGATTTTTTTGCTTTTGCTGGCTGTGGTGATGGGGGCTTGTGCCCCTCAAGGTGACACGAGGGGAGGCTCGCGGATTTCTGTTTATTCCACCGCCTATCTTACGGAGGACAACCAGATCGCCTATGCCGCGCATGCTGGCACGAAGCCACGGCCTGCACCGGCTCCCGCACCGGAATGGAGATGGGAGGGCGATGGCGTGCTAGGCGAGCCGTCGATTGTAATCAATCTCGGTTCGCAGACGGCGGTCTTCTACAAAGGAGGGAGGGAGGTCGGACGCGCACCGGTATCCACCGGCCGCGAGGGCTACAGCACGCCGACAGGCAGCTTCCAAGTCATCCAAAAAAACAAACACCATGTCTCAAACCTCTACGGTGACTACGTGGACAGGGCGGGGAATGTGGTGAAGGCCAATGTCGGCGTGAATCGCGACAAGCGCCCGCCCGGGACGTCGTTTCGCGGTGCGCCGATGCCTTACTTTATGAGAATTCACGGTGGGGTTGGCATGCACGCGGGTTACTTGCCGGGCTACCCTGCTTCGCATGGCTGCATTCGCCTCCCTCGCGGGGCGGCGCAGCGTTTCTTTGAAAACGCACCGGTGGGCACGCCGGTGAGGGTGGTTTATTGAGGTGGCATGGGGACAAAGACCTGCGTTGACACCTTGAATGATCCTCGTAGCCTCTGCGGAATATTCATGTCGGATCATTTCTTCGCGTCCAGAGAGCGTTTCATCTCCCATGCGCCGGGGTATTGGCCCGATGCGGCCCCTGCGGATTGGGCGGATTGGCGTTGGCAGCAAAAGAATCGAGTAACGACGCTCGCGGGACTCGAGAGCCGTCTTACCCTCAGCTCCGAGGAACGCGCCGGTGTGCTTCTTGCAGGCACGAAGCTGGCCTTGGCGGTGACGCCGCACTATTTCAACCTCATCGAGCCGAACAATCCCGCCTGTCCAATCCGGCGGCAGGTGATTCCCCGCATCGAGGAGGGCTACAATTCACCGCATGACATGGCTGACCCGTGCGGTGAGGATTCGTCAATGCCCGTGCCGGGATTGGTGCATCGCTACCCGGATCGCGTGCTGTTTTTAGTGACCGACCGCTGTGCCTCGTATTGCCGCTACTGCACCCGCAGCCGCGTGGTGAGCGGGGTGGGGGAGCAGGAGTTGCACACGGACTTTGAGGAGGCGTTCCGCTACCTGGAAAAACACACCGAGGTGCGCGACGTGCTGCTCTCGGGTGGCGATGCGTTGCTGCTCTCCGATGGAAAGCTGGAGGCGTTGCTCAAACGCTTGCGCAGCATCCCGAATATCGAATTTGTGCGCATCGGCTCCCGCGTGCCCATTTTCCTGCCACAGCGCATTACTCCCGAGCTTTGCGCGATGCTGCGCAAATACCATCCGCTCTGGATGAGTGTTCATGTGAACCATCCGCGGGAGCTGACCATCGAGGTGCGTGACGCGCTGGGGCGTCTGGCCGATGCGGGAATCCCCCTGGGCAACCAAAGCGTGCTCCTCGCCGGGGTGAATGACGATGCGGCCACGATGCGTGAACTGGTGCACAAGCTCCTGCTCTGCCGTGTGCGGCCCTACTATCTCTACCAGTGCGATCTCATCCGGGGATCTTCCCACTTGAGGACCTCGGTCGCCAAGGGGATCGAGATCATCGAGTCTCTTCGCGGACACACCAGCGGCTACGCGATTCCTCAATTTGTGATCGATGCGCCCGGCGGCGGTGGCAAGGTGCCTGTGAACCCCAACTACGTCGTCTATCACGATCAGGAAAAAATCGTCCTTCGGAATTTTGAGGGGAAAATCTTCGAATATCCGGAGCTTGCTGCGCTCCCGGTCTCGAATCACCACGCTGCTGAGCTGCTCCAGACCTGATGTGGTTATTGCGCTGGGGGAATTTGGATTTGACGCCGTTGCCCGGCTCTGGTTCAAGCATGTCCCGCTTTTTGTGTTTTTTGCCCTAAATCGCTCAAGAAGCTCCAAAAGCGAATTCTATTTTGACCTGACACGCACCCCTTAAAACTCCTATCTCGTAGCCCTCAAGCCCCAAGTTACTTATGTCAAACGATGCGCCCAAAAAGACAGCTGGCCAGGTCATTCTGGATGTTCTCAACCGCTACGTTCCGGAGGTTCTCCAAACAATGGCTGGATTATCGGCGACGCCCGGCACCGGAAATCCCAATGCGCCACAGCCAACGACGCTCAGTGGTGTCTCTGGCTCGATCGGCTTGAGCGGCAATGTGAACGGGGTTGTCTACACCGCTTTCAGCGAGAAATTAGCTCAATCCGTCGCGGAAAAAATTTTAGGCGGCTCGGCAAATTCCCAAGACGTAAACGATGTCGTTGCCGAACTCACAAACATGATCACCGGAAACCTCAAATCCCAGCTTTGCGACCTTGGTTTCAATTGCGCCCTCAGCATTCCCAGTGTCGTCCGGGGAGATGAAATCTCGGTGAGCGCGAAATCCGCCAATATCAGTGTTCAAAATGAATACTCCGTTGAGGGATGCCCGGATACCCTGGTCCTTCAAGTTTTTGCCGTTTTAATCAAATAACATCACTTTATGAGCGCACCCAAAATTCTCAGTGTCGACGATAGTCGAATGATCCACACCCTTATCAACAAGGGTTTCAGCCCCTACGATGTTCAGATGGTCTTTGCCAGCAATGGTGCCGAGGGTCTCGAGGTCGCCGCACGTGAAAGACCCGATGTCATCCTGCTCGATGTGACCATGCCTGTAATGGACGGCGTGGAATGCCTTGGAAAACTCAAGGCCGACCCCGCTTTGAAAGACATTCCTGTGATCATGCTCACCGCCGAGGCGGGCAAGGAAAACGTGCTCAAGATCGCCAAGATGGGCGTGCGTGACTATATTGTGAAGCCATTCACCGAGTCCGCCGTGATCGACCGCGTCTCCCGCCTGGTGGAGCTGAAGCCCAAAGGCGCTGGCGCACCGGCAGCAACCGCTGCGGCATCGGCCCCGGCTCCCGCAGCAGCAGCGCCCGCTGCCTCCATCGCTAAGAAAACCCGAGTGGTGACCGATGCGATCAAGGTGCTCGTAGTGGAGGAATTTCCCGCAATCATCGAATCGATTCAGAAAGCGGTGTCGAAACGCGGATGGAAAGTCGTTGGCTGCGCCAGCCCCGAAGCGGCGCAATCGCAGATCGCCTCTTCTGTCGCCGGTGAGGACACCCCGGACGTCATCCTCATCAGCCTCAGCTACCCAAACAAGGGAGCCCTCAACTTCTTCAAATCCGCCCGCTCACACGGAGCGATGCGCAGCGTTCCCGTGCTTGGACTTTGCGTCAAGACGGCGACCTTCGAGCAAGGCGAGGCGAAAGAAATCGGGTTTGCGGGCGTCATCACCAAGCCGCTCGACCTTGCAGAAATTCCAGACCGCATCGCCCGCGCGATGGATCTCGATGTCACTCCTGTTTTTTACAGCAGCGAGGGCGACTGCCAGATTCTCACCATTCCTGGCGATCTCTCCGAGACCGGGTCGCTCGATCTCACCCGCCAGTCCCGCGCCAAGATCGCTGGATTTGTCAACGCAGGCTTCTCCAAACTGGTCATCGACCTCTCGGGCGTAACCAAGTTTGAGATCCCAATCATCCGCGTGCTCGCCTCGGTGATCCACGAGAGCAACGCCCTGGACATCAAGTGGGCCTTGGTGGGTGCCGACAACGACGTTATTTCCAACTTCCCGACCATTCTGGCGACGAACTTGAAGGTTCCCGCTCTCAAGGATCTGCCTAATCCTTTCAAAGGCGAATCCTCGGTGGCCGTGCATCCGAGCCGGGCGGCAGCGATTGCCTCGATCTAACAAGAATACCTCACCCATTGTCGCAAGCCATCGCTAACGTGATCGATTCGCAGAGGCGTTCCCAGTTGCTGGGATTCGAGTCCTGCGGACGTCAATACGCCTGCGATCTGCTCTGGGTAAAGGAAGTGCTGCGCAGCCCGGTAGTGACACCGGTGAGTCTTGTGCCGTCACACGTGAGGGGCGTCATCCATCTCCGTGGGCAGATACTCACTGCGCTCGATCTCGAAGCGCGGCTGGGATTGCCGGTTGGCGACCCACGGCCATCGAACCGTTGCATTGTTTTTAAGACAGCAGGCGATTTGGCAAGGTTGTTGCATCCGCCCGAAGAAAGTGAGCTGGCGGATTCCGATACGATGGGACTGATCGTGGATGCCATCGGCGACATACTGCCGCCGGAAAAAGTCGTTCTGCCCGCACCGCCCGAGGCATTGAGCGGACTCGACAGCCGCTTCATTGCCGGAGTGATCCCCGATGCCGACAGCCTCATTACTGTGCTGCGAATCGGTGCTTTTGTTTCGATTGTCGACGCACGCAAACACCAGCTGGCATGAAGACAAAATTACAAAACGGTGTTCTAGAAATCGTTCCTTCCGGGCCCGTTAATTCCCACACGCTGGCGGACTCTGCCGCTTCGTTACAGGAAGTGCTGGCTCAAGCAACAGGTGGCCTGGATGTGGAAATTGATCTTCTGGAAACGCCGCAGCCCGACTCGGGAACAATCAAGCTCCTATTGCTCGCCGCATCGGAGTTGGAAGCGCGCGGAGCCAAACTGCGGGTGCGCGTGAAAGCAGGCGCGGATGGTCTTTTTGATACGTTAAAAATCAATCGCCATGTGACCGTCCTTAAAGAGGAGGACACCCAATGAATGCGGCCGACCGCGAGATGCTTGACCTCTTCGTGCAGGAATCCGCCGAGAATCTCGAGGCATTGGAAGGGGACCTCATCGCCTTGGAGGCCAACCCTGCCGATTCCGAGCGCTTAAACAGCATTTTTCGCTCAGTCCACAGCATCAAGGGTGCCGCCGGCTTTTTTGGTTTCGACCCAATCGTGAAACTCGCTCACGTGATGGAGAGCGTGATGTCCTACCTGCGTGACGGTGTGTTGCAGGCCGATGAATCGATGGTGAGCCTGCTTATCTCCACATCCGACAAGTTACGCCTGATGCTCGCCGAGCCCTCTGCCGCAGCATCGATCCCCTGCGCCAGCGAGACTGCGGGTTTGCAGGCGATTCTCGATGTTCAATCGAACCCTGGTGCGAAGACGCCAAAGCCAGACACCACGGCATCTGCCAAGGAGTCGAGCAGTGAAGCTTCATCCACCTCGACCGGGTTGGATCCTGTCTTGGAGATTTTCGATTTCGAACCGGATGCCTTGGTTCCGGGTCTGAAGCACGGTCAGAACTTCTATGTAATCCGCATGGGTCTGGAGCAGGAGATCGAGGCCCAAGGTCAATCGCTCGAGCATTTCTTTAATGAACTCGCCTCACTAGGCACGATCATCGACGCCTCCACCAAGCTGCCCGCTGGTGCTACTCTGGCTACCTGCGGTGAAGTCGATGTCGATTGCCGCGTTTTTTTTACCACCGCTCTTGAGCCCTTCCTGCTCTCTGGTGCCTTGGGCTTGAACGAAGAGAACCTGCACCAGATTCCGAAGGATACTCTTGCAGCCTGGGTCAAGTCGCCAACTCCGCGACAGGTTAGCTCTGCGGTCCAACCTGCAACGGTTGCCGCCCCCGAATCCCAGGCTCTCGTGGCATCCTCGAAGCCTGTCGCTACCATTCCCGCTCCGGAGAATAAAACGACGACCATCGATCCTAAACCCGTTTCTTCCCCACGACGCAAAGCGGAAGAGACGATCAGGATCAATGTCGGATTGCTGGATTCGCTGATGAACCTCGCCGGGGAGATGGTGCTCGGTCGGAACCGCCTCTTACGGCTCTCAGGCCGCTCCTCAGCGGACTTCGATAATACCGAACTCCACTCGGTGGTGCAGGAGATCAGCTCGGTCACATCCAGCTTGCAGGACACCATCATGCGCGCCCGCCTGCAGCCGGTGGGAGGACTTTTTAGTAAATTCACGCGAATTGTTCGCGATCTCAGCCATAAGCTCAAAAAGGAAATCCAACTTGAGATCCTTGGCGACGATGTGGAGCTGGACCGCACGCTCCTCGAGGGCCTCTCCGACCCGCTGACGCATCTTGTTCGCAACAGTGTTGATCACGGGATCGAGCCCCCTGCGGATCGTATCGCAAAAGGCAAAGCCTCCTGCGGGCTCGTGAGGCTCTCCGCGGCACATCTCGCTGGCCGTGTGCAAATCGAGGTAACCGATGACGGCGGAGGCATGGATCCCGAGCGCCTCAAGGCCAAGGCCATCGAAAAAGGCATCGTCTCACCAGATGATGCTGCTCGGATGAGCGATGCAGATGCTCTCCAGCTAATCTTCGCCGCTGGGTTTTCCACTGCCGCCGCCGTAAGCGACATTTCCGGGCGCGGTGTGGGCATGGATGTCGTAAAAACAAATATCGAGAAACTCGGCGGCCACGTGGAGGTGCAAAGCAAGCTGGGCGAGGGGAGCCGCATCGTCATCCGCTTGCCGCTCACTCTGGCGATCGTTCCAGCCCTCATCGTAGGATGCCGTGGCATGAGCTACGCGCTCCCTCAAATCAATATCGAGGAGATCGTGCTGCCATCCGAAGAGAACCCTCTAAAAGTTCTGGGTGGTGCCCGTGTGTTGGAATTGCGCGGCCAACTTCTGCCAGTAGTGGACCTGGCCGAACTTCTCGGAATGCCGCACCGCAACAAGGAGGAAGGAACGCTCTCATTTGTGGTCGTCCTGCGTCTGGATCACATGGCCTACGGCTTGGTGGTTGATCAAATCCAGAGCAATGAGGAAATCGTGGTGAAACCACTCGGCCGCCACTTGCGCACAGTGCCGTTTTATTCTGGAGCCACATTGCTGGGCCAAGGCGAAATCGCCATGATCCTCGATCCTGCTGCCATGGCCAATGGCCGCATCCATGCCAACCAGGGTGCCCTAAACGCCTCAAAAACATCGGGGATCGAAGCAACCAGCTCCGATGCCGAGCGTGTTTTATTATTTAACGACGGGGAGGGGGAGCAGTTCGCCATCCATCTGGCAAATGTCATGCGCGTCGAGAACATCAATCTGGCCGATGTCGAACGGATCGGAAACATCGACTGCCTGCGGAAGAACCACGACTCGACCCTGCGCCTCCTGCGTCTTTCCGACTTGCTGCCAGTGACTCCATCGCCGGCTGGTGGCCAGGAGCGATTCCTTGTTGTTCCCCGTCCGCCCTACGATGGATTGGGTATAGTGGCAACGCGCATCGTCGACTCGGCTGATCTCGCAACCACCCAGATCGACACCATAACGTTCAAGTCACGTGGAATCATGGGCAGCGCCGTTCTCCTTGAGAAGCTTTCCATCGTGCTCGATTTGCCGGAGATCGTCGGCATGCTTTCCGAGCAGGACATCTCCACCAATTTTGTCGCCAAGGGACAATTTGTTCTCACAGCAAATCCATCCCAAAGCCAAAATCCAACCACCATCCAACTCAAACAACTCCCCGAAAAACCGGAACATTCGCTTTCGGAACTATTACCTCAATGAAAATCAACCTCTCCACCCGTCTCGTTCTCAGCATGGCTGCCGGAGGGCTCATCCCTCTTCTGGCGATTGTTGCTTTTAGCATCCACCAGACCAATACCATTTCAAAGCTGGCCTCGGCAGAAATGAAAACGTTGACGGATTCCTGCATGAATCTCATCGAACGGAATCTTTTTGAACGTTATGGCGATGTCCAAGCTTTTGCCACCAATTCAGTGCTGGAGGCTCCAGATTGGAATGAACCCGAAGCCGAAAAACGCATCACCAAGGCAATTGATAATTACGTGCGCCTTTACGGGATTTATTCCCTCTCGATGGTGCTCGATGCAAGTGGACGCGTCGTTAGCGTTAATACGATAAACGGTAAGAACGAGCCGATCGATACATCCGCCTTGTTGGGTAAGAACTTCTCGAAAGCAGAATGGTTTGTGAACGCAAAGGAGGGCCGTTTCACTAACAGTGATTCGCTCACTGGCACCGTGGTGAGCGATGTTTCCAAAGATCAAGATGTGGCAGCTATCTATGGTCCGGAAATGCTGGTGATTGGCTACACTGCTCCCATCACAGGCCCCAATGGCGAATTCAGAGGAGTCTGGAGAAATCTCGCCGACTTTTCCCTCGTGGAGGATATTATTAAAGAAACTTATGCGAATCTTGAAGCAATTGGCCTGACGACGGGAGAATTTGTTCTTTCTGGAAAAACCGGTCTTGCACTTGCCGTTTACGAGCCAGCGCTTTCTGGTAGCAGGAATTTTAAACATTCGGAATCGGGTGTCCTCTCCAGGCAGGTTGATCAAGATGGAGCTGAATCGATCAAGCGCGCAATCAAAGGGGAATCGGGCACTATTCGAGAGATCTGCCCAGACAAGAATGTGTGGCAAGTATCTGCCTACACCAAGTCAGCAGGTGCGCTTGGTTACCCGGGATTAGGCTGGGCTCTTTCGATAAGCGTGAGTGAGCAGGAATTACTTAAAAATGTGACGGAAATAACATATAGTCTTGCTGCTGCTGCTGTTATAATTTTGTTGGCGGCTGCATTCTTTATCGGTCGTTCGATCAGTCGCCCCGTTATCGCTTGTGCAAAGGCCGTTGAACAACTTGCCAATGGTGACCTCACCGCAGTGGTAAATGTGAAGCGCACGGATGAAGTTGGCGTTTTGGCTGACTCGGTGAACACTTGCGTGCAAAACCTCAAAAAGATGGTGGAGGAAATCAAGCACACCTCTGAGGCACTCACCGAGTCCTCAATGGTTCTTACCGAAACCGCTAACCAGCAGGCGGCCGGTGCTGAGGAAACCAATGTCCAAGCCCACACGGTGGCTGCGGCAGGTGAACAGTTGGCTAATAATTCCAAGGTGATGTCCACCTCTGCAAACGAGATCAACTTGTCAGCAAGCACAGTTTCTACAGCTCTCGAGGAGATGTCTTCTTCGATTCAAGAAGTGGCACGCAATTGCGCACAGGAGTCGGAAATTGCACGCAAAGCCGATACCCAGGCCCGTCAGACAAAGGAACTCATGCTCAAGCTCGATGACTCCGCTCGCCAAATTGGCAAGATCGTCGAACTCATCAACCGGATCGCCGAGCAGACCAACTTGCTTGCGCTTAACGCGACAATTGAGGCTGCAAGCGCGGGCGAGGCGGGACGCGGATTCGCTGTGGTTGCGAACGAAGTGAAGGAACTCGCACGCCAATCGGCCGCTGCCACCGAGGATATACGCAGACAGGTCTCGCTCATTCAGGAAAACACGGCGAATTCAACCGAGGCCATCGACGATGTAGCCAACGTAATCGAGCAGGTGAGCCAAATCGCAAGCAGTATCGCTGCCGCTGTGGAGGAACAATCGGCCACGACTTCCGAAATCGTGCGCTCGCTCCATGCCGTCACATCTTCGACCAAAACCCTGTCGGAAAATGTAAGCCACGCTACTGCTGGTGCGTCCGAAGTTTCGCGGAATATCCACGGCGTCTCGCAAGCTGCGAGTGACTCTGCCAAGGGCGCTACGCGCATCAGCACAAGTGCCGGTGAGCTTTCGCATCTCGCGAAATCCCTTCGCGAGCTTGTGACACGTTTCAAAATCTAGGCAGGAAGCTTCAAGCCAGTGCGAATTCTCATCATCGACGACTCCGCCCTCTACAGGAAAATCCTATCGGAATCCTGTGCAAGTATTCCTGATGTCACCACCACCGCACTGGCGAACTGGAGCTTGGCGCGTTCGAAACTCGAGACGGAGACCTTCGATCTGGTTTTGCTGGATGTCTTCATGCCCGAGATGAACGGGCCTGAAGTTCTTGATGCCTTAAAACAAAATTGGCCCAAGCTGCCTGTGGTGATGGTTAGCGGAGCAACAGGCCGCGATGCGGAAATAACGCTGGCATGCCTTTCCAAAGGAGCGATCGATTTTATCGGAAAACCGGCGGGATCTTCTTTTGAGTCGGGCTTGGAAGCACTCAAGGCTGAGATACGACGTGTCGTAGAGGCGGTTCGTTCCAAAATCCCCATAACGCCTACAGCACAGGCATCCAATTCATCTTTTATTGCAAAAGCTGCGTCCCAGCCCTCCACACCCCAGCCGTCGAAAAGGCTCAATCCGCCTCCTTTCCTTGATCTGGTGCTTATCGGCGTCTCGACAGGGGGTCCTAAGGCATTGTCGGAAATTCTCCCTCAAATTCCCGCAAACTTTCCGGTGCCGATCCTGATCGTTCAACACATGCCGCCGGTCTTCACTCTTTCTCTAGCGGAACAACTCAACCGGGTCTCTCCATTAAATGTGATCGAAGCTCCCGCTTCCCATCACCCAAAAGTAGGGGAAATCTTGATCGCTCCGGGTGGGAAGCACTTGGAAGTCGTCCGCAATTCCGCTGGAATGCTAGAGACGAGACACACGGATGCACCTCCTGTTCATTCCTGCCGTCCATCAGTGGACGTGCTTTTTGAATCTGCCTCAAAGTGTGCCTTGCGCGGTGCGGTTGCTGTTGTTCTTACCGGCATGGGCTCGGACGGTGCGGACGGTGTTGCCAAGCTCAAGGCTGCTCTACCGACATGGTGCATCGCTCAAAATGCAGAGACATGTGCGGTCTTTGGTATGCCACAGGCGGTGATTGGAGCAGGCCTTGACGACGAATGCCTGCCGTTGGCCGAGATCGCGCCGCGCCTGAACAAACTTTTCCGGGTTGGCATTTAACTTACCGAACGAAGCGCATGTTTGACTTTTCCAAAAGTGCCCATCAGCTGCCTCTTCTCACGGAGTATGTGGCCGAGGCGTGCTGCATCCATCTTGGCGAAGAGAAACGTTACCTCTTTGAGGCCCGCCTCGGCACAATCATTGGCGAATCCGGCGCGAGAGACATTCCGGATTTCATAAGACTCGCCAAAGCCGACGCGACAGGTCGCCTGCGTGACAAGATCATTGATGCAATGACGACTCATGAGACCTACTGGTTTCGTGACGTGCGGCCATGGCTCTCGCTCGAAGAGGAATTACTTCCGGCACTTGCCGCGCAGGTTGCGGCTGGTAAAAAACCCCGCATTCGCATTCTTAGTGCCGCTTGCTCCTCGGGGCAGGAGCCCTACTCGATTGCCTTGTTGCTCCACAAACTGGCTACCAATAATAAACTCTCCGGCTTGGATCCTTCGGCATTCGAAATCATCGGCTTCGACGTCTCGCCAGGCACACTTTACCTCGCCGCCTCCGGCCGCTACAGCCAACTCGAAATTGCACGCGGTCTTCCAGAGTATTGGCGGGACAATTTCTTTGACCAAACCCCGGGGAACACTTGGACCCTTTGTGAAAAAGTGCGCAAACTCGTGACTTACAAACGGCGCAATCTCCAAGACAACCTCACTTCACTCGGCGTTTTCGATCTCGTTTTGTGCCGAAATGTGGCGATTTATTTCAAGGAGGATTTTAAAAGGGATCTCTTTAATCGACTAGCCCAGATCATCTTCCCAGAAGGATATCTTCTCCTTGGCGGTTCCGAGTCTCTTCTTACCCACCAAGATGTGTTTGCCATGCAGCGCATAAAGGAATCCATCTTCTATAAGAGGCTTTCCTAAATTTACTTCCCGTAGAATAAAACATTACCAACGGATTTTTATCTAAAATGGAACAGCATCTCATTAGATCAGACGAGGGGTCTATGACTCCGGAGAACCAGTTTGGAAGCATCCATCGGCTTTCCAAGCGGATTTCATCCAACATGGCAAACTCGCTGCGGCAAATTGATGATATCAATATGCAAGTGCGCCTGCTTTCGTTCAATGCCCAAGTCCAAGCTGCAAAAGCTGGTGAAGCTGGGCGCACGTTTTCCGTGGTTGCAAACGAAATCGGCAACCTCTCCACCAAAACTGCAAGGGTTGCCGAGAGCTTGGCAGCAGAGACCTCTCAGGACATCAAAGAACTTGCGGAAATTAGCAACAATCTTGCCTCTGAAGTTTCTGGTAATCGCTTGGTGGATCTTGCCCTCACAAACATCGATCTCATTGACCGAAACCTTTATGAGCGTTCTTGTGATGTCCGCTGGTGGGCAACCGACCCGAGTGTGGTTGACGCCTTGGCAAATCCTTCTAAGGAAACCCATGATTTTGCATCGACACGGCTCGGCGTAATACTCAATGCCTACACTGTTTATTACGACATCGTGCTGTGTGACATGAACGGCAAGATCGTCGCTAATGGCCGTCCCGAAAAATTCAAATCCATCGACTCCTCAGCAGCTCAATTTCAATGGTTCCAATCGGCTGCATCATCCGCCTCTGGTAATGATTTTGGTTTTCAGTCCGTCCACTCCTCCTCATTGGTGGACAATAAAAAAATCCTGGCTTACTCGTGCGGGGTTCGAAAAGACGGAAACGCCAGTGGCCCATTGCTCGGAGTTCTAGGCGTTCTTTTTAATTGGGAGTCTCTTGCTCAAACAATCGTCCAAGCCACTCCAATTCCCGAGTCCGAGCGTGATTGCTCGCGAGTTTGCATCATTGACAGATCAGGTCTGATTCTAGCGGATACCAATTGCGAGATTTTGCAGCACCGAATCCCACTCGAGCCATTACAATCACTGATTAAAAACCGAAAAGGTTTCGCCATTCTTGATACCAACAGTCAAAAAAAACTCTACGCCCTGGCTTGTGCTCCTGGCTATGAGACCTACAGCACTGGATGGCTTGGTCTCATTATTCAGGAAATTAATAAAGCCGAGCCAAATCATTCTATGCCAGTCTAAGGATTTATGTTGCTAGATGGGCTTTGCACCTTTTACTAAAGTTTTATCACCCCTATGAAAATTCTCGCCGTCGATGACTCAATGTTGGTTCGACGCATTGTTGCTTCCGCTTCATCAGTTATAGGAGCCGAGTGCGTAGGAGCGCCGGATGGTTTGATTGCTCTTGGACATCTGGAGCGGGAGCCAGAGGGATTTTCCTTGGTCTGCCTTGATTGGAATATGCCCAATATGAACGGTCTCGAATTCCTGCAACGAATCCGTGCCGATCAGCGCTGGCAGAGCCTGCCCGTGCTCATGCTCACGACCGAGGGGAGCCAGAAATCCATCATTACTGCTATCAAAGCCGGTGCCACGGCATACATGACGAAGCCCTTTTTTGAAAAAGATCTGCAGGCCAAGATGGTTGACTGCCTCGGTCTTGGTTTCGAATAAGGCATGCCCTAAACTGGGCCTTCTTGCATCCTATCACCCTTCAGAAAACCAGCGAAACCCGTCCCCCGATGACCAAGGCGTTTGCAATGGATCGATCCGCTCCGGGATTAAGAATGAACTGAACGTCTGGTTGCACGATGCACCATGGCGTGAGAGTGCATTGGTAGGTTCCTTCAAGAACCATTTCCGCAGAAGCAGGTCGACCACCCGCATTTGAGATTTCGTTTTGGAAGCCGTTGCTTACAGAAGCACATCCAAAAGCCAGCCCGATGGTATCCTCGTCTCGCCTTGGAATAAGGCCTTTAAATGTCACACCGGCATCAAAGAAGAAGTCGATGAGATTGCGATCTGGAGGAGTGAACCCGGAGCGGGCAAAGAATCCCAACCCCTGATCCATCGCCTCGTCGGTTTCTGTCTTTTCCCGCATCACCATCTGCTCAAGCACGAGATAATATCCGGAGTTTCCCGATCCAGTGGATGAGGCCAAGGCATCCGCGGCATTGCCTGTCTGAAACCAGAGACCAGCTTTCAAAAAGCCTGGAAGAATTTTTGCTGTCTCCGTGTTTCCCCAGAAAAATTGAGCTTCATTAAGCCAAGTGAATCCATCCTCGGCATCCAAGCGCCAGCGAAAGCCGTGGCGGTTTACATCCTGGGCAAGGACATTCCCTTGGTAGACGGCCGAGAGCAACGCGAAGGAGTCGGAAGGTGAAAACAGAAGCCGGGCCCCAAGTCCGCCCACTGGATAGGCCGGGCCACCATTTGGCATGTTCATCCCTGCTATCGCAGACCATCCGAATTGGGCATTGATAAACAAACCAGCGTAATCAGATACAATAAAGTCCGCGTCTGCTGCTATCTGACCGATCCGTAGCGAAATTTTATCATCGAGGAAATTCTGCTCCAGCCATAGTTGCATCATGCGAAGCGTATTGAAGCCTGCGATATTTGATATGGTGAGAAAGTTGCCAACCAAGTCCTCACTGGCATCCCTACCGCTCAGCCATAGCCACGTGGTTCCCACTTTGGCACCCTGCCAACCGAGTGTTTTTTCCAGATCGAGTTCCGCGCCAAAATCTAAAAGCCCGGTATAGACGGCACCGGTTTTGAGGCCCCCAGCAGTGTTGCCCCAGACCTCTGCGGTGTATCCTGAAAATAAAGTGATGCCATCCTCGTAAAGCCTCGGGCCTGTGCCAAACCACTCGCCGGTAATTGTCTGTCGCTCCAGGTAAGGGGCAGCAATGTTGTTTGGCTCTTCTTCCGCAAATACAAATGCTGTTGAGAACAAAACAAACGCTAACGTGAGTAGCCTAAGATTCATGAATCGGCATTTGATGCTCCACGCAATCAAAACAGGCAAGCAAGAGCTTACAGTTCTTTTCAAAACCGGCCGCTTCTGTTTCGATCTGCCGCATGTCACGCGAGGCAATACTTGAGCGGAAAACTTCCGAGACCGACATCCGGCTTTCTTTGAAACTGGATGGCAGCGGTGTTTCCAAAATCTCCACCGGGATCGCATTTTTCGATCACATGCTCACCCTCTTTGCCAAGCATGGGTTGATGGATCTCGAGTTGGTGGCCAAGGGCGATATCGAGGTGGATTTTCACCACACTGTTGAGGACACCGGCATCCTGCTTGGGCAGGCCATCTCCCGGGCTCTGGGCGACAAGGCCGGCATCAACCGGTATGGCTTTTTTTACGTTCCGATGGACGAGGCTCTCGTGCGCACGGTCGTGGACCTGAGTGGGCGTCCTTTCCTTGCCTACAATGCTCCCCAAGACGTTCCTGCGATCGGTGCCGCTTTTACATTTCAGCTCGTCGAGGAGTTCCTTCGCGCCATTTCAGTGCATGGAGGGATGAATCTCCACGTGGATGTGCTCGCCGGTCGTGATGCCCACCACATGGCCGAGGGAATCTTCAAATCCCTGGCCCGCGCCCTCGATCTCGCCACCCGCATCGACCCCCGTGTGCAGGGCGTTCCCAGCACCAAGGGCGTTCTCTGAGTGTGAAAAAACTCGGCGTTGTCGATTATGGGAGCGGAAATCTCCGCAGCGTTTGCAAGGCACTCGAAGCGGCCGGCTCCGCGCCGCGACTGATCACCACTGCTTCCGAAATGGATGGTCTGGACGCCTTGGTCGTTCCGGGGGTGGGGGCCTTTGCGCATTGTGCCGAAAATCTCCAGTCAACCGGACTCTGGAATCCCGTGCGTGATTGGGCTCTTGCAGGACGACCTTATCTGGGCATCTGTCTCGGCTACCAACTTCTCTTCGAGTCCAGCGAGGAATCGCCCGGCGTGCAGGGCCTCGGTGTGCTCAAGGGCCGTGTGCTTCGCTTCCCCAGTGGTGAACTCAAAGTCCCGCACATGGGATGGAACTCGCTCGCCGACACATCGGGTCCGCTTTACTCGGGCTTCCCTGCCGACGTCTCGATGTATTTTGTCCATTCCTACTATCCTGTGCCCGTCGATGCCTCCATCGTAAGCTCCCGCTGCGAGTATGGCGTCTCCTTTGCCGCCAGTGTCTCGCAGGGTGCCCTGCACGCGGTTCAATTCCATCCCGAAAAAAGCCAGGCCGCCGGCCTCGCCCTGCTCCGTAATTTTCTTTCAACCCTATGATTTTACTTCCTGCGATCGACCTGATGGGCGGCGAGGTCGTGCGACTCCGTCGCGGCCTTGCCACCGAGAAAACCGTTTATTCTTCCGACCCCGTGGCCTTCGCCAAAAAGTGGGAGGATAGTGGCGCCGATTGGTTGCATCTCGTGGACCTCGACGCTGCCTTTGGCGGCGAGCCGAAGAATCTGGCGGTGGTGGAAAAGATTTGCGCCGCAGTGAAAATCCCGTGCGAACTCGGTGGCGGCATGCGCGACACCGCAAAAATCCAATCCGCCATCGATGCCGGTGTCAGCCGTGTTATTCTCGGCACCAAAGCCTGCCAGTCACCCGAAACCATCGCCGAGGTTTGCTCGCACTTCGGCGGTGAGCGCATTGCTGTGGGAATCGATGCCAACAACGGCCTGGTTGCTGTGAAAGGCTGGACCGAAACCACAAAAACTCTCGCCAGCGATCTTGCCCTTGCCGCCCAAAAGGCCGGGGCGAAAACAATCATCTACACCGACATCGCCACCGATGGCATGCTCCAGGGGCCCAATTTTTCCGAGTTGGAAAAGATGCTCGCCATCCTCGATTGCAACCTCGTTGCCAGTGGCGGCGTCTCCTCTCCCGACGACCTCCGCCGCCTCTCCAAAATGGAGGGACTCTACGGCACGATCATTGGAAAGGCACTCTACGACGGCCGTATCACCGGCAACCTCCGCGATATCATCGCCGCCTAAGGCTTTTCGTTTTTTGTTTTGGCATGGCGGGGGATTTGCGATTTCACTGTCACCTTATCTTATGAAAGTAGCTCAAGAATTTCGGGAGTTCATCTCACGCGGCAATGTCATCGATCTCGCCGTGGGTGTGATTATCGGTGCCGCATTTGGAAAAATCGTCAACAGCCTCGTGGCGGACATGATCATGCCCCCGATTGGAGCGGCGATGAAGGGAGTGAATTTCAGCAGTCTTTTCATATCGCTCGATGGCAAAACCTACGAAACCCTCGCTCTGGCAAAGGAAGCCGGAGCCCCGGTGATCGGCTACGGGATGTTTCTCAACACCACCATCGAATTTCTTATCATCGCCGCCTGCGTGTTTGCGCTCGTCAAAGTGGTGAACAAAATCAAACGCGAACCAGCCCCTGCACCGGCCACGCCTCCGGAGCCCACACGCTCCGAGGTGCTTCTTGAGGAAATCCGCGACGCTCTCAAAAAATAATCCGGACGCGGGGAATTTTTTTCCCAGAATGGGATTGATTTTCCAAACAACCCCCTGCATCCTCCACGACTCTTTTAATTTTATGAGCCAGCATCCCAGTTTGAAAGGCAGCAGCGCCATCAAGGCCAAACGCAGTGTGTTGAAACGTTTCGAGCGTGTCGACCTTCTGCGCAAGCGTGGTCAGTTCAAGGACGGCCAGCGCGTCATTGGTCTTCCCAAAACCAAGCCTGAGGATTAATTCCCAGCTTCCCATGCGGCTGAACCGTTTTTTGGCCGCAGCAGGTCTAGGCTCCCGCAGATCCTGCGAGGATATTATTGCTTCCGGTGCGGTTGTCATCAATGGCTCCCGCATCGAGTCGCTGTCGACCCTTGTCTCCGCCGATGATGATGTGCGGGTGAATGGCCGCAAGGTCCATGTAGCGGCGCCACTAGCCCTCCTTCTTAACAAGCCAAAGGGCTTTCTCGTGACGCGTTCCGATGAAAAGGGACGCCGCACCATCTACGATCTCCTCGAGCCAGGGCTGTCCAACCTCTTCCACGTTGGCCGCCTCGACAAGGAAAGCGAAGGCCTGCTGATCATGACAAATGATGGCTTGCTCTCGCAAAGATTGCTGCACCCGAGCCATGGTGTGGAGAAGGAATACGAAGTCACGCTCGACCGGTCTTTCGATCCGCTCCACACCGAGAAGCTTCTGCGCGGTGTGCACATCGAGGGTGGCCGGGGACGCTTCGAGAGCGTGCGCATCGTGGCTCCCAAAACCATCCGTGTGATTCTCAAGCAGGGCATCAAGCGCCAGATCCGCCTCATGCTTTATCGACTGGGCTATGAAGTGCTACGACTCCGTCGCATCCGCATCGGCCCTCTCACCGACCACAAGCTGCCAGTAGGTGCTTGGCGTCATATCACGGTCAAGGAACTGGATCTCCTGGCCAAAAGCGCCAAGCCCAAAGAAAAATCCAGGTCCACGTCCAAGCCAAGCGCCGGTTCCAAGCCCCCAGCTAAACCTAAACCTAAAACCAAACCCAAGCTTGCCCTTGCATCCCAAAAAAACCGCAAGCATGAGCCGGTCAGATCACCAAGACGTTGATGAATCCCTGATGCGCCTTGCCCTCGCCGAGGCGCGCAAGGGCATTGGAAAAACCGCCCCCAATCCTGCTGTTGGCGCGGTGATCGTAAAAAAAGACCGCATCATTTCAAAAGGATGGCACCACGCCGCAGGCCGCCCACACGCGGAAATCGAAGCACTCCGGGCCTGTGACGCATCAGCCAAAGGAGCGACACTTTACGTCACCCTCGAGCCGTGCTCCACGCACGGACGCACCCCGCCATGCACTGCCGCCATTGTGGACTCCGGCATTGACCGAGTTGTTTATGGAGCCACGGATCCAAATCCCAACCATGCCGGTCGAGCCGACTCGATTTTGAAGCAGCACGGGATCGAGGTTTGCAGCGGGGTTCTTGCCGCCGAATGCGCTTCCATCAATCGTGCTTGGAACAAATGGATTCGCACCGGCATGCCTTACGTTACCGCCAAAGCGGGTATGAGTCTCGATGGGCGCATCGCCTCGCCACCAAACCGGCGCTGGATCACCTCCGATGCCTCGCGTGCCGATGCCATGAAGCTTCGCGCCGAATGCCAGGCCATCCTGGTCGGTGGCGAGACCGTCCGCATCGACAATCCCCATCTCACCTTGCGTGGCGTGCGTGGACATCAACAACCATGGCGTGTGGTCTGGTCACGCAGCGGCAAAATACCTGCACACTCCCATCTGCTCACAGACTCACACCGGGAGCAAACCCTGATCTACAAAGGAAAATCACTCCGCCAGGTGCTGAGGGATCTTGGTCGCCGTGGCATCCAGCATGTCTTGATCGAGGGAGGGGGACGCACGCTTGGCGAGGCCTTTGACCGCAAGCTCGTCGACCGGGTGGTCTTCTACATCGCACCGATGCTCCTCGGCGGGGAGGTTCCCGCGATTGGTGGTCGCGGCGTCGGATCGAATGCCGAGGGAATCCGGCTGCACAATCCCATCTATCGCCGCATTGGTGGCGACCTTCGCATCGAGGGCGAAGTTTTAGAGAAGGTTTTGTAACTTGCTTGGGGTGTTCTCCCGAAAAACCTCAAATCTCCCAGGAGCTCAAAGCCCGGTCGGGTGGTCAATGAATTGCCACGGGAGGGCGAATTTTCTGGCGATGAGTTCGGCGAGGGCCTTTACCCCGAATGTCTCCGTGGCGTAGTGCCCGGCATAGAAAAGGTTCACACGAAGCTCTTCGGCGGCGGTGTAGGACCAGTGCGGTCCCTCTCCAGTGATGAAGGTATCGATGCCGGCGGCGGCCGCCTTGGCAATGTCTCCTCCCGCTCCACCAGTTACAATGCCAATGCGCCGGGCGAGATTCGGACCTCCAGGAGCAAGGTGAACAGGACCGCCTACCGCCCGCTCCAGATGGTCGCGTAAGACCTCGCGGTTGACTTCCGCATCGAAACGGAGCCCCACAGGTTGCCCGGCGGTTTCAAAAAAAGGCACGCCATTTTCCAGGCCGATCGCGGCGGCAAGGAGAGCGTTGTTGCCCACTTGGGGATGAATGTCCAAGGGCAGATGGACGCTGTAGACCGCCATGTCGGCCTCCATCATCAAACGAATTTTCCGGTATTGCGCGCCGGTGATGCGCTGGGTGCCGTTCCAAAAAAGCCCGTGGTGGACGATGAGGAAGTCGACCTGGGCTTCAGCCGCCTCCTTGATCACTGCCTCGGTGGCATCCACGGCAGCACCGATTCGGGAAATGGATCCCGAGCTTTCCACCTGCAGGCCATTGAGGGCCTGGGGGAAGTCGCCCGTGGCATCCACCCGCAGGAGGTCGTTCAGATAATTGACAGCGTCATTCAAGTGCATGGCATTACCATAAAGGCTCGAATCCGGGCTTGGAGAGTATTTTTTCGGACAAGCCGTGCGGGTTGCAGAAGACCGGGCCAATTGGTAGGTTCGGCTTCCTATGCCAAACTACGATTACGAATGCGAAAAATGCGGAAAGACCTTTGAGGTTTTCCAGTCGATGAAAGACAGTGCATTTGAGACCTGTCCGGAGTCCGCATGCGCAATGGAGACCTGGGGCAAAGGCAAGGTGCGTCGTCTCTTGGGAACCGGCGCGGGACTCATCTTCAAGGGCTCGGGATTCTACATCACCGACTACCGCAGCGAAGGCTACAAGCAGGCAGCCCAAAAGGATTCCGCTGGATCTTCCGGCAGCGCTGCAAAATCCGATTCGAAACCCGCCGAATCAAAACCCGCTCCCAAGACGGAATCAAAGCCCGCCTCGGCATGAAAACCTGCTCGGCATGCGGCACGGACAACGATGACACGAGGGTCTTTTGTCTGAATTGTGCCGAGCGTCTTCCTGCCCCGACTCCCGGATCGCTGCCGGGAATCCCAAAATCGGAACTCGATCCCGGAATGCTTGCGCCACCTGTGACGCAGGTTGCCGCGAAATCCCAAAAAAACATTCTTCTTCCCGGCAAGTTGCCGACCCGTCGCAGGACACTCCGAGGCATGTTGTTTGCGTTGTGGCCTCTCTTTGTCGTGGGTGGGTTGGCTTGGATGGTGTATCTCGCAGCCCAACCTCCCGAGAATCTTACGCCCCCGGTTTCTTCAGGCACACAGGACGCATCGACACTTGCCGCTTTTTTTCAAAAGGCCGTCGCAACGCCAGGAGGCGCATGGATGGCTGGCGAAAAGTCGATCAACCAGTTTCTCGAAGCCAATGTGCCATCACAGACACTCATGGATGTGCGGGGTGTAAAATGCGAGTTCAAGCGCTGCTTTGTGCAATTGGGCGAGGGGACCTTCGATTTTGTGATGCAGTTTGCCGTGCTAGACCACGATCTTTATTTGCTTCTCGTGTTCAAACCCGATCCTGATTCCCCCACGCTTGAGGTGATTCCCATCGGTGGAACATTCGGACGCTTGCCCGTGCATCCACTCTTGATTCCTTACCTGACGCCCCTTTTGACGCCCTGCTTGGAATCTTTAAAAAAGGTGATCGATCCTTTGCGCCGGGCGCAGTCAGCGACCATCACGCCAAAAAGTGTAGTGATCCGATGGCCCAAAGACACCGAATCGTCTCGCTGAGCGTCTGCGTGCTTCTTGTCGCGGGCGCGGCGTTGGTGCAATCGGCATCCGCGCAGATGCCGCGTTTGGATGCGATCCGTGGCACCAGCAAATCGGGAGCATTCATCGTGTATTCCCCCGACCGCAAAATGCGGTTGAAGTTGATAAGTCTTGCGGATGCGGCCAGGCAGGAGTGGGTGAGGATCGTGGAGACGAAGTCGAATCCACCGATAATTATTGTGGATAAATCCGGCGACGTGAGGCCCCGGGGCAGCTCCGGCGTGAGCACTTTGATTTTCGAGGGGGATGGAGGGGAGATGAAAGTGCAGGTGAATCTTTACGATGCAGCCGAGGTGCGTAATGGCAATTTCCAGTCGGAGGTGGTGCGTGCTCTGGCATTGCAATCGATGCATCGAAAGAACCCTCCGCGGGCGGGAGCGTCGTTTTCCCTGCCTCCCTACTGGTTTATCGAGGGTCTCGGCGAGGAAATGCGCCGAAAGTCGGGCACGGTTCCAGACGGTCTCCACGCCGCACTCGTGCGAAGCGACCGCCCTCCGACCCTCAAGGAATTTCTCTCCCAAAAAACCGAACGCCTGGATGCCACCTCTTTGCTCCTCTACCGCGCCCAGGCTCTTGCCTTGTTGCAGGTGATTTTAAAAACACCCGACTCCAAAAAGCGATTATTGGAGTTTATGGAATCTCCGGATTTTTCAGACTCAAAGCCCGAGCAACTCCTCGCCGCATTCCCCGCGTTGCAAGATGCCGCGCATCTCACCAAGCTCTGGACTCTTGAAATCGCCAGGGGAACGCTTCCACCCAGGATGGCGTCGCTATCTGTCGAGAAGACCAACAACGAGTTGATGACCATTCTTGCTTTCAACGCCCCGTCGAATCCCAAGAAAAAGGAGTCGCCGGTTGTAAGCGGTCCACTTGCGATGCCTCTGGCCGCACGCAGCGAGGGGGGGGCATTTCTCATGCGTCAGCGCTCGGTGGAATTGCTCAACCTCGAATTCCGGGGGCATCCGTTGCTGCGCCCGATCATCGAGGAATATCGAAACATTGCCACCCAGCTGGCCATAAAGCCGAAAGCCAAAGTGGAGTCCCGCATCGAGGAGACCGACAAGATCAGAGCCCTGCTGGTCGAGCGCCACAAGCGCATAACGGATTACCTGAATTGGTATGAAGCCACGCAAATCGACATCTCCGATAAATCGCTTCTCGAAGAAACCACCGCGCCCCCCGTGCCTCCGCGTCGGGACCCCCTCTCGCGATATCTCGACTCGATCGAGGCCCGGGGCTGGTAGTTTTTGCAGCATTTTCTGGTTGCTTGCCGAGTGATTCAAAATGCACCCTCCCGCCTCATGAGTATGCCAATTTATTTCAATCCGATTGCCATGGACCGCGTGTGGGGTGGAAGGGAATTTGAATCCCGCCTCGGCAAGACACTGCCTGCAGGAGTGCCCATCGGAGAACTCTGGGAGGTTGTGGACCGCGACGATGCCCAGAGTGTAACCCTCTCGGGAGAGTTCCAAGGTTTGTCCCTGAATGATCTATGGACGCACAATCGCGGCGAGGTTTTCGGCAAGGATTACGTGTCGTCCCCGAGCAAGCGGTTTCCTCTTTTGGTGAAGCTTCTGGATGCACGTGAGAAGCTATCCGTCCAAGTCCACCCTCCCGCCCACATGGCCGCCGGACTCAAGGGAGAGCCGAAAACCGAGGTTTGGTATTTTTTGGAATCCGATCCGCAGGCGAATATCTACGCAGGGCTCAAGCAGGGTGTTACGCGGGCGGACTTCGAGCAGCGTCTTCAGCAGGGTGGTGTGGAGGAAACACTGCACGAAATCCCGGTGAAATCGGGTGAGAGTATTTTCATCCCCAGTGGGCGTGTGCATGCCATCGGCGGGGGAAATGTGATCATCGAAATCCAGCAGAACAGCGATACAACCTATCGGGTATTTGACTGGAACCGCACCGGACTCGATGGCAAGCCCCGTGCGCTGCACATTGCCGAGTCGATGGCCTCGATCGATTTCAACGACTTCGAACCGTCGGTCAAAAGCGCGCAGGATCCACTTGTCGCCGACTGCGAGTATTTCCGGGTGGAAAAAGTTCAGCTTCATGAAGCGCGTGATATCAGGCCCGCCGAACGCTTTGCCTTAGCGGTCTCGATCGATGAACCGGTGACGTGTGGTGGACGTCAATTCGGCCGTGGTGAATTTTTCATCGTGCCTGCCCAAGGCTCCGGACTCGACGTTGCGCCGGCTCGCAATCAGGCATCGCTACTCGTCTGCACGCTGCCAATTTAGCACAAAGCGCCATTTTTCCTTGGAGCATCGGATTGGGGAAAATACCATGAAGACGGTATGAAAACTCCCATTCGTGTTGCTGTGACTGGTGCCGCCGGTCAGATCACCTACTCACTTCTTCCCCGCATCGCCTCTGGTGCCATGTTTGGTCCCGATCAACCGGTGATTCTGCAACTCATCGAGGTGCCTGTTGAAAAAGCCATGAAGGCGCTGGAGGGAGTGGCCATGGAATTGGATGACTGCGCGTTTCCGCTCCTGCATGGCATGGTGCTCACAGACGACGCCCGCATCGGATTCAAGGATGCCAACTGGTGCCTTCTCGTTGGAGCCAAGCCACGAGGTCCAGGAATGGAGCGCGCCGATCTGCTTAAAGACAATGGCAAGATTTTCACCTCCCAAGGATCGATCATCGACGAGGTTGCCGCAGAGGATGCGCGCGTGGCCGTGGTGGGAAATCCCGCGAATACCAACACCATGATCGCCGCCAGCAAGGCCCGCCGTCTTACGCCAGACCGTTTCACCGCAATGGTGCGCCTGGATCAGAACCGCGCCCAGACCATGCTCGCCAAAAAAGCCGGTGTCGCCACAACCGATGTCTCAGAGATCTATATCTTCGGCAACCACAGCCCCACGATGTTCCCGGCATTCGGCAATGCAAAAATTGGTGGTCGCCCCGCAACCGATGTCATCACCGACCGCACCTGGCTCGAGGGTGAGTTCTGCGAAAAAGTGGGCAAACGGGGAGCTGCAATCATCGCCGCCCGGGGAGCATCCTCGGCAACATCGGCGGCTAACGCGCTCATCGACCACGTGCGCGACCTTGTCACCCCCGGCAAGATCCACTCGATCGCTGTGAAATCCGAAGGACACTATGGCTTTGACGCCAATGTGTGGGCGGGTCTCCCGGTGAAAACAACTTCTCCCGGCAGCTACGAGGTCATCACCGGCATGCCTCTGGACGATTTCGCAAAATCAAAGATCGCCGCAACCAACAACGAACTCCTCGAAGAGCGCGCGATGGTTGTCGACATGCTGGGCTGATTCCCGCTGGGTTTAACCACCCACGCCGCCATCCAGATGGTGGTGCAGACTTGAAAGGGTTTCTGTAAAGGAATACCCCTAAGCCATCATGTCCATGATTCACATTAATCGAAACCGCGAAAGCCTCGGTAAGTTCACTGACCAGGAGGTGGCCGACGGCTTGAAGAGCGGGAAGTTTCTAGGCTCCGATCTTGCTTGGCGTGATCCGATGCCCTCATGGCAAGCGCTCTCCACCTTTAGCGATTTGCCGGAAGCCCTGGATGAAAAAGCCGAACTTGCTCCCGCATTGCCGCAAGCGGAGCTTGCCTTGGGGCGCATCAATTTCAACGAGTGTTTTTCAAAAGCTTGGAGTTGCTACAAAAGCAATCTCGCTCCCTTGCTCATTGGAGTGCTGCTTCTTTTCGTCATTAGCTTCGGGTTGTTTTTCATCTCTCAATTCGCCGAGGTGACTGCCCAGAAGCTTATGGGCAAAGAAGATCAAGCGGTGTGGGTGAAGGCGATCGCTGTGGTGGTGTGGATTTTTTTCTGGGGCATCTCCACTCTTGTATCCGCGCTTCTTTCGGGCGGCATCGCCTACTTCTTCATCCGCTCATTGCGCGATAATCCGAAACTCGAAGACCTCTTCGAGGGATTCAAAGGATGGAATTGGTTTGCCTTGCTGGGCGTTTCCTTGATCTGGGGATTCATCACCGTGGTCCTCGCCGCCATCCTGCTCGGTCCGGCGGCCTTTATATCGAGTCAAACCGGCTCTCAGATGCCCACCCTCATCGGTGCCGCGCTGGTTGTGTGCGCTATGATTTATTTTTCCCCGATCGCTTCATTTTCTTTCCCTCTGGTGATCGATCGCAGGCTTCGCGCCTTCGATGCCGTCGCACTGGCCTTCAAGACGGTTCGTGGCAACTGGTTTTCCGCCTTCGGCTTGATTCTTATTCACGGACTGCTTGGTTTGCTGGGAATCCTGCTCTGCTGCATTGGCATCCTTTTTACGACCCCGCTGGGCTACCTGATCTGGAGCCAAGGCTATCGCCAACTCTTTGGAGATCCTGATCCCGAAAATTCGGAGCTGTAATGCTCCCCAAGTAAAGTAACGGAGAGACTCGCTGCGGTTTTTCCCAGGGTTGCTTTACCCCTCGATGGCGATGCTAAGCGGGGTGGGGTGGTCGGGAGTTCCCGGGCACTGAATCGACGGCGGAGTGAGCAGGGAAGCGGGGAGTTTTTCGCGAATGGCAGATTGGGCCAGCTCGGCTGAGTTGCAGTCCTCACTCAAGTGGGCCAGCAGAATGTGGCGGAGGCGTTCGGTGGCCACTTCCGCCACGAGATTGGCAGCGGCTTGGTTGGAGAGGTGACCATGTCGGGACATTATGCGTTGTTTTACCGACCAAGGGCGCTTTGTATCGTTTTGCAAGAGGGCTTCGTCGTGGTTGGCTTCGATGACGATCGCGTTCACCCCTCGGACGGCAGCCACGATATTGCGTGTGGAGTAGCCGAGGTCGGTAAGAATGGCTACCGAGGATGTGCCATTGGACAGGACGAAACCAACGGGGTCGGCGGCATCGTGCGGAACAGAGAAGGGCGTGATGGTAAAATCACCGAGTGCAAAGGCGCTGCCCCCTGAAAAAAAATGCCAGTCGGTGCTCAAGCCATTTTCTTTGAGTCGGTGGGCGGTGAGCTGGTTTGTGAAAACGGGGACCGGATTTTTTGAACAAAACACCTTGAGTCCACGCGTGTGGTCGCCGTGCTCGTGCGTGAGCAGGATTCCGGAGAGACTGGCGGTGGAGACATCAATCAGTTTGAGCTGCGACTCTAGTTGCCGGGCGCTGATGCCGGCATCGACGAGGACGGATGTCTCGCGGGTGCGAACAAAGATCGAATTCCCAGAGCTGCCGGATGCCAAAACGGTAAGATGGATCATGGCACGCGCAACGGTGTGATTAGCAAAAGAACGCCCGAGGGAGGGCGCACTTTGAATGCCTACGCACGGATTTGCTTCTAGCCCAAGGCTAGCTGGGCAGTCGAAATTTCAAGAATCTCGTTGGTGATACTGGCCTGGCGGGCCTTGTTGTATTCAAGGGTGAGATCCTTGACGAGGCTCTTGGCATTGTCTGTGGCGCTCTTCATGGCAACCATGCGGGCGCTTTGCTCCGAAGCACGGGTGCCGAGTTGCGTTTGATAGACGATGTAGTGGATGTATGCGGGCAGGATGGATTCGAGAACAGACTGCGCCGATGGCTCGAACAGGATACCTCCCTCAATCGCTGGCAGAGCCTCGTATTCACTCTTGATGCCAAGTTCATCCAGTCCGGTGAGAGGGAGGATGGTGAGGGCGGTTGGCGTTTGCGAGAGGGTGTTGACGAAACGTGGGTAAAGAATGGTTACCTTGTCAACCTCGCCAGAAAGGAACTTCTCGATACAGAAGTTGGCGATTTGCTTGCACTGAACAAAGGTGGGGGTTTCCACAAGCGGGAAATCGGCAAGAACCTTGCGCCGGGTGCGCGAGAGGAATTGGGTGCCCTTGCGGCCGATGCTGACGAATACCGTCTTTGCGGGATCGAACGACATGGCCTCGCGAAGAAGGTTGGTATTGAGTGCGCCGCAAAGTCCCTTGTCGGTGGACATAAGGACGACTAGCTCTTTTTTACCCTCTCGGCGTTCGAGTAATGGATGGCAGGATGGCTCCACAGCGTCACGCAGGGAGACGATCACCCTGTTGAGCAGTTGAGCGTAGTCACGGCCGTTGAGGGCCGCTTGCTGGGCCTTGCGCATCTTCGAAGCCGCGACCATTTGCATGGCCTTGGTGATCTGTGCGGTGTTTTTAACCGACTTGATGCGCCGGCGGATGTCGCGAAGATTGGCCATGGGGCGTTAGATGGTGTTGAAGGACTTGAACTCCTCGAGAGCGGCTTTGAGTTCGTTCTCAATCTCTTCGTCAAACTGGCGCTTCTGGGCGACCTTCTCAAGGATGGTTGCTTTGCGGGTTTGCAGGAATTCAACGAGCTTGTTTTGCGCTTCCTTGACCTTCTCCACAGCAATCGGATCGAAGAAGCCTTTCTGCATCGACCAGAGGATGACAGCTTGGGTTTCGACTGGGATTGGATTGTATTGAGGCTGCTTGAAAAGCTCGACGATGCGGGCACCGCGCTCGAGCGTAGACTTGGTCTTGGCATCAAGATCCGAGCCAAATTGTGCGAAGGCGGCAAGCTCACGGTATTGGGCAAGGTCACCTTTGATTTTACCGGCAACCTGCTTCATGGCCTTGATCTGCGCTGCGGATCCCACGCGGGAGACAGAGAGACCGACCGAAATGGCGGGGCGGATGCCTTGATAGAATAAATCCGTTTCAAGGTAGATCTGACCATCCGTGATGGAGATTACGTTTGTCGGGATGTAGGCCGAAACGTCGCCTGCCTGGGTCTCGATGATCGGCAGCGCGGTGAGCGAACCGTTTCCGAAATCCTCTCCGAGGCGGGCAGAGCGCTCCAGAAGGCGGCTGTGGAGATAGAACACATCGCCGGGGTAGGCCTCGCGACCTGAAGGGCGCTTGAGGAGGAGCGAGATTTGGCGGTAGGCATTGGCGTGCTTGGTGAGATCGTCGAACACGATGAGGGCATCCATGCCGTTATCCATGAACCATTCGCCCATGGCTGCGCCTGCAAAGGGAGCGATATATTGGTCGGCGGCCGTGTCGGAGGCGGTCGCTGCGATCACGATGGTGTATTTGAGAGCGTCGTTCTCTTCGAGGGCGGCGACAGTGCGAGCAATGTTCGCGTTTTTCTGACCAACACCCACGTAGATGGAATAGAGGGGGCGGAAGTTTGGGTCACCACTTTCCTCGCCGGCACGGTTGATCTTCGCTTGGTTGATGATCGTATCAATCGCGATTGTTGTTTTGCCAGTGGCACGATCGCCAATGATGAGTTCGCGCTGACCACGGCCGATTGGAATCATGGCGTCCACGCTCATGATGCCTGTTTGCACGGGTTGGCTCACCGAGCGGCGCTTGATAATGCCGGGAGCGATTTTCTCAACAGGGTAGGTTTTTTCGTGTTGGATCGGGCCCTTGCCATCGATCGGGCGGCCAAGGGCGTCAACCACACGGCCAAGGAGGCCTCTGCCAACGGGAACAGAAAGAAGCTTGCCGGTCGTCTTGGCCTCCGTGCCTTCGCTGATCTTGGTATAATCGCCGAGAACGATCGCACCGACCTCTGTCTCCTCGAGGTTGAGCGCGATGCCCATGATCCCGCCGGGGAATTCGATCATTTCATTGAGCTGAGCGGCGCTGAGGCCTTCGATGCGAGCGATGCCGTCGCCGACTTCGCGAACGGTTCCTACATTTGTTTGACGTGCAGTTTGGCTTTTAACGGCACTGATTTTTTCTTCGAGTTCGAGGACGATGTTGCTCATGTGAATAGATTGGGATCAGGATTGTTTAAGTATTTCGAGGCGGGACTGGATGCTGCCGTCCCAGACATTGCTGCCGAGCTGCACGCGGAGACCGCCAATGAGAGATGGGTTGTGGCGGAACTCGGCGGTGATGCGGCCGAATTTTTTTGAAATGGATTCTGTGATGCTTTGGCGATTCTGGTCGTTCAGAGGGGTCGCGCTCTCGATCACCGCATGACGGCGGGAGGTTTCCAGCCTTGCCAGACGGGTGATGAACTTGAGCATCTGCACGTATTGGCGAGGCTTCCGTTCGACGACGGTATCGGCGACCTGGCGGAGCCTGTTTTCATCGAGCTGACCGTGAACCATCGAGAGATCGAAGAGTTGCTTGGCTTGGCGGCGTGCTTCGCGGCTGAGTTTCATAGATCAATTCAGGAAAAAACTCAGGCGGCGAGCTGTTTGGATGTCTCTGAAGCAAGGCGCTCCTGGTCCTCGGAGGTGAGGATTTTGCCTGCGACTTTCGCCGTGGTGTCCACGACCAGGTGGACCATTTCTTTTTTGACTTCGGCAACCATGCGGGCGCGCTCGAGTTCGACGTTTTCGTTGGCTTTAACGATGATGTTCTCGGCGTCCTTGATTGCCTGTTGAAGGCGCTTCTGTGCAGTGGCTTCGCTCGAGGAGCGGCCTTCCTCGATGATGCGCTGGGCGTCGTTGTTCGCTTTGCGGAGGATTTCCTGGCAACGGATTTCAGATTCCGCGAGCTGCTTCTTGATTTTATCGGCATTCGCCTGGCCTTCTTCGATTGTCCGGCGACGTTCTTCAAAAATGGCGATGATCGGCGCGAAGGCGAATTTTTTAAGGATCAGATAGACGATGAGAAAGAGGATGACCTGTGCGAGAAATTTAGGCCAACTGACGCCAAACTGGGAAAATAGCTGGGTAACGGTATCCATGTTTTAAAGTTGAGTCTTGAAGCTAAGCGGGAAAATGGGCCGGGACCGACGGGTTTGCCGCTCGGTCCCGGCGAAGGAATTAACGGCCTTGGAAGGCGAGGATGAGCGCGTAAATCGCGATGGCCTCTGCGAGAGCCATACCGATGATGCTCAAGGTGAGAACCTTGCCGGAGGCGTTCGGGTTGCGGCCAACGGCTTCAACGGCCTTGCCACCGATCATTCCGATACCAATGGCTGCTGCCGCGCCAGCGATGGCGAGGGTGAAGCTGCCTGTGATGCCGCCTGCTGTTGCAGCGGCTTCTGCGATGAGTTGTGGGATCATTTTATTATGTTTCTTTTCGTTTTATTCTCTGCCGCCCGCAGTCTTTGCCACGGTCCCGACAGAAAAAGTGTTAGTGGCCTTCCTCTTCGTCGTGAGCTGTCGAGAGCTGGATGTAAACCGAGCACAGGAGCATGAACACCGTGGCTTGAAGGAGGCCAACAAGGATTTCCAGGAAATAGAAGGGGATCGGAATCGTGATCGAGCTGATGTAGGCCAGCCACTCGGGCAGGCCCAGGCTCTTGCCGAGGGTGATCATGGTCGTGAGTAGGTTCTCACCGGCAAAGACGTTTCCGTAGAGACGCAACGAGAGGGATACGGGACGGAATGCCATCGAGATCACCTCGATCACACCCACAAACAAAAAGATGGGTATGAGAACCAATGCCATGATGCCGGTAAGCCCGCCTTTCACACCAAAGATGTGGTTGAGAAAGTTTTTCACACCGACTTCGGAGATGGACCAGTAAAGCCAGAAAAACATGAACACCGTCGCCATGGCGAGCGTCATATTGAGATCCGCCGTGGTCGGTCGGAGGAGGGGAACCGTGACATTGAAACCCTCCTTTGTTGCCTCGCCCCAACCGATCGAACCCACGCCGGGCATGAGAGCGAACCAGTTGGAAACGATGATAAAAATAAACAACGTCGCCAACAGGGCGAATGTGCGAGCCACCATGTGGGCACCCACGATACTCTCGATAAGGTCGTAGAGACCCTGCACAACGGCCTCGAAGAAATTCTGCGTCCCACCGGGAACAACCGTCATATTCTTGGTGGCTTTGCGTGAGAACCAAATGATGAATCCAGCCACAAAGAGGCTCACGAAAATCGAATTCGATAGCCAGTCGATGAAAGACTCGCCGGAGCCGGTGGGGAAAATCGTAGGAGCGTCAAGTGTGAGAACTGCGGCGATAAGCGAGAATGGAAGCATGTGTCTTGTCGTCGAAAAATATCGGATTTCTTCCCGGTCGCACCGAAGAGGGATGGCCACACAAAGGGCCCGGATTCACGGGACGGTTTTTCTAGCACCTATCACGAACTAAGCAATCCAAAAGATCATTGTGCCGCAAAAGAGTCGGATTTGGTGCCCAATGCCATCTCCACCTTCCACTTGATTCCCCGATGCGATGCGGTCACTGCTGCTTTTGAGCCTTTTCGGATTTTTCGTCCTTTGCCCTCTCCTCGGCTTCCTTGATTGCCTCCAATACCGCTCTCTTGGTGGCATCGGGCTCGCCTCCGGAGATGGCACCGGTTTCCTGGACAGCCTCAGTGATCGCTTTTTTGGTGGGATCGGGAGTTCCCACGGGTGATGGGCCATCTTCAAAAACAAAAGCGGGCGTCGGAGTAGGCGTTGGCGAGGAGCTTGGACTGACAAACTGCTCCGCCAGCATGAGCCGGGTTTGTTTGAAGAATTTTTCGACCTCACGTCGCTGGGCGGTGCCGAGTCCGCCACGGGCGGCCGCAATCAGTTGGATGCGATAGTTAATGGCGTCGTCGTAGGACGAATTGGCATACGGCAGTAGCCGGAGGCGGTGGGTGAGGCGTGAAACGAGGTTGCCTTCCATGAGGGGATTTCCCTCGGCATCATATGGAGAGCGGGTGCCGGGCTCTTCCAGCCAGACGCCGGATTCATCGACCGTGCTGTAAAAGAGATCCGCACGCAGGCCACCCTCCCGCATCATTTCGACCTCCATGCAGGGTATGTGGGCATTTTCAACGGAGGCGCGCTGGAGCTTGGTGCCATCAATCGTCCAGCCGGCGTTGCGATAGCAAACGGTGACGTCATGATAGCCGTAAAAGGGGTAATCAAGTGAGATCGTGGCTGTCATACCAGCCTTTTGGTATTGCCAAATGTGGGAATACACTCCGTCCTCAAATGCCGCCCGTTTCGGCACAGGCTTGCCATCGCCGACGAGCCTCCAGCCATCAATCTCGCTGGGCATCGTGAACTTGGCAGAGCCATCCATCCACGCCGGGTTGATTTTGCGGCCTTGTTCTTTCCGGAAATGAAAATCCCATCCCCGGAGTAGCTGAGCTGCACCGAGGATAACCAATGCCACGGTGACAAATTTGAGACCACCCTCGAAGTAGCAGCCCTCTAGCAACGACGACTGGTTGTTCGCCGGAACCTTAGCGGCTCGACGGCGCATGCCATGCATGGTGGTGACGTGAGCCAGGAGGGCATCGGCGGTGACAATGAATCCCAGATAGGCGGCAGTGAGAATGAGACCGAGCGCCTCGTGCTTCCATCCCTCGAAAAGATCGATCTGGAAGTGAAAGAGAACCCAAGCGCCCGAGGTGATGCGAATGAGATTGCCAAAAAGCACAAAGGCGATGGTGAGAATATAAAGGACACCCAAAAAGAACAGCGAGCGCCGCTGCCACATCGCGTAAAAAACACACGCCGACGTCATGAAGAGCACCGAGTTGATGCCGCTGCAGGCCTCCTCCACAAGTAGTCGCTGACCTGGAATCTCGATGATCAGCCCAGTTAGAAAGTGGGGAATACCCAAAATCGCAAGAATTCGACTACTGCCGGCGGTGGCCCATTCCTGCAGCAAGAGTGCGAAGCGCGTATCAAGCTTGAGCGGCGGCGGCACGACGGTCAGAAGCATGATCCATGCGGGGAAGACTGCTTTGAACATCTTCCATCCGCCAAGCCACCACGCGAACGCCAGTATGGCCACGAGAAATGCGGCTGTGCCCATCCAAGGCGACCAGAGGAGCGCTGCGGCACCGAGGAGGGGGATTAGCAACAGGACTAGAGGGAAGGTGATCCAAGCCAAGCCCGGCTCCAAGGGACGCTCCACCTCTTTCAAGCCCCGCCAGGCAAGAGCACCAGCGCCCGCCAAGGCGAGGGGAAAGAACTGGTAGGTGTCGAATTTCCACAGATTGAAAAAAAACTGGGCTAGCAAGGGGCCGAATCCGGCAATCACAATGGCAACAAGGAGCGCCGGAGTGAGAGGGCGGGCTTGGTGGTCGAGATGTTCTTCGTGGTTGCTCATGCAGGAATTATTTTTTCTTTGGATTCGGCTTTTTGGAAGGAGTAGTCGTCTTTGAAGGATTGGATGTTGGATTAGATGTCGGAGCAGGCTGCGGATCGGCGAGGTATGTTTGGAGCAGCTTCACTTCCTGGTCGTTCAGCGCCATGGGAGGAATGAGGGATGCAACAGAGATGGCCTCCTTCCGGCGACCATTCACAGCGAGGGCGGCTACGACAACGACCTGCTGGTGAGGAGCCAGCGAGGCGACGTGAACGTCTGGCTCGCAATTCTCCAGTTCTTGCAGAGCCTGCTTCGACTGCCCTGCACGAAGGAGCGCCAGGGCGTTTGTAACGCGGAAGGAAAAATCACGAGGATTTGCCTGACTGCGAAGCGCGATCTGTGCCGAGTCCACAGGCATTCCGAGCAGAAGGCTCAGATAATCTAGGTCGTTTTTGATGGTGAGATTATTCGCCAAGGCAGGCGATGCCGAGGCCACCTCATAAACGCGTCGAACCCGTGCGGCATCACGACGGCTTTGCACTGCGGGAACAAGAGCCCGCATGGCCGTCTCCACCTTGTCGGGATTTGCGAGGACTTGCTTCAAACCCTGTTCAAACATGGCGTCTTCGTTTGCCATGGCGAGGTAGGCGAGGGTTTCGAGAAACTCCCTGTCTGAGCCGGATGTTTCGTTAAAGGCCTCTGCGTAGCTCGCCCGTCCCTCATCGGTCCTGCCCATGGCAATCAGGGATCGACCCCGGTAAAGCTTCTGGAAATGCGAGGGGAGCACGACATTCGGCTGCGCAAGAGTGTCGATAATTACATCCCAGCGTTTTTGAAGGGCGTTGGAATCCAACCAAAGAGTGAGGGTTTCCCGATGTTGCAATGCCTCATCGCGGGTGAGCATGGAGGAGGCCAACGCGGGCTCCTGGATGAGCATGAGCCATTGCATACCGGCCGCCCGCTCCTCCAAGGAGGCGCCTGAGAGGCGTTGTGCGGTTTTTTGGGCGATAACAGCCTTGGACTGGGGATTGAGCTTGATGTCGGCGGTATCGGCCAACAAGAGAAATTGAGGTTTGGTGGAGGGGTGGGCACGCAGAGCGGCGATCCATGCCGGGGCCTCATCGATTGGCACAAGATTGCTGGAAATGGCGCTGGCGAGTGCCTCTGCACCCAGTCCGTCAGAACGTCCGGAAAGGCCGCGAAGAAGCTCGAGAATTTCCGGGGCTGTCTCGTTGTTGAGACGCGAAGCGATGAGGAACCTGGCGAGGGCAGCCTTGCTGCTGTCGGATTTATCCACTTCCATGGCGAGCCGGATCTCGGCCTCAGCTCCCGCGAAGTCTTTTTTGGAAGTCAACAACTCGGCTCTGAGCATGTGGCGCAATACCGGATTCCCACCGCGGGCAGCAGAGTCGGCCAGTCGCTCGGCGAGAGCCCAATCTCCCTCGCGGGCGGCAGCTACCGCAAAGGTGGATAGATCCTGTAGGGTGAGGGCGCCGCTTTCGGCGAGTTTTTGATAGCTTGCCAGCGCAGCGGAACCCGTGCCTTGTGCCCCTTGAATCCGGGCCAGCAGACGAAGGGCGACTGGATTGTTGTGTTTGAGGCGGATGGCTGTTTCGAGAGCCATCCGGGCTTCATTGAGTTGCCCTTTTGCGACGTATTCCTGGGCCAATCGGGTAAGATGGTTGCTTTGGCGGTTCTTGAATTTTCCGTAAGCCCACAAGCCCCCGAATCCGGTGCCGACAAGGGCCAACAGAATGAATAAGATGATGAGGATTTTATTGCGGCGAATGAAACGCCGAAAGACTGCTTTGCGTCGCAAATTTGGATTCGGATTGAAACCTAACATAGAGTAACCGGCAGATAGAATTAATGGTGGGCTTTTCGTTTCGCCAGAGGATTCGGGGCAATGCCAGAGGGAGCAATTATAGCGTCGCGCATGCCGTGCAAGAGCTTCTTATCATCGGGGCAGATCGTTGCAAGGGCTCCAGCGAAGGTGGTCGATTTGTCGCCGGTGAAGAAATACGGACAGAGGCGCACCCGTCCGCGCATCGGCTGGAGAGTGTCCAATCCCGGCATCCAGTATTGGGCGTCGAAGAGTTTGCCCGGATGGAAGACTTGTACAATGTGGGGCTGATCGGGAAACGCCTCGAGGGCTGCCTTGAGAGCTGATTCCCATTCTGCCTGCGAGATGTCGGAGGCGACCACGACACCGCGCGATCCCCAGGCTCTCTCGGAAAAGCCGCTGACCTTGAGCACAAAATTGCGGCGTTTTTGGCTGAACCTTGCCACCTCGCTCCATGAATGCGCCTCGAGTCTTGGCAAAACGGCGTGATAGGGCAGGGGAGCAGGATCGACCAACCATGTGTAGGGAATGACTTTTTGGAGGGCGAGAAAGGCACGTTCGCCGAGTTCCCGTCGCCAGAAGTCCTCAAGTGGTTTTAGCCAAAAAAGCGCAAACAAGAGTTTCTCCTCCAGGGCGGGCTTGAAAGGAGGCGTGATATCAAACGACTTGTCCCTGAGACCGGCTTGAATCGAGGCACTGGCTGGGACGTTGGCAAGGTCGAAGAGTTCAAAGAATCGGTAAAGGTGCGGTTGCCAATCGGTGCGTGGAGCCGCATCGAGCACGCGCCATCGTGCGGGGCCGATGGCATTGAGTTCGGCAGCGAGCCATTCCATCTCGGGCCGGTAGGTCGCGGCCTCCTCGGATACGATGATGTCGCCGCCGGGAAGGATTTGGGAAAAGGCGCGGATCATGGACTCCGCCCCTCCCAGGACATCGCACCCCAGAGCGGAGTATGTTTTATTAAGCCATGCGGTGAGGCCGATACCGCCGGGAACACTGTCGATCTCAGCAATAGTGAACCCTTCCTCGGTAAGAATCAGATCGGGACGAATCACACGGGGGATATCTCCGGCGATGCCATACTCGCGCTGGAAGGCAACGAGGTCTGCTGGTTTGCCGGCATCCAAAAGATTGGCGATCCAGGCAGGTTGGCGGCCTTTCACGCTTTGGCGGTAGAGTTGATCGCAGGCGCGGAGAAAAAGCGTGAGCCTGTAGCCGAGCTTTTCGAGTTTGGCGTGAACATTGTCTGGAACCAAAAATGGATCGGGGGAAATGCGCCATTCCTTCTCGTGGAACAGCCCGCCCTCCGGCAAAGCTGCATGGATGGCCCGGGTCCTGTCTAACGGTGTCATGACAGAACCTTGAGGGCCTGGCGGATAAGTTCCTCGGCGGAGGGCATGGGATCGCCGGTTTTCATAATCGCACGGATTGCCTTGTGGGCTTCGACTTGCTTGTAACCAAGCGATATGAGGGCCAGCACGGCATCGTGAAGGCAAACATCCTCGGCGCTCGGCGCATTTTTTGCGCTGGATGCCTCCCATTCGGCAGCGATGCCAACCTTGTCTTTGAGCTCGAGGACGATTCGCTCGGCGGTTTTTTTACCAACGCCGCTGATTTTGGAGATCGTGGCGATATCTCCAGCGACGACGGCCGATTTGAACATATCCACGGAGAGGCCGCTGAGAACGGCTAGGGCGATCTTTGGCCCGACTCCAGTGACATGGTGGAGAAGCAGACGGAAAAGGTCGCGTTCACCAGTGGTGCAAAAGCCGTAGAGCACATGCGCATCCTCGCGCACAGCGAGATGGGTGAGTATTTTCACCTGCCCTCCGGGAGCCGGGAGCCGCTCGAAACTTGATATCGGTATGAGCACTTGATACCCGACGCCTTGGACGTTGACGACAATCTGCGTGGGGAGAGACTCGGCTAGTATTCCTTCCAAAAAAGCGATCATATGCAGTCCACCATGTTTAATTCGGAAAAACTTTTTGACCACGGAGAAATCAGCGGTCTCCGGGAAAAGTTCCGGATAAAGGCCCTCGCTGCGGCAAGGTTGATTTTCCTTGTTTGCTTTTTTTGGGGCGGGAATGGCTTTTGCGACGAGTGGGTGTTGGCTGTGGAGCCTTCTTTTATGGATCACCAAATGCGACGTCCGATCAATGGATCACGCAGGACCATACTCGCTGTGGCAAGGTTCCAAAATGGTGAGATCAAGCCTCTTGATCGTGAGGAGAAAAAAAACGTCCATATGACGTTTGATCAGATCCGAGCGGAGGCGCTGAAGAATGCCTCGGCGTTGCTGGCAGGCCTGAAGCCACGCTTTGTAAGGGATAAAAACAAGGTCATCCGGCATGCGATCATCGAGTCTGAGGATCCCCGCACTGCCTCGTGCGTGCTTGCGCCTGATTTCGCGGAGAAGTTTCGCGACACGTTGGGGCCGGATTTGATGGTGGCCATGCCCAACCGCTACCAAGTCCTTGTTTTTTCCAGGCAGGACGATGCCCATATGAGGATGAGCGAGTTCATTATCAACGGCTACCTCTCCTCGAATTATCCGGTGAGCCGTGAGATTTTCGCTTTGGAAGGCGGGAATCTGCGTTCGCTCGGCGTGCTGCAATAGCTCTTGCCTGCACCGCTTGGCATCTATTGAAATGCCTCACATGGTTTCCGACATCGCGCGTGTTCTTTATCACGAGTCCACAATCCTCAGCCGGCTCGATGAGATGGCGCATCAGATCACGCAGGACTATGATTCGAGGGAACTGACGGTGATATCCATACTCAACGGGAGTTTTATTTTCATGGCGGATCTGCTGCGGCGCGTGCCGTTGCCTCTACAGCTCGACTCATTGAGTGTCTCCAGCTACCACGGCATGCAGTCGAAAGGGACAATCCAGTTCCGCCAAAGTCAGATCGCCGATGTGCGTGGGCGGCATGTTTTGATCATGGACGACATCCTTGACAGCGGCCTCACCCTTCACACCATCAAGAAGCGGTTCGCCGAGGAGTCCGGTGCAGCCAGCATCAAATTATGCGTCCTGCTGCGCAAAAATGTGCAGAGAGAGTGTGCAATCGAAGCCGACTACGTGGGCTTCAATATAGAAGACGAATTCGTGGTGGGGTATGGATTGGACTACAACGAGCAGTATCGCAACCTCCCCTACATCGGCGTGCTGAAAGAGGAAGCAATCCGGCGCTACGCTGTCTGAGAGCCGTTTCAAGGGGCGAGCTCCACCGTGGAGGGGCGTGAAAACGCACGAAACCTTCACATGCCCGAGGGTGATTTTTTTCAAAAAATTACTCCACTTTCAGAATTTTGGAGCGAAAGTTGCTGGCTTTTTCTTACCGACACATGAACCACGCATTGCCATCAAAAGATACCAACGGTCTATACAACCCCGAGATGGAGCATGACGCCTGCGGCGTTGGCTTCGTAGCACAGATTAGCGGCAAGCGATCCAAAGAAATTCTCGATGTTGCCTTGCGCTCGATTTGCAGCTTGATGCATCGGGGTGCCCTCGATGCCGATGCGAAGACCGGCGACGGCGCGGGCATCACCACTCAGATTCCCTACAAGATTTTTATCCCCGAGGTCGAAAAACTGGGCCACACGCTTTACAACCACACCGATCTGGCGGTGGGCGTCATGTTCCTGCCAAGCGACAACGAATACGAGACGGCCAGGGCCAAGGCGATCACTGAGGAGGTGCTCGAAAAACGCGAGTTGTTCGTCTTCGGTTGGCGTGAGGTGCCAATCAACGCAAACGTGCTGGGAGAAAAAGCACAGTCCACGATGCCTCTCATCGAGCATGTGCTCGTGGGGCGTCCTGCCGGGATGTCAGACGATGACTATGAGCGTCGGCTTTTTCTGGCGCGAAACGAAATCGAGGATCGCGCAGCCGCCGACAAGATCCGGAATTTTTACATTCCATCCTTCTCCCACCGCACGATCGTCTACAAGGGCCTGCTTGTCTCGGCATCGTTGCAAAAATTCTACCCCGATCTCACCAACCCAGATTTCGACACGGCGATCGCTCTCTTTCACCAGCGTTACAGCACAAACACATTCCCGACATGGCCGTTGGCCCACCCGTTCCGCATGCTCGCCCACAATGGCGAGATCAACACAATCCGCGGCAACAGGAACTGGATGCATGCCCGCGAGGCGGAATTGCAGGCGGATTTTTGGGGTAAGGACATCGACTTGCTCAAGCCGATCATCCAGCCCGGCGGATCTGATTCCGCCAGTCTGGACAATGCCCTCGAGGTGCTCACGATGAGCGGTCGCAGCATCTTGCATGCTGTAACGATGCTTGTGCCGCCAGCGTATCGCTCGGATCCAACGCTCTCTAAGGAACTCAAGGAATTCTACGATTACCACCGTTGCTTTTGCGAACCTTGGGACGGTCCAGCAGCTCTGTGTTTCACCGATGGCACGACGGTGGGTGCCTGTCTTGATCGCAACGGCCTGCGCCCTGCTCGTTACAACATCACAAGTGATGGAATTTTTGTGGTGGCTTCCGAGGTCGGGGGATCAGAACTCGACCAAGACACAATTGTCGAAAAAGGCCGCCTGGCTCCAGGCGAGATGATCGCCATTGATACAGCGACAGGGAAACTGCTCCGCGACGGCGACATCAAAAATTCTTTGGCTGCCAGCAAACCCTATGGGGAGTGGCTCAAGCAAAACCTCACCTCGTTGCCAATCACCCAGGAAGCCGACATCTCCGTCCCTACCGGCGAACTCGACATCCTCACACTAACCCAGCGCCAGATTGCTTTCGGATATTCCTCCGAAGAGGTCGACATGATCATCAAGCCGATGCTCAAGGATGGTGCCGAGGCGGTGGGCTCGATGGGTGACGACACGCCATTGGCGGTGCTGTCGCTGAAACCACGGCTTCTCTACACCTACTTCAAGCAACTCTTCGCGCAGGTCACCAACCCGCCAATCGATCCTATACGCGAGAAGTTGGTGATGAGTCTTACCACTGTTCTCGGATGGCGTAAAAACCTGCTCGCCGAAACGCCTGAACACGCCCGACTCGTCCATATTGAGTCCCCGATTCTATTAAACAACGAACTGGCCGCATTGCGGGCACTCGGCGGGGAGCACAAGGCCGCAACCGTTTCGACGCTGTGGGAGGCCGCCACCGGTGAGGAAGGGCTTGAAAAAGCCGTTGCACGCATTTGCTCCGAGGCGGAAGCCGCTATCGATGGCGGGGCTCGCATTCTTGTGCTCTCGGATTGCGGGGTGGATCATAAAAACGTCCCCGTGCCGATGCTTCTGGCAACTGGCGCCGTGCATCATCACCTCATCCGTGTCGGCAAGCGCATGAAAGCCGGCATCATTTGCGAGACCGGCGAGGCCCGTGATGTTCATCAGGTCGCCTGCTTGATTGGTTACGGAGCAGCCGCGATCAATCCCTACCTTGCGATCGAAACAATCCGTGAGATTACAGAAAAGGACAACGCCAAGGGCTTCGCCAAGGCACTCCTGAACTACCGCAAGGCACTGGAAGCCGGAATTCTCAAGATCATGTCTAAAATGGGCATCTCGGTGGTGAACAGCTACCGTGGCGCACAGATCTTTGAAGCAATCGGCATTTCTTCGAAGCTCATCAGCCAATGCTTTAATGGCACCGCCTCGCAGATCGAAGGCATCGGCTTCCGTGAAATCGCAGTCGAGAGCCTTACACGCCACACGATGGCCTACTCCGAGGCCGTGCCGGTCGAAAGCGGAAAACTTTCCGATCCCGGTTACTACAGGTATCGCCGTGGCGGTGAAGTCCACGCCGTCACCCCGCCCGTGCTCCAGAGCTTCCATGCTTATGTCGGCATCAAGGGAGCGGACAAGGCAGGCAAGGCGGAAGACTATAAAAAATACGTCGATTCCGTGCTGGCGAACACCCCGGTGGCACCACGCAATCTTCTGGAGATGCTCCCCATGCCAAGCGGTCCAGTGCCGATTGAGGAGGTCGAGTCCATCGAAGAAATCCGAACACGCTTTACCACCGCCGGCATGTCCCTGGGCGCACTGAGCCCCGAAGCCCACGAGTGCCTGGCAATTGCCATGAACCGCATTGGCGGAAAATCCAACAGCGGTGAGGGCGGAGAAGATCCGAAGCGTTTCAAACGCATGGAAAATGGAGACTGGGCGAACAGTGCGATCAAGCAGATCGCATCCGGGCGCTTCGGCGTCTCTGCCGCATATCTTGCAAGTGCGAAGGAAATCGAAATCAAAATGGCTCAAGGTGCCAAGCCAGGCGAGGGCGGTCAGCTGCCCGGCCACAAGGTGAGTGCCTACATCGCCAAGCTGCGTCACTCGGTGCCCGGCGTAACGCTCATTTCTCCGCCCCCGCACCACGACATCTACTCGATCGAAGATCTTGCCCAGTTGATCTACGACCTCAAGCAGGTGAATCCCCGCGCCCGTATTTGCGTTAAGCTTGTCTCAACGGCAGGCGTCGGAACAATCGCCGCCGGTGTGGCCAAAGCCCATGCCGACATCATTCTGGTAAGCGGTCACGATGGTGGAACTGGTGCATCGCCGCTCAGCTCGATCAAACATGCGGGCGGGCCTTGGGAACTCGGCGTCGCCGAGGCGCACCAGATTCTTATGCTGAACGGCCTCCGTAACCGGGTGACGCTGCGCACTGACGGCGGCATGCGCTCCGGTGAGGATATTGTCTACGCCGCGCTGCTCGGTGCCGAGGAATTCAATTTTGGCACCTCGGCACTGATTGCGATGGGTTGCGTCTATGTGCGCCAATGCCACCTCAACACCTGCCCGGTCGGAGTTGCGACATTGGATGATCGCCTGCGTGCAAAATTCAAAGGACGTCCGGAAAACGTCGTCGCCTTCTTCAACGGGGTGGCGGATGAAGTCCGCTCGATCATGGCTCGTCTTGGATTCCGCACGGTTGACGAGATGGTTGGCCGCGTGGAGTGCCTCCGCCAGCGCCAGATACCAGATCACCCGAAGGCCAATACCCTCGATCTCTCCCGTTTGTTGGTGAATGTTGCGAAGAATGACCCCTCTGCGGTGCGCCATGCAACTCGCTCGCGCAACGATGGCCCAGAAGATCAAACTCTCGATGAGACCGTCTTGCAGGATGCAAAAGACGCGATCACAGACGGCAAGCCGATTTCACTCTCCTACGAAGTCGAAAACACCAGCCGCTCTGTTGGCACACAGGTATCCGGCGAGATCGGCTATGAATGGGGCGAGGAGGGAATCGCCGAGGGAACGGTCGAGCTGAAACTCAAAGGCAGTGCCGGCCAGAGCCTTGGTGCTTTCTTGTCACCAGGCGTGCGTCTCGTTCTCACCGGTGAGGCCAATGACTACGTGGGCAAGACCATGAGCGGCGGTGAAATTGTCATCAAGCCATTCGAAAAACATCAATTCCAACCCCACGAGGCCATGATTATCGGCAACACCGTGATGTATGGAGCGACTGGTGGACGGCTTTTTGCCAACGGCCGCGCGGGAGAGCGCTTCTGCGTTCGCAACTCGGGCGGAACCGCCGTCATCGAAGGGGTGGGGGACCACGCCTGCGAATACATGACCAACGGCACCGTCGTCATTCTAGGTCGCACGGGCAAAAACTTCGGCGCCGGCATGACTGGCGGTGTCGCCTACGTGCTGGATCTCGAGAATCGTTTCGAGAAGCTCTACAACAACCAGCTTGTCTCAATCTCAAGACTCGAAGCGGAAGCCGACGTCACGGAACTGAAAAACATCATCCAGAAACATCAGGAACTCACGGGTAGCCCACGGGCCACCGAGATCTTGAGTGATTGGAAAAAATTCCAACCACTCTTCTGGAAGGTCAGCCCGAATGTCCCGACCGCCCAACCTGTGCCCGAGCCTTCGAAAGAGCCCGAGGATACCGGCAAGGTCATCAGCGAAGACGTCATCGCCTCACGCTGATCCAGTAAATCAATAAACTTGCGCCGCACCTGGCCTACACCGGGTGCGGCGTTTGGTTTTTAATGTGAAAAAATATCTACTTTGCCAGCCAACGAATTCCTGACGGTTCGAAGAGGGCGGCAACGAGATGCACTTTGCCCTCTGCGATCGTAGCTCTGGCCCCCAAGGGCAGGCTGCATCCTCCACCAAGCTCACGAAGAAGCTGTCGTTCGGCATCGACACAACGGGCGGTATCGGCATGGTGAATCGCCGCTAGAAGCCCACGGGTCTCTGCATCCGATTCAAGGCACTCGATACCTATTGCACCCTGACCGGGCGCGGGGAGCATTTCCTCGATCGAGGTGAGGTGGATTCCTGGCGGGATGATTTGTTCGCCAAGCCGGACAATGGCGGCACGGGCAAGGATGAGTGCATCGATGGAATCGCTCTCCACCAGCTTGCGCAGACGCGTGCCCATGTTGCCGCGGATTTCGCAGGTGCGGATGTCGGAACGCAGGAGCTGCAGTTGATTTTTGCGACGAAGACTGGAAGTCGCAACGGTCGCACCCTTAGGTAGCCCTTGCCATCCGTCCGGGTATTTGGAGGCTAGGCAGTCGGCTGTGTCGGCGCGTTCAAGCACTGCGCCAACCACAAGTCCCGGCGGTTGCTCTGTCGGAAGATCCTTGAGACTATGGACAGCAACATGAATGTCGCCACGAAAGAGAGCCTCCTCGAGTTCTTTTGTGAAAAGTCCCTTATCTAGTGAACCGGGCGAGGTGAGACTGACATCCAGCCGTTTGTCTCCGGTGGTCTTGATAATACGCTCCTCAATCTCCAGGCCCGGATGGGCTGCAAGCAGTCGGGAAGCTGTTTCACGAGTTTGGACAAGTGCCAACTCACTGCCACGGGTGCCAAGAATCAGCTTCTTCACCGTGCTATCGAGGGGTGGTTGCGCATCCAGGTAATAAATTCGGTGGTGTGTCGATCGATCATTGTCTCGCAGCGTGCGATTTCCGCCTGTCGAACTTCGATGGATTGGCGGGCAATTTCTTCAAGCGAATCGATATCGTAAAGGTAGACATTTTCCAAACTGTTCACTGCAGGATCAACGTCTCTCGGCACCGCGAGATCAATAATGAAAAGCGGCTGCTCTCGATGAGAGCTGAGAATAGGCTCCAGCTTCTCCCGAGTGACGATAGGATGTGGCGCGGCGGTCGAGCAGATAAGAATGTCCACCTCGTCAAATGCCGTGTGCCAGTGCTCAAAGTGGACCGCCAAACCGCCAATCTGGTCTGCCAGAGCGGCCGCTCGGTCAAAAGTGCGATTGGCCACAATAACAGTGCGCACACCGCGTGAAACAAGACTGCGCGCCACGCGCTCGCTTGTGTCTCCAGCGCCCAAGATCATGATTTTGCGTCCACCAAGCTCCCCGAAGATCTTGCCGGCAAGATCCACGGCAACAGATCCGACTGAGGTGGAACCTCTGGTGATTTGAGTTTCCGTGCGCACTTGCTTGGCAACGCGGAACGCGTGCTGAAACAACTTGTTCAGGTAGGCATTGGTGGCTCCATGTTCGACCGCAGCTGAGTAGGCTTGCTTAAGCTGACCGAGAATCTCAGTTTCGCCGACAACCATCGAATCCAAGCCGCTGGCCACGCGAAACAGGTGCTTCACACTCAGAACCGAATCCTGCGTGTAAAAGGGAAGCTCCAGACCTCCGGTGCGTGAACAGAAAAACCCCCGCATGCCTTCGATCACGCGCAATGGACAAACACTGGAAGCGTAAAATTCCACCCGGTTGCAGGTGGAAACGATCACTGCTCCAGAGAGTCCATCAATAGTGCGGAGATGGCTGAGGGTTTCCTGCAACTCATGGTTTCCCACAGCAAACTTTTCGCGAACTTCGATGGCTGCGTTTCGGTGATTAATACCAGCGCACAGGATCGTCATTTTGCGGATGAGAGGTGCTGGATAGCGGGTAACGTTGCCAAAATGAATGCCAGGGCCGCAACGGACAACACGGCGGTGCGGCGAGGGGCCAAGGTATGGATTTGTCTCAACAAGACGAGAATGGCATACGCCGCCCAGATGAACGCGGATGTCCAGAACTTGAGTGTGTTTACCTGCATTCCACTCACAAATCCCGACATAAAACTCAGAGTAAGAAGCCCAAGCCCAAGCCAAATGAGGCGGGTATTTGCAACGGCCAAGTCGCTAATTGGGGGCAAATTATACAAAAGAGCGCCACCTTTTTTTCTTTTTAGTTGCCTGTCTTGAAGTAGATACATCAGCCCGGCAATACCAGCAAGAGCGAACGCCCCGTAGGAAATAATCGAAAGCGATGCATGAAATTCAATCCACGGATCCCGGATCATTTTTTCAACGCTAACACGTTCAAGCGGGGCAAATTGAGATATCAGAAGCAGGCACAAGACGAGCGGTGCCGTAAAAGCGCCCAAGAGGGAGAGGCGATAGGCAGACCCAACAAGAAAATAAATCAAGATCGTGGACCAGCTCATGAAAACGAGCACGTCGTAAAGAGAGTTGATCGGGCAGGAACGTTGAACTTGGCCGCGCTGCCACAGGTCGACGGATATAAATAGAAATGCGCCAATCATGGCGGCAAGGTTCAATCGGCCGGGACGAAGCCGACCGGTCCGCAACTGAAAGAGCGTGTATCCAAGGCTCCCGATCAGACACAGCGCTGCCGCATTAAGTAGGAAAGCATCCGTCATTGTGAACAAAACCTCACTATGGGTGAATTGCGCGCGGGTTTCAATGATTCGCTCACAAGTTACTCACAACAGCACTCTCGGGTCATCAATAGGCACATATTTATAACTTCATATAATATATGTAAGAGGTAATTAAAGGGTGCAGTTGATCGCGCATCATACTCTTGATCTACAATGTCTTAAAGTGCTTTTATTGCTTCAGCTTTGCGAGTTCTGGAAGAAGCTCCGCCAAGACCCCTGCTAATTGCGCCCGGGCCTCAAAGGCTTGACGCGCCATTTTTACAAAGCCGGGAAAATTCCAAGGACGACTCGCAAGATGTGCGAACAATTGAAACGGATCAGGCTTCTTGGTGATTGGATTAATGAGAACGGACTGCGGGATGCGGATCGTAAAGCCAACCGGATCGCTGATTGCCTTGATTGCCAAAAATGGCACGCCCAATTGAAGACACGCATTTCGGAGATGTTCCGCCTCCATATCGCAACAATCAGCATCGGTATCTATGCCAAGGCGGAATTTTTCCTCAGATCCAGCAAGCAAACGGTCTACGGTATGGCAGCGTCCCATCATCACACGGCGGCCATTGGGCCTGGAATGATCGAATAACGATAAAGCCGAATTATGTGATACTAGATTATTCTTAATACATTCTTCATCAGCTAATAAAGATGAGTATTTATCAATTATTATATCACCCGTCTGCAGATCGGGCTTCAATCCGCCTGCAAGACCTTCATTCACAACAAGATAAAGATTATTTTCTTTGGCTTTTTCGCTGAAACGATTCAATGCATCGATTCCTGTGGATTTCAGAGACCAAGACTCCACGGCGAGGTCTTTGCAATTCTTTGGGAACGCCTTTGCTTCAAACTCCATCGCAAACACGATGGCGATCATTGTCGAATTGGCAGGTTAATTTGGTAAAGAATGCTCTTTCCCTTATCTTTTTCAGCAGAAAGTGGATCCATTGGCGGCAGTAAAAACCCCAAACGCAGCAATGCCGCGTTGAAATCCGACTCCGCTTCTTGTGGAACCTGGATGATCCAGCGCGTGCCTCCCGCCTCGATTCGTTCCGGCGATAAAACCACCCCGCCTAAGCGATTGGCCGCTTCTTTTATCGATTCCCCGATCTGTAGGCACGTGTCGCCATCTTTACACTCTAAAACCAGCACTCGAAATCCACCCGCCGTTAAGTCCGAGGGGCCCCAGGCTTTCTCAGCAACGGCCTCCAATGAACTCCTCAACTCCGGCAACTCTTCAGCACCTTGCGGAGTTGTTTTAATATCGGATTGCCTCATCTGCTGTATCCCGAGAATCGCAACGACGGTTGGCAGGATGAGGGCGATCAAAACCAACATCAGCATTTGAAAAACTTTCGCATTTAGGCGAAATCCGGGCTGGTCTTCATTCATCTGCTGCCCTTCGCGGGGTTCATTATTGCCATTATCCGTCATTCCCTGACGTTACTATCGCAATGGAGACCTTGGCTGCCATTGTAAAATCCAGAACGTTGGATTGACCCTGTCGCCGTAGTGCCCGATATTTCGCGCCCTTTCATGGCTATAGAAAACACGCGCAACTTCTGCATCATCGCCCACATCGACCACGGGAAGACCACGCTCTCCGACCGCTTGCTGGAGGTCACCGGCACGATTCAAAAACGCGAGTCCCAAGAGCAACTCCTCGATGCCATGGATCTCGAGCGGGAACGCGGCATCACCATCAAGGCCCACCCAATCGCCATGGAATACAAGGCAAAGAATGGCGCGAACTATAAGCTCAATCTCTCCGACACTCCCGGCCACGTCGATTTCTCCTATGAAGTGTCCCGCTCACTTGCTGCCTGCGAGGGTGCATTGTTAATCATTGATGCCGCTCAAGGTGTCGAGGCGCAAACAGTCGCAAACGTTCACCTCGCCGAGAAGCAGGGACTCAAGCTCATTCCCGTCATTAATAAAATCGACCTCCCGAATGCGGATATCGAAGCAGCAAAAAAACAGCTCGAGGACATCCTGGCCATTCCTGCCGAGGAGGCCATTCTCGCCAGTGCCAAGGCCGGTCTCGGCATCGAGGACATTCTTGAGGCTGTCGTGGAGCGCATCCCCCACCCATCCGGATCTCCGGAATCCCGCCTTCGCGCACTCACCTTTGACTCCCACTTTGATGCCTATCGTGGAGTCGTGATCTATATTCGCGTTGTCGAAGGCACGGTGAAAGCCGGCGACCCCGTGAAGCTGATGGCCACGAACTCGAACTACGAGGTCAAGGAGGTGGGTGTCTTCAAGCCGCAGCAGCCGAAATTCTTCGCCAAGGAAAAACTCGTAGCCGGCGACATCGGCTATGTCATCGCGAACATCAAGACGTCCAGTGAAGTGAAAGTCGGCGACACGCTGACGAGCTCGCGCCTGCCAGCTGACGAGCCTCTACCGGGCTTTCAGGTGGTGCAGCCGATGGTCTTCAGCGGCATCTATCCGATCAATACCGCCGATTTCGAACGCCTCAAGGCGGCTATCGCCAAGCTCCAACTCAACGACGCCGCTTTTCAATACATGGCGGAATCCAGTATCGCCCTCGGCTTCGGCTTCCGTTGTGGGTTTCTGGGGCTCCTCCACATGGAGATCATTCTTGAGCGGCTGCGCCGGGAGTTCGACATGGACATCATCGCCACCTACCCATCGGTCATCTATGAAGTCGAGCGAACGAATGGCGAGGTCCTCCGGATCGATAATCCCGATCAACTTCCAGACCCCAGCGTGATCGAGGAGATCCGCGAGCCAATGGTGCGTTGTTTTGTGATGATTCCGAATGAATACATCTCGCCGATTATGCAGCTCATTATGGAAAAACGCGGAGAGGTCAGCCATACCGAATCCATCGACACCAAACGCGTGATGCTCACCACGGAACTTCCGCTCAACGAAATCCTCGTCGATTTTGTGGACAAATTGAAATCCATCACCCGTGGCTACGGCTCCATGGACTATGAGCAGGCAGGCTATAAGGCCGCGAAACTCGTGAAGCTCGAAATGCTCGTGAACGGCGAACCGGTGGACGCCTTCTCTTGCATCGTTCACCGCGAAAAAGCCGAGGCCCGCGGTCGCGCCCTCGCTGCCAAGCTCAAAGAAGTCATTCCCCAGCAACTCTACCAAGTCGCAATCCAAGCAGCTGTTGGTGGAAAAATTGTGGCCCGCGAGAGTGTGAGTGCCATGCGCAAAAATGTAACCGCGAAATGCTACGGCGGCGACATCACCCGCAAACGAAAACTTCTTGAGAAACAAAAAGAGGGCAAAAAACGAATGAAGGCTGTCGGCACGGTCAATATCCCGCAGGAAGCCTTCATCCAAGTCCTCCGCACCAGCTGATCATCTTTCCGTCAAATCCCAGCCATGTTTTTTTTCACACCCCGCTACATCAAGGAGGCGAAACACTACATTCATGGAGCACAGAAATTGCTCGCCTACAAACGAGACATCCTCAGCGTAGAACAGGTTTCAAACATTGAATCCTGCATCTCCGCTCTCGACTCGGCGATGCGCAAACGCAGCCGTGATGAGGTCTCCCGCTCGATGCAGTCGTTGGAGGAGTTGATTGGCCAAAGCGTCCCTCCGCTCAAGCACCCTGCAATCCGCGAAAACGTCGAGGTGTTTCTGGTGGCCATTGTGATTGCCGCCGGCGTGAAGGCATACCTCCTCCAACCTTTCCGGATTCCCACGGGGTCTATGCAGCCGACGCTCTACGGGATCGTGGGTGTTCCCACGGAGACCCCTCCCCCGAATCCCCTTATCCGTGCATTCGATTTTGTCTTTCGCGGACGCCACTACTTTGAACTCCGGGCAAAAGAGGATGATGTCGTCGTTTCCCTTAAAGAGCGCACCTATCTGAATTTTTTTACTTTCACCGATATCGTCTGCCGCAAACGCACCTACACGCTTTTTGTCCCGCAAAAGCCCTTGATGACCGGCTTCCATATTGTGCCCGGTCGCGAATACTCGACCGGTGACATCATTGCCCGTGGACATATGGATACCGGAGACCAAGTCTTCGTCGACAAGGTGAGCTACAATTTCTCCAAGCCGCGACTGGCCGACGTCTTTGTTTTTAAAACCACTGGCATCCGTGAGATCGAAGCTGGCCTCGATCCGGCCATGGGCTCGCAACATTACATCAAGCGACTCTGTGGCATGCCCGGACAAACGCTTCAGATTGACCCGCCAAAACTTCTCATTAACGGGATACAACCCGACTTGCCCGCTATTCGCCGCGTCATAAGCATGGAGAATGGCTACAAAGGTTACTCAAATGGAGGCCCTGGTGGCGGTTCATCCTTTCGATTTCTGGGCTCTCCGGAGGCCACCTACATCGTTCCGCCTCGGAGCTATTTTGCGCTTGGTGATAACAGCTACCACTCCAGCGACAGCCGCTCTTGGGGCAGTGTCCCGGAACGCAACGTTGCAGGTCGTGGTTTTTTTGTTTACTGGCCGTTTAGTGAACGCTGGGGCTTCATTCGATGAGCCGACGTTCTCAGGTCGCTAATTTGAAGGCCTGCTGAAGCTGATCAAAGATTCTCCAATACATCAATCGAATCATCCTTGATTTCAAGAGATTCTGCCTCCTGCTGCAGCAATGATTCAAACAATCGGCTGATGCTCATTTGCCGCTTATTGGCAAGGGTTACAGCAATTTCTTTGCTCGATTTATCAATGAGAAGATTGATCTTAACAGGATGTTTAAGGCGACGTGGTCGAGGCATTTGTTTCTGTGTTTTTCGAGCATGGGAGAGAAAGATTGATGCATAAAATGAAGCCCATTCAGTGTCCCTTTGTTTCTTTCCCAGCTCAGTGTTTTTAAAAAAGCCGGAAATGAATGCATGTATTGTTTCTTCAGTGCAAACAAAAAATAATTTATTATACGCCTACCTTGTATCCGAAAGGAGTCGCTTTGATGCTTAAGAGTCAACACCCCCTCCTTCCATTAGGATGTAGCCCGACGGTATGAATCTTTCTATGCCCTTGAAATAATGGGCACGCAACGTAGTCGAACCGTAGAGGATCAGTTTTTTCTACCGGGCACGAACGAGGGAAATCTCGAGGCAAGTTCGACAAGGGTTTTCTCCGCCTCCGCATCCTCCCCTGCCGCGCGATAGGAGGCGACAGCTCGATCAAGCGCGAGGGGAGTGACTGTGGAATCGTCGGTGAGCACGGATACGGCCATGAACATGCGGGCGGCACTATTGAAGTCCGACTCGGAAAAAAAGATCTCGCCGGAAACCATGCGCGCTTGGGCGTTCAAAATACCCTCTGGCTGGAGAATCAGTGCTTGTTCAGCAGCTTCTCTAGCCTGCGGAAATTGTTTTAAAGCAAGGTGTGCTCGCGCTTGGGCAACCAATCCCCTCGCCTTTTGCAGCGGCGAGGAGGAGGCTGCGATGTATTTTTGGGCGGCTTTGATCGCTTCGTCGTGCTTGCCGAGGGCGCCTCGTGTCTCGGCGAGAAGAATCAAGGCATCGGGAGGCAGTGTATGGGCGCCACTGTCGAGCGGCTCCAGGAGCGCAGCGGCTTTTGCATGTTGTTTTTCATTGGCGTATCCGGCAGCGAGCCAAATCAAGACATCGGCGGGCAATGGAGATCCCTTGTATTTTTCGACCTCGCGCGCCAAGGCCGTGCGATCCTCAAGTTGGTAGAGAGCAAGGATAAGGCGCAAGCTGGCGCGCTCACCGTAGTTTTTGGGATCTAGCACGCGGGCACGTTCCAATAATGGGATGGCCCTTTTGTAATCCTTGCCTTCATAGGCAACCCATCCCATCCAGAAATTGGCCTGCGCGGCGGCAGCGGTTTTCGGGTATTTTTTAAGCAGCTCCTCAAAGGCGGCGACCATGTCGTTGTAATTTTTTTGATGCCCGCTGGTGAGCCCTTTTTGGAGGAGAGCGAGTTCGACTTCCTTGCTGTAGGAGTATTCCTTGATGAGCTTGTCAAAATCGGCAATCGCCTCGGGATAGGAATTTGACTTCTGGTGTGAGAGCCCTCGCTGCAGCAGTGCTGCGGCAGCGAGTTTGTCGTTGGGATATTTCTCAAGAAAATCCGAATAGGCGCGGATGGCGTGTGCATGGTCACCGGCGGCCTCCAGACTCCAAGCCCGTTTGTATTGGGCGGCCAGACGCTGTTCTTTTTTGAGAGACGGATCATCAACAACCACGGCATAGGCTCGAGCGGCTTCGGCATGGTTGCCTTGCTGGTAAAGGCTTTCCGCTTTCAGCAGCGAAGCCGAGGCGATCTGCTTGGGATCGGTGGCCGTTTTTAAAAAGACATCCACCTCGGCCGGGAGGGTTTTATCCTGGATGGCATAGAGACTAAGAAGCCGCTGATAGCGCATCTCGGGATTAACAGCGGTGGGATACTCCTTGAATAGACGATCATAAATTGCCCGTGCACGGTCGTCCTTGCCAGTTTGACGGTGGGCAGCGGCAAGCAACTGCAAAATCTCTGGCCTTGATTCGATAGGTATCTCCGCGATGACTCCCTCACCCGTTTCAATGACCTTGGCAAAATCTCCCTGGTCATATCTCAAACGCAGCGCACCGATGAGGGCTTCGGACTTTGCTCGCTTATCAGGCGAGGACTTCGCTACTTGATCGAAGAGCTTCGCCGCTTTTTCCCCTTGCCCGGCTTCACGTGCCAATTTCGCAGCCTGCAATGCGGCGCTGGCTGCGACATCGGGTTCAGAGGCGACGCCTGCAAGAAACTCGTATGTTTCCAAAGCGGCTTGTTTTCTTCCGGTTCGAAGCTGGAGCGCGCCGAGTGCCATCGCCGCATTTTCGCGGTAGGGATTCGCGTCTTGCGCGGCAAGAACCGCCCGATACCGCTCCTCGGCCATTTCATTCTTGCCGATGGAATCAAGGCTTCGGGCAGCGAAATAGGCGGCGGCGAGGCGGATGCCGGGTTCTGTCGCCTCGCGGGAGGCGAGATCAAAGCGAATCGAAGCAGGCTCGTGGAGCTTGTCGGCAAAGAGGTATTCCCCCAAGCGGTAAGCACCCGCTGCGGCGAATTCGCCGGCATTGAATTCCATAAGCAATTTCTCGTAGCCCGCACGTGCGGCGGCTGCGTTGCCGGAGATGCGGTGGCACTCGGCGAGGCGGAAAAGAGCGGCATCGCGCCCGGGTTGCCCGCTTGCAGAGATAAGAAATCTCTCATACTCCGGGATCGCAAGATCATACATCTTTCGGGCGTAAAAATTGTTCGCTGTTGCAAGAGACGATTCGGGGAAATTCGCTGCGCCTGTCGGTGCAATGCGAATGTTGGAGGGATTATCGTCGGGCGTTGGGGCTCCCGAAGGCTCTGCCACCAACTCCGGCTGGGTGGTCGGGACGGTTTTGATTTCCAGCGGTTCGGTAAGCGGCAGCGCGCGCCGGACCTCCACCGGTTGTTCCCCCTCAGAAACCCGATCGATCCATGCGGGGTTTTGGTAATTGTCCAGCGACGGAGTTCCGACGGGAAGCGCCCTGCGGACTTCGATTTCCTGGCTGGTTGCAATTTGAGTGAGCGGGAGAGCCAGCGCTAAAGCCGGCGCTAAAAAAACAAAACGCTTCATTCCGCACGACTTGTTGCAAAGGCAACATTCCAAATATTTGCCCGGCGGCAGATATCGAGCACCTCAACAACGTGGCGGTAGTCGGTATTCTCATCGCCGCGCAAGATGACAGCCTGATCGGGGTAGAGTGATGCAATTTTGGTGAGAGCTGCTTGGAGCGCCTCGGCATCCATCACCCGGCGGTTCAATACCACGCTACCATCGGCTTTTACATTCAAGATCACCTCACCCACCGCACGCCTGGTTTCTTTTCCCTCACGGGCCTTCGGAACCTTCACGTCTAGCTCCATTTCGCTGCGAGAAAAATTCCAGGTCACGAGAAAAAAGATGAGCAACAGGAAAACGATATCCACCATCGGGGCAATCTGAAACCCCGATGCATTCTGCTGGATGCCTCCCCGGAAGTTCATGTCAGTCCGACTTGCGCACGTCCGAATGCCCGACACCAAGCTGGGCCATAAGAACCGTGGAGGCTGCCTCGAGGTCTGAAATCATGCCTTGCACGCGACCACGGAAAAACGCATAGGCGGCCATTGCGGGAATGCCGACAAACAATCCCGCAGCGGTGGTTACCAGCGCCTCGGCAACCCCCTCGGCCAGCATCATCGGGCGGGATGCAACAATGTCACTGGCCACAACGGTGAAGGATTTGATCATTCCCAGCACAGTGCCGAACAAACCGAGCATGGGAGCGATGGTGCCGACATCCGCCAGGTAACTGATGCGCTGATTCCACAGCCCAGCGAGGCGAATTCCCTCTGCCTGCGCGATTTCGCGGGCTTCCGCCATGGAGGCGTTGGGATTTTTTGTCATGAAATTCAAGGCCCGCTCCATCACGCTGGCGACAGCCTCGCTATGCCGGTTTGAAATTGCCAGCAGACCAAGGAGGTCTTTTTTTCGGATCAATGCATCCGCCGTTTGCATGTATCTGCCTGTCACGACAGCAGCGCGGCGCATGGTGAAAAGGTAGACCAGAATCAACATCACCGCCAAAACCGAGAGTGCCGCGAGCGGATACATCACTGGTCCGCCAGAGATGATGACTTGCCACAAACTGGTGGTATCGACGCCATCATCCGCCGCGAGTGCGGAAGTCGCGATCGAAAAGAATGCGGCTGCGGTTATGGCGAATTTCATAACGGATCGAAGGTTAGCAGGCAGGGACGACGTTGCAAGCAAGGGCGCACATCGTGGCGCTCAATGCACAATTTCCGTGCCGATGCCGGCGTTGGTGAAGATTTCCAGCAGCAGGCAGTGCTGGATATGACCGCCGATCATATGAATTTTTCCGACACCTTTTCTCAGCGCTTCCGTGGCGGAGCGGACCTTGGGGATCATTCCTCCAGCAATGACCTTTTGCTGGAGGAGCTCATCGACCTCCGCAAGGGTGACGCTGGAAATAAGGGAATCGGGTTGAGAAGGATCGCGCATGATTCCCCGCACATCGGTTACATAGATGAACTTGCTCGCCTTCAATTCTGCGGCGAGTGAAGCAGCCGCGATATCCGCATTGATATTTAAAACTACCCCGTCCCGAGTTGCTCCGATGGGGCTGATTACGGGAACAGTTTCAGTGGCCAGCATTTCGTGAATGGCGTCGGTGGAGACCCCTTCGGCCTCACCCACGAAGCCGATGGAGATTTTTTCACCATTCTCGACAATCTCGCGATCCAACTGCCTGGCGATGAAGACGTCCTTCCCGGAGAGCCCGCGGGCACGGCCGCCAAATTCATTAATCGTGGAAACGATCGAAGGGTTGATCTCTTTGTCGAGCGCCTCCTCGACAAGACGAATCGCATTGCCATCGGTGACCCGCAATCCGTCGATAAAACGTGCTTGCAGGCCGGCACGTTTCATTTTTTCGGTGATCGCCTTACCTCCCCCGTGGACGAGGACAGGGTTTATGCCAACCGCTTCGAGAAAGACGACATCGCGGAGAAACTTTTCAACGATTCGCTCATCCTCCATTGCCGAGCCGCCGTATTTGATGACAAATGTTTGGCCTCGGTATTGCTGAATATAGGGAAGCGCCTCGATGAGGCTCTCGGAACGGGCTTCGGGAGACATGTGCATGAAGCTTGGGAAGTATATTTTATTGGTGGCAGGATTGGGGCGATGCCTTCTTTGCGAGGGCTTTATTCTCCGAGATTAAGCCTCACGTATTCCTCGGTGAGATCTGTCGTCCAGACGTAATAGGAGCCTTTGCCGATGTGCATATCCACAGTGACCTTGAACGATTTTTTAGCGGCGATGGCGCGGAGTTTTTCGAACGGAGTCTTGGCAGCGATGCCGTTTTTCACTACGGCGAGCTGGTTGTAGAAAATATCGGTCTTCGCCTCGTTCATCTTAACGCCGGAGTAGCCAACAGCGTCGAGAATGCGGCCCCAGTTGGGATCCCCGCCCGCCCAGGCGCACTTGACCAGTGTTGAGTTCGCGATTGCCTCGGCGGCAATGCGTGCCTCTTTGTCGCTGGCTGCTCCGCATACTTCCACCTCCACAAAACGGGAGACCCCCTCGCCATCACTTACGATCATTCGCGCAAGGGCCCGGGTCACCTCATCCAGCGCGACAGAAAAAAGTTTGAGATCGGGCGCGCATCCACTCAAGCCGTTGGCAAGCAGGATCACCGTGTCGTTGGTGCTCATGTCGCCATCAATGGTGATGCGGTTGAAGGAATTTGCGACCGAGCGCTTAAGCTCTGAGCGGAGTGCGGCCTGCGGAATCGCGGCATCGGTGGTGACGACACAAAGCATCGTCGCCATATTCGGGTCGATCATGCCCGCACCCTTGGCAATGCCTCCCACACGGAATGTTCCCTGGGGACTCTTGACTTCGACAGCGTATTCCTTGGCGAAGGTATCGCTGGTCATGATCGCTGCAGCGGCGGCATGGCTTCCGGAGCGGGAGGGGCTGAGCGAAGCAATGCCGGATTTCAACCGATCCATGGGAAGTGGAACTCCGATGCGACCAGTGGAGCAAACGAGGACTTCCTTGGCATTCAAATCCAAGTGGTTCGCAGCCGCCTCGCACATGGAGAGGGCATCCTTTAAACCCTGGGCGCCGGTGCAGGCATTGGCATTGCCGCTATTGAGTATCACAGCCCGGTTGCGGCCGGCTTTGAGATGCTCCATGGAGACAAGCACGGGAGCGGCTTTTACTTTGTTTGTTGTGAAGGTTGCAGCCGAAACAGCGGGAGATTCGGACCACACCACCGCGACATCATCTCGGGTGATCTTGCCATTCTTGACTCCACAACCTGCGGCTGCTGCCGAGAAGCCCTCTGGGGCGCACACGCCACCTTTGATTTTTTTGATTTTACTCATAACAAGCCCATCGTCTCAGGCAGCGAGGCCATGAGATTGAAATTTTGCACCGCCTGACCAGCGGCACCCTTCACCAGGTTATCCTCGACCGAGAGCAGGATGAGGCGGCCGGTGCGTTCATCGAATCGGACGGAAATATCGCAGAAATTCGTTCCGGTGACATTTTTGGTGTCGGGCAGGTTTTTTGAAACACGCACAAACGGCTCGTTTGCATAGGCGGCCTCCAAGGCCGGGAGAATGGAGTCGCTGGAAACTCCGGGAGCCAGTCTAGTAAAAATCGTGGAGTGGATTCCGCGGCTCATCGGCGCCAAGTGCGGGGTGAAAGAGATCACGACATTGCGGGAAGCCGCTATCGAAAGTTCCTGCTCGATCTCGGAGAGATGGCGGTGTTTCGGGAGTCCATAGGCTCTCATGCTCTCGTTGCACTCTCCGTAGAGCAGCGCAACCTCGGCCTTGCGCCCCGCTCCGCTCACACCGCTTGCACTCGCGACAGTGATGTCATTCGCATCGATCAAGCCACTACGCAGCAAGGGAACGAGTGGCAAAAGAATGGTCGTCGGATAGCAACCCGCTGAGCCCACGAGTTTGGCCGATTTGATTTCCTCGCGGTGCAACTCAGGCAGTCCATAAACGGCATCCTTCAAAAGCTGGGGAGCCGTGTGAACCTCGTTGTAGAATGCTCGGTAGGTCTGCTCATCACGCAGGCGGAAATCAGCGCTCAGGTCGATCACCCGTTTGCCAGCCTTAGCCAAGGGAACGGCATACTCGGCTGCGAGGCCATGAGGCAATGCGAGGAAGAAAAACTCCGCACCGCAAGCGAGCAGGGAATCAATCGATGGTTCGGAGAAAACTAGCGTTGCAAAATCCCCCACCCCGGCAAGACGTGGCAGCACCTCGGCGGCAGGCTTGCCGGCGTGCTGACGCGATGTCACGGCCACCACGCGAACACCGGGATGCCGTGCCAGGATCCCACAGAGTTCCTCGCCGGAATAGCCATTTGCTCCGACGATCGCCACGGTAACGGGAGAGGAATTCATTCGGCGGCTAGTGATTTGGCACGCTCGAAACGGGTAAGAGTTTTTTCCCTGCCGAGCACTTCGATCATTTCATACAAACCGGGGCCAACCGATCGCCCGCTTACGGCGACACGCGCGGGATGAACCAATTCGCCGGTCTTCACGCCGAGATCCGTAGCGGTTTGCTTGAGGCAGGCTTCAAGCACCGGATGAGTCCATTCGGTCAAAGCGGAAAGGGCGTTGGCGAGGGACTCGAGCCGACCGGCCGCACCGGGTTTCTTCAAGCTCTTCTCAACCGCAGCGGGATCCATTTCGAAATCATCCGTAAAAAGAAATCCGATCCAATCCGGCACATCAGACAGATGCTTCACCTTTGACTTCACAATGGCCAGAGCCGGGAGCAATGCCGTCTCGCTGCCGTAGGGAACGCCGGCTTTGTCCACGAATGGCTTGGCCAGCTCGACGAAACGCTCAAAGCTCATCGAGAGGATGTGCTGGCCATTCAGCCAAAAACATTTGTCCAAATCGAAAATCGCATTGCGCCGGTTGATCTTTTCGATGTCAAAAAGCTCGCAAATCTCCTGCATGCCCAACAATTCGCGGTTGTCACCGGGTGACCACCCGAGCAAACAAAGATAATTCACCACCGACTCGGGGGAATAGCCGTGATCCATAAAATACGTGATGCTCGAGCCGCCATCGCGTTTGCTGAGCTTCTTGCCCTCGTGATTAAGAATGAGCGGTATATGCGCGAATTTCGGCGGCGTTGCTCCGAGGGCATTGTAGAGTTCGATGTGCTTCGGCGTATTTGAAAGGTGATCCTCGCCTCGAATCACATGGGTAAGCCGCATTTCGATGTCATCAACGACATTTACAAAATGGAAAATGAACGAGCCGTCTGGACGGCGGATGGTCATATCCGGATGCGTCGCCGGGTTCGACATATCAAACTCGATGCGTCCACAAATGAGATCGTCCACCACCACAGCTTTGCGCGGGGACCGGAAACGGATCGCTCCACCATCCTCATAGAGATGACCTCCCGCTTCCAAGGTCGTGAGGTGCTTTTCGTAGACACTCGTGCGCTCGCTCTGGCGATAGGGTCCGAAATCTCCACCAACATCCGGTCCTTCGTTCCAGTCCAGCCCCAGCCATTTGAGGCCATCAAAGATGACTTGATTCGCCTCGGCGGTATTGCGCTTTTCGTCAGTGTCTTCGATGCGAAGAATGAAGGAGCCGCCATGCTTGCGGGCATAAAGCCAATTGAAAAGGGCTGTGCGGGCACCTCCCACGTGAAGATATCCGGTCGGCGATGGAGCGAAGCGAGTGCGAACTGTCATGCGCAGAGACAACGCGATTCGTCGCGCGAACTCAAGCGGCTTCCGAAAGATTATCCCGCTTGCCAGACAGTCCGCCTGCCAACAGGCACACCCCGATCAAAAGTCCGGTAAAAAGAAAATCCGCAGCCACCGAGTTGCGGAAAAACATCCATGTCGGCGGGTAACCGGGCAGCCCCGTGGTGAGCGACATCCACAGTCCACCAAGCCCCCTCGGGTAAGCGGGGTTTGCAAGCCATGCGGCGGTATTGGTGATCAAATAAAACACCACGCCGCCGCCGAGCAGTCCCCCAAAGCAGCCCACAAGCGAGAAACCACCTCGTGAGGCAGCGATTCGTCCAATGGCCACCACCAACACCAAGGAGCCCCAAGCAGCCAATTGCCCACCACCGAAAACAGGGTAACCCATGACCATTGCGAGGGCGATATCCGAAGCAAAAAGCACCGCAAGGGGTAAAATCCACGCCGACATCCCCGACAGGAAAAACCCACCGCAAAAAGCCAGCGCCGTCACAGGAAAGAAGTTTGGCAACTCGGGCAATGCCGCAGCACGAACCACACGAAAGACCGCGAGCAAAACGAGCGACGCCACTACCAGATAAACAGCCCGCCGATTTTCACTGCCAAAAAATGAATTCATTTCCTTTCCATACTCCCCCTCCCCGCCGATGGGCAAGCAACGATATCAAATCCCCATCGCTGCGGTTTGACGCCGATTTGAGGAGTCCGTATAGTGCCGCACATGAAAGGTAACGGCAGACGGGTATTGCTCGGCATGAGCGGCGGCGTGGACTCAAGTGTGGCCGCCTCCCTGCTGCAGCGCGATGGGTGGGAAGTCATCGGTGTCACCATGAAGGTTTGGCCGCAGGACTGCATCTCCCGCGCCGAAGACAAATGCTGCGGTCCTTCCGCCATTGCCGACGCCCGGGGAGTTGCCCACAAACTTGGCATTCCCCACTACGTCGTGGACGAGGCCGACAACTTTGAAAAAATCGTAATCGACTATTTCGCCAGCGAATACCGCCTCGGTCGCACTCCGAACCCCTGTGTGATGTGCAACGAGCATCTCAAGTTTGGAAACCTTCGTGCCAAGGCCCGCTCCCTTGGGGCCGATTTCATCGCCACCGGCCACTACGCCATCATTGAACACCACGACAACCACGCGGTGCTCCGCAAGGGCCGTGACTCCCGCAAGGATCAATCCTACTTCCTCTTCAGCCTCAAGCAGGACCAGCTTCAGCACGCCCTCACCCCGCTTGGTGGCATGGAAAAATCCGAGATCCGTGACATCGCCCGCGAACTCGGGCTCAAGGTCGCCGACAAAGTGGACAGCCAGGAAATCTGCTTCGTTCCGGGCAACGACTACAAAGCATTTCTCAAAGGGCACCTCGGAGAGAAGGAATTTCACGCCGGTGCCATCTACGACACGAGTGGCAATTTCATCGCCAACCACGAAGGCATCGAAATGTTCACCATCGGCCAGCGCAAAGGTCTTCCAGGTGGCTCACCCCGTCCGCGCTATGTCGTGGATATCGACCCCGAAACCAACAGCGTGATTGTTGGCGACGAGGAGGATCTCGTGCGTGAGGAATTCGAGGTGGACCGCGTGAACTGGCTCGAGGGAGAACCCGAAAAATTCATGCGCATCAATGTAAAGATTCGCTACGCCCACCCAGGCACCGAAGCCAGCGTGCAAGCACTTCCCAGCGGCAAAGCCCGCATTCAACTCGACACCCCCCAGCGTGCCATCACCCCTGGCCAAGCCGCCGTTTTTTACGATGGCGACAAGGTCATCGGCGGCGGCTGGATTGTTCGACAACCAGCCCCCGTCCCAGCATGACCCGATTCGTCATCACCACCCTCCCAGACGAAGCCACCGCAGCAGACATTGTGCGGAAACTCGTCTCCGAAAAAACAGCCGCTTGCGGCACTATCGTTCCCGGAGCTCGATCCATTTATAATTGGAAAGGTTCTGTTGAAGAGGCCGCAGAGGTCGTTGTGATCTTTAAAATCCCGAAGGCAAATTTCAGCACCTTCGAGAAAGCCCTTCGAGCCATCCATCCCTACGAAGTCCCCGAGATCGTCGCCTTCGATCCGGCTGCTGTGTGTCACGCCTATGCAGAATGGATTGTCTCCAGCTGCGCCCAGGCTGAATAAGGCTTATAAGACAAAGCAAGACCTGCGGATTCCCCCGCGTTCAGTCGCTGGGTGATTGACACGCCCTCGTCATCAATACAAATTCCCCGGCTTCGGGATCTCCCGCAGTCGTTCTTTTTCTTAAACAACACCAATCCGTCGGCCTAGGAAAGCAAGGGTGGAAGTCCCTCACTGTCGCGCAAAGGTCAAAGTCCGGGTTCGAACCGGCGGAGAAAACCGCACAGCGCCTGCAATGGCGCAACGGCAGCGCATGACTGTCCGTGCCGGGGGTAGTCCTTTCGCGTAACGGGGGAAGGGATTGTCCTTTGACATCCCCGTTTTTTTCAAAAAAAGGACAAAATGAGAAAAGCAGCCGCTGCGGTTTTTGCCGCGCTCCCATGTGTATTTTTGGCCCACGGTCAAAATGCCTCAAACAACGAATCGCCCGTCATCACGGTTACCAAAAATGCTCAATCGGATACTCAGATAGGTAGCGCATTTTCCAGAATCGACGCGCAGCAGATCAACCGTTCCCAGCAGGACAATTTGCTTGAGGTGCTAAATATCACCCCTGGCATCCAGTCCATCTCGGCAGGCCCTCCCGGCAGTTTTGGCGAGGTCATGATTCGAGGAAACGGACCCTCCCAATCCTTGATTTTGGTAAACGGGGTCAAGGTCAATACCGGCATTAACCAGGATGCTAGTCCGTTTCTGACTTATGCAGGCTCGAAGGGTCTCAGGAAAATTGAAATCGTCCGCGGGCCGCAGAGTTCCCTCTATGGTTCGGAGAGTATCGGTGGCGTGATTTCTTTGGACACGCAGCGGGGCGAAGGCAAACCCGGCGTGGATCTTTTCGGCGAGTTTGGAAGTTTCACCACATTCAACGAGGGAGTAAACAGCCAGGGGGAGATCGGCAATTTCGCCTACTTTGCCTCCTACGAAAACCTCAGCACCCAAAACGACCGCCCAAACAACGATTATCAAGCAAATCGCTATGCACTGCGACTTGACTACCAAGCTTATGAAAACCTGAGCCTGCGCTTCAACTTCTCCGGACAGGTGGGTGAATATCAGGAGCCCGGGAGCACGAGGCCGCAGGACTGGGGAAACAACAACCCCGGACAGTTTGCAACTGGCGAAAGCAATATCCTCAGCTTCATGCTGGATTGGCGGCCGCTCGAGTTTTGGACTCAGAAATTGACTTTGGGCACATACTTCGAGCGCTACACACTCACTGATCCGGCGTATCCGGGCAACTTTGAGACGGACAGCAAGACGATCAACAACGCCGCGAACTATTGTTCGGACTGGATGAATGTCTTCCAAATCTCACGCCAAAACCGACTGTCCCTTGGCGTCTCCTTTGATGTTTACACGGGAAATTCCTACTACAGCGACAATGTTTCACCGGCAACGGTATTGCCAACCAAGTCACAGACGGATGTGGCTGTCTATGCACAGGACGAATGGGAGGTCGTAAAAAACCTCTTTCTTACCGGAGCGGTCCGCTACGACAGCTACCAACAAGCCGGCAGCGCGCTGACCTACCGCTTCACATCGGCCTACCTCTACGACAAAACCAATACGAAATTCCGGGGAAGTTACGGCACGGGCTTCAAGGCTCCGAGCCTCATACAACTTTACTCCACGAACCCCTACTACCTCGGCAATACGGATTTGGAGCCCGAAAAATCGATCGGCTGGGATGCGGGAATCGACCAGTATTTCTTCAGCGAACGGGTCAAGCTGAGCGCCACCTACTTTCAGAACTTCATCAAAAACCTCATTATTGTGGAAACGGACCCTGTGACATTCTTCGGCACCTACGAAAACATGGATACGGCGAACAACAATGGTGTGGAATTGAGTGCCGAAATCGCTCTTTTTAAATCCTGGAATACCCGCATCGCCTACACCTACATGCAGACGACGGTTTACACTCAATTTCCCCAGCAGAAAAACATGATCAGCCTCGATACGAACTACCTCTTCACCCCGCAATGGCTGATCGGTTGCGGAGCTACTTATGTGGGCGGCCGGATGCAGCTGGATTACGCTGCGGGATCGGTTGTGGAAATGCCGGACTACGCAACGCTCCGGGTGTATTCACGCTATGAAATCAACAAGCACGCCGCCCTCATGGCACGTGTGGAGAATGTGACCAATACCGCCTACGAAACCAAATTGGGCTACCCTTCCCTACCGATTGGTTTCTATGGCGGCATGGAAATTTCTTTTTGATGATAGCAGCATGTTGAGTTGATGCAACATGCCGAAGGCAATGCGGACGTGCGGTAGAAAAAGGGTGATGACAATCCCCAAAAAACCTACCGCCGTTCGCGGATCGATTGGAGGATCTCCGAAACGACCTCGGTTTTGGGTTTGGCTCCGACATTGCCTTTGCCATGGAGGCGTAGACTTACGTTGCCGCCTTCCATGTCGCGGGGACCGATGACGAGCATGGTGTGCACGCGGGACTTCTCGGCGTCGGCGATCTTGGCTTTCACCGGATTAGTTCCGAAATCCGCCTCGGCCCGAACCATGTGGGCGCGGAGTTCCTTTAGGATTGGTTTGGCGTAGTCCACCAATGCGGGATCGTCATTCAGTGTGATCACGCGGACCTGTTCCGGCGCGAGCCAGAGTGGGAAGTTGCCGGCATAGTGCTCGATGAGGAATCCGATAAAGCGCTCGTGGGTGCCGAGTGGAGCGCGATGGATGCAGAGCGGTGTCTTTTCCGAGTTGTCACGGTCGCGGTAATGGAGGCCAAACTTCGCTGGCACGGCAAAGTCCACCTGGTTGGTAGCGATGGTGAACTCCCGCCCGATGGCGCTCCAGACCTGCACATCGATCTTGGGACCGTAAAATGCAGCCTCGTTAGGCACCTCGATAAAGTTGATCCCACTTTCAACGAGAACGTCTCTCACCATGTCTTCCGTCTTTTTCCAAAGCTCCGGCTCGTCCACAAATTTCTGGCCGAGCTTGGAGGGATCGTGGGTGGAGAAGCGCATCTGGTATTTCTCAAATCCAAAAATCTTGAAGTAGTGCAGATACATGTCGTTGACCGCACGGAACTCCTCGGCGAATTGATCCTCCGTGCAATAGATGTGCGCGTCGTTCATATTGAGTGAACGAACCCGCATGAGACCGAAAAGCTCGCCGCTTTGCTCGTAGCGGTAGCAGCACCCGTATTCGGCCAAACGGAGCGGCAAGTCGCGGTAGCTGCGGGGCTCAGCCGCAAAAATCCGGTGGTGATGCGGGCAATTCATCGCCTTCAGGTAATACCTCTCGGCCTCGCTCCCCTCGCCCTCACCATTTTCCTTGATCTCCATCGGAGGGAACATGCTTTCGGCGTAGTAAGGCAGGTGGCCGGATGTTTTATACATCTTCTCCTTGGCGAGGTGCGGGGTGCGCACGCGGACATATCCGGCGGCGAATTCGGTTTCTTTGGCAAGTTTCTCGAGTTCCTCAACCAGGACGGCACCTTTGGGGAGCCAAAGCGGCATGCCGGGGCCAACGTATTCGGAGTCGATGGCGTAGAGGCCCATCTCCGCGCCGATTTTGCGGTGGTCGCGTTTTTTCGCCTCCTCCAGCATGGTGAAATACTCCTCCATGGCGGTCTTGTTTTTGAAGGCTGTGCCATAGATGCGCTGGAGCTGGGGGTTGCGCTCGTCGCCTTTGTAGTAGGCACTGGCGACGTGAGTGAGCTTGAAAGCGCCGATATTGCCGGTTCGCATCACGTGAGGTCCGGCACAGAGGTCGGTGAAGTCGCCGTTGCGGTAAAGCGTGATGATTTCGCCCTCGGGAATATTTTGCAGGATGTCCAACTTGAACTTCGAGGCAACAGGCCGGACACCTAAGGCAGCAAGCTCGCCACGCTCAGCCATGGCCAGTGCATCGGTCCGGGAAATCTCCACACGCTCGAAGACATGGTTGGCCTTAACCTCGCGCTTCATCTCCTCCTCGATGCGGGCAAAATCCTCGGGTGAAATCCGGTGGGGCAGATCAACATCGTAGTAGAATCCGTTGTCCACGGGAGGACCGGCGGCAAACTGGGCCTCGGGCCAAATTTTCAGGATGGCTGTCGCGAGGACGTGCGCGGCGGAATGTCGGATGCGTTCGAGTTCGGTCATGGTTGTTCCGCTGGTGGGGAAGTTGATTTTTTTGCGGTCGTTTTCCTCATTGAAATGGCGGCACCGGGGATCAACATGGGAATGCCACGCTTTACCGGATACGCGACTGAGCGGTCGGAACGAACCAGTGCGGACTCGAGCTTTTCAAAGCCCTCGCGACTGCGCAGTGCCTCGAGTTCCTTCTCCGTCGCCGGTCGAAGGCGACGAAGCGTTTGCGGGCAGAGGAAAAGCTCGCTGTATTCGGTTTCCGCCATCTCAGGGAAGTCGGCTCAGTATTTTGGCATTGAGGTGTCGATCCGTTCTGCCCAGGCAAGGATGCCACCTTCCACATTCAGGAGCTTGGAAAAGCCAGATTTCTGCAAGTGGCGAACGGCATTAGCACTGCGCACACCGGCCTTGCAATGGATGACGATCTCATCGGCGGTATCCAACTCGCTCATGCGCGAAGGGAGTTCGCCTAGCGGAATGAGCTTTGCACCGGGGATGCGGGCGATGTCCCACTCAAACTGCTCTCGCACGTCGATGAGCACAAACTTGTCCTTGCGGTCGAGACGGGCTTTGAGTTCCTCCACAGAAATCTCAGGAACGGGAAGCTCCGCCTCCTCCTCAGCGCGGGCCTGGGGAATGCCGCAAAACTCCTCGTAGTCGATGAGCGCGGTGATCGTGGGATTTGGCGAGCAAACCGGGCAGGATGGATCTTTTCGGACCTTGAACTCGCGAAACTTCATTTTCAACGCATCGAAATGAATCAAACGTCCGATGAGCGGCTCGCCGATGCCCACAATCAACTTGATCGCCTCGATGGCCTGCATCACGCCAATCACGCCCGGCAGCACGCCAAGCACGCCACCTTCCGCGCAACTTGGAACCATTCCTGGCGGCGGTGGCTCGGGATAGAGGCAGCGGTAGCATGGACCGCCAAGGTGTGGCGCAAAGACGGTGCACTGGCCATCGAATCGGAAAATCGAGCCGTAGATGTTTGGTTTTTTCAGAAAAACGCACACATCGTTGGAAAGGTAACGCGTGGGAAAATTATCGGTTCCATCGATCACGATGTCGTAGGGTTGGACGATCTCGAGCGCGTTTTCGGAATTGAAAAGCGCATCGTGGAGATTCACTTGGACGTTCGGATTGATTTCCTTGATTCGGTCGCGGGCACTATTGAGTTTTTTGCGTCCCACATCCTTCGTTCCATGCAGGATCTGACGTTGCAGGTTCGAGTAATCGACCACGTCGAAATCAACGAGGCCCATCGTTCCCACTCCGGCCGCTGCCAGGTAAAGAGCGATAGGCGACCCAAGGCCACCTGTGCCGATGCAAAGGACTTTTGCAGCCTTCAAGCGCTTTTGACCCTCCATGGTCACCTCGGGCATGATCAGGTGCCGTGAATAACGTGCGATTTCATCGTTACTGAATTCAATCTCCGCAACTCGAGCGGGATCCAAAATGCTTTTGATCATAGGAAAAATAGACAGACCGCGAAGAATATCCCCGTTGGCTTTGATTGCAAGCTCACCGCCATTCGTGTTTCGGGTATTGGCGTTGGAGTTGTTGCTTCAATTTCGGGTAGGTCTCGCTCCAGAAAGATTGCAGGCTTTTGGTAACCTGGACCGGGCGTTGGCTCGGCGCCAATACATGAAGTGTGAGCGCATGGCGGCCAAGGGCGATTTTCAATTCTCCGGTGACGCCATAGAAATCCTGGATCCTTGCGGAAATAAAAGGATCCCCGGCATCCGAGTAGCTGATTTTTGCACGGCGACCGGAGGGGAGTTCCAAGCGCTCTGGGGCATGCTTCTCCACAAATTGCTGCTGAGAGTGCGTAAGAAGGGATTTTGCATGCGGCAGCACGTCGGCATCCTTGATATCGCGGTAACAAACTGCCCCATCGCAAACCAAGAGCACGATGTGGTGACGTTCCTCGTCCCCCATTGCGGGAAGCCCCTGGTCGGGACAAAGACGTGCGAGAAAATTCACCCGGTGGATCCACTGCTCCACGGCATCGTTCCAGCCATTGAGTCGCAAGTTGCCGTCCAGCACTTGGGTGGCGAGACAGCTCGATGCTTGGGCTCCAGGTTCCGCATCACGATCCCGGTTTTCGAGCACAAGATCGCGAAAGATTTTCTCCCGGCGCATGACAACCCGGTTTTGGCTCTTATCAAATAAATACTCCGCGCGTTCCGAAAAATCGTCTGGGAACATATCGCGCAACCACGCCTCCTCCACCTCCGTTGCCAGGCTAAGCAAGACACGGGCATCACCATCGCGCCCCTCGATCTCGGCAATCTCTGCGGCAACGATCAAGCGACCGTTCGATGCCACGCTTTGACGTGACAGCAGCCCGCGTCGCCCGTGGACGATATCGCAAACGAGCGTCCCGGCATTTCGTCGAACAGCAACTTGGTCGGCAAACCCTGCAAGAATGCAGCGTGCGATGGACTCGTAGTCGGGAGGCACGTCCTCCAGAAGCAACGCTTCCGCATGGGCGATATCGAGGAATTGCTCGAAAAGCTTGCCCACTTGCCGGGCGGAATCGACATGGATCCCTAGAGTCCTGCATTCGCTCATGCGAAAATCCCTGGATCGCGCCCACTCAAAAACCCGCATGAGCACAAGAAAGTCGGAGCTGCCACCGCTAAAGATTTCCGCGCGTTCCTCTTCGATTCGTTTGTCCACTTTGAGCAGCATCGAGCGCGTTTGTGTAATTGCGGCGATGAGCGCAGCCGCCCTTACGCACCCCAGTTCCTCTCCGGCAATAAACATCCGCGCATAGCGGGGGTGGACAGGGAAATTCAGCATTCGTCTACCCATCGCGGTGATTGCTCCGGATTGATCAAGTGCTCCCAAATCTCTGAGTAAAGTATCAGCACGGTTGAGCGCCTGTTCCTCCGGGCGCTCCATCCAGCGAAATGTCCCCACGTCTCCCACGCCGGCGGCTTTCAGGGTTAGAAGTGTCTCTGCAAGATCGAGGCGCTTGATCTCGGGCAGTTCCCTGAGTGGACGCCTTTGGTGGTCCCGCTCGGTCCAGAGTCGGATGCAAATGCCAGGGGCCGTTCTCCCTGCCCTCCCGGATCGCTGGGCGGCCGATGCGTCGCTGATCTTTTCGATGAAAAGCGTATTGATGCCTCGATTGGGATCATGCCGGGCAACGCGGGCAAGGCCGGAATCCACCACCAAGGTAACGCCATCAATCGTAAGCGATGTCTCGGCGACATTGGTGGAAACGATGATCTTGCGGGTGCTGGAGCGGTTCACTGCCTTATCCTGGTCACTGGCGGGCAGTTCCCCATGCAGGGGTAAAATGGCACACCGACTTCCCAGCCGGGCTTGAAGTTCGCGAATGGTGCGCTGGATCTCATACGCCCCCGGCATAAAGACCAGGATGTCACCCTGGGTGCTGTCGAAATTCTCGGCCACGGCTTCCGCAGCAAGCTCCCAGACAGGATCTTCACGGGGATCGCGCGGAAGGTGCATTACCTTCACCGGATACATTCGTCCCTCGGAGCGCAAGAAGCGTGCGGTTTGCAAATATCCCGTCAACTCGGCTCCATCGAGCGTTGCCGACATGACGACGATCTTGAGATCCGGCCTTGTCGATTCCTGAAGCTCCAACGCCCGTGCGAGGCTGATGTCCCCATACAAATGCCGTTCGTGAAATTCATCAAAGACGAGCGTCGAAACGCCCTTCAATTCAGGGTCGGCAAGCATCTGGCGAAGCAAGATGCCTTCGGTAACGAAAAGAAGCCGCGTATCTCGCGAGGAAACGTTATCAAGTCGGATTCGGTAGCCGACCTCTCCACCCAATTTCACCCCTCGCTCGGCAGCGACACGGGCAGCCAACATGCGCGCGGCGAGCCTTCTGGGTTGCAGGATAATGCACGAGCCATTTCCCAGCGCGCCGCCATCGAGTAAAATCTGAGGCACTTGAGTGGATTTTCCAGAGCCCGTCGGGGCCTCAAGCACAAGTCGGTTCCCCTCGCGCAAGGCGACAATGATTTCCTCGTCGAGTTCGTAAATGGGAAGCAAGTCGGCCATGGGACGGTAATTGAACCTGAGAGATCAGTGGTGGATGAAAGAACCGCAATCCCTCATCACCGCATTGCAGGGTGGTTGGCGACAGTCATCGTGCGGATGCTTTAAACAACTCAAGCGTGATGTCCCGAGCGGTGGCATGATCCACGATCGGCGCCGGATAGTTTTTCGCCAACCGCATACCCGGCGCGGGCGGTTCGAGGAATTTTTCAGCAGGAACGTCATGCAATTCGGGGATCCAGGTTTTTATATACGCACCCTCGGGATCGTAGCGTTTTGTCTGACTCCAGGGATTTTGGATACGAAAATAGGGTGCGGCATCTGCACCAGTGCCTGCACTCCATTGCCAGCCGCCGTTGTTGCTTGCGATCTCACCATCGATCAGCATTTGCATGAAGTATTGCTCGCCAAGGCGCCAGTCGAGGTGGAGGTCTTTGGTGAGAAACATCGCCGCAATCATGCGGGTGCGATTGTGCATGAAACCAGTCTCCCGGAGCTGACGCATCGCGGCATCAACGATGGGAAAACCCGTCTCGCCATTTTTCCAACGTTCAAAATCCTCCATCTTTCCGGGCCATTTCATTCCCCTGTATTTGGGGTTGAACTCATGCTCGAGCACTTCTGGAAAATTCCAGAGGATCTGCAGGTAAAATTCGCGCCAGATGAGTTCCGCGACGTATTTCATGGCACTGCCACGACCTGTGGCATCGAGGCTGTCGGCTTTATCCATACATGCCTGATAAAGCTCACGAATCGAGAGCAAGCCGTAGCGCAGATCCTGCGAGAGCCTCGACGTCGTTTTTCCAGCAGGAAGGTCGCGCACGGCACCATAACGGGCGAGACCTGTATCGAGAAATTCCTGCATGCGGGAACGGGCGGCTTTTTCACCAGCCTCCAAAATACCCTGCGCTGGTGTGGACAGGTCCCATGTCGAGAGGTCCGGCAAAGGCAGGGATGCCACCTCCGCAGGACTGGTGAGGCTTTTTATGCGAGAGCCAATCGGAGGTTTGGGCAGTTTCGCCCAAGCTTTTGAGTAGGGAGTGAAGACGCGGAAGGTATCGCCGGTGCCGGTCAGGACTTCATCACGCTCGTGAATGGCGACATCCTTGAACCCGCACAAAGCGATTCCGATACGGGCTGCAACTTTTTCCAAATGCTCCTCCACGGACCGCCCGAATGGATCGGGGTCACGGTTGTAATAAATCGCATCGGCTTTCGTCTCGGTTGCAAGCTTCTCGAGTGCCTCGACGGCATTTCCCTGGCGGATGATCAAACGGGAGCCCACTGCCCGAAGGTTCGCATCGAGGGACTTCAGGCAACCGCAAAGGAAATGCTGGCGGTTAGGGCCTGTCCAACGGTGGTTTTGCTTCCAATCACTTAGGATGTAAACGGGGATCACCTGGCCCGCAGCGGCGGCGGCGTTGAGGGCGGTGTTGTCTGTGAGACGCAGATCGCGGCGGAACCAATGGATGACTTTTTTCACGGGATACGTATGGAAACTAACAACCCTCCCGTATGGCTCCAATCCTTTTGCTTGAAGCCAGACCGCCGACCGCCGATAAATGCGCCCCATGATCGACACGAAGACGCGCCAGGCGGATTCCCTCACTCAGGAATTCGTAGCCGAAGCCGAAGAGCTTGTTTCGCACTATCCTGTTTCAAAGAGGAGCGCCTCCCTGCCACTCCTGCATTTGTGGCAAAACCATTTTGGATTCATCGACGACACCGGCATCGAATGGATTGCCGCCAAGTTGGAGCTGACTCCGGTGAATATCCTCGAGCTTGTGACCTTTTACCCTTGGTTTCGTCGTGAACAGGCGGGAAAGACGATCATTCGCGTCTGCCGCACCCTCGCCTGCGCATTGGCCGGCAGCTACGAGGTGAAAGAAAAATTCTGCCAGGCGGTCGGCCTCGATGCCCATTGCGAGCACCATGGATTTGGCAGTGCCCCGCCTACCACTGCAGATGGCAAATTCAGTGTGGAGTTCGTCGAGTGCCTCGCCAGCTGCGGAAGCGCACCTGTTGCCCTGATCAATGACGACTTGGTTGAAAACATCTCCCCCTCCGACATCCCTTCGATCGTAGATTCCTACAAATAACATGGTCTCCTTGCTTCCCACTCCTCATCCTAAAGAGCGCCGCATCATCTTTGGCAACATCAGCAAGCCGGGCTACTCGCCCGACATCGAGACCTACCTGGCCCACGGTGGTTACGAGTCGCTGAAAAAAGCGCTTACCATGAAGCCCTCCGAGATTGTGGACATGGTCAAAGCCGCCAACCTTCGCGGACGCGGGGGCGCAGGTTTCCCGGCTGGAGCCAAGTGGAGCTTCATCAAATATGACGACGGTAAACCCCATTACATCGTAGTGAATGGCGACGAGTCCGAGCCCGGCACATTCAAAGACCGCTACATCCTTCACCAAGATCCCCACCAGCTCATCGAGGGCTTGGCCATTGCCGCTTTTGCCACAAACGTTCATCTCTCCTACATCTACATTCGTTGCGAATTCCCAAAAGCCGCCAAGATTGTGTGGAATGCGATCAAGGAAGCGCGCGCCAAGGGATTTTTGGGTAAAAACATCCTCGGCTCCGGATTCGATCTCGATATCTACGTGCACCAAGGTGCGGGCGCCTACATTTGCGGTGAGGAAACAAGCCTCCTCGAATCGCTCGAGGGCAAACGCCCCTACCCGCGCATCAAGCCACCTTATTTCCCCGCTGTGCTCGGCCTTTATATGAAGCCGACCATCGTGAATAATGTGGAGACGATCTGCCACGTGAAACACATCATCGCGATGGGTGCGGAGGAATACGCCAAGATGGGCACCCCTGGAGACGGCGGCACGCGCACGATGTGTGTGAGCGGCGATGTGGTTCGCCCCGGATTCTATGAGCTGCCTTGCGGAGCCGTGACACTCGGAGAGTTGATTTTTGATATTTGCGGTGGTCTTAAGCCCGGACGCTCGCTCAAGGCGGTGATCCCAGGCGGCAGCTCCGCAAAGGTCCTTCGCGCTGGAGAAGTGTTCAAATTCAAGGTTAAAGGCCCCGATGGCCAGATGATCGACAAGGATGTTCCCCTGCTTGATCTCACAATGGACGCTTCCTCACTCGCCTCCGCCGGCACGATGGTGGGCAGTGGCGGTGTAATGATCATGGATGACTCGCGCGACATGGTCTGGGCGCTGAACAACCTTAATCAATTCTATGCCCACGAAAGTTGCGGTCAGTGCACCCCCTGCCGCGAAGGCAGTCTCTGGATGTCGAAAGTAACGACACGCATCCTGGATGACGGTGCCCGCCACGACGACGCGAAGAATCTTAAAAACATTGCCGACAACATTGCGGGTCGCACGATTTGTGCGTTTGGCGAGGCATGCTCTTGGCCAACGCAAAGCTTCCTCGCGAAGTTCCCCGACGAGTTTGAAAAGCACGTGAAATAAGGGCCTGGCTCGGGGAGTTCTTTCTTAAAACATCATCGCCGCTCGGCGTTGAGGTTTATTTTTCAGTTATTCCAAGGTGCTGCTGTTACTCTCGGCACTCGGTTGCAAAACCGGGTCCGGGTCCATCACAGGTGTTGATGCCGGTGCGGGTGTTGGAGCAGGTGTAGGTGTCGGCCAAGGTTCCACAAGGTTTAGCCATTCGTGGATTTCCACGTTGAGGCCGCCTAGTTCCTCGGCCATCGCGAGGCACTTTTCCCGCCATTTAACAAGGTCGGGCGGGCCTGGAAGTTCATCAGCGGAACCTGGAAAGATAAGATAGGTGACCTTGAGATCGCTGATCGGGCGGCTGAGCTTGTTGGAGCGGGCGTTGAGTTCCCGGCAGATCATCACCGAGGCTTCACCGGCTTTGTGGGACGGGCCAGAATCGCCCAGGATTGCAGGGAAGACACGTCCGTCATGGATAACGAGTGCGTAGTCGCCGATTTTCGGAACAAACGGACCGGAATGGTCACGCATAATAAATCCCGGCAGCACGATGAAGGGGTCTGTGGAGGAGACGAGAAAGCTCCATTTCTTAAGGTCGTGAATGCGCCGTTTGGCAAGGTCGATGCCGGAGTTGATTTCGGCAAGGCGGGCGGGCCGGAGGTCGGGTTTTATTTTTTCCAACTCGAGGTCAGCGAGTTTTTTCTCCTCAACGTTGATCATGGGGTTCACCCGCTCGGTCTGCTTAGGCCAACGGTAGCTGGTCTGTGGAAGGTAAAACATCGAGGATGAATCCACGGTGACATTGCGGTCACCATCGGAGCCATCGGTATTCACATCCATGTCGGATATCACCATCAAGGCCCGACGGGAGGTCTCGGGATGTTCCAGCTCCAGCATCGTCTCGCAATCGTAGAAATTATGCCGGGAGAGAACGGCATCCAGATTCGCTAGCTTGCGACGAAGGTCATTGGACTTAAGCGTGTAGAATTTTTCAAAAAAGGGAGAGACGGTTGCATTGGCTAGCAAAGCCGGGAGATCCTTGAAAACCCCTGGCAATGACGGGTCGTTTGATTCCAAATCCTCCAATGTGCTGGCGGGACGGGGCAACTTTGCGCGAAGCGTCACCTCGACGGTGTAGGCGTCGTGGTCGAGGCGGTCCTGAGAAGCAAGCTCCTCACTGGGTTTTGTCACCACAGCGGACTCCATCGCGATTCCGTTGAAGAGTGTGGCCGTGGGAAGAGGCTTGCGGATCAACGCCGGAATGGGACGCGGGGTTGGCACCGGTGTCGGAGTTGGCTCCGGCACTGGAGTTGGAGCAGGTGTCGGAGGCGGCGGAGGTGGTGGTGGCTTCGGACAGGCTGTCAGGAAAAGCATCGGAAAAAGCAGGAGAGATCCAGCAACTCCCCTGCTCCATAAAAATCCCGAAAGCGCCTGTTTCATTGCATGTCAGGTATGAGCGATGAATGCAGAGTAAACATCCGGAGGAATATCGAGCATTTTGTAATCCACCGAAGAGACGAAGAGGAGCGTCTGCTTGCCCTTGCCGAGCAACTGACCAAGTGAGTCGTAGATTTCATGCTCGAGGGTCGCGAATTTCCGGTTGTAGCCGGCAACACGGATTTTCACCTGCACGGTTTCGAACTCGCGCGTTTCACGCACAAACTTATGCTCGAAGGACCGTGTAAGAATGTAAAAAGGCGTATTCTTGAGATTGAACTTTGGCATTACGCGGTTGAAAAACAGCTCGCGAGCCTTGCCCACCCACATGGCATACATTCCGAAATAGACGTTTCCGACCGAGTTGGTGTCCGCATACGTCGCCACCAGTGTGTAAACAAACCACTTGTCCTCGAAATGACCGGCAAGGCTGTGCTGCGCCGCATCGGGATCAAGCACAGTAACGGGACTCGCAACGCTCACCGCGCTATCCGGTCCGGTGGCCACTGCTGCGGAGGCTGTCGAATCAAGCTCCTGCGAATCACTCACAAATTCATCGGATGAGCTGGGTTTGATCAGCAGCCAGAACACATAACCCAGAGGCAAAAGGGAACCCACGATCTGCATGGCTGGTGAGCGCAGAAAGTATCCAAAAGAAAAAATGACAACGGCGATGCTGCCGATGCAGAACATTTTCACCTGCGGAATCGCATTCGCAGGGCCTACGATATAGCAGCGTGCGATGGCTAGGGTGGAGTAGCCCACGAAGAACGTCGCATAAAAGATCATGAAAAACTCCAGCTCGAACCGAAGCATCACCCCCGACAAGGCAACGATTCCTGCAAGGAGATAAGCGGGAATGGGTGACGTTAGCAGGCGGGTCGGAACCAATGAGAAGATCGGGTGGTTGCTCGTATTTGCGTTTGATTGGAAAAACCACTTCAGCGCGATGTAACCGCTGTCGAGTGTGGTGAGCACACAGACGCAAATAAAGACGGCGTAGGCAGTGAACGTCCAAGCCGGAGCCGCCGAGAAAACTTTTGTTAAGACCTCCTGGCCGTAGTTGTGGCCGGTGATGCCGACACGCAGGAAGTCGGCTGCGCCCCAGTTCAGCGCCCAGAGAGTCATCAGCCCGTGGAATAAAATCAGACCAAGGAAAAGAGAGGAGCCGATGATGTAGCCGGCGGCGATCGATACGCGCTCGCGGTGCATCTGGATAGCGCGCTGCCATTGCTGGAGATCGAGCCACGGACCAACCAGAAAGCCGATGATGATTGGCACCGCATAGCCCCAGTAGTTCCAATCATTGGTGGGTAGCTTGGGGAACGAAAGAGGCCCTGTCCCCTTCCCTACTGCGTAGGTGATGAGTATCGTTACCGCCGGGGCAAGAAGAAGGAAAAGAGCACCGTGGCTGAATTTGATGCGTTTGATGTCGAATTCCTCGCCGAACAAAATCGCGGCTGCGAGGACAACCAGCATGGTCAGAGGCAGGTAAAGCAACTCGGGTTGGAAGCCGAGCGGCTGCCATGCATAGCGGATGAATGCAAAAATCGTCAGCGTGATGGCGAGCAATTGGTAGAGGAAAAAAACGAGGCGAAACGGTCGGGACCATGAGGCGAAAAATTGCGCCAGCGATTCCGAGCCTGACTGGCGGCGCGCCAGATGGTGCGTCACCAATCCAAAGATCAGAAGGCCCAGAAAATTTGGGATCGCAAAGGTAAGGAGGCCGAAAAGTCCGAACTGCGTGGTGAATTGAACCGAAAAGAACAGCCCGAGCCCCCACATCCAGGAAAGAGCCACAGAGATTCCCCAAAGCACCGCACCCAGCGATCTGGGGATTTGTAAAGACGAGGATTTTGCCATTGAGCCCTCATCCATACAACGCCATCCAGCGCCCCGCAACCACATGATGAGTGAATCTCAATGCGGGCATTCAGTGGGGCGACTACCCGCGTTTGGCCGACTCAATGATATCGACCCAGATAGGGAGGGCCAAGGCACCACCGTAGCCACCGGGCATGATGGGCCTGGGTTTGTCGAAACCGACCCAGACACCGCAGGTAATCGAGCGGTCGAACCCCACAAACCACGCATCGAGGTAATTGTTGGTGGTGCCTGTTTTTCCGGCACCGTAGCCGCGCAGTCCATATTCGCGGGAACGTGTCGCCGTGCCTTTGATGACAACATCCTCCAAGAGCGCTGTCGTCATTTTTGCAGCAACAGGACTTGCTACCGAAATCCGACCCCGTGTGGCCTTGTAGAGAATATTTCCAGAGGAATCGACAACCCTGTCGATCAGATAGGGCTGCAACTTTACTCCACCGGTTGCAAAAACCGTGTAGGCGGCGGTGATGTCTTTGAGTGTTGTTTCAAAAGCACCAAGGCAAAGCGCGGGATAGCGGGGTGGGTCATTTGCTATGCCTGCCCGCTCGACCATATTAGCAATGCGATCGAGGCCGGCACTGAGGCCCAGGCGCACCGTCATCGTATTGCGCGAATCCACCAAACCCACACCGACTGGTTGGAGGCCGCGATACTCGCCATCGGAATTTGATGGATCGTATTTCCCAAACTTTCTCGGAATTTCGCCGGGCTGGATACGGTCGTCGGAAACTTGCTCGTTGGGACTGATACCGGATTCGAAGGCACTGGCATAAACGAATGCTTTCACCACTGAACCGGCCTGGCGTTTTCCATAAAGTGCCCGATGGAACTTGCTGCGTCCATAGTCTCGACCGCCGACAATAGCCCTGATGCCTCCCGATGAGTTGTCGATAGCGATTGCCGCCGCCTGCAAGTAGGGCGCGGACTTTTCACGGTCGATATTGGCATCCAAAAAAGCCGACATCGGCTTGTGCGGGTATCCTTGCAGAGATTCGACCTGTGTGAGGCGATCGCCCACGGATTTCTCAGCCGCCTTTTGGAGAGTGCCGTCGATGGTTGTGTAGATTTTCAACCCTCCGCCATCCATCTGTCCATTTTCGAGAACCAGCTCCAACTCGCGCAGGATGGCATCCATTGCCCAGTTTTCCTCCGGCCACGTCTTTGTGCGAGGCATGGCGATGAGCGGGCTTGCCGAGGCTTCGTCATATTGGAGGCTGGTGATCAAACCTAGATCCAGCATCCGGCGAAGAACCGTGTTGCGTTCGCGAATCGATCCCTGGGGATTATTAAGCGGTGAAAAGCGATTCGGACTACGAATAAGCCCGGATAGTGTCGCCGCCTCCTGCAGATTCAATCGGGAGGCCGGTTTTCCAAAATACGTCTGGCTCGCCGCCTCCACGCCATAGGTGCCGGAGCCGAAGTAGATCCGGTTGACGTATGCCTCCAGAATTTCTTCTTTCGTCAGCTCGGTCTCGATTCGAAATGCCAACGCCGCCTCGATGAGTTTGCGATGAAGGTTTTTCCCCCCTAGCGGAAAACTATTGCGGGCGAGTTGCTGGGTGATTGTGCTCGCCCCTTCCCGGAAGCCCCCGAGCAGCAAATTCCGCACAACAGCCCGCACCACGCCAATGGGATCCACCCCGTGGTGCTGATAAAAACGGGTGTCCTCGCGACTGATTAAGGCATTGATGAAGAAGTTCGAGATCTTGTCGAACTCCACCACTTCCCGGTTTTCACCCGCAAGGCGACTGTAGTATTTGCCCTTGTGATCATAGATCACCGAGCGCTCGTTCATTGCATGGATTTCCTTCAAATCAAATGTGAGGGCCCATGCGTAGTAGCCGGCGGCAACCAATCCCCAGAGAAAGAGGGTTACAAATCCAATTTTAAAAAGAGACACCCAAAGTGCATGTCGCCTCTTGCGACGCTCACGCATGAGCGGACGCTTGGAGGTCTTGACCTTGCTGGTGTGTCTGGACTTGGGCACGATTCGTGACTAGAGCATTTTCGCCGTAGAGAACGCACGCAATCTTCTTCTAAAATCTTGAAAATTCAAATTCTCACCATTTTCCCCGAGGTCTGTCGCTGCGTCTTCTCCGAGAGCATTCTTAAAAGGGCGCAGGAAAAGAAACTCGCCACTCTTGAGGCGGTGGATCTGCGCAAGTGGACGAGCGACCGCCATCGCACTGTTGATGACGCCCCCTACGGTGGCGGCCCTGGTATGGTGATGAAGATAGAGCCCATCGATCTCGCCCTATCCGAAATCCGATCCTCGACTTCAAAGGTGATCCTTCTCACGCCACAGGGGCGCAAATTCTCCGATCCCATCGCCAGGGAACTTTCCTGCGAGAAAGACCTTATTTTTCTCTGCGGTCACTACGAAGGAATCGACCAACGCGTGGCCGACCACCTCGTGGATGATGAGATCTCCATCGGCGACTATGTGCTGACCAGCGGCGTCCTGCCCGCATTAGTCATCACGGATGCTATCGTGAGGCTCATCCCCGGCGTGCTTGGGGACATTGATTCGGCCGAACAGGATTCTTTTGCCACCGGTATTCTAGACCACCCCCACTACACGAGGCCGGCCGACTACAAAGGCTGGAAGGTTCCCGAGATCCTTCTCGGCGGTAATCACGCCTCGATTCAAAAATGGCGGCATGATGCGGCAATGGACGCCACTCGCAAACGCCGTCCCGACCTGCTGCCACCGGATTGATTATTGTGCATACCCCTTGCTCTCGGGATAGTGGGAATCAATGAAAGTCGCCCGCTGGTTTATTTATGGATTTCCGCTGCTGCTCTTAGCACTCATTGGCGTTTCTTTTTGGAATTCCTCAAAGCTGACGTCGGATAAAAAAAACGAAATGTCCCTTGGGCTACTGGGGGAGCCTTCCACACTCAATCCCATCCAACAGGCGGATAGCGCCTCTTCGCAAGTCACGGCGTCCATCTTCAATGGTCTGCTCAAATACAGCCCCGACCTGGAGATCATTGGCGATCTCGCAACGTCTTGGACGCTGAACCAGACCACTACCTTTGTTTTTCGCGATGAGAAAGCGGCTGCTGAAGCACTGGCATTGATCAATTCCTGGAAGCCTGAATGGGATCGGTGGACCTTGGATCGTGCGGTTGCACAAGATCGGATGCTTCTTCTCCATTTCCAAGAGCCAGGCCTTGAGGCATCGGAAACGATATATGGGCGACTGCAACTGGAATCACTCGCTCCCCTGGCCAATCTTCGAGTGGAAGTAAAAGAAAAGTCACGGGAGACACTCGACCATCTCCGCCGTGCTCTTCCAGAGAACGCAATTCTTCGCCAGTGGGTGGAAAGCGGCAACGTCTTCGAAATCACGGCTGATCCCGAGTTGAAATCCACCATTGAAAAATGGCTCGCAGAAAATGGTGGCGGCACTGTGACTGAATCGACGCCTGTTCGATTTCTTGCAGAGCCGGAGGTTGTTTTCGCCCTTCGCAAAAACGTCCGCTGGCATGATGGGGCGGCATTCACCTCCCGCGATGCTGCATTTACCTACGCCGCGATCATGGATGACGCTACGGCATCTCCGCGCAAGCCGGATTTCGATTTGATCCTGCGAGTCGAGACCCCGGATGAACACACGTTTCGGGTTGTTTATCGTAAACCCTACTCGCCGGCACTGGAGAGTTGGATGATCTCCCTCCTCCCCGCTCACCTTCTTGAGAACAAGCCGCAGAGTTGGTGGGTGCAGCATTTTAACCGCAATCCCGTGGGCACCGGGCCTTTTCGATTCGCCGAGTGGAAGACGAACGAATTCATCCGCCTCCAGCGCAACCCCGATTTCTTCGAGGTGCCAGGTCCATGGCTTGACGGGATTGTTTACAGGTTCATGCCCGACCAACTCACGCTCCGCCTCGCCTTTGAAACCAAGCAGGTGGATTTTTGGGGAGCCGAGCCTTGGGCGGTGAACAAGTTTGTCGATGATTCGCGCTTCGATGTCTTCACGTCCCCCTCAAGCACGTATCACTACATCGGGTGGAACCTAAAGCGCCCTCTTTTCCAGGATCCGCTAGTCCGGCGTGCCCTGGCCCATGCGGTCGATATTCCATCGATGGTTCGCTACATTCTTTATGGGCACGGCCTCCAAAGCACAGGGATTTTCACCCCGCAAATGTGGTTCTTCAATCCAACCATCAAGCCCCTCGCCTACGATCCCGAGAAAGCGCGGGCTTTGCTTGCCGAGGCGGGCTGGAAGCCGGGCAACGACGGCATTCTGGAGAAAAACGGCGAACGCTTTTCCTTCACGCTCATCACAAACAATGGAAACGAAGTGCGCCGGGACATCGCCACCCTCGCCCAGGATGGACTCAAGAAACTTGGCATTGAAGTGAAGGTGGAACTCTACGAGTGGGCTGTGTTTCTTAAGAATCACATCAACAAAGGAGACTTCGACGCCATGGTGCTCGGTTGGTCGCTCGGCAACGGCTACGACCAATTCCAGATCTGGCACTCGTCTCAGACCAACCCCGAGCAGCTCAATGTGGTCGGCTACAAAAGCCCGGTCGCCGACCGCCTGCTTGATGACATACGACAGGAATACAATCGCGAGAAAATCATCCGCATTGCCGGCGACCTTCAACGTGTGATTTATGAGGATCAGCCCTATCTCTTCCTCTACGTTCCCGAAAGCACGAGCGTGATGTGGAAAGACGCTTATCGCATCCGCCGTCCGGACGGCCAAGGTGGCTGGATCGACACGCCTGTGGAAAAGACCAAGGCAGGATGGTCCTACTGGTCAGAATGGTTCTACAGACCTGAATTTATCGATCGAATGCCGCAGTCAACGCAGTAGCCATCCAGACCAAACGAAACACTTGGGGGCCTGCATCGTTGAAACAATGCAGGCCGGGCAAATAGGGCATTTTCTCTTCGGGTAACGGAGAGAGTTGATTTCTATCAGGGCTTCAATTCCTCGCCGGTCTGCGCATTGGCGATGACAAATTTTTCATGATGGAAAGTCGGGTCGGCACGGAAGATGAGGCGTCCTGCATAACGGCGCTCGATCTCGATGAGGTGATCCTCGTCGTCGGTGCGAAGTCGGTTCAACAAGTCGGGGTGAACGGAGACGCGAACTTCATGGATGCTATCCTGATGCTTGCGCATAACGGAGTGCAGGGCACGCTGAAGCTCCACGCTCATCGTCATGGGGCTCTTGATCACGCCTTTTCCACTGCAATGCGGACAAGGGATGAAGAGTGCGCTGGCCAAGCTCTCATTGGCGCGCTGGCGGGTCATTTCCATGAGTCCCAACTGGGAGATCGGGAGCACGTGCGTGCGAGCCTTGTCGCGCTTGAGGCGCTCTTTGATGTGTTGGTAAACCGCTTGCTGATCCTTGCGGTTTTTCATGTCGATGAAGTCGGCAACGATGAGTCCGCCGATATTGCGGAGGCGAAGCTGTCGCGCGATTTCCTCGGCTGCTTCGAGGTTGGTTTGGAGAATGGTTTTTTCCATGTCCTTCGAACCCTTGTTGCGGCCCGTATTGACATCCACGGCGATCATGGCCTCGGTTTCGTCGATGACAATGTAGCCACCGCATGGCAGCCAAACCTGACGATGGAAGGCAGCGTCTATCTGGGCTTTTACCCCGAAGCACTCGAAGATCGGTTGCGCGCCGGTGTAGTGTTGGATGGATTTTTTGGCCCGCTTGGAGATGTGGCCCACAATTTCCTGCATGCGTTCCACAGACTTGGCGTCATCGACGATGATGGCATCCACCTCATCAGTGAGGAAATCGCGAACGGTTCTCTCGATGAGATCCGGTTCTTCGAACAAGCACACTGGCGATTGTTTCTCCTCCATCCCCTTCTGCACTTGGGCCCACTGCTCGAGCAGGAGGCTGAGGTCACGGACAAAATAACGTGCCCTCTGGCCCGCACCGACAGTGCGAATGATGACTCCCATGCCCTCCGGCACATCGAGTTCACGCAGAATTTTCCGCAGGCGGTCGCGTTCTTTCGGATCCTCGATTTTCCGAGAGATGCCGAATTGATCATTGAAGGGCATGAGGACGAGATAGCGACCAGGCATGCTGATATCGGTCGTAATGCGGGGGCCTTTATTGCTGATGGGGCCTTTTTTCACCTGCACGAGCACATCGGAGCCCACCGGGTAGATATTCGGCACGTCCTTATGGGTGATGCGTGGGGCTTTCTTTTTAGCGGAATTTCCACCTCGGTTGATCGTTTCGATTCCACTATCGAGGGCAGCGGGAATCGCATCCCAAAATTGGAGGAAGGCGTTTTTCTCAAATCCTATATCGACGAACATCGCCTTGATGCCCGGCTCAATGTTGCGAACCTTGCCTTTGTAGATACCGCCAACGATGTTGCGGTCCGTCTCCCGCTCGATGGTATATTCCTCGAGGCGGTTGTTTTCGAGCAGTGCGACTCTCTTCTCGAGCTTCTCGCAGCTGACCACCAGCTTGATGCCGGTAGATTTTTTGCCAAATCCTAAAATTCTTTTCACTGTTTCTAACATGGGGTTTTGTGGTGTTTGGGTGCGTCTCTCAACGCACGGGATGAAGGGGACTCATCGGTTGTTTTCCTTGGGAGGTTTGTCTTTTTTACCACCGATGAAATTAAAGATGTTCTGGATGGGGTTGGTTTTTTGTTTTTTTGGTTGATTTGTAGGTTCTTGAGTTGCAACAGGAGGCTTTGTTTTATTTTTTACACGCCCGCGATCGTCAGCATCGGCCCTGACGTTGGGTGTGTCCACGGGACGATTTTCCTGACCAGAGGCCGAAGGTGACTCTGCTGTTTCTTCGTCATCGTTGAGTTTGTTGGAGGCGGCCACACTTCGGTCAAAATCGATGCTTTCAGTGAATAGAAAATTGCCTTTGGCAGGTTCTAGGGCGGCAAGTCGTATGTCGTCTTTGCCAGATTTGTATTTCTGAATTTCATCAAGGATTTTCGCGGCAATCGGGGCCGAGACGCCCCCGCCGGATTTGGCTCCCTGAACAAAAACCGCAACAGCGTATTCCGGGTTTTCATAGGGTGCGAAGGCGATAAACCAGGTGTGGTTGTCTTTTTTTCCTGATCGCCAGAACTGTGCTGTGCCGGTCTTGCCAGCCGTTGGAATTTTAGAATTCTTGGCGCGGCTAGCAGTGCCGCCTCCGGCGTTAACCACCTTCCACATGCCATCGCGCACCTCTTCGATCTGGGCCTGTGTAAGACCACCATCTTTAACAAGGTTTGAACGAACTCGCGGAGGCTCTTGCTGGACAACGGTGCCGTTTTGACTGACCACCCGATCGACAAGACGCGGATAGTAAACAGTGCCACCATTAGCGAGCGCGGCGGTGACCATGGCCATCTGGAGCGGAGAGGCAAGCACATCGCCTTGGCCGATTGCGGTATTTGCAGTAAGCCCATTGCTCCATCGTGCGCGCGGATTCACAGTGCTAAGCCACTCGGGACCCGGCAACACACCTGGAGACTCGCCCGAGACGGGGATACCGGTTTTCTGACCAAGACCCAGCATGTTGCCGGTGGCCACGATTTGCTCGATGCCGGCTACGTTGCCGAATTGATAGAAAAATGCATTGCAGGAAACCTTGATGGCATCGGCGAGCGACAACTTTCCATGAGTGCGGTTTTTTTCCGCAATCCAGCAGCGCATGTATTTATTGCCATATTGAACGCCGCCGTAGCAGCTGAATGACTTGTCCTCAAGACCAGCACGCAAACCCGCGAGGGCGATTGGAATTTTATAGGTAGAGCCGGGTGCATACGCGCTGATAGCACGGTTAACGAGCGGGTTGGTATCGTCTTTGTTCACTTCATTCCATTTACCGGCTGAAATGGAAGGGATGAAAATATTAGGGTCGAAGGATGGCACCGAGGCCATGGCAAGAATATCTCCATTGCGGGGATCCACTACCACAGCGGCTCCACGACCGACAACGCGCAGAGCTTGTTCCACGGCATACTGGATCTTTGCATCTATGGTGAGATAGACATTGTTTCCTTGAACAGGCTCTCGGCGACCGACTTCCCCCTCGATGACTCCTTTGGCATTGCGCTGGAGGATGCGTGCGCCGGGTTTGCCTTTCAATTGTTCGTTCAGGAAAAGCTCAATCTGCGCCTTTCCTTCAACATCCGGCTCGTAGAAGTTGAAGGCGCGCAAGTCGGGCAGCTTGTCGAGGTCACGTGGAGGGCCAACGTAGCCAAGAATGTGCGATGCAAATGCGCCGTAGACATACCATCTCACCGGTTTTACCCCCACATTCACGCCGGCAAGACCGAGATTTTTTTCTGAAAAAAGAGCCATCTCTTCAAAGCTGAGATCCTGGCGGTAGTTGTATGGAACCTCACGGTTTGTTCGGTAGTGAATTTGAAGAGAGTTTGCGTTGTAGTCTTTTGCAACACCTAGCTCCTCAAGACGCGGTATCACTGTTTCGGATACGATCTTGACGACATCCGCCTCCTTAAGGTCGCGGGGCATGTTGTGAACACGCCCGCGATAAGTCGTCATTGGAACGGATCCTTTGGACTCACGGTAGGCCCGGACCATGTCGGGCAAGTAGAAATCCACTTCAAAGCTGGCACGATTTTCCACCAACTTAATCCCGTTTCGATCCAGAATCTCACCACGCACAGCAGGCAGCCTCACACTGACTTGCGAGCCGGTGTTGACTCGCGCTGTGTATTCATGTCCCCGGAGGACTTGGACTTGCCACAAGCGATAGGAGATCGCTGCCATTGAGAACAGAATGAGTCCCGCTAGAAAAAAAATGCGTAGGGATGCGCTTGTTCGCTTCATTTCTAGACGGTGCTCGTTTTTCGGGCACCACTAGGAAGTAAGCGATCAATGTGAGATACGGTCCAGTAAAACAATGGAGCCAGTAGAGCAGCCAAAACACCCGGCACAATGATGCGCCAAGTGACAGCCTCCTCCCATATAAAGCCACCTCGCTGAATGGTGATCAGCAGGAATTGCATTAATAAGTAAAACGATGTGCCCAAACCGCCAAAGATCACCAAAGGCAGATAATTGCCGGCCTTCATGGCAGGACGGAATCCATTTGCGACACATCCGAAAATCACAAAAAACAAAATAGAGTAGCCGAGAGGGATTTCAACCTTTCCAGCGACCACATGCAGATACATCAAATCACTTAAGTATCCTGTGTAGACCGCCGCCAATAGCATCGCAGGAAATGGCATCAAAATCGCAGCATAGAAAAAAACCAACGGCACCAAAATCACATGCGCACCATGCAAGCGGATGATCGGCGGCAGGGCATCTTGAATGATAAACGCCACAAAAACACCCAGTAAAAGTGCTGCAAGATCGATGGCGATTTTCATTTTTTCCGTAGAATAACGAACACGTCCTCCGTGCTGTTGAGATTCACGGCAGGTTCCACGATAGCTTGGCCATCCAATGCACGGCGGGTGAATTCCTTGACTTTGCCGATGATCAGACCCGGCGGGAACGATCCATGGGCCACCCCGGCGGTAATGACTTCCTGTCCTTCGGAGATTTCCGCATTTTTGGATAGAAAATTCATCTGCAAGAACCCTTCACCCCCCTTTTCTTGAACTCGAAAGCCGGTGACGATGCCTTGCTCGCGTGTGCCCTCGATTTTTGCAGCTACCCGACAACTCTCGTCGGTGATCAAAACCACAATCGCTTCGTTTTTTGAAACAGTGGCGGTTCGCCCAACGATGCCCGACTCGGTTAAGACAGGTTGATCGGACTCGACCCCATCCTCAAATCCTCGATTGATCCTGACAGTATTCCACCAAGTGCCTGAATCACGTGAAATGATACGCGCCGGCAGCAGGATGTAGGAGGAACGCGCGCGAAAATCAAGGGAGAGGCGGAGACGGTTATTTTCCTCCTCGAGGCCGCGCAGCAAGCTGTTTGCCGCCTTGAGTTCGCGATTTTCAAGGGACAACCGACGATTTTCGACCTCCAATTCATCGAGGGTTTTAAGGCGATTGCCAACCGAACCAAGATTTTCCTGCACGGCACTGCCTGTGCGGATAAACGGGGACAAGATCGTCAGCAGTCCAGCCTGCATGGATTGCATTACGCCTGGGGAGAGAGTCGACAAAATGACCCCCAAGGCCAAGGCGGCGCTCAACAATGCAATGTTTAATTTGTTCATCAGGCTTTAGGAAGATGGTCTTCCACCCCGATCTATCAGCGCTATCGGCCGTGAGGACGCTCCGAAGAAACGGCCCTCAGGAATTTGAGCTCCGAAAGTGCCCTTCCTGTCCCCTCGGCGACGGCGCTGAGTGGATCTTCAGCTACATGCACAGGCAGGCCAGTGGCTTCCGAGAGCAGTCTGTCCAAACCGCGCAGAAGCGCTCCTCCACCGGCGAGCACAAGACCGCGATCAACAAGATCAGCGGAAAGCTCCGGCGGGCAACGCTCCAAGGTGATCCGAACCGAATCAACAATAGTCGAGAGGGGTTCGAGCAAGGCTTCACGGATCTCTTGGGAAGTGATCGAAATGGTTTTTGGGAGACCGGCGACGAGATCCCTGCCTTTGACATCGAGGCCAACCTCTTTTTCCAGTTTGTAGGCGGAGCCAATCTTGATTTTTATCTCCTCGGCCGTGCGCACACCAATCATCAGATTGTAGGCGCGCTTCATGTAATTGGTAATCGCCTCGTCGAGTTCGTCGCCGGCAACACGAACGCTACGGCTGAAAACTATGCCGGAAAGTGAAATGAGCGCGACTTCGGTGGTTCCTCCACCGATGTCCACGACCATATTGCCAGCGGCATCCTGCACAGGCAAACCAACCCCGATCGCGGCGGCCATAGGTTCCTCGATAAGATAAACCTCCCGGGCACCGGCATGGGTGGCGGAGTCTTTCACAGCACGCTTTTCAACTTCGGTAATACCGCTGGGAACCGCCACCACGACGCGAGGGCGGACCATGCGACGGCGGTTGTGCACTTTGCTGATGAAGTGCCTCAACATGGCTTCTGTTATTTCAAAGTCGGCGATCACCCCGTCCTTGAGCGGGCGGATGGCGACGATGTTACCAGGCGTGCGGCCCAGCATTCGCTTTGCCTCATTGCCCACGGCAAGCACACGGTTCGTGCCCTGCTGCACAGCCACAACAGAAGGTTCCCGTAGCACGATCCCTTGGTCTTTTACATAAACAAGGGTGTTGGCAGTGCCTAGATCAATGCCTATGTCGCTGGAAAAAAGTCCAAGAAGATTGTCAAACATCGAATGTGATGAGGATAAATTGGCGGCAACATTTTGTCCGCACAGGCTGGTTTAGCAGCAGACTTGGATGTAACCTCTGTAATAAATTCAAGGCGAGGAATGTGATTTTTGCTTGGTCTTGCGTCAAGGTTTTGTTTCAAACCGGCACACTTTTACCCTCGGGTGCTCAGAGGGCAGCAGCGATGGCATCTCCCATCGCCACAGTGCCGACAAGCATGGTCTCCGGAGTATGAATGTCTCCGGTCCGCAAACCCTGGGAAATAACTTTCCGCACTGCACTTTCGATCGCTTGGGCCGCATCTTCACGGCCTAGCGAAAAACGAAGCATCATGGCAGCCGATAGGATTTGAGCAATGGGGTTGGCGATCCCTTTGCCGGCAATATCAGGCGCGGTTCCTCCACTCGGTTCATACATCCCAAATCTCGTGGCACCGCCGGTGGATTCACCCAAGCTGGCGCTTGGAAGCATCCCGAGGGAACCGGCGATCATTGCCATCTCGTCGCTGAGGATATCGCCAAAGAGATTTTCCGCCAGGACCACGTCAAAAGACTTGGGGTTTTTGATCAACTGCATCGCGGCGTTGTCAACATAGAGGTGTTTGAGAGTCACGTCCGGGAAATCCTTGGCCGTTTCGGTGACAATACGACGCCAGAGAACACCGTTTTGAAGAACATTGGCTTTGTCGATGGAGGTAACCTCGCAACGACGTTTTCTGGCCGCCTCGAAAGCCACGCGCGCTATACGACGTATTTCGGATTCCCAGTAGATCATTGTATCAACCGCGAATTCCTCTCCACCTTCGCTTTTGATGTATTTTGGCTCGCCAAAGTAAAGACCGCCGGTGAGCTCCCTCACGCAGAGCACATCGAAGCCGCCCTCCACCAAGCGAGGGTGGATCGGCGAGGCATGAGTTAGTTCAGGGAGGCAAATGGCGGGACGCAAATTTGCAAAGAGGCCGAAATGCTTGCGGAGCGGGAGGAGTGCCGCACGCTCGGGCTGCTGGGCTGCCGGTAGACTCTCCCACTTTGGACCTCCCACCGATCCGAAAAGAATGGCATCGGCAGCCTCGCAGGCGGAAAGCGTCTCGGCAGGCAGGGCGCTTCCAGCGACATCGATTGCCGCACCGCCGACGAGCTTGTGATCGAACTCCAAGTTTATTGAAAATTTCTTTGCAGCGGCATTAAGAACCTTGAGCCCCTCTGCCATCACTTCCGGCCCGATCCCATCACCTGCCAACACGGCAATGCGAAAAACTTTGTATTGATTCATGGCCGCGCATCTAAGCCTTGTGCATGCCTTGAATCAAGCCTGCTTGAAACTTGAGCATGAAACGCGAGTCTGTTTTGCTAACGGTCTTGAAACATTTGCTCCTAGCGAGGCACGCGTATGCCTTCTCTCTTTTTGTTACACTGCTGTTTACATCCTGTGCTTCGGTAAGTGTGGACAATGTGAGGCAGCTTGCCGACAAATCCCCTACCCTTGCTCCTAAGGAGATACTGATTCTCCCTTTTGAGATTCCCAAGGAAGTCATGCGGGTGGATCGAGATGGCAAGGAACTCGAAACTTTCCAACGCGAACTAAAAGCCATGATGACCCGTGAACTGGGAGTAAGGCTTAAGGAACATGTGGCGCCAACGAGGATAATCAAAAATACTGACGCGCTTCCCACGGGAAACTACTGGATGTTGACGGGCAAATTCATCCGTGTGAATCAAGGCAGCAGGCTGCTCCGCAGCACGGTTGGATTCGGAGCTGGCGGCACGAAAATGGAAACCAACGTGGCTCTCTACGATCTCTCGGGACCTGTGCCCAAGAAGTTTCTGCAATTTGAAACCACCGGTGGCTCCAATATTTCCCAAGGAATCGGAGGCGTCATAACGATTCCGATGAGCGGCCCCATGGCACTCACTTCATTATTCAACGCGGTCGAAGGAGTGGTCAGCGGAGTCACTTTTGACACCCAGCGCACTGCCCGCGAGATCACCGCCACTCTCTCGGAATATCTTCATCACCGGGATGCCTTGAAAGGCAAGCAGCGTCTCCGCCCCAAGAGGCTTGGAGAGATACCGACTCTGTTACCAAGCAATACGGCGACTCCTGCCAGTCCCTAGCGCCCATCGCCGAGCAAGCAAGCCGCGACGCGATTGGTATCCTCGAAGTTTTCAAAGAGGAAATCGGGCGAGCAAGAAGCAAGCTCGTCTTTTGAATAGTGACCTGTCGCAACGGCAACGGTTTTTGCAGCAATGGCACGCCCGCACTCGATGTCCCGAGGCGTATCACCGATGATGTATATTTTCTCTGGCGGAAATTCCACACCGTGACGGTTAAGAGCCCTTGCTTGGGCAAACTTGCCCAGTTCGTTGCGCTCGTGGTGGTCATCTGCGTAGGCGCCAAACTCAAAATAATGCCAGACCCCATAGTGAGTCAGCTTGATCTCGGCGCCTCGGACCATGTTGCCAGTGAGAAGTGCCAATACGGCATCGGGGCGCTTGGACAGCATTTCAAGGAGAGGGAGGATCCCCGGCAGCAAGGTGCCGGAATGCTGGTGCATGCGCGTCGGTAGATGACTTAGATATTCATCGAGTAGTGAGGCAATATTCCCAGGTGAGGATTCGATGCCATGTTTCTCCAAGAGAAACTTCGCGATTTTGGCGTCCGTGGCTCCTGGCAGATGAATGCCTTTCAAATCCTCATCAACACCGAAGCGCGATTTCATTGCGTCCTTGAGGGACTGCTCTCCAGCGCCGCCAGAGGTGAGAATCGTTCCGTCTATATCGAAAAGCAGAAGGCGTCGATCACTCACCGGCTTCTTCGTGATCGGGCTCTTCGTGGTCCTCGTGATCTTCAGGCTCGGGCTCGAGAATTTCGCCGTGTTTTGAAAATTTACGGTGACGCTTGTTTGCAGGCAGCGGGCTGAGAGTCATTCCAATCGCACGGCCAACCAGCTTCGGCTCCATATCCACATGTGCCATGCCGGCGAGGTCATCACGAACCCGCTGGACGACCAAAAGGCCTAGATCTTTGTGCGCCATCTCGCGACCGCGAAATTGGAGGTGAATTTTTACCTTGTTCCCCTTGTCGAGAAAGTCCTCGGCGTGCCGGATTTTGGTGAGGTAGTCATGGTCGTCAATATTCACGCGGAACTTGACCTCCTTCACCTTGCTAACCGTGTGCTTCTTTTCTTTTTCCTGCTTGGCGAGATCGTAGCGGAACTTTCCGAAATCGATGATTCTACAAACAGGTGGCTGGGCGTTGGGAGCGATCTCCACGAGATCAAGCCCCATGCCGCGTGCCCGGCGAATCGCCTCGTCCAGGCGCATGACGCCGAGTTGCTCATTGGTAGCGGCTACGATGACACGCACTTCCCGCGCGCGGATCCGCTCATTTATACGAATGTCTCTGATGTTAATAGTATCTCCTCGTTGAGGGGTGGAATTTCACGACGCCGCGAACGGGCAGCAAACCGTGATGATGGTTGGATTCGAGCGCAAAAAACGCGCGAATAAGAAAAATCAAACGCCGCATGCCGACGATCCAAAAAACTTAGAATTGCAAAATGCTCTAACTGCCATCATTCGATGTAGCCATTCAGACAGGATTCCCGAAATTTCTGCAAGGGGTTTTTGATTTTTTTTTGCTTTGATGGAAGGCGTTTTACTCGGGGGATTCATTCCAGAATTTTTCAAATGCCTCGCTCCAGTCGCGATTTTCGACGCGTGAGCGTGCGGCTCGACCCATGGCTGCGCGGAGTTCGGAGCTGGCAGCAAGCTTACGAATGGAATCCGCCAACTCGCCAGCGTCTAGCGCTTTTGTGATGAACCCATCCCTGCCGTGATCCACCAAATCGCGCGGGCCACCGACATCGGAGACAACAACGGGAAGGCCGCTTGCCTGAGCCTCGAGAATCACGTTTCCAAAAGTATCGGTCGTGCTCGGAAAAACAAAAAAATCGGCTGAGGCATAAGCGCGGGCAAGATCCTCCCCTCCTAGATAGCCAGTAAAAATCGCATCACCGAGGAGTCGCTTCATTTCACCCATGTAGGGACCGTCCCCGACGATGATTGGTCGCACGGGCACTTTCTCCTCCGCGAGACGGCGTGTGGCGGCAACGAGCAGGTCGAGGTTTTTTTCCTTCGACACGCGTCCCACGAAAAGCATCGCCAGCTCTCCGTCGCGCAAGCCCCGTGATTTCCAAAAATCGGAATCACGCTTCTCGGGATGAAACAAATGCGTGTCCAAACCTCGCGGCAATATGCGTAGCTGCTCACGCGGAATACCGCGCTCGATCCAGCATTTGCGGTAATCCTCTGAGTTCACATAAATGACATCCAGCTGGCTGTAAAACCAGTGCATGTAATTCCACGTGAGTGTTTCCATGAAGGAATCATCGGTGAGAATTCGCACGTATTGCGGAAAGTCGGTGTGGTATATTCCGACAGCGCGCAGCCCAAGCGACTTCGCAGCAGCCAGTGCGGAGAGGCCTGTCGGACCGGGAGTGCTGATAATCAACTCGGAATAGCCTCCACGTTCCAAATGATCGAAAATCTCCAGCACCGGCGGGAAGCTAAGCCGCTGCAATTCGTATTCCGGCAATTCAAACTCACCAATGGGTTTAAAATTTTCCAAGGGCACACCATGATCGGTGACCTCCGATCGGCATGTCATGATTGTCACATCGAATCCCGCAGCGATGCCTGCCGCCGTCATCCGCCGAATCGTTGTTGCGACACCATTCACGTCCTCAAGCGTATCGGTGAACCACGCCCGCTTCTTATTTTTCAGTAAAGCTGGAACTTCTCCGGAAAGGCTCTTCGAGGTTTCACGCAGCCAATCCCGGCGGGGTAGCCGAAACCCATGGATGTATGGACTGAGCAAGGCAATGATGGGTGCGAGAGGGATCAGGGTCTGTATGCTTTCAAGAAATTTCCCCTTGGTGAGTTGTTGGATGAATTCAGTGACAAACCTATAGCCGAGTTTGTTGGCAATGAGATTTGCCATGAGAAAGGCTCTTCTCTCGGCCTCCGCGACACCTACTGTGTTGTTGGCGAGGGCGGCCTTCAAATCCGGCTCATTCAGCGCATCCGAGAGTTGCTTCCACAGAGAGATGTTACCCGACTTTGCGAGTTCAAAAATTTTTCCAGTAAGAATCCCCTGGGTGAGGAAGCCGAATTTATCCATTAGCGAAAACTCTGTTGGATTTCTCCCCTCCATGAAACGCGCGGTGATTTTCTCGAGGAGAGCCGCAGCCGGATCGCCGGGCTTCAACGGCAATCGAGTCTTCGCATATTCAAATGCCGTGCTGTAGGTGCTGTGAGCCAGTGCCAACGGTGTTCCGCTTTGCCCACCGGCATTGCATTGTCCGTTGCGGATGTGTTGTAAGAACTCTTCCACCCTCGGAGAGCTTGGCGTTTCTGTGAACGCGACCGAGGGATGAGTGCCGCCGTGGTCATCGGAACCCCCGATCAAAACCTTGCGCCAAGGTTCTTCATGTGTTGGCTCGATACCGGTGCGCGCATTGAAAATTTCGATGTGCCGCGGCGTCAGGCTACCCAGCACCGAACGAGCGGTATCACTAACCAACCCGCTATATCGTCCGTTGATTCCCTCGAAATGACGGAAGAGCAACGCCAGCTTCTGCAGGTGCAGGGCGGTGAGTTTGCCATTCACACTGTGGAAGGGATGTGCCACGGCATGGGCTATATTTTGATCGAAAAGAAATTTTTGGAGATCGTAGATGTTTTCCCGGACCTTCTGGATTTCGGAATGCTGGGATTCGGAAATACCCCACACAAGCACGTGCACACGGCACTCGTCCTCTGGAAAAACCGTGGATACCTCCTCGCCGATGATGACATTTGGCAAATGGGCAATCTCAAGACAGCCCTCGATCGTGTTTTGATCCGTCAGCGTGACAAAAGTCATCCCGGCGGCACGCAACTTTTTGTAGAGCACAAAGGGATCGGAGGCGCTCGCAGGAAAATCCAATCGCCGCAGCACCCAATCAGCCGCCCTGGTGCTATGGCGAGAGTGGATGTGGAGATCGGAGCGTGTGGTGGACTTCATGTTTGCTGACTCCGCTGCTGGAGCAGCCATTGCTGATATGACATTGCCTGCCGTGCGGCAAGCGCAGCGCCTGTGAGTTTTAAGATCTGCCTGCGAACTGGGTGGTATTGCCAATCCGGTGGATGAATTCCTATTCGCAGGAGCGGAGCATGGCGCAAAGTCCGGAAAAGGCTCCCGTTCCAGGCAAGGCTGCAAACCCTCCTCCACGGCGCGCGCACGCTCCATACGAGGCTGCGAGAAGAATACACACGTCCGCAAACAAAGTCGCTTACCGTTGAAATGCGGGTCGTGTATTCGAAGCCCAGAGCACGCACAGCATCTTCAGCCTCGCTGCCGAGCAGCCAGGCTGGAGCGATGAATCCCGAAGTCTTGACTCCGCAGGCGGCAAGTTCACCAATTCCCATCTTCAAGCGATCCATTGCCTCCCCCTTCCTCAAATCAAAAAACTCCCCCTCGCCCGCCGTGTAGGATTGCGTAACGAGTTTTTTAAAAAAACCGTCGCCGCTTTGTTGTTCACGCAAGTGGTAGAACCCATGAAGCACGACTTCATGGCCTTCCGCGTTGCGATCGCGCAGCCAAGCTGCAAACTCCGGGTCTTTTGAAATTCTGCCCAGACGGTGGTGGTCTGGAACCACTAGTAGCGATGTCACATGGCACCCCACGCCGCGCAAATCACGCAAAATGGAATCCGTCTTGACCCGCGTGAGGGGGCTTACATCGTGGATCGAAGCCACCAGTGCGCGGTTCAAAATTGCTTTTTGCATTTGCCAATGGCGCATCTTGCGCGAAACTTTCCGAAATGTCAGACGAAAACCAGAAGCCACCAAACGACAACCGTCCGCGTCCCGGCGGAGGCCAAGACCCTCAACTCAACTGGCGCGGACTTGTGCTCTTCGCCATAGCCTTCGCACTCATCGGCGGTGCATTTCTTTTTCGCGGAAACAACTTCACCCAAATCCAGCAGATTCAATATCCGCGCTTCGTGGAACTAGTGAAGCAGTCAAAGATCATCTCCACGCCTGACTCACCCCTGCAGCTTGTCGTCGAGGAGGGACGCAACACGCAATACTTCGAGGGCAAGGTGAAGTTGCCTGCTCCCACCACCGGCGAAGAAGTCCCGACTCCCTTCCGCACACCGATCTTCACTCAGTTTAACGGCTCCGAGATCGAAAAAGTCCTCAGCGATGCTGGTATCACCCCCGCCATCGCGCCCAAGTCGGATTTGCTGGCATCCGCTCTCGTGAGCTTCCTGCCAATCATCCTGTTTCTCGTCATTCTTTATTTCTTTTTCCGCTCGCAGATCAAAATGGCGGGCAAAGGCGCGCTCAATTTTGGCAAGTCCAAGGCCCGGATGCTGTCCAAAGATAAAAACCGCATCACCTTCAAAGACGTCGCCGGTGTGGAAGAGGCGAAGGACGAGGTGCAGGAACTCGTCGAGTTTCTCAAGGATCCAAAGAAATTCCAAAAACTCGGAGGCCGCATTCCAAAGGGAATCCTCATGGTCGGCTCTCCCGGCACTGGTAAAACCCTTCTCGCCCGGGCGATCGCCGGTGAGGCCGATGTTCCATTCTTTTCGATCAGTGGTTCGGATTTCGTGGAAATGTTTGTGGGTGTTGGAGCGTCCCGTGTTCGTGACATGTTTGAACAGGGCAAAAAATCCGCCCCGTGCCTGATGTTTATCGATGAGATCGATGCCGTTGGCCGTCATCGCGGTCATGGCATGGGCGGTGGACACGATGAACGCGAACAGACGCTGAATCAATTGCTCGTCGAGATGGATGGCTTCGACACCCAAGAGGGCGTTATCATCATCGCCGCTACCAACCGTCCTGATGTTCTCGACCCCGCGCTTCTTCGTCCCGGTCGTTTCGATCGCCAGGTGACCGTCTCGTTGCCCGACGTAAAAGGCCGCGAGGAAATCCTCAAGGTTCATGCCAAAAAAGTAAAAGTCGCCGAGGGAGTGAATCTCGCTGTTCTCGCGCGTGGAACTCCCGGCTATTCCGGTGCCGAACTCGCCAATGTTCTTAACGAAGCCGCCCTGCTTGCCGCTAGAAAAGGTCTCAAGGCCGTCACCATGCGCGAGCTTGAGGAAGCCCGTGACAAGGTGCGCTGGGGCAAGGAACGCCGCTCCATGGCGATGAGCGAACGCGAAAAAACCTCAACCGCATGGCATGAAGCCGGTCACGCGATTCTCAACGTCCTGCTGGAGCACACCAGCCCGCTCCACAAGGTCACAATCATTCCCCGCGGACCCTACCTTGGCGCGACAATGTATCTCCCCGAGGGGGATAAATACTCGACGCAGCAAAAAGAAGCCCTCGATCTCCTTGCTGTCACGATGGGTGGACGCATCGCCGAGGAGATGTTCACCAAGGATATTTCTAACGGCGCATCGGGCGACATCCGCCAGGCCACGAGTCTCGCCCGCAAGATGGTTTGCGAATGGGGCATGAGCTCGCTGGGCATGATCAGCTTCGCCGAAGGCGGTGAGCATGTTTTCCTCGCCCGCGATATCTCACGTCCTCGTGAATATAGTGAGCATACCGCCCAGCAGATCGATACCGAGGTGAAGCGTATCATTGATGAAGCCTACGAACGGGCGCGCCTGCTCCTTGAAGATCATCGCACTGCCGTGGAGACCCTCGCCAAAGCCCTGCTTGAATACGAAACTCTGGATGCCTCACACGTGAAGGAGATCCTTGATCACGGAAGCATTCAAAATCCTCCAATCGTCGAGGTTGCCCCGCCGCCATTGCCACCGCCGCCCACCGATTCCGCGCACGAGCCACCGGAAAGCATCAAGCCGGAATTCCCATCAGGTGGGCTCCCCTCGCCCGCTCCTGCCTAGCCTTGATCGGAAGATGCCATTACGCCTTATCCTCTGTGTGATCGTTGCCGTCGGCCTTGTCGCCTGTGGCGGGCCGGATCAAATCGTAAAAACACTGAGGTTGGAGATCAGCTCCTATGCATCAGCTCCCACTCCCGAGGCCGAAGCAAAAATCGAACAGGGCTTTGAGACGCTGAACACCGCGATTCAAAAGCTGGAAGCAAAAGGTAAAACCTCCGAGTCCGCCGCGCTGAGGAAGAACCGAAGCGATCTCCAAACCCAATATGATGCCGCCCGACTCGCAGCCACCATTCACAAAGCCAAAGGCGCCGTAAAACAGATCGGCGAAGCCTTCCAACAAGCAGGCAAGGAAATCGGAGAGGCTTTTCAAACGCCTACGCCTCTGCCGCAAAAATAATCAGGCCGGGCCCCTCATTTCCGGACAGGGCGGGACTTATTTTTTCGAATCGCCTGGAGCAAGAAGCAACTCGGCCGCTTGGCTGACATCCTTGTCCCCTCGCCCGCTCAGATTCGCAATGAGGATCGAGTCACGGGACATCGACGGGGCGATCTTGATCACATGGGCAATCGCGTGGGCTGTTTCCAGCGCGGGGATAATGCCTTCGACTTCAGCCAGCGTGCGGAATGCCGCTAGTGCTTCGTCATCGGTGGCGTAGTCATAGTCAATCCGGCCGGTGTCCCGGTAGTAGCTGTGTTCCGGTCCTATGGCAGCATAGTCGAGGCCAGCGGAAACGGAGTGTGTAAGCTCGATTTGGCCGTCGGCATCTGCCAGAAGCCACGTCTTGGTTCCTTGGAGGACACCAAGTTTGCCGCCTTGGAAGCGGGCGGCATGTCGTCCGCGAACAATGCCGTCGCCACCGGCTTCGACACCCGTGAGCTTCACGTTTTCGTCATTTAGGAAAGCGTAGAAAAATCCGATCGCATTACTGCCTCCACCGACACAGGCAACGAGATGATCTGGGAGTCGCTCCTCACGCTGGAGAATCTGTCGCCGAGTTTCATCACCGATCACACGGTGAAAATCGCGGACGATCATCGGATACGGATGCGACCCAAGCGCGCTGCCGAGGATGTAGTAAGTGGTGCGGACATTTGTCACCCAATCACGCATCGCCTCGTTGATGGCTTCCTTAAGAGTGGCCTGCCCAGCCGTGACGCCTACGACCTTGGCTCCAAGGAATCGCATCCGGGCGACATTGAGGGCTTGTCGCTCCATGTCCACAGCACCCATGTAAATGACACACTCCATTCCAAAACGCGCTGCTGCTGTGGCTGTGGCAACGCCGTGCTGGCCGGCCCCGGTCTCTGCAATGATGCGGGTTTTCCCCATGCGGCGCGCGAGCAGGATTTGACCTATTGCGTTGTTGATCTTGTGAGCGCCTGTGTGAAGAAGATCTTCGCGCTTGAGATAGATTTTCGCACCGCCAAGTTTTTCAGTAAGTCGCTCGGCGAAATAAAGTGGCGTGGGACGTCCGCAAAAATCACCAAGCAAGGCGGCGAGTTCTTTGCGGAAACCGGGATCCTTGCGCGCGGCGATGTATTCTCCCTCCAACTCTTGAAGGGCGGTCATCAGCGTCTCGGGCACAAACATACCACCATATTGGCCGAAATGGCCGCTCGAGTCGGGAAGGACAGGTTGAGTGGTAGAGCTCATCGTTTTTGAAGTGTGACGCTTTTCGTCGGCAAGTGCAACACGTCGGCTATTCCGAAGGGATACGGCCCGTCTCAAGAAGCGCCTTCGAGCAGGCTAGGATTTGCGATTTATACAGCTTGTCCCACTCTCCTATTGTGCCGCGAATACGTGATGTCCAATTCTCGTCACCGACTGCGCCGGGGACATTGAAGCGGTCGCCCAATGCAAAGACGTCGGTGATCTGGTGAACAACCAGCCAGGAGTTGCAGGAGAAAAGCCCTCGGAGCATGGCCTCATGAACCTGCGGAGAGAATTCCTGAGGAACCGCTATATCGGGGAAACCACAAAAATCGAGAAGCTCACGCATGCACCAGATGGCATGATCGCGCGTCGAGGCATCCATTGTCTGGGCATTCCAATCCTCCCAGAACTGGCGAATCGGCGGATGATCGTGCGTCGCAAATGTCGCGAGACTGAGACGGTTGTAGGACGAACCAGGGATGATATTTCCAGCGTGGTCCCGCTCCCATTGCGGGATTTTGAAACCGGGAATGCCGAGATGTTCAAGCGTGGGTCGCACGTAGGGCGAGAGTTCTCCGAGATCCTCGGCGATAATTCGGAAAGGCTCGGTTTCCTCCAGAAAAATCTGGAACAGCATTTCACCCTGGCAGCGATTGTATTCCCGATTTTCATGGGTGCTGTCGTCGAAAGGCGAAAAGCCAGGCAACCTTCCCCCGGTGATTTCCATTGCCTCGTCCGCGGTGAGATTCGTAAAGCGGGCGTTATCCTCTGGACGCCAAGGGAAGTTGTAGATGCGAAAAAAGCCCAGCGCGTGATCGACCCGTAGGAGATGAAAAACCTCACATGTCATGCGTAAGCGTCTTCGCCACCACGCGAAGTTATCCCGCGACATGGCCTGCCAATTGTAGAGAGGAAAGCCCCAATTCTGACCCCATTTTTCGGTGAAGGGATCGCTTTTAAAAACCTTCTCTGGCGGCGCGCCACTGGAGCGGGTGAGATCAAAGATTTCCGGCGTGGCCCAGACGTCGGCACTGTAAACACTCACGCCAACGGGTATATCACCAACAAGCGCCATTCCGAGGCGATCGAAGGACTCGCGCACGGCACGCCATTGGGTCATTGCCACCCATTGGACGTAACTGAAAAAGTCGACCAATTCGTCGAATTGATGCTGTTTCTTCGAATCCAGCGACTCTTTCCATTCGTGGGCGGCAGAGGGTGAACGGTGCTCGGCAGGCCAATTGGTGACGACCTCGCAGTTGCCATTCCAAACGCAGAGTGCGCGAAAAACCGCATAGTCATCCAGCCACTCGCTCTCTTCGTCGATAAATTGCTCAAAGTCACGTTTGCGGTTTTTTTTGCCTTTCGGACCTCGGAGGTTTTTATGCGCAGCACCAAGGAGATCGTGTTTCAGGGCCTTGACGTCTCGGTAGCAAACCGGTCCAGACCGCAGGCTGTCGAGGTCGTATTTGCCGACGATTTTTTTAAAATCAACCTCACTGAGGTCTGGCAGCCACTCGGGATTTGTGGCGAGCGTGCAAGGCTCGTAGGCGATTGAGCTGAGAATGTTGTAGGGGCTGTTGTCAAAACCCGTCTCGTTCACGGGTAGAATCTGGATGACACGGAATCCTTTATCCCTTGCCCACTCGGCAAGCTCCACAAGGGATTCCGTGTCTCCAACACCTATGTCGTTGCGGCCACGAATGGCGCTGATTGGCGTAAGGATGCCGCCGATTTTTTGATCCGGAGACAGAAAACTTTTTAAGGATGTCATGTTTTTTTCTCTTCAGCGACTTTCGCTTCCATTGCCTCGCGAGTGAGAATGTGACGGGCACCACATCTCGGGCAGATGACAGAAATCGTGGAGTCAGCACCAAAAAGACCGTCGGCATACCTCAAAAAAACCGGCAACACAAAGCCGAGCATTCGTTCCTGATTGCAACCACACTGGAAGGTATATTGCCGCTTCTCGAGAAGTGATAGTTCCACCTCACGATCAATGGAGCGAATGGCATCGTCTGTGAGCCCTGCAAGCCACTCCAGATCACAATCAGGCTGCGCGGCAACCATCACGAGATCCTCCTCCCCATGATGAAAAAACCTCACTGGCCGCTGTTCGCTTTGGGAATAAAACATCTCCGCCGCTCGAATAAAGGAGCTCTCTTGGAAATCCACAGCACTACGGCGCGAGGGCTTCGAATCCTCGACAACATCGGCGTAAAAAATTCCCCTCTCCACGGGCTGGAGATCCTCGCAAACGATATTGGCGATAACCGAGCCGGTGTTGTTATCGCCGGCCACAAATATGTTCATGCGTGGATCGGGAAACTTGACGGTCCAAGCACAGGCTTCCTTCCAAGGCCTACCCGCGCAGTGCAGGGTAAGAGCCGCAAGGGCTTCGCGGCCGGCATCCTCCATCGCGGATGGAACTGCCAAGCTATGATCCATGCGGTGCAAATACCATGCCGCAAAGATTTCGGAAAAATCACCACGAGCTACGAGGGCGTTTTTGCCCCGCGCAAAATAAGTGCGCACCTCGATGTCGGGATTGGTCATCTCAAAAAAGCCCGTTCCCTGTAAAGGGCCAGGCTTGAATGCGCATCAGGAGATTGCCTTGAGGAGGAGCGTGGCATTGTGACCGCCAAATCCAAAGGAATTGCTCATCACCGCCCGGAGTTTTGCTTGGCGTGGGACGTTTGGCACACAATCCAAATCGCACTCGGGATCTGGGTTCTCAAGATTGATGGTGGGTGGGATGATGCCATCCTTGATCGCCATGGCGCTTGCCGCCAACTCCACGCCACCAGCCGCACCAAGAAGGTGACCTGTGGTTGATTTGGTGGCGCTCACAGCAACTTTTCGCGCGTGTTCGCCCAAGGCGAGTTTGATGGCCTTTGTTTCACAAATATCTCCAAGACCGGTCGAGGTCGCATGGGCGTTGATGTAGTCAATTTCCTCGGGATTGGTCATACCATGCCGCATGGCAATGGTCATGGCTCGCGCAGCTCCTTCGCCCTCGGGCATCGGAGCGGTCATGTGATAGGCATCTGCGGTGCATCCATAGCCGGCCAACTCGCAGTAAATTGTGGCGCCACGTTTTTTGGCATGTTCGTATTCCTCGAGCACCACAATACCAGCGCCCTCGCTCATCACAAAACCATCACGGTCCCGGTCGAAGGGACGGCAGGCCTTCTGTGGATCATCGTTGCGAAGGCTGAGAGCCTTCATCGAAGCAAAACCCGCGATGCCAAGGGGAGTAATGGTCGCCTCGCATCCGCCGGCTATAAATGCATCCGCATCGCCAAACTTGATGATGCGCCATGCCTCGCCGAGCGAGTTGTTTGCGGTCGCACAGGCCGTGACGATGCACATGTTGGGCCCTCGAAGATCATATTCCATCGAGACCATGCCACTAGCCATGTTGGAAATCATCATCGCAATTGTGAACGGAGAGACACGCGATGGACCACGCTCCAGAAGACGCTGGGCTTCCTGCTCCATGCTGTAAAGACCACCGATGCCGCTGCCGATCATCACGCCGAACCGGGTGCGATCAACCTTGTCCAAATCGATCCCGGAGTCTTCCAGAGCCATCTTGGTGCCTGCAATGGCGAATTGAGTGAAGCGATCCGTGCGCTTTGCTGATTTCGGGTTTTTAAAAAACTTGGCGGGCTCGAAATCATTAACTTCGCCTGCGATTTTGCAGTCGAAATTTGTGGAGTCAAAAGCCTTGAATTGGCTGATGCCGCTGCGGCCTTCGACGACGGATTTCCAAAATGTTTTCAGGTCGTTTCCAACTGGGCTTATGACCCCGATGCCGGTGACGACGACTCTTCGTTCGTTCATGTGAAAAAATATGTTGTTGGCACAGTGCAAGTGCTTGGCACAACTTGTGCGGATGAGCCGCTATGTTGGCAATGATATTTTTTGCTCCAGTGCTTTTTCATGATTTCCGCAATGAGGCAAAAGGAATTGCTGAATCTAAAATAAAATTGACCTCACAATATGTTGTGGTGATTTTGCCAACAGCTTCCTCGTTTAATACAACATATGCGCTGCCCGAAGTGTGGGACATTAGATGACAAGGTGATTGATTCACGCCCATCGAAGGATGGAGTGAGCATTCGGCGACGCCGGGAATGTCTGGGCTGCGAAAACAGGTTTACCACCTACGAGGCTCTTGAGCGAACTGAAATCCGGGTGATCAAGCGTGATGGGCGACACGAAATTCTCGATCGCCAAAAGCTTCTCAACAGCATTGCCAAAGCCTGTGAGAAGCGACCAATCGGCCTTGAGCAGATGGAGCGCTCTGTGGAGGACATCCTGCAGGAGCTTGAGTCTTTCGACACGCGTGAGATTTCCTCAAAACGGCTGGGAGCCCTTGTGATGGTGCAGCTCCATACCCTCGATCAGGTGGCCTATGTCCGCTACGCCTCTGTTTATCGCGAGTTTCAAGAGATCGGAGATTTTCTGGAGGAAATTGAATCGCTGGAAAAACGCATCGCGCGCTCACCGGCGCAGAGAGAACTTTTCAAACCATGATCGCGTTGCGCGACAACTACCCTCTCGTCCGCTTCCAAGATGGGAGCGTGATGAACTATGACCGCGCTTGGCTTTCATCGGCTGTGGTGCGGGCGGCGGAAACAGCCGGCTACAAAAAATGGTGGCTTACCAATCACGTGACAGAAAGCATCTCGAGTTTTCTGAAGCAGGAATTCGACGACAACATCGTTACAATCTCCAAATTGGAAAAAGCGGTTCGCTCCGTGCTGCAGGTCATTGGCTATGCCGATGTGGCGAAGTGTTTCGAAACGCTACCGCCGCCAATTCGCATCTCCCTCGTTGATTTGGCACGCCAAGCCGACACCGGCTACGAGCTTGTTTTTTTCGAAATTCTGAGGGCCAAGCTGCAAGAAGTCCTTGATTCCAGAGCCCTGCAAGTCGAATTGAACGGCCTCCATGATTGCGTGAAATTGCTTCGCTCCGCCAAAGTCTGGCGCAACGATTGTGCCGGTCTGATGGGAGAAATTGTGACTTTTATACGTGCCGAACTCCATGCAAGCAGCCGTTCAAAAGAACTCAACCTCCAGCTCACATGACACTTTTTGAAAAAATCATCGCGAGGGAAATTCCCGCAGACATCGTGTATGAGGATGATCGCTGCCTGGCATTTCGCGACATCGCTCCGCAAGCTCCGGTGCATGTTCTCATTGTTCCAAAAAAGCTGATTCCTCGTGTCGCAGAGGCCTGCCAAGAAAATGAATCTTTGCTTGGCCATCTCGTGCTCTCAGCTTCAGAAATTGCTCGAAGAGAAAATCTCGCCCCCTCTGGATACCGGATTGTCATCAATAACGGACCTCATGGAGGGGAAACAGTTCCCCACCTGCATGTTCACCTGCTTGGCGGTCGCCAGCTTCAATGGCCGCCTGGCTAATCTCATCAAGCCATGAAGGTTTCCCACTGAAATTCATTGAGCAAAAACCCAGATGAATTAGCTCTCTTGCTAAAGGTTCAAATACTAGATGCCCATGAAATCGTCGCATCACATCTTAATAAAACAAAGCAGGTCAATTATTGGCGCTGGGGTTAGAGAGGAAACAGCCGTCTCCGAATTTCTTCTCGATGAAAAAATAAACGAGTTCGTTCTAAAGCTCGGCTACTCGAACACCCATGTTTTAGGAATTTTGGTTCAGTTGCTCACACGCGGCAAAGTGCGTGTGGACTTTCGGGACTACACGGAACGTTTAGAGCTCATCGACATCGATGACATTATGAATCGTCAAGATGCCGTGGCTTTGTTCGATGCCCATATGGACAACCTCGCCAAGGGAGCCGAAGCCGACTCTCTAGAACTCACACAAAGAATCGTGATTCAACCTCCGAGAATCAACCTGCCAAGAACATAACAAGAGCCAAGGGGGGGCCCTAACTTTTTATCAAGCAGTCGACGCTCCATCCTTTCGCAGGATCTTCTCAAGCTTGAGGAATACCTGCGACATGCCTTGCTCAAACAGAAACGTTTGATGCCATTTTCTGTCGCGATCTTCTATCGATAGTTTATTTGCAAGCAGGCCTTCAGTAAATTCGAGCTTCGAAAAGCGGGTATCCATCGCGGCATATGCGCCACCTCGCCATGTGCGTCCGATGAAATAAAGCTCTCCGGAATTCCCTTTCAGACCTACCAACCAACCCGAGATATTTGGTGCCAGTAAAACGCCTTTGCGAGTCACACAAGGAGTCGCCCATTCAATATCCGTCGTGAGTGGACACTTCTGCCGGAATAATGCAAGCCACCCTCCGGGCAGCTGCTGTAGGGGTTCTGCGAGCTTTTGATTTTCTGGAGGTGCCGTGAGCTTTTTCCAGGCAAGCCACAAATTCATGCGAATCCCTCGAGTGATTTGTGGCAGAAAGAAAAGAATCACAGCAACGACCAGTGCTGCCACCGAGGCTCCTACAATGGGACTAAAAGCCAACAATCCCAACCCGCCAATGACCAATCCATCCTCGGCAAGACTGAGTCCGATATTTGATATCGGTTCCGGCGAAGCATTGGCCAATACCCTCGTGCCTGCTTTTGCAATATGGGTGGACAGGGCCATCCCGCCGGCGAGCAAGACGGCCACGACTTCAAACACCGGATGAGCCTCGCCCATCGCAGCAACGGCCAACCCGGCAGCGCCAAGCGGACGAATGATCGTGTGCACCATGTCCCACGCCGTATCCACCCAGGGAATCTTGTCAGTAAAAAATTCCAACAAATAGAGCGCTCCGGCTACACCGATAATAAAAGGGTGCTCGAGCACTTCGAGGCTTTCCATGCCAGCAGGCAGTGCCACCCAATCCATCTGTAAAGCCAAGCCAGTAACAAAAACGGTAAGGTAAAGATTGAGTCCAGCCAAAGTGCCGAGGCCCATCGCCACTGCAAGCATTGTTAAAATTTGCATCCCGCAAACTATCCAGCAATACCCACAATTTTGTCACGACGGTTCAAGCGCCTCCCCTTCCCTTGGATCCCTGACCTCGCCTTTTTTCGGTGGAATAGATGGCAAGTCCGATGATCTTTTTAAGAGTATTTCAAGTTGATTTAACGCAAATGCCAGCCTTTACAGAACATATAATTGGCCTGATTTATGCTAAAGGCCACAAACCGCAAAACCACCATATATGGTGGTCGCCCCGGTATAGACACCAACTGATTGTGTTTTATATTGACCTTGCGATAAAGTTTTCTAAACATCCTGCCCCTGTTCACCCCGCTTCTGCGACCTGCTCGGCAGAAATGGAGAACCCAATCGATCATCAATCACACTGAAAAAATAAAGACCATGGCTACTACAACCATCACACTCGGAGACCGCCAATTCGTTCTGGATCGCGACAAAGCCGAAGCCGCCTTCGCCGCAAAACGCGTCATCAACGGACGACAAACCATGTTTTTTAACATTCTTCCCCTCAAATACACGTGGGCCTACGACCTCTACAAAAAAATGAAGGCCAACCACTGGGAGCCCGAAGACATCCAGATGCAGAAAGATTGTGAGCATTGGCGCGACACCAGCGGCTTTATTTCCGATGTGGATCGTTGGATCGTCAAAATGGGGATCGGCTACTTCTCCGCCGCAGAAGGTATCGTCGGCGACAATATTCTAAACGTCATCCGCGAAGCCGTTACCGCACCGGAACTCAAGCTCGTGCTGGGTCGGCACGCTCAAGAAGAAAACATCCACGCTGATTCGCTCGTCTATATGATTAGCTCGCTCGGCATCAATCCTCACGAATGCGAAGCCATGTTCGAGGACGTCAAGACAATCAAAAACAAAACCGATTTTGTTGTAAGCAACAGTCAAGCACTCCGCCGCGACATGGATTTTACCGATCCAGCAAACAAGCGTGCGCTTGCCAAAAACATCTTCCTCTTCGGGCAGTGTATGGAGGGCACCCAGTTCTACGGCCTCTTCGGCATGGTTCTCGCACTCTACCGCCAAAACAAATTCCCCGGCATTGGCCAAATGTTCAGCTACACCCTCCGCGACGAATCCAACCACATCGAACTCCTGCGCCAACTCTTCCAGGATTTGGTGGATGAAAATCCCGAGATTTGGACCGATGAATTCCGCGAGGATCTCCGCAGCACCATGGGCCAGGCCATCACTCTTGAAAAAGATTTTATCCGCGATTGCCTCCCTGTTGCCGCAGTTGGCCTCACCGCCGATGAATTCTGTCAATACATCGACTACATCGGCGATCGCCGTCTTGTCGGCGTCGGCCTCGAGCCACTCCACAAGAACCTCTCAAATCCCCTCCCCTGGCTCTCCGAGATGATGGAGATCAAAAAAGAAACCAACTTCTTTGAAGGTCGTGTCACGGAATACCGCCGCGGTGTGGATCTCGCCGGTGTGAGTGATGATGAACTCTAAGAAAATTTAAATCCCCTACACCAAAATGGCTAAAAACCTTTCTCTTGATGAAGACATCGCGCTCAAGCGCCTTGTCACAATGCCGCGTGATCAGAAGCCCGACTTTTCCTGGCGCGAAGCAGTATCAGCACCTTCCCGGCCGTTGTCAGGTATCACCGTCACCCGCCATAATGGTGAGGAGCAATCGTTCAGCCTCTCCGATGTGGCCGATGAGATTGGCGATGCGCTTACCGACCTGCTCCTCTCCCGTGAGGAAAAAAATATCTTCAATGAAGAGAACCGAGGTTTTGTGGCTAACGTCGCGCATTCCGTCGCGGTGAGCCTTGCCGAAGAATCCGAGAAAGCCGGTTCTCTCCGGTTGTCGGAAAACGATCTATCACTCCTCATCGAAAAAGCTCTTATCGAAAATGACGCCCACGATGTGGCAAAGAGCTTGGTTTTCAAACGATCCATCCGCTCGGGCAGAAATCCCGCCGTTGATTCGTTGGATGCCTTGCCCATCGGCGTTCGCCTGATCCGCCGCAACGGTTCTGTCGTTCCCTGGATGGAGTCAAAGATTGAATCCGCTTGCAGACGAGCATTTTTGGACATGAAGGAAAATGCCGAGGCTGCCATCACCATCGCCCGCAGTGTGACCGAGCGGGTCCGCCTGCGCGACTCAGCTTTTGTCCACATTGAAGACGTTCAGGACCTCGTGCAGGAAGAACTGATGCGCCAAGGCTATTATAAAGTCGCCGCCAGCTACGTCCTCTACCGCTCCGAACGAGCCAAGCACCGCACGGAAACCTTCAAAGCCGAGACCGAAGCCGCAAACGGCGACGTGCAGGAGTCACTCATCATGGTTGCCCAGCGGGATGGCCAGAATGTTCTTTGGGATGGATCCGAGCTGAAAAAGCGCATCCAGTTCGCGATGATCGGTCTCGATCTAACCCTCGATGCCGCGCAGATCGAACGCGAACTCCGCCGTTCGATCGCTAGCGAAGTCACCGAGGACATCCTGAAAAGCACGATCATTTTAAATGCACGCACGCTCATCGAGCGAGATGCCGACTTTGCGAAATTCGCAGCCCGTATCCTTCTCTCCTACATCTATGAGGAGGTTCTTGATTGGAAAATCTCGCGCGATGGCATCGCAGGTCTCCGCGAGGCCCACAAAAAAGCCTTTAAAAACTATCTTCGCACTGGTGTTGCCATCGAGCGCCTCACTCCCAAGCTCCTGGGCTATGATCTCGACGTCTTGGCCGACGCGATCGATCCCACGGCCGACATGGATTTTGACTACCTCGGCATCCAGACTCTTTACGATCGCTACCTGATCGTTGATAAAACCCGGAAGCCGGTGCGCCGTCTCGAAACTCCGCAGTTCTTTTGGATGCGCGTTTCGATGGGACTCTTCCTCGAAGAGCCCGGCAATCGTGAAGACTGGGCCATTCGCCTCTACAATCTCTACAAGAGCCGGCGGTTCTGCTCCAGCACGCCCACGCTCTTTAACTCCGGCACACTCCATAGCCAACTCTCGAGCTGCTACCTCTATAAAGTCGATGACTCCATCGAGTCGATCATGCAGCGTGGCATCGCGGAAAACGCATACCTGTCCAAATGGGCCGGTGGATTGGGTGGATCGTGGACAGCAGTTCGCGGCACCGGGAGCTACATCAAAGGCACCAACGGTGAAAGCCAGGGCGTGATTCCGTTCCTCAAACTGCACAACGATCAACTCGTCGCGGTTAACCAAGGCGGCAAGCGCCGCGGCTCCGGCTGCGCCTACCTTGAGACATGGCACAACGATATCGAAGACTTCCTCCAACTCCGCCGCAACACCGGCGATGATCGCCGCCGCACGCACGACCTCAATACAGCAAACTGGATTCCCGATCTTTTCATGAAGCGCATGGAGGCTCGCCAGAACTGGACCCTCTTCCGTTCCAATGAAGCTCCTGATCTTCACGACACCTACGGGCGTAAGTTCGAAGAACGCTACCTCCACTACGAGCAGCTCGCAAAGGAGGGAAAAATCACAGGCACTGAAATTCCAGCCATCGACATCTGGAAGCAAATGCTGAAGATGCTCCTCGAGACAGGCCACCCATGGATCACCTTCAAGGATCCCTGCAATCTACGCAGTCCCCAGGATCACACCGGAGTCATTCACTCCTCAAACCTCTGCACCGAGATCACTCTCAACACCAGTGACGACGAAACCGCCGTCTGCAACCTTGGCTCCATTGTCCTTAATTCACACATCAAAGCCGATGGCTCTCTCGATCAAGAAATGCTGCGTGAAACAATCAGCGTTGCCATCCGCGCGCTCGATAATGTTGTCGATATCAACTTCTATCCGACCGAGGCAGCCAAGCGTTCCAACATCCGTCACCGCCCGATAGGTCTTGGCGTGATGGGCCTGCAAGACGCTCTCTTCAAACGTGGCATTAGCTTCGCCAGTGCGGAAGCGGTGGATTTCAACGATGAGTTCATGGAGGCTATCGCTTTCCATGCCTACTCGGCCTCAAGCGATCTTGCTGCCGAACGCGGGGCTTACAGCAGCTACCGTGGCTCCAAATGGGATCGTGGCCTGCTTCCACAGGATACAGTTGATACCTTGGAACGCGAACGCGGCGTGAAAATCGACGTTCCGCGTGGCGCTCGCATGGACTGGTCGCCTGTGCGCGAGAAGATCAAGAAACAGGGCATGCGCAATTCCAATGTGCTTGCTATTGCTCCCACGGCCACGATCTCAAACATCATGGGCACCACGCCTTGCATCGAGCCGAACTATAAGAATCTCTACGCAAAGGAAAACCTTGGCGGCAAATTCACCATCCTTAGCACCGAGCTTGTCCGCGACCTCAAAAAGCTGGGCAAATGGGATGCTCAAATGCTTGAGCAGATCAAATACTTCGAGGGCGAGCTTACCAACATCGAGGAAATTCCTGAATCGATCCGTGAAAAGCATCGCACGGTCTTCACGATTCCATTTGAATTTATCATTGATGCCGCCGCACGTCGTCAGAAGTGGATTGATCAGTCTCAGTCGGTCAATCTATTCGTTGGAGAGCCTGATATGCGCGTCGTCAGCAAGATGTATCGCCGCGCCTGGCACACCGGTCTCAAGACCACTTACTACCTGCGCACTCTCGGCGCTTCGAGCATCGAAGGCCCGACGACCAACGTGAAAAAAGAACTCCGCGGAGTCGTTGCCGGCGGCAAGCAGGAATACACTGCTGAACAAAAACTCGCCTGTTCGATCGAAGCAATGCGCAACGGCGAGGAGTGCGAAGCTTGCCAGTAATTTAAAGATGAATTCCGTAAAGCGGCTTCTCTCCAAGAATCTAACTTGGAGGGATCCGTTTCACTGAATTTTTTTGCTGAATGGCAAAAGCCGATAATCGGTCACCGCAACTGGCTGCTTATCCAATAGGCAAGCAGGGTTCCCAGCCACACGGCAGCAAGGCAAAGTCCGAGGCTTAGAAGCATATTCAACCCTGCGGCAATGAATTCGTTGTCCCGCATCAGCTCGAGAGTCTGAAAGCTGAATGTGGAAAAGGTGGTATAGCCTCCAAAGAAACCGGTGAGCAAAAGCAATCGGGCGGTTGGCGATGATGAAAGCAGGCCTTCATGAGTCATTAGCCCTGTCATCAGCCCGATGCCAAACGATCCGGTAACATTCACGAAAATTGTGGAATACGGGAAAACCTCGGCCCATCGAAAATGGTCGATGAACACATAAGCCAACCACCGAACGAGACTACCAATAGCACCGCCAGCCATTACGGCGAGTGCGTCTTTCATCACATTCTCGGGATCGTGATTCCTCGCTGCCCCATGTATTTTCCAGCGCGGTCGGCGTAACTTGTCTCGCAGATCTCGTTGCCGACAAAAAACACGACCTGAGCCAAGCCTTCATTGGCATAAATACGGGCAGGGAGCGGCGTGGTATTTGATATTTCCAGCGTGACATGCCCCTCCCACTCGGGCTCAAAGGGCGTAACGTTGACGATGATTCCGCACCGCGCATAGGTCGATTTGCCCACGCAAATCGTGAGCACATCGCGTGGAATCCGGAAATACTCAACGCTGCGGGCGAGCGCAAAAGAATTTGGCGGCACCACGCAAACATCGGTCTCCATGTGCACGAATGAACGGTCATCAAACGCTTTCGGATCGACCACGCTACCGTAGACATTTGTAAAAACCTTGAACTCATTCGAGACCCTGAGATCGTAACCGTAGCTGGAGAGACCGTAGCTAATCACCCTCTCGCCAGAGTCGAGTTTTTTTACCTGACCGTCCACGAAGGGTTCGATCATGCCTGTTTCAACCGCCATTCGGCGGATCCATTTGTCGGAACAAACACCCATTACATTGAGAGGCCTGGAATTTTCATCCCGCCTGTGAGTTTACCCATTTCTTCACCAGCCATTTTTTTTGCATCCTCCACAGCCTGCCGCACAGCACTGAGAACGAGGTCTTCTAGCATTTCAACATCGTTCGAATCGACGACTTGGGGATCGATCTTGATCGAAGTGATCTCACCCGCGCCTGTGGCGGAGACCTTCACCTTCCCTCCACCGGAGGTTGCTTCGATGGTGCGGGCGGAGAGGCCTGCCTGTGTCTCGGCCATACGCTCTTGCATGCGTTGGGCCTCTTTCAGCATTTTTGCAATATTCATGATTTTTTAGTTTGTAAGGTGCTATTGAATTTTTCGAGGGCTTTTTCGATGAGAGGATCATTAAGAAATTCCTCCATCGGGTCGGTTGAGGGTGCAGGCATGGGTTGAGGAGGTTCCTCGACGACTGCTTCCGCTTCGGGCTCGGAAGGCGGCATCTCCGGCAATGGTTCAACGGATTGAAGGGAGGCGTCGAACTCGAAAACAACACGCAGCGGTTGATTTAGATCCTTAAGCAATCGTGATTCAATATCCTTGATGCCTTGCTCCATAAAAACCGACTCGGCGGCATCACGCTGCGACTCTGGAAAGCGGACATACAACCGCCCATTGTCCAATCGATCAAAAACACCTTCTTTGAGCCAGCCGTAGCGGATGAAGGAGTTCTTCGAAAAATCCTCAGCGATCTTTTCCCAAACAAGCGCTGCATCGATGTTATTGCTCGCAACAGGAGATTTTGCCGGAGCGGGAGCAGCTTTTATCGGGGATGGGGCAGGATCAACGGTGACAGGCTGTTTAACGGGCTCTTTTTCAGAAGTAAGAGAGCTGGACCCGGTGCTTGGGGATGGGATTCGGGATAATTTTGCATCTGGTCGTGCAGTGGGAATTTCACCATTGCAAATGCCCGACAGTGTCTCGATCACATCGGTGAGACTTGTTTCATCGAGCAGATGCAGGGCTTTGATGACCGCCACATCAAGTTGGAGCTTTTTATCGGCAACCCATTTCATCGCCGATTCGGAAGAACTAAAGTGGTCGATGAGATCGAGCAGCTTGGATTGGGAAGCGATCGACGCCGCCCCAGTCGCCTGGGCAACGAGCAGATCGCGAAGGTGGGCCACCATTTCGGAAGTCAGGCGTGCCAAATCCTTCCCCGCCTCGGATTGCTCCTCAACGATCGCCAATGCGGTGTTGGCATCGGCAGCAAAAAGGGCAGCCACTAAATTGTGCACCACCTCACGAGGGGTGAATCCAAAAACATCCATCACATCCTTCACCGTGATGTGCTCGCCGCAGAATGCGACCATCTGGTCGAGCATGCTCTCAGCGTCCCGGAGGCCTCCCTCTGCCCCCCGGGCAATGGCCTCGGCGGCGGCGTCATCCAACTTGATGGATTCATTTTTTGCGATGTGCAAAAGATGTTTCTGGATGAGATCGGCCGGTATACGTCGCAAATCGAAACGTTGGCACCGGCTTGTGATTGTGGCAGGAACCTTCTGGGCCTCGGTTGTGGCAAAAATGAATTTCACATGTGCCGGTGGTTCCTCGAGCGTTTTGAGCAATGCGTTAAAAGCTCCGGTGGTAAGCATGTGCACCTCGTCTATGAGGTAGATTTTAAAAGGACCGCGCGCCGGGGCGTAGGCGGCATTGTCTCGGAGGTCGCGGATGTTATCGACGCTGTTGTTGCTGGCTCCGTCGATTTCGATCACATCGAGGCTGCGACCTTCCGCAATCTCGATACAGGCATGACATTTGCCACAAGGTTCGGCAGAGGTCCCCTCCTCGCAATTCAGTGCCTTGGCAAGAATGCGTGCCGTCGAGGTTTTTCCGATTCCTCTTGGACCGACAAAGAGATAAGCCTGCGCGAGACGTTTCGAGCTAACGGCATTTTGCAGCGTGCGCGTAATGTGATCCTGCCCGACAACCTCTGCAAAGGTCTGCGGACGATATTTTCTGGCAAACACACGATAACTCACGCACGAACACTAAAACGCCCCCTACCCCTCATCCAGCACGATTTATTTTTTCCTGCAAACATCGGTGATTTTTCTTGTGCTGCCTACCTTCTGCATTGCTGGCTAGGCTCAAAATCGCCTGTTTTAGATTCAGGTTTTGATGATTTTGCGAGTGCTTAATACTCCGCGTTGATCTTGAATTTGGGTGCTTTTGGCTGGCCAACCATGAACCCATCCATCCTATCACCGCCGGGAAATTCGAATCTTGCTTTTGCGCTTCTATGCCTTCCACGCGATCGGCGTCAGGATGCGATGCTGTTTTATCGTTTTTGTCGAACGATCGATGACATTGCCGACAATCCCAAATGCGGCACGGATGAGAGAGCCGATCTCCTTGGCCAGTGGATACACGCAACTGAAAACGGTCTCTCAACGGATCTCGAAGAATTGATACGGAAATACGACATCGAGCGGTCTCTCCTCACTGAGATCGTGCGAGGGTGTATCTCAGACATCGCGCCGCAGCGTTTTGCGACTATTCACGATCTGGAGGCTTACTGCTGGAAGGTTGCCTGTGCTGTAGGACTCGTTTCGATCAAGATTTTTGGATGCGTCGACCCAAAAAGTAAGGAGATGGCAATCCATCTGGGCCATGCTCTCCAGCTCACAAATATACTGCGCGATGTGGGGGAGGATGCCCGGCAGGGGAGAATTTATCTGCCATTGGAGGATCTTGTGCGTTTCGGCGTGCGCGAGGAGGAGATCCTGAACTTCAAGTGCAACCACAACTTTGCAGCATTGATGCGATTCGAGGCCGCACGCGCCAGAAGACGTTTTGCCGCTGTCAAAGTGCCCGATGCAGACTTTCACGCATTGCTGCCGGCACGGATCATGCAGGCCGTTTATGAGCAGATTCTCAATCGCCTCGAAAAAAGAAATTTCCCTGTTTTTGACACCCGCATCGGATTGGGAAAGCCGGGGAAAATAGCCTGCGCACTCACGGCATGGCTCCAACCGAGGGCAGACCGCACACCCTTGTCTGCTTGATTTTCCCCTTTGCCCTGCAATCAATTGAGTAATGGAAAAGCCCCTCAAACAAGAAGAACTCAACGATGCGCTTGAAATTCTACCCGGCTGGAATTGTGCCGATGGGAAGCTCCGCGCGGAGTTTCAATTCAACAATTTCATTCAAGCTTTCAGCTTTATTACAGCAGTGGCCTTGGAAGCCGAGAAAATGAACCACCATCCCGAGTGGTGGAATTCCTTTAACAAAGTCCGCATCGAACTGATCAGCCACGATGCCAATGGCATCACAGATCGAGACATACTGCTCGCCCGGAAAATCCAGCATCTCTCCATGATGCACACGAACTAGCTTTCGCCATCATTCTATAAAAGGAAAAGACCCGCTATGCCTAGAGGCGTAGCGGGTCTTTTTTACGGAGGGGAAATTTAGATAGCGGACTTGAAAGCTTTGCCAGCAACAAATTTCACGGTCTTCGAAGCTTTGATTTTGATCTTCTGACCGGTTTTTGGATTCACACCGGTGCGAGCCTTGCGATGGCCGATTTTGAAAGTGCCGAAGCCGATCAGCTGAACGGTCTTGGTTTTTTTGACGCCTGCTTTGATGCCATCGATGACGGCGTTAACTGCGCGCTCAGCGTCAGCTTTGCTGGAACCGAGGGTTTTTTGGACTGCTGCAGTGAGTTCGATTTTGTTCATTTATTTTTTGGGTTTGTCTTGTTGAGTCAACGGACAAGCCTAAGAGCATCAAAACAGATTATTAGTGTCAAGAGACGTTAAGGAAATTTTTTGCTCTTTTAATTCGACGGATCGAACTCTGCGTTTTCGGTTTGATCCACGGCGGGCGTTTCAACGGATTCCTGTTCTGACGTAGGCAAGGCGGACGGCACCGCCGCAGCAGGCTCGAAGCTTTTTTTCTTATCGGAGTCGTTCTTTGCATAAATCTCCTTGAAAACTTGGCCGATGAGCGGCGCTGCGTGGGATCCACCACCAATGGTTTTCACATTCGGCTCGCCCTCATAAAGCGCAGCGAATGCATAGCGCGGATTATCAGCCGGAAGAAAACCTGCAAACCAAGCGGCGATACGCTGCTTATCAACTGGCCCCCACTGGGCTGTGCCGGTCTTGCCAGCGACCTCGATTCCTTTTACCCGCGCACGGGCCGCCGTGCCTTGCCCGTCGCTTGTTACAGCAACAAGTGCCCGTTTGATTTCCTCGCGGATGGCAGGAGCAATGGGAATATCCTCTCGGACGCGCGGCGGGTAGGCGGCGATCACCTGGTTATCGATGCTCTGAATTTGAAGAACGAGGCGTGTCTGATAAAGAATTCCCCCGTTTGCCAGCACGCCCATGGCTTGCGCCATTTGAAGAGGACTTATGAGTATGTCGCCCTGCCCGATCGCCATGTTTGCAATGTCACCACCTTTGATTGTGCGCTTGTGAACCCGCAGCATGTAGTCGTCATCAGGTATTTTACCTGAAACCTCCGAGCGGAGCGGAATGCCCGTGCGGCGACCAAGCCCAAGAAGCTTCGTGTAGTGTATGATGGGATTAGCTCCGATTTTGAGACCTGCTTGGTAGAACCATGTGTTGCAGGATTGGGTAAGAGCCTGCCGAAAGTTCAATCGCCCGGCGTCTACTTTTTTCCAATTTCGGAATGTATGGTTGCCTACGGTGAATGCAGACGGACACGAAAACGTCTCGGTGGGATTGATCATGCCACTCTCAAGACCGGCAAAACCCACGAAGGTCTTGAATGTCGATCCGGGCGGGTAAGCCGATCGGAATGCGCGGGGAAATAGTGGATTCGATGAATCGTTTGAATAGGCGGTGAAGACACTGGGCTTCACATAAGGAACGAAATCGTTCGGGTTGAAAGAGGGGTAGGATGCCATGGAGAGAATCTCGCCATTGTTGGGATCGATCGTTACAAGAGCACCCCGCCGCGTGTTTTTTGAGAGCACCTTTTCGCAAATCTGCTGCAGGCCGAGATCGAGGGTCGTGATGATATTGTAACCTGGCACCGGCTGGCGTGCGACACGTTCGGAGACTTTCTTTCCATCGGCTCCAAATGTAATTTGCAGAAGTCCTGGCTGCCCTCGCAGCTCCTTGTCAAAAACCTGTTCCAATCCTTCGCGCCCTTCGCTCTCGGTAAAGATAAGATCGTTGTTTTCAATCGGACGTTGCGACAGCGGTGCTTGGGGGCCTGTGTAGCCGATAATGTGTGCCGCAACGGGCCCGTTGGGATAAAACCGCGCATAGGTCTGCCGCAGAATTTGGTTTGGAGGCATGTTCTTCTGCACGGCCGCCAACTCACTGGGGAGAAGATCATCGGCAATGTCCAAGGGAAGGACTCCTCGGTTTTTGTAATGATTGAGGATAGTGGAATCTGAAACCCGGATGTTGCGGTTCAGCAGGCTTGAGGCAATAGCGATCTGCTGCCGGGCAAAGGACAGGATCTTCGAGTCGGGCCAGTCCAGGGGTGTGGGAAAATTGATCGCTAGATTGTAGCTGACTCGGCTTTGAGCCAGAGGAAGCCCGTTCCTGTCGGTGATTTGTCCGCGCGGTGCCGGGATAAGGAGCGTGAAGGTGCGAGCCTTTCTCTGCGTCTCCCAGGTAGGCTTCGGGTTTTCCTCGATTCCCGTGTTGTCGATGAGTGTTTCCCTTGAAAATGCAACAGCGGGAAGCAGGATCAACACCGCCATAAATCGAACTATCATCCGGCGAACATACCAAAAGTCATCGGGGACTCTAATGGAAAATCTCTTTTGATATTGCAGGATGCCCTTATGGAAACGACTCTTCGCCGGTGTCTCTCAGGTTCCTCAAAGCTTTTCTGAAAGCTCCATCGAGTGTAGGTGCGGTTTGGCCATCATCGCCCTCCCTCGCTCGCGCCATCATCCAACGATCGGGTATAGAAAGAGCCACCAGCGTGCTGGAACTTGGCCCCGGCACGGGTGCATTTACGGGAATGATACTCGAGAGCATTCCCCGTGGCGGTTGCTTCACGGCTATCGAGCGCGACCCGGACCTCGCCCGCACTATCGCAAAGAAATATCCAGAAGCCCGCATCATTGAGGGGTGCGCCACCAGACTGGCCAAGCATCTTGCGGATACAAACATTCCCCCACCCAATGCGATTGTCTCAGGTCTGCCGTGGGCAGCTTTTTCTCCGAATCTTCAGACTGCGATTCTTGAGCAAATCCATACCTCACTCATCAACGGCGGTGTTTTTTCAACCTTCGCCTATTACGGCCCCCATCGACTAAAATCGGGACGTCTTTTTCGAAAAAATCTCGAACGCTTCTTCTCAAATATAGAACGCAGCCCGGTGGTGGTGCTCAATATGCCGCCGGCCTTTGTCTACACCTGCAGGCGCTAAGCCTGTTTGCAAGTTAGCCGAAAAAACTCTGCCAGTTTCTCCATTGGCAAACCGATCACATTGGTCCGGGACCCCTCGATCCTGGCAATCAACTTCCCGTCGTCATCCTGTGCCGAGTATGCCCCGGCCTTGTCAAGCGGGTTGATCGTGTCGAGGTAGCTGCGGATTTGCCCGTCATCAAGCGGATGAAAGGTAACAAACGAAACGTCAAAAAACTCTGCTGGTTGGACGCCCGAGGTTCCCGCAACCACACCGGTAACTACTTGATGGGTCCGCCCGACCAACGTTTTGAGCATTCGCTCGGCATGAGCACGGTCGACGGGCTTGGCAAAGAAACGACCCTCCATCCACACCACTGTATCGGCAGCGATCACGGTATGCTTTGCGTATGACGGCGAAACAGCGGCCCACTTCAGCCGGGCATTTGTAAGTGACAACTCGGCGGGACTGTGTGAATCGCACTCGATCTCGTCCGCGCCCGATGGGGCTGCTATGACCTCCCAACCTGCAGCTTGGAGTAAATCAAGACGGCGTGGAGATGCCGAAGCAAGAACGAGAGGCGACACAGGCAAAAAATAAAGACCCGATAAAATAACCTGCCACCCAAAAAGCAACAGGGTTCGGCGTTTTTAGTGCTGGGCGTCGGTATCGTATCCGGAATCGTATCCCCCGCGAATGCCTTCGAGACGCTTGCGCATTGCGCGGGAAGATTCGGGACGTGATCTGATTCTCGAAGCAATTCCCCAAACGAATGGCACAAGGGCGGCAACGCCGAGCCCGACAAGGGCAACCCCCACATTGCGTCGTGCGTTGTGACCAATGCTGTCCGCAACCAGAAAACCAGCTCCGAGTCCGACAGCAACCTGCGAGAAACCCGCAATGCCCGTGACCGGGAGGTTTTCGCCAAATTTGTTCAAGGAAAGCTGTGACATGGGAATTGATGCTAGGCGTGCATTATGGGATTTTCAACACAAATGAAAAAAGCCCTCGGTATTGATTTAGGCGATGCCCGCATAGGTGTCGCGGCCAGTGATGATCTCGGAATGCTGGCCCACCCGGTTGAGACAATACCGGTGAGTGCCGGTAAAGTCATCGAGCGGGTTCTCGCTCTTGCTGCCGAGCGCCAAGCGACTGCTATCGTTGTTGGCATGCCTCGCAACATGGATGGCAGCTATGGCTCCGCTGCGACAAAATCCCGCGAATTCATCGAGCAACTTCGAGACCGCACCACGATTCAGATTATTCCTTGGGATGAGAGACTGACCACGGTCGCCGCCCAACGTTCGCTCCAGCAGGCTGGCCGCAACGCGAAGCAACAAAAAACCATCATCGACCAAGTTGCGGCTCAAATGATCCTCCAGAGCTGGCTCGACGCCCAGCCACCGCAGCTATGAGGCTGCAAATCGATGTCGCCTACCATGGTGGTGGCTTCAACGGTTGGCAGAGCCAAGCAGATGGCAATACCATCCAGGATTTCCTCCAAGCGGCATTCACCTTGTTGTGTGGTCAAAAAATCCTCATCCACGGTGCGGGCCGCACCGATGCGGGCGTTCACGCCGAGGCGCAGAGCGCCCATGCCGATGTTCCTGATGGCCGACTGACAGTTCGGGAATGGGTCTCAGCCCTGAATGCTCATCTGCCCCGTGAAATCCGGGTGATGGATGCCACGGAAGTCGCACAAGACTTCCACGCGCGGTTTTCCGCTCTCGGGAAAATTTATCGTTACACCATCTGGAATGCTCCCTCCCTTTCCCCGTTGGAGCGTGACCGTGCATGGCATGTGCCCGGCAAACTGGATTTGGAACGCCTCCGCCAAGCCTGCGAACTTTTCACTGGAACTCACGACTTCGCTGCATTCTCGGCAAAGAGGGATAAGAAACCCGAGAGCACCGTCCGCACCATTCACTCGATCCAGCCATTGATTGAGGGGCAAAAAATCCAACTCTTTTTTGAAGGCGAGGGCTTCCTCTACAAAATGGTTCGCATTCTCAGCGCAGCGATTGTGCGCCATGCGAACGGACGCTGCGAGGTTGGGGATCTGAGCGCACGCTTGGGCAATGGCCAGCCCTCTTTTCAGCACTCCGCTCCGGCTTGCGGACTGTGTCTTGTGCGAGTGATATACCCAGCAGCTTGAAAAAAATGTGCGGCTTGCTAGCCTGCGGCGTGCGGATTTGGAACACACGCATTTCTTCTGTCTTTGTAATAACTGCTATCAGCTGCTTTTGCTGCATTTTTGCGTTCCAAACCCGTCTGCATTCCCAAATGACCGATGAGGAGAAGAGACAACTTTTCCTCAAAGCCCGAGAAGACATCCGCCCGGTTCCCAAAGCGTCTCCCTCCTCCACGCCGCGCCCGAAACCTCGCCCGGCGGCAACGCCTCGCGCTACTCCCAACGCCACACCCAGGCCAACTTCCACTTCCACGCCGCGCAAAATTTCGACACCCGTCCCGACGCCCACTCCCGCGCAAAAATTGCCAACTCCCGCGCCGAAACCCGCGCTTTCCCCAGCGGAGGATATCATTCGCATTCCGAATGTCAGTTTGGAGACGCCCGTTCCTTCATCGACTGTAAGATCCACACCTTCACCCCAAGCGGAGCAGAAGCCACAGATCCCGAGAGGGACGCTTCCGTCTGGCCAGCGACTCGACGCCCCGATCCTCATTGAAAAGTCCGGTCTTCAGGACGATGCCGGCTATGAGCCGCCACGAAGGCCTGTGTTTGGAGGATTCACAAAACGCTGGCGCTACCTCACCCCGACGGTGCGCAAGGCGATCGACGGCGCCAAGGTCAAGCGGGGGCGTTGGAAATATATCATCATTCACAACAGCGGAACCCGACAAGGCAATGCCCGGATTTTCGACCTCTATCACCGTAGGGTTCGTAAAATGCAAAATGGCCTCGCCTACCATTTCGTAATCGGCAATGGAAGTTCCTCAGGCAATGGCGAGATCGAGATCGGTCAACGATGGATCAAGCAGATCAATGGAGGTCACGTTGCCAGCAACTATCTCAATGATATCGCCATTGGCATTTGTCTGGTTGGCGATCTCAATCGCGACCAACCCACGCAGGCCCAACTCGCCGCTCTCGATGAACTCTGCACCTACCTCCGCGCCCGGGTCGGAAAAGTCAAAGGACGTCCGGCCATTGTAAAAGGTCACAAGGAAATCAATCCCAAGCCCACCGATTGCCCCGGAGATCGTTTCCCGCTCACCTGGCTTCGCAAACGGTTTGGCAACTGATTTTGCCGCAGCCGGCTGAAAACCGCTGGGATTTGGGCATCAAGGCTCAACCCTAAGCGGGCGAGAGCATGCAGGATTCCCCACGAGCAATTCACGCGGCCCCGCATCACGCACCAACACGGCACCAGCCGCACAGACGGTGTTTGATTTAACAGTTACTCCAGGACCGATGAAGACACCTGCCGCAATCCAGCAACTATCCTCTATGACAATCGGCTTCGTCACCAAATCGAAGGATTCTTTTTTGTAGTCGTGTGAGCCGGTGCAAAGAAACGCCCTTTGGGAAATACAGACGTGGGAACCGATACACACCCTGTCGAGACTGAGAATCAGCACTTCATCGCCGATCCAGACATGGTCGCCGATTTCCACACGCCAGGGAAAAGTAATGTTCACCCGCGAGCGGATGACCACGCCATAGCCGACCTTTGCGCCGAAGAGTCTCAGCACCACGCATCGTAGAGACGATGGTAGCGGAAACCATCCCGCAAAAAAAAGAGACCGCGCAAACCACCAGAGCATTTCCTTGATCGGGGCTGCCCCTCGTGAAAAGGAAGCGTTATGAAAGCGGGAGAGGTCCACGACGAAAAATGTGTATCACTCCCCAATCAACACGGCTCCATCCCTGCGGGCGACACTAAAAACAACAAGTGGGATTTTTTGTCTTGACGATTTTTGCCACCTCTATCAACTAACAGCCATCTTATCGAGAGTGGCAGAGGGACTGGCCCTGTGAAGCCACGGCAACCGCCGGCAAGCGAAGACGAATAGTCATCGCAAGTCGGGACCAGGTGCCAAATCCAGCTCGGCAGGTGCGAAAGCATCACACCGGGACAGATGAGAAGGACATTTCAAAATCCGCAGGTGTCCCGTCACTCGTCCGCTCTCGCAGAGATACATTACGAATCCATGAGCGAACAACAGACATTCTTCTCCAACTTGAAATGCCGCGAGTGCGGACGTCTCTACCCAAAAGAGGCTATTCACATTTGCGAGTTTGATTTTGGCCCCCTCGAAGCCGCCTACGACTACGACCTCATCGCCAGCCGCATTAACCGCGATGTGATCAGCTCCCGCCCACAGACCATGTGGCGCTATCGCGAGTTGCTTCCGATCGACGGCGAGCCCACCGTTGGAGCGCAAGTCGGCTTCACCCCGCTCGTTCGTGCCGACCGATTGGCGAAGCACCTAGGCGTTGATGAGCTTTATATTAAGAATGACACTGTCAACTACCCCACCCTCTCCTTCAAGGATCGCGTGGTCTCCGTCGCGCTGAGTCGTGCATGCGAGCTTGGTTTCAAGGTTGTCGCCTGTGCCTCCACTGGCAATCTGGCGAATTCCGTGGCTGCCAATGCCGCCGCTGCCGGACTCACCAGCTACGTGCTCATTCCCGCGAATCTGGAAAAAAGCAAAATCGTCGGCTCACTGGTCTATGGAACCCAGGTGATCGGAATCGAAGGCGCTTACGATCAAGTGAACCGGCTTTGCTCTGAAATCGCTGGAAAATACGGCTGGGGATTCGTCAATGTGAACCTCCGACCCTACTACGCGGAGGGATCTAAAAGCATGGGCTTTGAAATCGCCGAGCAACTCGGCTGGAAACTTCCACGCCACACCGTGATCCCGATGGCCAGCGGGTCGCTGCTCACCAAAATCCACAAGGCATACAAAGAATTTATCAAGATCGGCATCCTCGAGGATCAGAAGTTCTCGGTTCATGGCGCCCAAGCCAGCGGATGCGCCCCGATTACCGAGGCTCAGAAAAAACACTCCGATATCGTCAAACCGGTTTCAAATCCGCAAACGATTGTGAAATCACTCGCCATTGGAACTCCTGCTGATGGCTACTACGCCATTCGCAGCATGGCTGAGACTGGAGGCAGCGCCGAGGATTGCTCCGATGAGGAAGTGATTCGCGGAATTCGAGACCTTGCCGAATACGCAGGTATTTTTGCCGAGACCGCAGGTGGCGTTACCGTCGCCTGTGCCCGCAAGCTCATCGAAACCGGAAAAATTCCACGCAACGAAAGCATCGTTCTGTGCATCACCGGCCACGGCCTTAAAACCCAGGAGGCAATCCACGACAAATGCGGCGAACCTCGCGTGATCAACCCCAGCCTGCGCGAATTCGAAGCACTCATCGCCAACGATGCCTCCGTTTTGGAGAGCGCGGCAAAGTCTTAACCACGACCGGGCCGACACCCGAAAACATCCATCAAAAACACCTCAACGTTATCACTCACATGCCAGTCCAAGTCCGCATCCCCGCCCCGCTTCGCAAGCTCACCAATGAGCAAGAAGTAGTCCCCGCCGAAGGCTCCACCATTGGTGATGTCCTCAACAACCTCAATGCCGCCCACCCCGGCCTCTTCGAACGCATCTGCGACGATCAAGGCAACGTGCGCCGCTTCGTGAATATCTTCGTTAACGACGAAGACATCCGCTTCCAGCAGGAAAAAGCCACGCCTGTAAAAGACGGTGACGAAATCAGCATCGTTCCCGCCATCGCCGGAGGCTAGGTCTCTGCAATCCAAGATTGCAGCAGGTTTGACGCATCTCAATCCCTTGCTTGGGATTTGAGAATGTCACTCCACTCTTGATTGGAGTCGGAAATCCGAAATATCGGACGATCGGTGATTTCCACTGCGGGGGCGATGATGCCGGTGTAATTTCGGTCGCCCTCAAATTTGAAAAGAGTCAACTGCCTTCTAAACTCCGTATCGCTTGGTTTTTTGTGGATGAGAAAAATTTCGACCTCGTTTGGTTCGAGAAAAAATTCGTGCTGGCCCATGTAAGGAAGTTCCAATGGCGGCATACTCCCGATAGCTAGAAATACCGGCTTGCCGGGCCGAAAGTTTGCGACAGAGAAGCGAGCCTTCCCTGATTGCATTACCTCATCGGGAACAGGAAATTCCTTGATGACATTGATCCGCAGTTTTTCGCCATTCGGTCCCAATTCCCCGTGGACAACAAGAAGGTGGATGCTAACGGGATCAAATGTTGTCGCCAACTGCGCGGCAGGTCGCGAAGAAGCAGGGCGTTTATTGGAAAGAAATTCACGGTGTCTATGCACGTCGACAGTATCCTTTGATTTATAGGTGATCTGCCGAACAAGTCCGCCCTCCCCCGAGCGCACATCGCTGGCCAACTTCTGCTCTCGAAATGTGAGGTCCAAACCGGTCTCCCATCTCTCCACTCCATTGCGCAATGCCGCATTGAAGATTTTTACAAAGGCACTCTTCGGATTTTCTTGCTCCTCCGCAGCAGAAAAGAGTGACATTCCACAAAGCAACAGAAAGCAAACCGACCACCAACATCGTGCCATGGAAAGAAGGTGAAGATTCATAGGCTCAGCGGGAAATAAATCGGGGTTTCAATGTCTTCCATTTCTCCGGAGCAACGGCGTTTTCCGTATCACCACTAGACTCGGGATAGACAGGCTCCAACTGAATGACGCTTTCGGTCGTCACCGTGGAAACCGGCACAAATGTGTCCGACCCGTTGCGAGTTTGGATTTCTCCAGCCTGCGCCACGACATATACCGTGTAAGCCAAGCTTTGTGTCGTAAGAAGATTCGCCGTGCGCCTCAGAAATTCCTCTTTTCCGGCATCCGAGGCGTCACTCATCCGATGGCTGGGAACAATACTCGTAGCGGCATTGTTGGTAGACCATAAAGCAGGAATGCGCGAGAGGTCACCAACCGAAACAATCAACCCGTTTTGCGTGTTGGTGGCATAGCCGCGGATCGCGTCAATTGTGTTTGTGACATTCAATGTCTGGCTGGCCAAAAGCGACGAAGCGCCATTTGTCGCCTCGCTTTCATAGACAAAATTCGTAAGAGCTGCCCGTAACACCACCCCTGCCCCATCGCGCACCACACTGTTTGGATTGATCCGACCCGACGTGTTCGTGTCTGTCTGGAAGAGATCCATCAACAAAAACGCATTCTTGCCGTAGGCGGCGTTCGTCGCCGAATCATTCCCCCGACCACCAAGCCAGTTTTGATAATTTACGTTGGCATTCGTAGCCCTGTTGTTTGTTGAGGAATCGGACTGCCCGATGCGAAGGGTCGCCCCTTGGGAGCGGTAGCTGGCGATGTCGTGACGCACCGGGTCGTAAACAAATCCCAACTGCCCCAAGGACTGGAGGCGGCTGTTGAGAGCAAGTGTATTACCAGCGGGATCGGCGGTATATTCATACCAACCTTTTCGCCAAAGTTGAACGCCAGTGTAGTTCTGTCGTGTATTGTAATTCGTTGTCCCAATTGTGGCGTAACCGCTGTTTATCGTGTCTGCATAATCACCCGAGTTGCCATCCCTCCAAGACAGCCCGGTATTTGCTGAGAGAACCGATATTAGATCGAAATTCCCCCGAGGGTCTCCCCTTGAGTATCTCGCCGAGGTGTCGCCAGAGGGGGCATTGTTGGAGGTGGAAGATTCAGCATCCCCCATGAAAGTTCCCGCCCATGCAGGGTTGAACTCGTTACGGGCCAAGTATTGTCGCCGGGTTGTATAGAGCTTGAAAGCGCAGTCGATAATCCCGTTGGCATTTGCGAGGATCAACCTCTCGCGTTGTGCGGAATAAGAAGGATTAGCGGCGTCAGGAGAATCATACACCGCATAGTGGCCTCTCCCGCTTCTGTTGGTGGCGACTGTTAAAAGTTCATAGTCCTCGAAATCCGGATTCACCGGCGATGTGTTTCCATTGGTGTTGATCAACTCCCATTGCCCATAATTGGTGCCTGCAGAAGCTTGATGCCAATTTTGCTTGTTGCCTAAAATATCCAATTGGCTTGTCGAGATGCCCGGTGACTCGCTTGGGTCCATGGCATCGGTCGTGATATAAAAAAATCCTCCAGGCGGAATGGACACATTTTGAGGAAGCCGAATCTTGATGTCCGAAAGCCTCAATCGTTCCGGAAATCCGCCCGCAAATACATTCATCCAATCTCCTCTGCCGCCAAGAACAAGATGGGGATCCTCTCCTAGATCCTGATAAGTGATCGTGCGTCCAGACATGTTGATCAATTCGATGTAGTGCCCAAATCGCACCCGCACTGTGACAGGTGTCGCACCGGCAGAGGGATGAGGATTAGGAGAAATCACTCTGGCAACGCGCAAATACTCGGAGAGATACACCCCTGGTGCATCTTTTCCGAATGCCAATGGGAGGTCGCCATCTTGCAGCACCGCCGGATCGTAAGGCGTAAATTCTGGTGTGATACCAATGTAAGCCGTGTCGTCTGGCATGATGACCGTGGAGGCGGTGTCGGAATCGATAAAATCCCGGATATTTGCGGCGATACGCGTGACGTAGGCTTTTTGATGAAGCGGCGTGGGTGTGGTGGCTGTGCCGTTGGAAGCAGAATAAAAGCGTTCTCCAAATACCGGCAGGTTATTGGTGATGGCGGATCGGATCGAGAGAGTCTGACGAGCAATTTCCTCCGCAGAAATCGTGGAAGACACAAGTTCGTTCAGATTGATTCGCCGCTTTCCATCCAGTGAACGGTCATCGTGGCGAGAGTAGATCGTGACGTAAGGCCGGATGGCTTCCCACTCGTTCGAGCTCAATCCAGTGATACCGTTGCTGAGTGAGTAGATGAGGTGCTTAGGTGATATTGGAAGCGAGGCGGTCTCGGAGTTTTTAAAGGCCATGAGATTGGCCAAAGCCCCGGCTGTCGGAGTGGTAGCCACATTTGGAATGTTAGTGAGTGTCAGTAGGGATAGTTCTGAAAAATCATTCCCGTTCGATCGGAAATGGTTGCCGGTGGGGTTTTGAGCATTTCCGGCGAACCGCAGATCGAGTTTACTACACTCGTCATCACACCAGTAGGCGTAGCGACCGATCACTTTCCCGCCCGAATTCGTCATGTAAATCCAGTTCACCGGCAGATTGGGATGGCTTGATGTGCCCATGGCGGAACGCAGGCCAACTTGCCCGTAGGGAAACGAGCTATTAGTGGCATTGATATCGCAAAAAATATCGTTGGAGGCACTTAATTGACGGGTGACGACGGCTCCAAATCGATCCCTGTCGCTCATACTCAGCGGGCCACTCGATAGGAAAGTGGCGGCGAGGTTTGTGAAGACAATGAAATTTGTCTCACGCGTTGAAAAAAGCGGTATCCGACGCGTCAACGTCGCGCTTGTCAAAAACTCCCGCTTGGCGAGAAAGAGATAAGGGTTGTTGTTGGTCGGGAGGTAAACAGCGGCATAAGGACCGCTGTGCTTCGTCTCGTAGATTCGGACAAGCGCCTCCTGCAAACCCGCATCAGCAATGAGTTCAGCTTGGTATTTGTGTTTGATGCTTTGGGAGATTTTGCGCTCCAGCGACATGCTTTGGAGGAAGGCCAACACAATGGTGCTTAACACTACGATTACAAAAAGCGTGGTTACCAGTGCGGAAGCTTTTTGGCGGACGTGAAGAAAAGCAAACCTCCGGATCATTGTTTGTTCACGGAGCATTGAGTTTCAGCCGGGTGGTGAATGTTTTGGTGTTTTTCAGATAGTCTGCGTCCTGTGTCTTGGCGGCAAAGTCGCTCCATTCGGCTGCCGCCCCTCGCGGGGTAAAGCGCATCGTGCGTTCGTTGTTCACAGCGGTAAACCGAATCTCCACTAGATTCGGCAAGGGAGAGGTGTCGCTTTGTTCCCAGGGGCTCAAAGCCGACCCGTTCACCGTGAAGTAAGCGATATCGAATGAGACGATGTTGCGTGCGAGAATCTCGGCGCGATCACTCGAGGGCGAACCGAAATCCGGAAAGATATCCGCCCCGCTCGAGAGGTTGGTGAAGGTCTCGTCGCTCTCGATAAAGTATCGGTAGAGGTTATAGCTCTCGCGCCCCCTCTCGCCGGCAATCGGGCTTCTGTTACCATAGGCAAGGAAATATCCAACCGTGCAGAGATCGCCTTTACTGTCTGGATTCTGTGCGCTGGCAGGCATTGACGCAAAAAAGGCGAGGTGTGGTGTGTTTGTTAGATTTGTCGGAAAAAAAGCGACGTTTGTTGACTGGAGGATGTTTCGCAAATCAGATGACATCACTTGAATGCCAGCCCTGGCTTCACGAAATGCCTCCGCCCGATTCTCAGTCAATCGCCATAGGCTCGTCGTGCTCTGGACAATATTCAGCAACACAACTAGCAGCACCCCAAGGACGGTTACCGCCACAAGCACCTCAAGGAGAGTGAACCCGCCGCAAGGCTGAACATTGGAAGAGGCCCACTTGAAGCGGAATTCTCCGGCGTTGCCTTGCCTCTGATTCCTGTAGGTTGCATTCATTTTTACGCGAGAATCAAAACCCAACGAGGGTCACAAAAGAGTTGGTCTTTCGGTTACTCTCTGGAGCGATGGCCGGTGCTGCGATGTCGACCTGCACGCGGGAGAGGTTTGTCATGCCTGTATTCGTATCCACTAAAATCCTCACCGCATAATCCCCCACCCCATTTGTGACGGATCCATCATCACGGAAATGAATCACCTCGCTCGTGCCGCTGTTGGACAAATTCAAATTCGAGGGCATGCGTTCCACTGAGCGAATCGCTGTCTCTCCGGCTTTGATTTCCGAAAAAATCCTCTGGGCAATCAGCGTCGCATCGGTCTCTTGCGAGCTATCCAAGGCAGACCGCATGGCTACTGGCATCATGCCGATGATTCCTATGATCGCAAACGAGATGATACCCAGGGCCAAAACCACCTCCACCAGAGTGAAACCAGCCTTTCTGCCATTTCCCAAAGTCCTCGAATGATCAGACAAGGTCAGGTAAATCACTGCATCATCAAAGATTCGTAACCTCCAAACTGACGCGACCAGTGAACCGTGCTATCGAGATCACCTCATAGCCGCCTGCTTTTTGACGATCCAGAGCAAGACGCCCTTCACCATCACGTTGACCCTCGGTTATTGCGATGCGGAGACCTGAAGCATTGTTTGGCGATTGCACGGATCCTGATTTGGTAAAATGGACACCGCCCAAGTCCTGCTTGTAAGGGGCTCCCGGAAGGTTCTCGAGCGTCGCATCGTTCACCACGCCCAATCCGGCACTGTCTTTGAGGATATGCGATTGACCATCTTCGCCATGCAAGAGAACCCCCTTGGGTAGCTGCACCCATCGCGTAATCGGCTCCCAGTCAGTATCCGCATCGTTTTTGCGAAGAACAATCATCGCATCCGCCTCATCAATCGCCACTCCGGGCGTGCCATTTTTTTTCCAAAAAACGACCACCACATCCCGTCCCTTTTCAATTGCTGAGACCCTGGCAAGTTCAAGGGTGTTCATGACAATGGTGACTCCCCCCTTGCGACCTCCGGCACTCGTCAATCCCTCCATCACAGGACTCATTAATGAGAGCATCAAGGCGATGACACCAACGACGACGAGTAATTCTACGAGAGAAAATCCATTTCGATTTCCAAAAACAATGTTGGGATTTTCACCACTTCCGCAGCCTCTCTGGTTAGATTTGTGCAGTGTTTTCATGGTTAGGTTGGTTTCCCAAGGTCGAGGGCCACCTTGCGACTGCATCACTACAATTGCTTTTTTAGTTCTGCATCCTCTTGAACGTTACAATATTGTTGCCAGTGAATCGGCTTTTTTAAGGCACTGATGCAGGCGCTCTTAAAGTCAGCCTGCATTTCTTAAAGCAAATCTCAGGCCAGCCTGTGCTATCGGACCTGAAAATTGGCTAGCAGGGAAAAGTAGAAATCACGCCGTCTTTCTAATCCGCGCGCGGGTGGGCTGCTAGGTAGGCGGCTTTGAGTCGTTCGATGGTGACGTGCGTGTAGATTTGCGTGGTGGACAGGCTCGCATGGCCGAGGAGTGTTTGCACGCTGCGCAGGTCGGCACCGTTATCCAGCAGATGAGTAGCAAAACTGTGCCGTAGCTTGTGAGGCGAGAGATCGGCTGGAAGACCGGCTTGGGCGAGGCGGAGCTTGAGAAGCGAATTCACCGCTCGGGTGGAAAGCCTCCCGCGGGATTTGTTGATGAAGAGTGGCCCAATATGCACCCGCGCGGCATGGCGGTAGCGTGAAATTGCTTCCAGGGCGGGGCCACCAACCGGACAGATCCGTTCTTTTGCCCCTTTTCCTGTGACTCGGGCGGTTTCGCTGATGGGATCGAGATCCTTCACATCGAGGCCGACCAATTCCGAGAGACGCATGCCGGTGGAATAAAAAAGCTCGATGATCGCCGTATCGCGGGCCGCCATCCACTGCGGAGCTTGTTTGTTTTTCTCATTCTTTTCAGGAACGGAAATAAGTGCATCAACCTGCGTAGTGGTGAGAAAGCGGGGCAACTGGCGCTCCGGCTTGGGCAGCGAGACTTCGAGCAGAACGTTCTTCGGAATCACACGCCGCATGTGAAGAAAACCGTAAAACGCACGCAAAGCGGCAAACCGCAGCCGGACACTCGCGCGGGCACTCTCCGCCTTCATCATCTCAAGCATCCAAGCACGGAAGTCGGTTGCCATAAAATCCGACCAGGCTCCCTGCGGGCGAAACTTGCGAAACGCCTGCAGAGAGGTGCGGTAGGTCGTGATGGTGCGAGGCGAGGCGTTTTTTTCAGCTTCGAGATAGCTGAGGAAATCCAGCGCCGGCTTGTCAAGCGGCGCTTTCTTTTCCTCCTCTCTCTTTCGCTTCAAGCGTTTCAAGCAAACTGTGGCTAGAGCAAAATAGCGGTTCGACGAGTGACAGAACCATCCGGGGCCGTGGCCTCGATCGGCACTTCACCTCGTCCACCGCGGAAGACCACCTTGTGCTCGAATGACCCGTCGCTTCCCACGGGCACTGACTCTCCGGCGATAAGCACACGGCCCTGCGGATGCGTCTGGCCTCGAAGGGTAATTTCAGCATCCACGATAAAATCTGATGCCTGGGACATGGCAAGGCCTGCGGAGTTTTCCGAAGCTCCCCAGCTGCTGCTGCCGGCAATGTTCCAACTCGACATGGCTGCGGAGGACCAGCTCGAGAGGAGAGCTTGCTCGAAACTCGACATATTGATGCCGCTCCAGGAGGAGCTTACTCCGGCGAGCCAACTGCTAAGCTCACCCCACGATGCGAGAGCACCCGAGGTGGATGTCTCCAATCCACTCCACGATGCCTGGGCTCCGGATGCGGATGTTTCCAAGCCAGCCCATGAAGAAAGCGCACTGATGCGGGCAAGAGTCTCCGAAGCGCCCGAAGGGATTGTCTCGGAGGCACCGCTAAAGCTTGAGATCCCCCCTCCTGCCCAACTGCTCTGCGGACCTGAACTCCAACTCGTGAGCGCGGCACCGATCCAGCTGGAGAGCCCTCCAGCCAAGCGCTCGGCAAAACCGGCCGAGCTAACGTTGAATGAGCTTGATTGAAATTCAGCACCCAACTTGGCAAAGGCGCTAAAGAGGCTGCTCTCGGCTTGTCCAAACTGGAGACGAGCGAAAAGCTCGCCAATCTCACCGGAGCTGATGCGCTCCTGGAGACGTTGCTGAATCGCTGAGTGCAACTCTTCGGAACTCCACTGGCGGCCTTGGAAGCTGGATAGAAATTCGCTGCCGAGAAGCGTCACCAAAATCGCCCGCTCGCGATCCTCCAGATGCAAACCCGATGATCCCGGAGCGGGAATCGAACGCTGCAATTCGGCCAGTGCTGGAACGAGATTTTCCTCGGCCGATATGGAGTCATTGATGGTCTCAACAAGACGCTGGAAGCTCACGTGGAGCGGCAGGGTAACAAAATCGAATCGGTCGGAATCCGACATCTTGTCGCGGGGCGTCGAAACCGTCATCGAACGCGCCAAGAGGTTCCAAGATTTGTTCCGGTAAAAACCAATCTCCACCGTATATTTCGAGCCGGGATTTTTAACCTTGATATGCCAATTTTTGGTTTCGAAAGGGACGGCGATCTCTTGCTCGATATCACCGCCTGCATCTTCCACACGTAGGTGGCATGGGCCACCTGGATGCCGTGAAATGTCGATATCCCAATAAGTGAAAATCCAGTGTGGATCTTGCGCCACAAGGAAGATGGTATCCGCCCCGTAGGTGTGAGGGAGAGAGCCGAGGTTGTCGAGGTCGACCTCGGGAGAGGATCGATGCGCCTCAACACGATTGAGAGTGGCTTTCGCCGGTTTTTTTGAGGACGAAGCAGCACCATTTGCTGGTTTGACTGAAGCGGATTTAACGGGGGACGATGCCTTGGAGGACGGCGATTTTCTAACTTTTGACGCGGGCGCTGCAACGGACTTGGAAGAGGACATTTCTGCCTTCTTTGCAACCGCTGATTTTTCCCCGGCTTTGTCCTTTTTCTTGGTCATTTTATGAGATTCCGACCGGAACCATGTCCGTTCTATGTCAAGGCGTAAATGGGTTGCAAGCCCTATGTCTCCACCAAATGACGCACAAGCGGGAACAAATCAAAAAGTTAGCAGTTCGCGACGCAAAAGGTCGAGAGCAGCTTGGGTAGCGAGTTGTTTGAAAGTTGCCCGATCCGAGGGAAAACAAAATTCCCGGCAAAGCGTTTCCTTGCCGGTGTGCCCCAAGGCGATGAAAACAAGGCCGACTGGTTTGTCAGGAGATCCGCCACCAGGTCCCGCGATTCCTGTGAGTGACAGACTGAAATCGGATTCCGCGAGGGCCAATGCCCGCTCAGCCATCGAGAGGGCAACCGGCTCGCTCACAGCGCCAAATTTATCGAGTAAATCTTGCGGCACGCCGAGAAGCTCGTGCTTGGCCTCGTTCGAGTAGGTCACGAAACCTTGCTTGAAAATATTAGAGGCTCCGGGGACATCCGTAATGCGGCTGGAAAGCAAGCCGCCGGTGCAGGATTCCGCAGTGCTCACCGTCAGGTTTCGCTCGATGAGTTGGGCGACAACCCATTCCTCGATCCTCTCCCCATGCGTGGAAACCAGATTTTTGCCGAGTGTTTTGACGACACGCGGCTCGAGGGAGTCGAGCAACTGGCGCGAGCCAATAAGTCGAAAGTCCACCTCGTTCGGTCGCGCACAATAGCCGACCTCCAGATCCGGGAGTGAGTCGAGTTCCAAGCCGATCATTTTTTCAACTGCACTCTCGCCCAATCCCACGACACGGTAGGTGCGGCATTCTTTCACCGCCAAGCCACCGCAAAGATTGCGCAGAATCGGCATCACAAAATCCAAAAACATCGGGTGCAATTCCCGAGGCGGTCCCGGCAGCAAAAACAAATGGGGCGATGAGGAGGACGGATACTCGATGGGAGGAATGTAAAGTCCCGGGGCCGTGCCATGGTTGTTTTTCAGCACCTCGGCTCCATCAGGCACCATGGTTTGTCTCAGCATCCGATCCACCATCGCATATCCACGCGCAGCGAGGCGGGCTTCGATGGCGACACGAATCTCTTCGCTGGGCAGCAACTGCATACCCAACAACTCAGCAACAACCTCGCGGGTGATGTCATCCGTCGTAGGACCAAGCCCACCTGTGATGAAAAGAATATCGGCACGGTTAAAAGCCTCCAACACGCCAGCACGAATCGCCGGGCCGTCCGGAATGGTGGTCTGCCGGTCGAGCCTCAAGCCCAGCGGGAAGATTTGCTTGGCAATCCACCCGGCGTGGGTGTTCACCACCTCCCCGAGCAGTAGCTCGGTGCCGACATTGAGCACCTCGACCTTCATCTGACGGCAACCGCGCAGGAGATCGCGCTCATCCAATCCTTGACGCGTGCGTGCCTGTCGTAGTCGCCGTCGAGATCAAAAACGTAAAGCAGGTTTGCAAGAATGCGTGTCAGAAATTGTCGCGGGGAAGCCGGCTGAAGGTGCGATTCCTTGAATTCGATACCCTGTCTACTGAGAATCTGGATGATGTCGCGATGGCTGAGGATTCGGCCACCGTGGAAGGGATCAAAATAAACCTCGCCGTGGCGCACGATGAAATGCCCCGGAAGGTTGATTCCCTCGACCTTCATCCCGGCACGAGCGGCAACCATCGAGTAGACGAGGCTCAGTGAGATGGGAATCCCCTTCCGCGAATCGATGACATGGGGCAAAAGCGAGTTTGTCTCGCAATAGTAGCAGTCGGAATTGCCTCGAAAATGAAGCTCTCCAAAAAGGAATTCCGCGAGATACTCGATGCGATCGGCGCTGCTGGACGCACAAGACACACGGGAGAGAAACTCACGCCCCCATTGATTTACTTGTTCCTCATACTGGTCGGTCGAAAGTTCGGGGTGAAGCGCACGGCACAGCATCCAAGCCGCCTGCTCGATATCAAAATTGCCCCCTCCGAAATGGCATAAGAGGGAAAAGTCGTCATTAGCACATCGGCTGTTGATTCCAGCAAGCACCTCGCCTGCGAGGAGGGCGAGAGATTCATCGCCATTGTTGGCGAGTTCCATGAGCAGATGGGGATGGTCCTCCCCCATCGTAGCTAGCTGCTCCTTGACCAGACGAACCGTTCCTGGGTCGTCATCATTAAGCAACCTTGCAATGGCGTCCGCGTTGGCAACCATAATTACCTAAATAAAGGCGGGATTTTCCCCATTGCAAGCAGCGATTCTGTGACGGCACCGGTCGACATCAGGCAGGCTCAATGTGCACGGTCACGTCACTGAGATGGTAGCCGCCCTGCATCAGAGAGTCTTTCACAAGATGGGAAATCCGGTGGCCTGCGGAAACACTTTCGTCGCCCTTCACCCGCACGTGCAAATCGGCGATGAGGGTGAGACCGCTTTTGCGAACACGGCATTTCTCGACACTCTCGACACCGGGAACAGAGCAAGCCGAGGTCATTATTTTATCAATGATCGCCGGAGGAGCTTGTTCATCGAGAAGTTCACCAAGCGAGGCGCGCAACATCCGGAGCCCATTGGCGACAATGATGAAACAGGAAAAGAGCGCCGCCCAGTCGTCGGCACTTACAAAACGGGGACCACCGATAATCGCGATTAGGATGCCCCCGGCTGCCGCGAGTGAGGTGAGCGCATCCGATCGATGGTGCCATGCATCGGCCTCCAGAGCCCGACTGGCCACCTCGGCATTCGACCGACGCATGAGGCGAAAGAGGACCTCCTTTGCCACAACCACAAAGAGCAACACTCCCAGCGTGAAACCAGCCGGGCCGGGGCGATCCGGTGAGCCGTTGACGATCTCCCTCACGCTATTGAGAGCCACAAGCACACCGGCCAGCAGAAGAATGATCGCTCCGGCCGCGCCTGCCAGAGATTCCATTTTGCCATGCCCATAGGGGTGCTCGGAATCCGGTGGGCGCTCGGCGTATTTGAGTGCCATCCAGATGATCATGGAACTCATGACATCAAGCGTGGACTCGAGACCGTCGGCTATCAGCGCATCGGAGTGGCCGAACCAGCCCGCACTGACTTTCAAGACGGCAAGAAGGACGTTCGCGCTCACTCCCACAGCAACAATACTGCGACCCTGCGCAGCCCGCTCGGACAGAGAGGACATCAGCAAAGACCTCCCGACAGGAAACGAAGCGGCATGTGGCGATGAAACACAGCACCTCTCAAACACCTTGCGGCGATAAAAACAAGTGAAGGCTTTGGCATTTCAAAAGATTTGGAATCTCTGCAAAAGGCGTGAACAGCCGGCAAGGAACTCAACGGGAAAGAGTCGCGGCTCAGAGAGGTCAGGATGCCAAGAGGACATGGGCTTGCGGGGAAGACGTGGGGCGAAGATATTCGGCGCCATGTTTGCAAGAGTATTACCGGACCAAGCCGCCGGGCGATTGCTCGACTACCGCGTGCCGGAGTCGATGCAAAACGCCTTGGGAGTAGGCTCGCGTGTGCGCGTTCCGGTAAGGACACGGTTGCTCACGGGAACGGTGATCGAAATTTTGGACAGCACCGAGTTCAGCGCAGTGCGCGATCTCGTCTCCCTTTTGGACGAGAAACCCATGATACGTCCGGCGATGTTGGAACTCGCCCGTTGGATGGCCGATTACTATTGCTGTCCACTGGAAACGGCGGTTTGCAGCGTGCTGCCTGTGGCGGTGCGGGATGGGCGTGTGTCCGCAAAAAAACAGAACAGCGTCCATGCAGTGCGCCAATTCACCGAGGAGGAACTCGAAAGCCTCGGGCGACGGGCACCCCGCCAAGCGGATGTGCTCAGGGTTTTACAGGAAGCCGGCCAGCCGCTTCTTGTCTCTGTGGCCGCAAAAAAAGCGGGTGTTGCCGAGGGAGTGTTCCGCACACTGGAACGCAATGGCCTTGTGGTGATCGAATCCAAAGTGATCGCGAGAAACCCCCATTCGGAACGCTACGTCGCCGGAGCGGAATTGACTCTCAATGCCGAGCAGGAAGCCGCAATGCAAACGGTGATGGAAGAGATGGAGAAGCCCTCGTTGCCCATCCTGCTTTTCGGCGTGACCGGTTCGGGAAAGACAGAGATTTACCTGCGAGCGATCCGGCATGCATTGGATACAGGGCGCACTGCCTTGGTTCTCGTTCCCGAGATTGCGCTTACGCCGCAGACCGTTGAGCGCTTCAAGTCGCGGTTCGCCGACATACAGGACCAGATTGCCGTTTTGCACAGCCATCTCTCGGAGGGGGAGCGCCATGATGAATGGCACAAGATCCACACCGGCGAGGCCCGTATCGTGATCGGTGCCCGGAGTTCGATTTTTGCCCCTCTCGAGAGGCCTGGGATCATCATCGTGGATGAAGAGCATGAGGCCTCCTACAAGCAGGATGAGGCCCCACGCTACAATGCCCGCGACATGGCAGTGCTTCGCGGCAAGCGCGAAGGCGCTGCGGTGTTGCTCGGCAGTGCCACGCCATCGCTGGAGAGCTGGCATAATTGCCAGACGGGTAAATACCGCCTTGTTCGCTTGAATCAACGCGTGGACGACAAAAGCATGCCGATCGTCAATGTGCTCGACCTGCGTCGCCCCAACCGCAACGACCCCGAGGGGGGAATCCTGTCCCGCCCCCTCCGCACAGCCATCGAGGGACGAATGGAAAAAGGCGAACAGACGATTCTTTTTCTAAACCGCCGGGGTTTCTCCACCTCGATGATCTGCGAAGCATGCGGCCATGTGTGCGAGTGTCCGGATTGCAGTGTGTCACTCACCTACCACCGCGCCGCCGAGCGGATCGTTTGCCACATTTGTGGCCACAGCAGCCGTGCGCCAAAGGCTTGCCCGAAGTGCTCGGATCCAAAAATCCGACATGCTGGCACGGGCACACAAAAAGTCGAAGAGGCACTGAAACGTATTTTTCCCAAAGCCCGCATCGCCCGCATGGATGCCGATTCCATGACGCGGAAAGAAGCCTACCGCGAGACGCTGGGAGCCTTCAAGGAAGGCCGCATCGACATCCTCATTGGCACCCAAATGATCGCCAAGGGTCTACATTTCCCAAACGTCACGCTCGTGGGAATCGTCAATGCCGACCTCGGATTGCACGTTCCCGATTTCCGGGCAGGCGAGCGGACGTTTCAACTTCTCACCCAGGTTTCAGGCCGTGCGGGCCGTGGCGAGATGGAGGGCGAGGTTTTTGTCCAGACATTCACGCCCTTCAGCCCATCGATCCAATTTGCGCGCCACCACGACTTCGAGGGATTCATGGAACAGGAAATGGAATTTCGACGCAGCTTCGGATATCCGCCCTTCGGCAGGATGGCGATGATCACCCTTCGCGGGACGATGCTCGAACGCGTGGAATTTTCCGCCCAAACGCTCTCGCGGAAACTCAAGGCGGCGGCACCGGAGGGCGTCATAGTGGGCGAAGGGGTTCCAGCACCCCTTGAGAAGGCCAAGACCTATTATCGATTCCAAGTATCGTTGCGTGGAGGCTCCTCGATGCAGCTCTCGCGTCTTACCCGCTCGGTGCTGGATGCGCTGCCGATGCCGGAAGACGTTTTTGTGGCAGTGGATGTCGATCCCCTGCATCTTATGTGACTTCATTAGATGAGAGTTCATCCATTCGTTTATTTTGTTTTCCACGGCTTCATCCGATTGTTGCTGGTGCTGATTTTTATCGGCATCCCGACAGCTGTTTATTTTTTACGAACGCATGGGATCGGCTTTGGAGCGAGAGAGGCTTTGGAGCAAGCCTTGAGCAGTGATTTTGTGGAGGTGGATATTCGCCGTCTCGCCCTTGATCCCTTTGCCGGACTGGTGGCGAATGATGTTGTGGTTCACGAAAAGAATCCCCCGATGCGTGAGTTGGCATCGATCAACCGGATTTCGATTTCGCTGAACATGAGCGAGCTGATGCGTCGCAAGATCGTGGTGGATACGCTCTCGCTCGATCAAGCCGATGCCACCATTCCCACAGGATCGGAAGACGATGATCCCCGTATCAATGTGAGAGACATCACCTCCGAAATCATCATCCTAGGCGACCGGCTTCGTCTCAGCATTTTCAAAGGTGTGATCGAAGGCATTCGCTTTCAGCTCACTGGAGAAATCATCAATCCGCTGGATTTCAAGGCAAAGGAGAATGACGCCAACGCGGATACCTCCTCGCGCAACAAGCTCATCAAACAAATCACCACGGCACTCAAATCCACCGACTTTCCAGACGGGAAACCTGTGATCAACGCAACGTTTGAGATGGATGCCGCGAATCCAGAATCTCTGAGTATTCCCAAGTTCACAATCTCCTCCGGCCGAGTGCAGCACGGCAAGCTGGCGATCTCGAGCATCAATGCCCAAGGCGAATACAACAACGGACAACTTCGCGTCCCCATCTTTCGCATCAATGACAATGGCGGCAACCTGCAGGCCTCGATGGAATGGAACCGCTACACCAATCAGGCGCAACTCTCTCTGGTATCGAGCCTCGATTTGCAGCCTTATCTCCAGGCCCTCGCTCCCTCCAAAAGTGCCATCAACAAGCTCTCCTTCCCCACCCCGCCTCAACTCAATGCCGACGTGAGTGCGGACCTTTCGGGAGCGAAGCCTTCCGTGCGCGTGATCGGCAGTTTTCTTGCTCCCCAACTTTCTTTTGCCGGCACCCCCTTCCACGATGCCGGCCTGAGCTTTGCTTGGCAGGATGGAAAATTCCACGCGCGGGATATCGCGATAAACGCGAAACGTGGTTTTTTAAAAGGCAACCTCTGGATTGCTCCCGAGGACTACCGAATCGACGCGCACCTCACCATCCCGCCCACCGATTTGGCCTCGATGTTTGATCCAAAAACCAAGGAATTTCTCGACCGGATGGAATTTGAGGATCTGCCCGACGTGAGGCTTTCGATCAAGATGCCCAAGCTTGATTTTGCCGCCATGCGCGGCACGGGCCACCTCAAGATCGGCCGCACGGCGATGAGGGGCGCATGGATCGATAGTTGGGATTCCCCCTTTGAGATTACCGACCGATGCGTGACCTTCAAAAATCTAGTCATCAAAACAGGCGCTGGTAAAGGCACCGGATCCTTCGCCTATGACGTCGGTCGGCAAGAGGTTCGATTGGAAAATGTCCGCTCCACGCTTGTCCCGGTGGATGTGATGATGTGGATCGATCCTCGGATCGCCGAAACCATCCGACCCTATCGCTTTCGCAGCGCTCCGACCGTTGATGTGCAAGGAAAGGTGCACATGAAGGATCCTCTCAAAAACAACCTGGCGATTCGCATCGAGGCTCCCGGAGGGCTGGATTACGACTTGTTGAAAAAGACGCTTTCCTTCGGTCCCACCTCGGCAAAAGTGGACGTCGTCTCCAACAAGGTGACTGCCAATGTAACCCGCTCCACACTGATGGGTGGCGATGTCGGGGTGAAGGCTGTCGTTTCCATCGATCCGAAGAACCCGGTCTTCAGCGCCGACGTGATCCTCAACCGGGTAAATTTCTCCCGCCTCACGAAGCTTTATTTCGACTACGACGACTCCAAGGGCGTGATTAGTGGGCGCTACAGCTTCAATGCTCAAATGGGTAACGAAGAGTTGATGACCGGCAAGGGCAGCCTTCGCATCGAAGACGGGAACGTCTTTGCCATTCCATTCCTGGGACCGTTTTCTCTGATTTTGGGGAACATCATCCCGGGCGTCTTCTACAATACCGCCCGGCTCGCCACAGCGGACTTCACGGTTGGGAACAAGAAAATCAACACGCGCAATATCGAGATTATCGGCACCGGGTTCACCATGTTTGGCGACGGCGACATTTATTTCCTCACTGGAGACCTCGATATGAGCATGAGGATCAATGCTCAAGGCATCCCGGGAATTGTTTTTTTCCCAATGAGCAAACTCTTTGAATACCACTCCAACGGCACCATATCGAATCCGCGATGGAGCCCAAAAATCATCCCCCGGTTTCCGGGACAAAAAAAACGTCAGAGTCCATGATGTCCCCCCACCCCGGCTGCGAATATGCGGCTTGCAATTTGCGGGAGCGGCAAAGAATCTTACGTTCCACTTCACAGGCTGTGGGCTTTTGATGCCCCGACCTATTTGACCATTTTTCAAAAAAGAAACCGCATTACAGACGATGGCGACAACGACACTTGAGCATCCCGACGCCTTGGCACGCACCATAAAGGCCATGCAGGAGACCGATGAATTGCTTGGCGAGAAGATGGTGATCAACATGGGCCCCTCGCATCCATCCACCCACGGGGTGCTGCGGATGATTCTGGAACTCGACGGCGAGATAGTGACCAAGGCCACGCCGGACATTGGCTATCTCCATCGCGGCGATGAAAAGATCGCCGAGAACATGCAATACAACCAGTTTGTTCCCTACACAGACCGTCTGGACTACCTTGCTCCGATTGCAAACAACGTCGCCTATGCGCTCGCAGTCGAGAAGCTCATGGGGTGGGAGCTTCCACCACGCGGCAAGGCAATTCGCGTGATCTGCTGCGAGCTTGCGCGCATCTCATCGCATCTCCTCGGCATCGGCTGCCTAGGCATGGATCTCGGGGCGACAACGGTTTTCCTCTACACCTTCACCGAGAGGGAAAAAATCTACAATCTCATCGAGCAGCTCTCCGGGGCACGCTTCACCACGAGCTACACACGTGTCGGCGGACAGACCCGGGACCTTCCTCCCGCCTTTATCGCGATGCTCAAGGATTTCCTGGAGACATTCCCTCCCGCCTTTGATGAAGTCGACAAGCTCATCACCCGAAACCGTATCTTTGTCGATCGATGCAAGGAAGTTGGCGTGATTAGCAAGGAGGATGCCATCGCCTTTGGACTCTCCGGCCCCAACCTTCGCAGCAGCGGCGTGGATCATGATCTTCGCAAGAAGCACCCCTACCTCGATTACCAGAACTACGATTTTGAAGTCCCCATCGGCTCTGTGGGTGACAGCTACGACCGTTACCTCCTGCGTCTGGAGGAGGTTCGCCAGAGCGTCCATATTCTCCGGCAGGTTCTCGACCGCTTGCCTCCCGGGCCTATCAATTACCATGATGCCAAGAGCACACTCCCGTCCAAGGAAGCCGTGCTTACCAAGATGGAGGAACTGATTCACCACTTTATCGTTGCCACCGAGGGGATCGATGCGCCTGCCGGCGAGATTTACTTCGGCGCGGAAAATCCGAAAGGCGAACTTGGTTTTTACATTTACAGCAAGGGTGGCGGCGTCCCCTACAGGATGAAAATTCGCTCACCCTCGTTCTGCAACATCAGCATTCTCTCCAAGATGCTGCCTGGCTCGATGGTATCGGATGTCGTAACGATCCTCGGATCTCTCGACCCGGTTTTTGGCGAGGTTGATCGCTAAAGCAACAAATCAACTGGCAAAAGGTGCATAAAGTTCCTTGAGCTATGCGCCTGCTTCCCTAATTATCCAAAGCCTTAAAAACATGACCTTGGCAAACTTGTTATCCGAGCCACAAATCATCCCGGAGTTGGCTGCAAAAGAACGATGGGAGGCGATTCATGAGTTGGTGGACCGCTTGGTGGCATCGGGAAAAATCGAGACCACGGATCGGGAGACCGTTTTAGACTCCATACGCCAACGCGAGGAGACCATGAGCACCGGCATCGGTTTTGGCATTGCCATACCTCACGCCTCGTCTTCCAAGGTTAGCGAAGTAGTAGCTGCCTTCGGGCGTTCCAGCAAAGGAATCCCCTTCGACTCCCTTGATGGAGAGCCTGTTTTCTTCATCGTTCTCTTCGTGGTGCCCAAAGACCAATTTCAAACACACCTGCGCACGCTTGCCGCCATTGCGAAGTTCCTCAACGACAAAACCGTCCGCGATGAACTTGGCAAGGCACCCGATGCCAATGCCATCCTGCAGGTTTTTGAAAACCGATCCGGCCGAGCCTGAGTTTTTGCTCTTTAACGGCAGCCATCAGCAAGAAAAGCCTTTTTTGGATCCCTTCTCTCGCACCGGGCCGATGCCTCACCCAGAGAGCCATGCAACGTTCAACTTGATTCTTTAAACATCCGGATGCCTACCCTGCGCGAACTTCTCTCTGCCCGACTCCGTGACGCTCTTGCCTCTGCTGGTCTCGACCCTTCAAAAGGCGATGTCTCGCAAGCAGCCGACACCCGTTTTGGCGACTATCAGTCAAATGTCGCCATGGTTCTTGCAAAGGAAAAAAAGACCAATCCGCGCCAACTCGCCACCGAGATCATCGCCAAGCTGGATGTCAGCGATCTGGCCGCGACTCCGGAGATCGCTGGAGCGGGATTTATTAATTTCCACCTCGACCCCTCTTTCCTCTCACAAGCCGTCAGCCAACTTGCCACCGATCCGCGCCTTGGTGTGGCCACCGTTGCCAACCCCAAGCACATCATCGTTGATTTCAGCTCTCCAAATGTCGCGAAGCCCATGCACGTGGGTCACATTCGCAGCACGATTCTTGGCGACTGCCTAGTGCACGTGGCCCGCTTTCTCGGCCACGACGTGATTGCCGACAACCACATCGGCGACTGGGGCACCCAATTTGGCAAGGTCATCTACGGGTGGAAACATTTTCTGAACCGCGAGGCCCTAGACCTCGATGCCATCGCCGAACTCGTTCGCCTCTACCGCGAAGTCACCCGCTTGGAGGAAACCGACGAGAACATCAAGCGGGCCGCCCGTGAGGAACTTGTAAAACTCCAGTCCGGCGATGAGGAGAATCTGTCCATCTGGAAACAAACCGTGGAACTCTCCTGGCGCGAGTTTGAGAAACTCTACGGGCTGCTCGACATCACCTTCGATGAACGACTCGGTGAGAGCGCCTACAACGACGCACTGGCACCACTTTGCGCGGAACTCGAGAAACGCGGCATCGCCAAGGAGAGTGACGGCGCACTTTGCATCTTCTTTCCCGACATTCCCACGCTCGAAGGCAAGCCTGCCATTGTCCGAAAGAGCGACGGCGGCTTCCTTTACGCCACCACCGATCTGGCCACCATCGACTACCGCGTCCAACGCTGGCATCCCAATGCCATCTGGTATGTCGTCGGAGCCCCGCAGGCCCTGCATTTTCAGCAAATCTTTGGCGCTGCAAAAATGATGGGCTGCGAGTGTGACCTCCGCCACATCGCCTTTGGCAGCATCTTGGGAGAGGATCGCAAAATTATGAAGACCCGCTCCGGCGAGAATGTGGGTCTCGCCGAAGTCCTACACGAAGCCGTGGAACGCGCCCGCAAGATCATCGCCACGCGTGCCGACCAACTACCAGCCGAAGAGGCTGAATCGACCGCTCGCCTCATCGGACTCGGAGCAGTGAAATACGCCGAACTCTCCCAAAACCGTCTCACCGACTACGTATTCTCCTGGGACAAGCTCCTGGCCTTTGAGGGCAATACCGCTCCCTACCTGCAAAACGCCTACGTCCGCATTCGCTCGATCTTCCGTAAAGCTACCGAACCTGCCAACCTCTCCGCACCGATCAGCCTCAACGAACCCGCCGAACGCGCCCTTGGCATCAAGCTGTTGCAATATGCCGAGACCCTGCCCGTTGTGCTCGACGACTTCCGCCCGAACATTCTTGCGAACTATCTCTACGAACTCGCAAATACCTACCACTCATTCTACGAAGCGTGTCCGGTGCTGAAAGCCAACCCATCCCTCAAAGCCAGCCGTCTGGTTTTAAGCAATCTTACCGCCCGCACGCTCTCCCATGGTCTTGCGCTCCTCGGAATCAAGTGTCCCGAGCGGATGTGAGGCTGCCTCTGCCGGAAAGAAGAGCGCCATTGGTATCAATTGTAATAGGGAAACGTTCCCTCCGGCTGCACCAGTTTGTAGTGCTGTTGGAGAAAGGCCACGAGGTCGATCATTTGCTCGACCGTCATTTCGCGGTTGATATTGGGCATAGGTGATTCCTTTGCGTCTTTCAGCTCATCGAGGTAGCGCCTGCTGATGATGTGCGATGGATTGATGATCGACGTCACCAGTTGCCCGTAGGTTTTTACCTGAAGCGTTTCACCACCCAAGCGGATGTTAAACTGGGTTGGAGGTGGCAACTCCACTCCATCGACGCTGTGGCAGGTATTGCATTTCAGTGCAACAAAGGCCTGCTTGCCCTTCAGCGCATCCCCATCGGGAAGGCGAAATCCCCTCGATGATTTCATCGGATCGCACGCGGCAAGGAGCAAGCATATCGCCGATATGGCCAAAGGCAGACGAAACATCCGCCTCGCAGAAAAGCACTCCCGTGGCCAGATTCCAGGCAATCTTCCTCTTCGTATCGCGCAATCCATTTTCATGGATTCTAATCTGCCCACACTTCATAAAATGCATAAGTGGGTCTTCACCCCACAGGGACACCCTTCAAAACCGGAAGCAAGGTGAGGTCTGCCGAAGTAAAAAACCACAACTCGAGTGCACGATGAGGGTTTTGATCCCGCTTGCTCACCACGCATCCAGTTGCTCATCCAAAGATGAGGGCTCTTATCTGGAAATACGTTACTTTTTAGAAAGCGCTTTTTCCAATACCGGCAGGGGAACACAATGCTTAACCACCATCTGCGTGTCGCCTTTCAATGTATTTTTTCCGTTGTCGCTCAAAAGAAAACGAAAATCGAAAGGCCCCATTTTGATTACCCCCATCTCAGTATCTTCTCCTTTATCAATAACTTGGCTGTGAATCGTTTCAGTCGAAGAAACCATTCCAACCACCGATCCTTTGCGATCGAGCACCGGTCCACCGGAACTGCCGACACCGTAGTCTGCTGTCACATTCATCCATGTCGGACTTCCCTCTTCGCCACTGTGGCGGGAGAACCTGGCCACCACTCCCTTGCTGAGATACCAAAAGTGAAAAGACGGATGACTGATGATGGAAATTTCATCACCAGGCTTCACCTCGGAGCCGAGTCGTAGAAAGGGCAGTTTTTCTCCTCGTGTATCCACTTTCAAGACCGCCACGTCTCCAACTTTGTCCAAAGCGCAAATTTCCACGACCGGGTAGACTTCACCATTGGCGGTCATAATCCCAAACTGCGCCTTTTTCTGATCGATAACGTGGTAGTTGGTTACAACGTGCCCATCAGGAGAGGCGATCCAAGCGGTGGCTAAGTTGGGATGCCATTTGGGACATTTTTCACATTTACGAATGGACCCAAAAACAACCACGGCGGGATGGCATAAGCGATAAATCTCATCCGGCGAAGCCTCGATCGCTCCAGACGCAACGGGCAGATGGAATGCCTTGTTGTCCATATCCGGCAACTCATTTAATACGAGAGCTTTTGCGGTGATGGATGGCTCCTGCATCTTTTTGACGAACTCCAGCTCCACCACTTGATCGTCAATGATCTCATCCGATCCATGAGAAACAGCGCAGGCCATGGCTAATGCCCCTACAACGCTGAGCATTAAATGAAGCAAGCGCTTAAAAGAAACGTCGGGGCAAAAACTCATACAGCCGTTTCTGCGCCGAAGAGATTATTTTTACAATTCCAAAACCACAGGATTGGTGAGCGCGCCGATGGAATCGATTTCGATGGTGACGGAGTCGCCGGGCTTGAGCCAGACAGGCGGGTTTGATGCCATGCCGACGCCGTGCGGAGTGCCGGTGAGGATCACGGTGCCGGGCAGGAGCGTGGTGCTGCCGCTCAGGAATTCGATGATGGCAGGAACGTCAAAAATCATGTCGTCGGTATTCCAATCCTGCACCGGCTTGCCATTGAGGATCGTGCGAATGCCGAGATTGTTGGGATTTGGAATCTCGTCACGCGTGACGAGGCAGGGGCCCATCGGCGCGAAGGTGTCGAAGGTCTTGCCACGGCACCACTGGCTGCCACCGAGCTTGATCTGCCAATCGCGGGCGCTGACATCGTTTGCGCACGTGTAGCCGAGCACGTAATCAAGGGCGTTGGCACGGGAGACATTCTTGCATTTCTTGCCAATCACGATGGCGAGTTCGCATTCGTAGTCCACCTCGTGGCTGGCAAGGTGTGTGGGAATCTCGATAGGGTCGCCGGGATTTTGGAGTGAGCTGGCCGACTTCATAAAAACAACCGGTCGCTCGGGAATCTTGGCACCGGTCTCCTCGGCATGGCGGCGGTAATTGAGACCAATGCAAAAGATGGTCTTCGGCTCGATGGGTGCAAGAAGTTTGGCGACATCCGCCGCCTCGCCAGTTGGCTTCGGATTCTCGTAAATGCAGCCTTCGAGACGCTCGTTGCGCCCATCGGCATGTTGGACGGCATAGTGGATGACATTCGATTTGTCGGCGTAGCGGATGATTTTCATGGGTATTTGATTTGTATAGAAGAGCCCGAATCAAGAGGAATTAAAATATTGTTAAGCGTTGCTGATGAGGTCGCGCAGGAGGATTGTCTCCGAGACATTGTCGCAGCGGTTGCACCCTTCCCAATCGATCCACACGTATTCCAAACAGATCCATCCGTCGTAATTTCGAGCGGTGAGACGGTCTTTCACAGTCGCAAAGTCGATAATGTTATCCGTTACCGGTGCTTGGAGGCGGGCCTTGGCGGCACCCCTCGCGTGGAAATGGCCGGCATGGTCGAGCAAAGGATGGATTTCCTCGTTGGAAAACCCAGCATAAATGAAATGCCCGTAGTCGAGGGTGAGCGTCACATTTCCCGCGAGCTTGACGAATTCCAACGCCTTTTCAGGAGTCGGAGCTATGGAGCCGAAATGGGGCTCGATGGAGTATTGCAACCCCATCGCAGCGGCAGCCGTGGCGCGGCGCGAGGATTCCTCCGCAGCAAGTTTCAGTGAATTGGCATCCGATATGCCAGCGAACGAAACGCCGGGCAGACTACTCACATGGCGAGTGCCGCTGGCAACTGCAAAGTCCAATGCCCGACGAAACATGTCAAAACCGGCCTCGCGTTGGGCCTTGTCGGGATTGTTGGCGGCGCGCTGATCATGCGTCGCCCCTGTTTGGAGAAACACATCGGAGACCTTGAGACCGAGATCCGCAAGGCGGGCCTTGAGGTTGGCACCCTCCAGCGCCTCACGACCCTCGACTTGCTCGGGCCGGATGTGGCTGCGCTCGGTGAAAAAGCCAATATCGACGCCCTCCACGCCAAGCATCGAGATGAGACGGCAGGACGCTTCGTGCGAGAGAAGCGGGAACGTGAAGTCCGCGCAGGACAGGGGGATTTTTTTCATCAGGCTTTAACGGTATTAACGGTGTTTTTAAAGTTTTCACCACACAGACGGCGAGCAGCCTCCTCGGCAGCAAGGCGCTGGAGTTCGCCGACGCTATCGGCGCTGAACCATGCGGTATGGGAGGTGAGGAGAGCATTCGGTGCCTTGCGGAGAGGATGGTTGCTTTCGAGGGGCTCACTTTCGAAAACATCGAGACCTGCCGCGAAGGGCGTGCCCTTGGAGAGGGCGTCGGCAAGGGCGTGCGTATCGATAAGTCCGCCACGCGCCGTGTTCACGATGATGGCATGGGGTTTCATGGTTGCCAGTCGGGAGGCATTGGCAAAATGGCGGGTCTCTTCTGTGAGTGGAAGGTTGAGCGAGAGGATGTCCGCTTGCGCGAACAATTCATCGACCGAGAGCTTTGCAACGCCCGCTTTCTCAAAAACCTCGGCGGGCACATAGGGATCGTAGGCGGCAGGCTTGCAGCCAAATGCCGCGGCTCGCGCGAGAACCGCCCGGGCGATGCGCCCGAATCCGGCCGTGGCAAAAGTCATCTTCCGCAGGGCGGGAATGTTTTTGGCGGGTGGCGTGATGCTCCACTCCCCTGCCCTCACCCGGGCGTCGGTGGTGCCCAACTGCCGCACCAGCGACAATGCAAGAGAGAGTGTGTGGTCGGCCACTTCGTCGATGCAGTAGTCCGGCACATTGGCAACGGGAATGCCAGCTGTGGCAGCCGCCTTGAGGTCGATATTGTCAACACCGATGCCGTAGCGGACGAGCCCCTTGCAGTTCTTCAAACCAGCGATGGCCTCGGCGTTGATCGGCGCCCATTGGGCGATGACCACATCGGCATCCGCGCAGAAGGAAAGAACTTCGGCCGGTGTTTTACACTGCCCCGTGCGGAGTTCGCCTCCGGCGGCTTCGATGATGCGGCGCTCGGAATCGACATTGGCGAATCCGTAGTCGGTGATACAGACGATGGGCTTTTTCATTTGAGGTAGTCGTGAAGGATTTCGCCGGGAACGAGGGTGAATTCCGCCTTCCAGTAGTAGCCCTCGAGTTCCTCGACCACCGGCAGGCGGTGGAGTGGAGCCTGGGCATTGGGGCGAAGTTCCACAGTGCACGGACCTCGCCAGCATTCATGGATTTTCACATCAGCCAGGCGTCGGCTGGTGATCTGGCGAACAGCGCATTCGCCCGTGATGTGCTGGAGGACCTTGTAGTTGAGGTTGAGCGAAAAATCGAAGGCACTGCGCTTGAGGTCTTCGATCGCCCCACGCTGCTGCTTGTAGGCCATTGTGCCCGTGCAGCACTCGATACCATTGCGCTCCAGAATGCCCACGATGAGATCGCTACGATACTCGATGCGCGGATTCCCCCATTTCTTTGGCTGACCATGCACCTCGCGCCCTTGGGTGAGACCACCATCGCTGTTGAGGAAAAGGAATGGCGAAAACCCGCCCACTGCCTTGCCGGGAAGTTCCGCGCCGAGCATCACATTGCATTCGCCATAACGCCCAAGCCAATCCACATCTCCCATATTGTAAATGTGGACGAGCACCTGGTCGCTGATCGCCCGCAGAGGCGCGGGCAGCATCCGCTGAACAGCCTCGGGAGTGGTGCGATAAACAAGTGTCAGCACCTCCACATCGCGGAAGGTGAATGGAAATGGCGTAACGAGCGGCGCCTCGGTGGGGGTGGACCAGTGGGTTGGGTTCATAGGAAAAAAATCAGCAGGTGTGCATGAATCCTCCGCACACATTGATGTGCTGGCCGGTGATGAATTCCGCCTTCGGCCCGGCGAGGAAGACAATGAGGTTGGCGATATCATCGGGAGATCCGAGGCGGCGGAGCGGCGTTTGGTTTGTCCATGCCTCGGCAAGTTGCGCAGGCGTCTTGCCGGTGATCTTCACGAGTTCCGCAAAGTTTTGCTCCCACATCGGCGTGAGCACGACGGCCGGGCTTACGGTATTCACACGAATGTTCGCCGGACCATAGGCTAGTGCGAGGGATTCGGTCACACTTACGACACCGGCTTTGGCAGCGGCGTAGTGGGCCGAGAGGGCACGCCCTTTGCGGGCGGCATTGGAGGCGAGATTGATGATCGAGCCACCTTTTCCGGCGGCCTTCATCGCCTCGGCGGCAGCAACGCCCACATAGAACAGGGCGCGCAAATCGATCTCGAGCACCTCGTCCCATTCTTCCGGCGAGATGGCATTGATGGCATTGAAATGGCAGACACCAGCGGAACTCACCAGAACGTCTGGCGCACCGGCCTTGTCGAGTGCCTCGGCGACAATCTCGCGCGCGGACTCGGCGGGACGGAGGTCGCGGATGATCGCGAGATGCTTTGCTCCAGTCGGCGACTCCAATGAGGCGACAACCTCTTGAGCCCGCTGCTCCTGGCGGTCAACCACGAGGACGCGTCCGCCGAGAGCGGCAAATTGCTTGGCGCTGGCAAGGCCGAAGCCACTGCCACCACCAGTGATAAGGATGGTTTTGTTTTGGAATTCCATAATCAGGAGAGTGTGTATTTTTTGACGATTTCCTCGCGCACAGTGACACCGAGTCCCGGCGTTTCGCGGACGGGCAGGAGGCCGTCCTTTTGTTCCCATGGGTTATCGACCAGCTCGTGCTGCATCGGCGAGGGATGGGGCTTGAAATCCATTGCGGCACCCGAGGTGTAGGCAGCCAGAAGATGAACGCCAACGCCCGTATTGATCGCGCTGCTCCACGTGTGGGTGGAAAATTTAAGATGGTTCGCCTCGACAATGGCTACTGTTTTGAGGCAGCCCGTGACACCCAGGCACCGACCCGGATCGACTTGCACGACATCAGCCGCCCCGGCGGCAATGAGCCGACGGTAACCCTCCGGTGTCCACTCCTGCTCGCCGGTTCCAATCGGTGTGGCGATAGCGGCACGCAGGGCCGCGTGCGCGGCGTAGTCCCAAGGTGGCAGAGGCTCTTCAATCCATAGCGGACGCAGCGGCTCCATCTCACGAATGCGTCGAATGGCGGTGTTCACATCCCAGCGTGTGCGGGCGGCGAGGATGTCCAACACAAAGTCGCCATTTTCGCCCATGATGTCGCGGATGCCGCGAGCGAGCGTCATATCAAGATCGCGGTTTTCACCGAGCACCGGTCCCGGACGCACCCCCCAGCCGCCTTTGACGATTTTGTATCCCCAATCGCGGAATGCAGTGAATTCACACAGATTCCAATCCATGTCCTCCATATTGAGGTGGATGCAGGCCATCACCGGGATTGCCTCGCGTTTGCGAGCGCCAAAGATGCGGCAGAGCGGTTGGCCGAGCAGCTTGCCTTTGGCGTCCCAGATCGCTGTGTCGATCGCGCTGATTGCCATGGCCGCCACGCCCTCGCGTCCATACCACCACACGTGGGCCACCATTTTGTCCCAGAGACGCTCGGAATCCAGCGGCGATTCACCGATGACGAGTGGCGCGAGCCCCTCCTCGCCGACGGTTTTTACCGCTTTGGAACATTCGGGCCACATCGTGATCGCCTCTCCCCAGCCGACCGTGCCGTCGGAGAGTTCCACACGCGCCACAGCGATGTGCCGCATGCGGTTGTGGTCGTGGGGCTCGGGGTAAGTGAGCGGCGTGATGCTTACAGATTTGATGGTGAACATAGGAAATATCAGAGTTGGGCCAACCAGCCTCCATCGACCGTGATGGTAGAGCCGTTCACGTAGGCACTTTCTTTGGAGCCTAGGAAAAAATAGGCACCCTTGAGATCATCAGGATCGCCAAAGCGGCCCAAGGCACAGCGGCCTTGAAGGAATGGATTTGCGATTTCCGGGGTCGTCGAGGCCTCGTGGTTGATCTCCGTGTGAATCCAGCCTGGAGCCACGGCATTGACATTGATGCCCAGCCGCCCGAGTTCCAGGGCCATTCCCTGCATGAGGACGTGCAAGCCGCCTTTGGTGGCGCAGTAGTGAGTTTGGGTAGGATTTGAGCGCACAGCACCCACGCTGGTCGTAAAGATGATCCGTCCGCCGCGACCTTGCTCGAGCATGATTTTTGCCGCCTCCTGCGACACATAAAAGGCACCGTCGAAATTGATGCCCACATGCCGCTGCCAATCCGCATCGGTGAGATCCATGAAGGGCTTGAAATGGCATATGCCCGCATTGCAAACCACGATGTCGATGCCACCGAGAAGTTCGGCGGCACGACGGGTCATTGCCCGCGCATCGGTCGCATTGGCGACATCGGCTTCTACAGAATGCGCAGTAATCTGGAAGCGACTCGCAAGACCCTCCGCAGCACTGCGGAGGCGATCCGGGTCGCCATAGCTGTTTAAAACAACATTGCATCCCGCCGAGGCAAATGCCTCCGCAGCCGCAAGGCCGATTCCCCGGCTGGCGCCAGTGACAAGAACGTTTTTTCCGATCGCTGTGTTCATGGTTTTTATTCTAGGGATTTTTTCAGGGGGTAGAATTTTGCGGTTCTTTAGGGTTCAAACATTTTCGAGATGCTCTCGGCACATTTTTGGAGCGCTTCCAAAATATCGCCTTCCAAGCGTTTTTCCTCGTCCACACGATCCAGCCAAGAGGTGGCCAGCGCGCCAATCACCGTCCCATCGCGGCCACGCACAGGAACCGCCAAATCCTGCACTCCCTTGAGCAGATGACTCGGAGTGAATTCGTATCCCTGGCGCGCAATTTCCTTATAGGCAGAGGCGTCGCCATTGTTTCCAAAAGCAAGCAGCACCCGTCCCGAGGCGGTCTTTGCAGGCTCATGCACCGAACCGATCCTCACCCCGATGCGCACATATCCCGTCCCCGGCACGTCGGCCACAATCAAGAGACCTCCGCTCTCCATCACGCTGAGATGAACCCCCTCGCCTGTCTCAGATGCAAACATTCGCATGGCAGGCATTGCATTCGCGACCAATTCCCTAAAAGGAGGATGCTGATTGGCAATGCGGAATAACTTGGAACTCGCACGATAAAGCCCACGGGAATCTCGTAGGAAATAACCGTTTGCCGCCAAACACGGGATCACCCGTTGCATTTCCGATACGGAGTAGCCACAAGCACGCGAAATCTCCGTCAAACTCATCGGCATGGCGCTTGCATTCACACACTCCAAGGCAGACAAACCTTTTTCCAGTGCCGGAACATGCACTTTTTCGTTGGCGGGAATTGTTCCCATGGGCGGTATTTAGACCAAAATACCGCTCCAGTTCAATACAAAGATTTGGATATTTTAAAAACCGAACTGGGAGTTCGATTGAGGTTAAACGATGGGGTTGACCACAGAGGACACAGAGAACACAGAGGGAAGAAATGCTCTTTGCTGATTATCAGACAATTCTTAAACGCTATGCTTCATGGACTGCACACCCGACTTATCGTTCGAAAGCTTTTTCTGATTACCAGCCTCTCAGTGTCCTCTGTGAGCTTTGACTCACGCGCCGCCCTTCTGACCAACTGGCGTTGCTCTATCTCCAAGGGCCCCTGCCTTTACGCTTGGCGGTTGAGTTTCTTCCCTACGTGTTCTCTGTGACCTCCGTGGTTAACAATCTTCTTAAACTTCTTCGATTCGATCGCGCCGCAGCCTTCTCACATACAGCCAGCCGCAGCCTAGCAGCAGTAGCACGGCGGTTGCGTAGGTTTCCGGCTCGGGAACAGGGATGACCTCGTTGGCGAAACTTCCACTGCTAAATTGGTAGCCCGTGCCAAGGAAACTGTTTCCGAAATCGCTGTAAAAACTGATGCGATCCAAATGGGCACTTGCTCCCGATCCAAAGTAGATCTGGTCGGTGTTGTTGCCATCACCACCATCCCAGAGTGTGGTGCCAGTCCAGTTATAGATGCTCAGCGTATAATCGTTCAGACCGGCGATCTGGCTGAAGATCGCTGTTACGCTTCCCGATCCCAGATCGATGATTGAGTCCTGACTTAGTGTCAGGACACCAAGCGATCCATTGTAGGTCCCGTTGAAGGCCAATCCAGCCACCGTCGTTGAGGTGCTATTGAGCGTGATGCCATTTGCACCCAACGCGCCATCGGCTGTTACCAGCAGCGAGCCACCGGTGTTCACGATGACTTCAGAAGTTGATGCCAGAGCGTTTGACGCCGCAGCTTCGACCACGCCACCATTGATCGTTGTGGTGCCGGTGAAGGAACTGCTGCCGGTGATTTGCAATGTTCCAGCGCCATCCTTGATCAAGTTGCGGACACCTCCGCTTTGGGCAATTCCATTGAGGGCGAGAACGTTGTTAACACGGTCTGTAACATTAAAGGTAGCGTCCCCAGTTAGAGTAGTGTTTTTGGTGATGGTTATTTTAGCATCAGATGTTCCTCCGGGATTTGTTGGAGCAACGGTAAGTGTGTTAGATCCAATAGTGAGATTACCAAATAAGAAGTAAGTAGCCGTGCCTCCTACAACGCTATTACTATTTGTGATGGTGGCATCGCCTTGGATAAAAAGGTCATTATTAGTATAGTTACCATTTCCGGCCAAGTTGGTGTTAAAACTCAAAGATCCACCATTCATGAAAATCGACGCGCCTGATCCACCGAAAGTGTTGGCGCTATTGCCGCCTCGGACATTGCCGGAATTGATGGTGAGTGAGGAAAAGGTATTAGCAGTGGCAAGACGTAGGGAATTTGACCCGTCTTTCGTGACTGTTCCCCCGGCATTGCTGATGCCGGTGTTAAATGTAACGAGGTTCGTTCCCGTATCGAATTTAAAATCCTGCCCACCAGCGGTGCTGAAGCGGGAGGAAAGATCGGTGGTAACATTTCCCCACTGCAATGTGCCACCGCCGAAGGAGATGGTGCCGGAAGTTCCCAGAGCGCTGGCGTTGCGGATTTGGAGCGTTCCGGCATTGATCACCGTGCCGCCAGTGTAACTGTTAGCCACGCCGATCGTGAGATTGCCCGAGCCGTTTTTGGCAAGGGCACCGGTGCCGGTGATGTTGGCGCTGAAGTGGGTGCCTTGGGTAATGTCGTCGGAGCGGTTGAATGCCAGAGTGCCATTGTTTGTGATGGCACTGGATGTGGAAAGCGAACCAGATGTGCCGCCATTGCCAATCTGCAGCGTTCCAGCATTGATGATGGTCGCCCCTGTATAGCCTTGGTTAGCCGTAAGGATGGTCGTCCCGCTGCCATTTTGAATGAGCGCGCCGGTTCCAGTAATCGCCGAGGCAGTAAAGTCGGCGCCTTGCGTCAGGGTATTGGACCGGTTGAAGGCCAAGGCTCCATTGTTGACGATCGTGCTTGAGGTGGATAGCGAACCGGTGGTTCCTCCCGCGCCAATCGAGAGGGTTCCCGCAGTGATGGTTGTTCCCCCAGAGTAGGTGTTCGCTCCCGCCAATGACATCGTGCCGCTGCCGTTCAAAACCAAGGCCCCAGCCCCGCCGATCACTCCTGAAAACGTCTGCGAGCCACTTTCAGCAACTGTCAGCGTGTGCCCGGAGGCCATGGTGACTGTCCCACCGATTGCCCCCCCACCCTGCAAGGAGGCGATTGTTTCGCTACTGTTGACTTGGAAGCCCACTCCTGCGGCATTCGCAAGGCTCACAACCCCGGAATCACTGATGGCATTTCCGCCTGTAATGCGAAGTGTGCCGGCATTGATGGTGGTGGTGCCTGTGTAGGCATTGGAGCCGCTGAGGACGAGCGTTCCAGCCCCCTCCTTGGTCAGTCCGAACGCTGTTGCGCCGATACTGCCTTCCACCGTGAGGTTCCCTGCGGTGATAGTGACCAAGCGGGTGGCACCGAGCATCACGCTGCCTGTGCCGAGGTTCAGATCATTAGTGCCGACAAAAGCAAAATCACCGTTCCAGCTTTGGGCATTGTTGGTCGCCAAAGTGATTGCCCCGCCGCTTGTGTTGTTGAGGGAACCGCCGGTGATAATCAGTGTTCCGTTGGAAATGGCGTTGGCATTGTTGATCGCCAGGGTTCCCGAGGTGATGGTGGTGTTACCGCTATAGGTGTTTGCGCCATTGAGAGCCAACGTTCCTCCACCCGCCATGGTAAGACCAGCCCCGCCGCCCGCAAGGCTGGCGCCGATGTTTGTGGTGCCACTGGTTGCGGTCACACTGTAAACGGCATCGCCGGTTTTGTTGGCCGTGATGGTGTAGGATCCGTTGATCGAGACTCCCGGCGTGCTGACGGCGAGTGAGCCGATCGTGTAGTCCGAGGAGATGATGGTCGCGAGATTGCTCGGCGTATCTCCCGCGAAGATCAAGTCGGAGTCCCCATCCAAATCCGCGCCTGAGAGCGTAGCGGATCCTCCGGAGGTCGTGCTGAAATTCACGCCCGACCAGTTGTTACTGGCCTCACCGGTCCAATAGCGGCCGCTGGAACTTGAAGCGACGATAAGCACCAGCTGTGTCGCGGAGGATTGGTCCAGTGTGAAGGTAAAGCCGGACTGAATCACGCTGGGATCGAGGCTCCAGGAGGAATTGAGGCCCCCGGCGGCGGTGAAAAGCGTGAAGTTTCCAGCCGATGCCGCGCTCAGAAAATTGATATTGATGGTATTTGTTCCAGACAGAGAGGCCGATCCGCCGAAGTTCAGGCGGTCTGCCGAGGATCCACTGAGATCGAAGATAAAGGCGCTGTTATTGAGCGTTAGCCCTCCAGAGACACTAGTGGTGTTGGTGGCACCATCCAGGAAGCTCAGAGTTGCAGTGCCGGCATCCAACAGTGAGGTGCTGGAGGACAGGGCATTGGCCCCGTCGAAAACCACCGTGCCGGAATTGATCGTCGTCGCGCCAGTGTAGGAATTACTACCCGAGAGGACCAGGCTGCCTGCACCGGATTTGCCCAATCCATGTGACCCGGAAATATTCCCTCCTACCGTTAGGCTGCTGGCACTTACGGTTACGGTGGAGTTGCCCCCGAGCGTAACGGCTCCGCCCCCCATATTTAATGTGTTCGAACCGGCAAAGGTGAAGTTGCCGTTCCAGTTTTGTGCCTTGTTTCCACTCAGTGTCCGTGCAGCTGTGACATCGATTGTGCCACCATTGATTACAATGCTTCCCGTGGCTCCACCCATTGCCGAGTCGTTGCCGAGGATCAATCGGCCAGTATTAAGGGTGACATTTCCAGTGAAGGTGTTTGCCCCCGAGAGCGTAAGATCGCCAGCCCCGTTTTTCGTCAGGCCCCCGATATTAGAGGAGTCTATAACACTGCCGAAAGTGATATTCTCTCCGTTAGTGTTGATGACGATGGCTGAGCCGCTGTTTTTAATGCGTGACGAAAAATCCTGCGTGATGCCACTGCCATAGCGCAGGGCACCGCCACCGAAGGTCAGGTTGCCGGAGGTGTGAAGCGCATTGGCATTGTCCACTTGGATCGTGCCGGCGTTGAATACCGTGCCGCCGGAATAGGTATTTGCAGATCCGAGAACCAATGTTCCGGAGCCGTTTTGAACTAACGCCCCAGTCCCGCCGATGGCGGTCGATGTAAAATCCGTGCCCTGCGTGACAGTGTTGCTTCGATTGAATGCCAAAGCACCATCGTTGGTAATCGCGCTGCTAGTAGAAAGACTGCCGGTCGTGCCGCCGTTACCGATTTGAAGAGTGCCGGCATTTATCGTGGTGGTTCCGGTGTAGGAGTTGGCTCCTGAGAGGGTCAGCGTGCCGCTTCCGTTTTTTGTTAGTGACGCGCCAGTGCCGCTAAGAACGCCTCCAAAGTCCGTGTTGTTTGAATCCCCTGCTATGAGATTTTTTGCACCCATGACGACAGATCCCGAACTGTTTCCCGAGAGAGAAGCCACGGTGAGAGATGATCCCGAAATGGCATTCATTGTAAGTGTGCCACTAACGGTTAGCGCCGTGCTTGCGGAAAGGTTGCCCGCCGTCCCGAGAGCTAAGGTGCCGGCATTCACCACCGTCGCCCCGGTGTAGGTATGGGTGGCGTTGATTGTCAGAGTGCCATTGCCGCTTTTTGTTAGCCCAAATCCAGAGCCTCCATCTCCAATCGCACCTAAGTTTAGGTTTGTTACACCGGAACCACTGGTCGGATTTGTAACAGTAAAGATGGCATTTCCTGTGAGGGTCGTGACCCCGAAAGTCACTTGGCCGGTTCCAGAGGTGAAATCTTCGCCATCAACTGTCAGAGTATTAGCTCCGATGGAAAGGGTGCCAAGGGTGTAATTTAAACCGGAACCACCACCGGAATTGGATGTAATGATTTTGGAATTTGCACTGACAGTGGTATTTCTGCCGTAGGCTGTGTTTATTGCCACACTAAGCTTTAGAGCGCCTCCGTTAAGGGAAAGAGTAGCAGCGCCAGTCCCAAGACCACTTCCATTGGAATTACGCATTACAATCGAACCGCTATTTAAGATAATGCCTCCCTGATAGATGTAGGTTATACCTGCGCCATTACCAATTACGAGTGTTCCCGTTCCGTTTTTTGTGATGAATCTTGTTTGATTTGCACCAGTTGTGATTCCTCTTAATGTAAGATTTCCGCTGCCATTGTGGTCCACGAGCAAGTTGTTGTCCAAGCGAACTAGACCGACTGCGTTACCAATTTGGAAATTCCCTGAGGCACCTGCACTAACAATCATACTTGCCGTTCCTGTGCTATCCGTCATCTGTGCATTTGCAGCGGCGCTGTCGGCAGCCGTAGTCGCCAGCAGAATCAATAAATCTGTGTCAGCATCGGCTCCGAAAGAAATTGAGCGAATCGTTCTCGCCGCACCAAGAAAAGAAGGTGATGCCGTCGTGGAGTTGGCACTCGCCGCGTCAAAAATAAGGTCAGCAGTATTATTAAAAGTTGGCGCAGTATCCCAATTCGTTGAGACTCCAAAATTCCCCGAGGTGGCTCCAGTCCAAGTATAGGTGCCTGCATACACCAAGCTCGAGTGCAGGATGAGAATAACGAAAACAAAGCATGCAACGCTTTGCCTGCAGTTCTGAATAACCCGTTTTTGATTGGTGGACGCCGTCAACAGAGAATTAAGACGACTCCCCAGGTTCCACAAAACGCTTCGGGAAGCCACTTCACCAGGGTGATTGTTGTTGGGGGGCATAGTGGTGGAGAAGGAAACAATATTAAAAAAACAATTGTTTGTATTTTTGTCAATGGCTTTTTGAAAAAATTGCGGATCTCACACCTATCCCACGAGAGCACCCAAGAAAAAAATTGGAGACCTGGGGGCGGCGCAGCCGCTGTGGCAGGCGGCGAGTAGCTGATAACGGATTAAAAAATACAGGGGTCTCACACGATGCCACAAAGTCTGGAGGAGCGAAGCACGGCCGTGGTGAGACTTGACCACGAAGGAAAAGGCAAAACGATTGCTCCTCTCTTTGTGCTCTGAGAACTCCGTTGTAAAAAGCTCTCTATTTTTATCCGCACGTAATCAAAACGCCATGACCTCGGTCATGGCGTTCCGAAAACATCGGGATGTCGTAAAAGAGGCTTGTTACTCAGCCGGGGCCGCCTCTGCAGGCGTTTGCACTGCTGGAGCCGAGTCTGTTGCAGGAGCGGCAGGCGTGGCAGCTGGAACCGCAGGCTTGTTGGCTTTTACCACAAGCATCACGATATTGGTGCTGTCTGGAGCTTCGCGACGAATCACCCCCACGAGGCGAGGATTTGCGGCCATGGCAGCGGTCACCTCGGCAACTGTGCCAGGGGCTTCTTCAAATGAAATCTTGCATGCTGGCAGCATGGTGAATGTCGTCTCTCCGAGCTGCACCGTTGTGTCGGTAATCGATTTGATAACGCCATTGAAAATCAGCGGGTGAGCAGCCACGGCAAAGACACCGGAGAGGACAAGGGATGCGGTTGTGACTAAGAAGGTTTTGATGATGTTACGTGTTTTCATAATGGAAGCTGGAGTTTTCTTTGTTGGTTGGGGCTTTTACTTGGCTGAAGAGGTTGGGATGGGTTTGCAGTGAAACAGGAAGACACTACTCGGCTGCGGAGGCATTGTCCGTAGCGGGCGCGGGTGCTTCCGGAGAAGGAGCCGCTTCTACAGCAGGAGCTACATCCGCTGCCGGTGTTGGCGCAGGGGCGGCGGCACCAGCAGGCTTAGCCGCCTTTAGGCCCACCAATACCGCATTGGAGCTATCGGGGGCGTCACGACGGATGTTTGTGAGAATCCGTTGGGAGCCCATCTTGGCTACGAGAGCTTGAAGATCGGCCACTGTGCCATCTTCACCCGCAAAGCGGATCTTGGTTTTTTCGGAGAGGTTGAAGGTCATGTCACCGTCTTTGGGGGTGGCAATCGTCACCGAATTGTCGGTGGAGGCTTTCAAGAACCCGTTTTGAAGCAAGGGATGGCTGGCCAAAGCGGGTTCCATGAGGGTGAAGAGCGAGACGATCGCTGCGAAACAGATGGTTTTTTTCATAGCTGGAGTGGTTGGAAACAAGCGTCTTGATTTGTGCGCACTTTACTCAGTGGCCGGCGTGGCGACAGCACCAGAATCAGCGGCAGGGGCGGTTTCTGGTGCGGGTGCAGGCTTGGGGGCTTTGATGCCGACTTTTACTGCTGTCGTGCTCTCGGGAGCATCGCGACGGATGTTCACGATGATGCGTTCCTTGCCCATTTGCGCGACCATTGCCTGGAGGTCGGCTGCAGTGCCTTTCACATCACCCGAAAAATCGATTGTTAAATCGGGGGCAAACGTGAACGTCAAGTCGGGAGCATTTTTGGGAAGGGTGAGCGTGACACTCGTGTCGTTAGCAGATTTTAGCCATCCGTTTTGAACGAGTGGATGCCCGGCCAGCGCGGGCTGCATGCAAAGGATAAGCATTCCGAATGAAGAAAGCAGGAGGGCGGTGAGAGTTTTTTTCATGTCGTTTGGTTGGGGATTTAAAACTGACGCGTCTTCTTTTGGAAGGACGACTGGTTTAATGACACTAAGGAAAAAATAGAGAGGATTTGAAAAAAGCAATTCAATTCCCTCACGGAAGAGATCAGGGCGATGGCAAGGCGTGCGTGCGCCAAGCCTCGGCAAGAAGCCTGTCGGCCATTTCCTTCACCCGATCCGGCTCTGATTTGGCAAGGTTATGCTGTTCGTTTGGATCGGCAGCGAGATTGTAGAGTTCCCACTTTACTTCGGGGCGCACCCCCTCCTTTGCTAAGGCTCCCTTGCCGACGAGCTTCCAGTCCCCCTCGCGCAGGGCGGCATTGCGCTCATGCTCAAAAAAGATGTTACGAGACGTAGGGGCGTCCCCGTTGAATGAGGGAAGGAGGCTCCTACCCTCCAATGATGGAGCCTCAGACGAATAGTAGGCATGCGCGATCTCAAGTGCGGTGGGCATGATATCTATGACATGAGCGACCTGATTCGAAATCGCGCCTTTGTCGCGGATGCGTGCCGGCCAGTGCGCGATCATCGGGGAGCGAATGCCTCCCTCGTGTGCATGGTGCTTGTAAAGCCAGAGCGGCGTATTGGAAAGATTTGCCCAGCCGCTACCGTAGCTGAAGAGGCTGCCGGGGCCGCCGAGCTTTTGGAGTGCTTCGCCTTCATACAGGATGTTTGGCTCCCTGCTCGTATTGCCATCCACGCCATGCCCAGGCTTGGGGTTGGCATAATTGGAAGCCGTGAGGTCAAAGCCGAAGGGCTCCCACTCGGCACAAGCGCCATTGTCGCTGAGGAAGAGGATGAGTGTGTTGTCGAGTTCGCCGCTTTTTCGAAGATCTGCGATCAGGCGACCGATGTTGGCATCCATGTTCTCGACCATGGCCGCATAAACTGCCATGCGGCGCGTGAGATCGGCGCGGCGAGCCGGGTCGAGAGAGTCCCACGCGGGATTTTTCCCATCGGGAGTGGCAGACCCTGCCTTGCGTGCGGCGTGGATATTTTCAATCGGTGAGCGTCCGGGATCCGCCAGGGAGTCAGGAACAAGACCGAGCTTCTTAAGCCGCTCGATGCGCTCGGCTCTCAAGACATCCCAACCTTTTTCGTAGGTGGAAACATAGGTCTCGGTGAGTTCCGGCGGTGCCTGCACTGGAAAATGCGGAGCCTGATAAGCGACATAGAGAAACCAGGGATGCTTCTGCTCGCGTGCGGTGTGCAAAAAATCCAAGGCGTAGTCGGTGATGGCATCGGTGGCGAAGTATTTGCCTGCCGCGTATTCGCGCTGCGGACGGCCTTCTGGCAGGCGGATCATCATGCGCGGCTCCCAGGAATCCAGACCGTGTCCGTGAACGAATCCATAAAACTCGTCAAAACCACGCTTGGTCGGTCCGGGCTCGTTCACGTGCCACTTGCCAACCATGTAGGTGCCGTATCCCGCTTTCTTGAGGACCTCGGCGAGGGTCACGGTATTGTCATTCAAGCTCCCGCGGTAGCCGGGCGCTCCAGTGTCGCGCCCGACAAAGCGGCCGATCCCCGCCTGGTGGGGATAGAGACCCGTGAGCAGACTGGCACGCGAGGGACAACAGCGACTGGAATTATAAGCCTGCGAAAAGCGAAGCCCGTCCTGGGCAAGCGCGTCGAGATTCGGTGTTTTTATTTCGCCCCCGTAGCATCCCATGTCGGACCAGCCGAGATCATCGGCGAGAATGAGCAGGATGTTCGGCTTCCCGGCACCTTGGGCAGCGCTCCGCTCGCTCTCCCCGCTGGAGGAAAACATCGCAAATAAAAGAAGACCCAAAATAGTGACAATGGTTTTCATGCAAACGATATGATATGGAGTTTTAAATAAAGCATTCAGCGAATAAAAAACGGAATCCTGCTATGCTCGGCAAAAGCAAATAACTCCTTAACTGACCCCCTGCCCTCTTTTTAGAGCAGGGAGGTAGGAAGACTTCAAAACTTTGGAGTGCTTACCTAGCAAACGGCCACATCCTTTTTACGGGAGGCCGGTGAAATATCCCATTTGATCTCGTCGTAGAGAAAAAGCCGTAGAGACAGTTCCGTGCGATCGTATTTTTGCGCGGAATGCGTGAGGGCTCCAGCAATAGACGCTATGCACCTCTATGGGGTCTGAATTTGGAGGGCGGTTTTCCGGTGAACGCCCGGAATACCGTGGCAAAATACTGGGATGACTGGAATCCACACTCATAGGCGATTTCGGTGACGGATCGCTCGCTCTTACCCAGAAGTTGAATCGCCTGATTAATTCGATGGCGGTTGAGAAGCTGAAATGGGGTGTCTCCCGTTAATTCCTTCACCGATTGGGCAAAGTGAGTCCGCTTCATGCCCGAGGCCGCTGCCATTTCCTTAAGCGTCCATGTCTCTTGGCAGCGCCGTGGCAAGTCCTCCAGAAATTTCGCGAAAAGGGTGCGATTGCCAGACTTGGGATTCATCCCTGATGTGGCGGGTTCATTTTTTGAAAACATTTCCGCCAGCAAACACAGAATCAGTGCGCGAGATCGGAAATCGAGCAACCCGTTGCTGGCTCGCAGTGCCGCCACCGCATCCACAAAGAGAGATTCCGCTTTGGCGGATATTTTTAACACCGGATGGCTTGCGGATCGAAGACTGCGGATGATTGACTTCCCCTCATTTGTGGCAATACCCAGAGCAGGATCGAAGATCGGATTTCTTTTTCGAGAATATCCGGAGAACTGCATGGGGACTTGAATCCAGTAAATATCCGAGGCGGGCAACTGCTCATTGGCTGCCCCATGCCACTCCCACGGCCATGAAAAGGAAATATGTCCAGAGGAGACACGGATGACTCGTCCAGCGTAGTCCCACTCCACCGTGCCGTTTCTCACATACACCAGCTCCAAAGCACGATCTTGGTGGGGGCCGAGCAAGCGATGGCGCTTGGTCGATGCCCAGTTGCCGAAGCCAATGAATAATCCCATGTGTTCAAAATTTACCGGTAATTAAACTTGAAAGACAATATCGGGGATTACTGCCAATTGTTGCCGCATGAACATTGGTTGCTTTGCACTCGTTTCCCCATTCTCCACGCTGGATCGCCAGCTTGCGCAACTCGCATCGATGGGCTTCCGGCATGCAGATATTACCGACAACAGCGACGGAGCGTGCCTGGGAGCGGAGTTCGGATTTACCGCGCTCGCAAGTCTTGATGCAAACCCCCATGACCTGAAGCGCCTTTTCGACTCGCACGGGATCGCCATTACGAGCTTTTGCGCACATGCCAACCTGCTCGATCCGGCGGCACCATGGCGCTACGGAAGTGCCCAGATCATCAAGGCGGTTCGTGCCGCTGCGGCAATCGGAGTGCGCCATGTGATTACGACCGAAGGAGAGCCATCAACAGATTTTGGAATGAGCCTTGGCGAGGATGAGCGCATTCTTTTGATTGCGGAAAAACTCTACGAGCCTCTTCGAATGGCCCGCGACCACGGAGTTAAAATCCTGTTCGAGCCACACGGCCCCGTTAGTGATTCAATCGAGAAGACGGAAAAACTTCTGGACCGCTGTGACAGCGACGCGCTTGCCCTGAATCTCGACACGGGCAACCTCTGGCTCGGAGGGGGTGATCCTGTGGAGTATGTCAAAAAATTCGGTTCGAAGATCGAACATGTGCATTGGAAGGACATGCCCGCCTCGATGCTGGCCCAGCGAGGAGAAAGCTTCGGGTGTGGCATGGCAACAATCGCTCTCGGAGATGGGTTGGTGCCAATCAAGCAAGTTGTCCTAGAATTGAAACAAGCTGGGTTTGATGGGGACACAACACTTGAGATCGCTGGCGAGGACGCGGTTAAAACCTCCGTCACACGCTTGCGCGAGTGGGGCGCTTGAATCCCCTCCCCCCCCTCAATTTTCGAAGGCAAATTTGGAAGTTGCTCCTGATCTAAGTTCCCCAAAAAACAAAACTAAAAAATCATGAAAAAAGTCGTCGTCATCGGATGTGGTAAGTTTGTTCCTGGCATGGAAGGTTGGGCTATTGGCCACTCACACGCCCAAGGCTATCTCGACTCCCACGAGGAGGTTGAACTTTACGGCGTGGATGTTTCTGCGGAGAACCTAGCGGCTTTCGGAGAGAGATTTCAGGTTCCCCAAGAGCGTCTTTTCACCTCCACGGCAGCGCTCTACGAGGCCATTACGCCGGACTGTGTAAGCATCTGCACATGGCCTGCACTTCACCATCCGATGGCGATCGAGGCCATGGAGCGCGGTGTTAAGGGTATCATTTGCGAAAAGCCTTTAACAATGGATGTCGGTCAACTGCGTGACTTGGAAAAACGCGCTCGAGACTTGGGCATCGTTTTCTCGGTTGGGCACCAGCGGCGCATGGAGCCCTGGTTCCGCAAGTTCAAAGAAATTGCCGCTTCGGGAAAATTGGGGAGCCGGTTGGTGGCGCGTGGGCATGTGGGTAATGGATGGGACATCCTTTCCTGGACTACGCATTGGTTCGACATGGCGAATTTTATTTTTGACGCTCCGGCTTCGTGGGTTCTTGCCGGAATGGATATCGGCGACAACAGGCGCTACCAGCATGCGGTTGAGAACGCTTCCATCGTTTACGCGGATTATGAAGGCGGACGCAGTGCGATTTTTTTAACGGGTCCCGGAGAAAGCTCCGCATTCTGGCTCGAGGGGGAAAATGGCGTGGCCCGAATCGTTGACGATCACATTGAAGTCGCGACTTTCTCCGGCGCGGAGCGTTTGGAGTTGGATTTTGGAACCCCTAGTGGATTTGCCTTAGTGACCGGCGAAGTCTTGCGCGCGCTCGATGGAGGACCCGAGCCGGTGTGTTCAATCCGCTTTTGCGCTACCGCAACGGAGATGGCTTACGCCGCCCAGGAATCCGCCCGGACCGGTCGCCGTGTTTCTCTTCCTTTAGAGATCCAATTTGCTCCTCTGGAAATTGTGCAACACCCCACGCGGTCGATTCTCCATGGCCAACGCTCGTTGCTTTATGCCGATAGTCATTTTGGCTCTGCTGGTCGCGAGGGGCTTGCCGAGGCTGTGGCCAGCTTCACTGGCCAGGTTCCACTGATGATCGATGCGGAGTCGCAACCTCTTCAGGCCAATGATCTGGCTGGGATCGATGTTCTTTACCTTTACCACACCCGTTCGGAGGCTGATCCAAAAACTCGACGCACCCTTTCTGAATGGGTGGATGCTGGGAAACCCCTCGTCATCGTGCATGCGGCCTTGGGGGCTTGGCCCGACTGGGAAGCCTACCAAAAATGGTGCGGCATTATTTGGGAGTGGGGCGTTTCCACCCATCCGTATGAGCCAATCAGATTGAGGGTTACGGAGGGCAATCCTCTCCATTTCAGCTTCAGCGAGGCTTGGCTGCCAACGGACGAGGTTTTTGTGGGTCTCAAGACGATCGAGCCCGTGCATTTGGGGTTGCACGCAGCATTCGAAAATGGCGGTTCTTGTCCGGTCGCCTGGCGCTCTGTAAATCATCCCGGCATCGGCGTCTGGATGCCCGGACACCGACGGGATAGTTGGCAACTGCCGGCTATGCGCCAAGGATTGCATGATCTCGTTCGGGACATTTGCACCAGCTCATGCTCGATTACCTGACTCCTAGGCCATTTCCGATTCCAATCAATAAATCAAACAATTCGACGATGTGGAGCCCCCGCGTCTATCGATTAAAATTTCTTCTATTGATGAAGAGAAAAAGCCCGGCGGCTTGAACTTATTTTTTCCGATACCCTACGCGCGCCAGTTCCGGATTGTTGATTCCGTGCAAGATACACCGAAGCCGCCACAGGGGTAACACCAAGTTGTTCCAGACGCCGCTTGCCAACCAGCCACGCGCTGATGGCGTGAGGAGAATCAAGCAAAACCATACGACTGTCACCCGCACCCGGAATCTGGACATGGAGATATGGCACTGGGATAAATCAAATAAATTTCGCTGTTTGGTCGTATTACTATGCCCGAATGAGAGTTACGAACAACCGAACCGCGCAGAAGGATCAAGCAATTCTTCCCATCAAAAAATCCACAACGCTCGCACCCTCCGCCACTCCGACTTCAACGTTTGTTCCTGTCCACGAGGCCCAGTGAGGCCCAATGATGGCCTAAAACTTATTTAGCTCCTTGGAGTGGCAGGGTGGTTTCGAGTTTCGAGAGTGTGTCGGAACGGGCTGCGGGCTTGCCATCGATGAGGAGTTGGAAGCCAGCCCCACGATTGTATTTTTTGCCGTCGCGATCCCAGATCACGGTCAGCTCGTGGCCGTGGTAGGGAATGCGATCGAGGCAGAACCAATCCCATGTTCCTTCCGGCAGGAGAGGGTTCACGACGAGTTTGTTATCATGGCGCGGGCGGATTCCGACAAGTCCGCTAATTACAAGATCGCAGAAGGTGGAGTGGTTGTAGTCCTTACCGCGTTCTTCGACCGGTTTTTTCTTGGGATCGAGTTTCGGATCTTTTCCGCGCTCGATGAGCATCGTGCGGGAAATCCAGTCGCCGGTGTAGGGATGGATGTTTTCATCGATCCACGGCACGACCTTGCCGTCCTCACGCTGGAAACGATGGGATTTTGAATACGTTTGCAGCGTGTCGTAGAAGAGCTGTTTTGAGACGGTTTCCTGGTCGTAGTCGTTGAGCAGATTGGCCAACGCCGTGAGTGTAATGGAGGTTGCCAAAGGCCATGAGGGGCCGTTCCATTGGCATTCGTGGCCTTCGTAGGAAAGGGTGAATTTTGGATGCCGCTGCTCCGGAAATGTCGGGCCGTAAGGGGCCTTGAAGCCCTTGGGGTCGTCAAGCTGCTTCCAGCCGGCTTCGTAGCCCGGATCTGGCAGGTGGAACATCCAGGGGGCATAGCCCCAGAGTTCCCGCACATCGCTACGCTTGGATTCGTCCTCGCGGAGTGTGGTGAAAAACTGCATGTCGGGATCCCAGAGTTTCGTTTGAACCAATTCCTTGAGCTTGGCAGCACGGGCACGAAACTCGTCGGCCACATCCCCACGGCCAGCAGCTGAGGCGATGTCTGCTATGGCCATTAAGTTTCCGTAGGCGGCGGCATTGGTAAGCGGACGGAATCCATGACCTCCAATGGAAATCTCGGAACCATCGAAGGCATCGATTGTGTAATAGAGGCCGTTTCCCCTGCGTCCAACCATGTTGATTCCCCTCCCCGCCTTGCCTTCGTCCCAGCGTTGTTGCTGGGCGATCATTTGATCCAACAAGCCGATCGGTAAGGTGGTATCGCCCGTTACGGCGGCGCGCTTCCAGATGCCATCGGCAAGCCAGTTGGTATAGACTAGAGAGAACTTTTCGCCAGCGCCGAACCAGAAGCGCGAATAGTCGTCGAGATACTGTGGATCACGGAGCCAGCGACCTTCGGCAAGGTGGAGTTCCGCCGCCATGTTGATCGTGTTGAAGCGTCCGGCCCATGACACACCCGGTGCGAACTCGGTTACCACCCAGCCGACGGGAGTTTTTCGGAGATGCTTGCGGTAAGTCCACCAGCGGAACCAATAAGTTTTTTCGAACTCCTTGTCAGGGCATTCGAACAGCGGAACATTCGCCGCCAGAAAATCCCAAGCCTCGGCGTTCGGGATCGCATTTTTATAAAGCTCATTGTCATCGGCATTGAATTGCTCGACGAGGGGCTTGAAGGATGCCGGATCTAGGACAGCGGCTTGGGAAAACGGTGTCATAGCAATCAGAGCCATTGAAATAAAAGTGTGTCGAATGAAGTGGTGCATCGTGATGGGGGCATGGAACCAATAATGGCACTCTCAGGGAGTGGGCGGATGGAGTTTTGCGGCAACCGCTCCCAGAGCCTCTCGCGCTGCCTTCGACTCCGGCGTGTCCTTGTCCGGCGCAACGAGCTTTTCGGAATAGGGCGCATCGCTCATGTCATAAAGCTCGCCGTTTTCGCGAAGTTTCCATGCGGCATTGCGAACGAAGTATTGCTTGTTGTAGAGGCTGTGAACCCATTCGCGTGGTGTGCCGGATTTGTCCTCAAGCTGGGGCGCGAAGCTGACGCCATCGAGTCCGGCGGGCTCTGCCACTCCAGCCACTTGCAAGAAAGTCGGGGTGATGTCGCTGAAATCGACCAATCCATTGTAAATGGAACCTGCCTTGATCGCCTTGGGCCAACTGGCGATGAAAGGAACCCATGAACCAGTGTCGTTCATCGTGCCCTTGCCGAATTTGATTTTGCGGCCGTCCTGCATTTTGGTCGTCACCCACGGTGGCGTTCCGTTGTCGCCAACAAAGAGAACGAGCGTGTTTTCGCGTAGGCCCAATTCAGCAAGTTTCGCAAGAATCTGCCCGACTTGCTTGTCGAGATATTCGATAAGAAAAGGCCAATTCTCCATGTTGCCATACATCTCGGCCATTTTCTCATTGGACAGATCGCCCATGTAGGGGCCGTCGGGATTGAGCGGTGTGGGCCAATACGGGAAGTGCGGGAGCGGCGACGAGTAGAAGAGGAAAAAAGGACGATCCTCTTTCTTGCCTTGCTCGAAGAAACGGAACGCCCACTCGTTCATCAAATCAGGCGTGTATTCACCTGTGACAGGCTTGCCATAATGCCGCAGGTGCGCTCCGGGAACGATGAATTGCCGGGCGAACCCACACTCGCGCACATGAGGAACGCTCGTGTCTTGATCCGGCGTCTTCAACGGCTCCTGCAAGCCGGGCGTCGGGCCGATGTGCCACTTGCCGGTCACACCAGTGAGGTATCCGGCACTTTGCAACAAAGCCGCCAAGGTCGGATGGGATGTCGCATCCAAGCTTTTGGCAGCCCCATTACGCCCCGCAATGTCGTGGAAGCCGATGCGGAAATTGTATTTTCCCGTGAGGAATTGTGCTCGGGATGGCGAACACACCGGCGTGGCAAAAGCCTTCTTAAAAATCATTCCCTCCCGAGCCATCGCATCGATGTTGGGAGTTTTGACCGCTCCCAAGACCTTCCCCTTGTCACCGAGAAACTCAACTCCCCCATAACACCCGATCGCTTCGGCACCAAGATCGTCGGCCAGTATCACGATGATATTTGGGCGAGAGGGACTTGACGACTCCGCCGCGCCTGCGCCAAGACAGAGCACTGAGGATGCAATTGCCACCAAGGTGGAAATTTTTACCAAAATGAGACGTGAGGGATTCATAAATATATTTGAATTAAAACAAATCCTTGCATCGTGAATCAATGCTCAACAATTTTTGAGCACGAACCCATTTCAACCACCCATAATGAAGTTTCCATCTCTTCTCGTCATTCTTTTTGGCCTTACCACTGCAGCCCACGCAGCCCAACCCAACATTGTTTTGATCAATGTGGACGACCTCGGCTACGGTGATCTCGGGTGCTATGGATCGAAGATCAATGACACACCCCACATCGACCGTCTCGCCCGCGAAGGCATGCGCTTCACGGACTACTACTCGGCAAGCCCGGTCTGCACCCCCTCCCGGGCGGCATTGTTGAGCGGTTGCTACCCGGGCCGCATTGGCTTCGATGTTTTCGGAAAAAACAAGAAAAAGTGGGTGCTCTTCCCCGGCGATGCCGAGGGACTTCATCCCGACGAGCTTCTGCTTCCGGAGTTCCTCAAGGATAAAGGCTACGCCACCGGAATCGTCGGAAAGTGGCATCTCGGGGATCAACCCGAACATCTTCCAACACGGCACGGCTTCGACTCCTACTACGGGATTCCCTACAGCAACGATATGAACCTTTCGGTAGCTCGCAAGGACTACCCTCCCCTGCCCCTGATGCGCAACGAAACGGTGATTCAGCAACAACCGACGCAGGCCGCATTGATCGAGCGTTTCACGGAGGAGGCGCTTTCGTTTATCCGAGCCAACCGCGACAAGCCGTTCTTCCTCTACCTTCCACACATCCATGTGCATTTGCCGCACTATGTGATGGAGCCGTTCGCCTCAAATTCCCGTAACGGCCGCTTCGGTGCCGCCCTTGCCGCCGTTGACTGGAGCACCGGTGCGATCATGGATGAACTCAAGCGCCTCGGTATCGACGACAACACGATCGTGATTTTCACCTCGGACAACGGGAGCCGGACAAAAGGCGAAGGCGGAAGCAACGCGCCGCTGCGGGGTCACAAGGGTCAAACTTGGGAGGGCGGCATGAGGGTTCCGTGTATCGTCCGCTGGCCTGCAGGAATACCGGCGGGAACCGTCAGCGGCGAATTGGTTGCGGCAATGGATTTCTACCCGACCCTCGCCTCGATTGTCGGCCATGATTCCAAGAATCAATCAAAGCATGATGGAGTAAACCTGCTGTCGGTCTGGCGTGGAGACAAAGATGCAAAATCCCCACGCGAGTATTTCTTTTATTTCAAGAGGGCTGAACTCCAAGGCGTCCGCTCGGGGCAATGGAAACTCCGTCATGCTTTCGACGCCGAGAAGAATACCAATCCCGACAAACTAGAACTTTACGATCTGTCCGTGGATCCCGGCGAATCCCGCGATCTTGCGGCGGAACACCCCGAAGTGGTCAAACGCCTCAGCGCTGCCATGAATCAAATCCGAAAAGAACTCGGCGACTCACGCCTCGGCATCCAAGGCTCGGAGAGGCGTCCGCCAGCAGTTTCACCGAATCCCAAGCGACTCACCACGAAGGACGAAAATTATCCCTACATCGAGCCAATCTATCAACTCGACGAATCGGGGTAGATTTTATTCCCTTGCAGCCTTGCGCTGCTGGAAGACCCAGTCCACGAGACCCGGATGTTTCCATGACTTCGTGTAGGAATCATGGCCGGTTCCTTCATAAAGGGTGAGTCGCGCGTCGGCTGCTCCAGCGGCTTTCATTGCTTCGATCATGTCGGTAGATCCGGAGACCGGCACCACCTTGTCTTGATCTCCATGAAAGGCCCAAACAGGGATATCCTTGAGACGATCCAGGGCGGACGGATCACCGGCACCACAGAAAACGACAACGGCGGCAGGCAGGTCAGGATTTCGGAGCACAAAATCCCAAGCCCCGTATCCTCCCATCGAGGTGCCGACAATATAGATGCGGTTCCGGTCGATGGGTTTTGTCGCGAGCAAATCATCGACAATTTCCTTGAGGAGCATGATCGACGCGCTCGGCGGTCTTTTTTCCACAGAGTAAGAACCGTTATTGAAAGCAACTGGCACCCACTGCATTTTCGTCTGCGGCATGACAATGAAGGACGGGTTGTCCTTTTGCACCTCGTCCGCCATCCAGCCGGCAACCCAAGGAACCAAGTGCTTTACGTTGTCGTCCCCGCGCGAGCCCGCTCCGTGCAGTGAAACCACCAGCGGATAGGTCTTGCCCGGTTCCAATTGCGGAGGCGAATACAAGCGGTAAGGCATACTTTTGCCCTGCGGATTGGAATGCACGTGGGCCTCTGTCTTGGAGGCATAGTGTTCTTTGGATTCCGGAACAAGAGCAGCGCTCGAAGCATGAAGGATCGGAAGGAGGGAAAGGACCGCGAAAATGCAGATTGGCCGCACGCTTCGACTGGCTCCGCTCTCAAGGCAGCTCATGCGATACGGTTTTGGCGGATCGTTTCGCGATACCACTTGGAGCTCAGCTTTGGCGTGCGTTTTTGTGTTTTGTAATCCACACGGACCATGCCGAAGCGCTTCGAGTAACCATCCATCCACTCGAAGTTATCGAGCAGGCTCCACGGGAAATAGCCAATAACAGGATAGCCCTCGGCCATGGCACGGCGGACCTGTCCAAGGTAGGCACGGAAATACATCACGCGGTCGAGATCCACGACCTCGTCCGAAGGCAAAGGTTCCACGCCGTCGGACATGCCGTTTTCCGTAATGAAAACAGGCAGCGTTTTTTGACCGAGAGCGTCGGTGAGGAGACGGATGCCCCAGTAGATGGACTCGGGAACGATGTTCAGCCACGGCATGTTGCCTTTCGGATAATTCGCAAAGGGCACGAAGACCTCGTAGCCCTTGGCGTTGTCGGCAGCGCGCACATAGTCGCCCGAGTAGCAGTTGAAGCCAAGACCATCGAGCGGCTGGGCGATGAGTTCCATGTCGCCAGGGTGGATGTCGGGCACCTCGTCGCCCATGTCAGCAAGCCACTCTTCGGGATAACGTCCGGTGAGCAGCGGCACGATGGTGCGGCCATTGCGACGCTCTCTCACGAACGCCTTGCCGGCCGCTTCGATGTTCTCCGGGCTTTCAATGACCGGCACAAAGCTGTGGTAATTTTCCGCGATCGAGACAAAACATTTTCCCGACGAAGCGGCGCGGAGGGCTTGACAAGCGGCTCCGTGGGCTACCAGGGCATGATGGAAGATTTGGGCGCGGTCTTTCGGCTTTTGCAAGATCCCGCCAGGTGCATGAATGCCAGGCTTGCCGATGTCCCAACCGATTTCGGCGAAAGTCT
>JBILCY010000045.1:0-3087 GCA_044352905.1 Terrimicrobiaceae bacterium | reverse complement strand
CTTTTCAGCCTGTCACTGTGAATGCCGGCAAACATCGCGAACACTTCACGCCTAGAACGCGGCCGGCCTCTCTTGCCTTGCTTGGAGCGTTTTTTGTGGCTCTGCTGGATCTGCTCACATATGACCGTCGACAGCAATCGAAATGCAGTCGGATTGTCTGCATAGGGAGACTCCAGCAGGACATGAGGAACAAGAACAAGCATCAGCGATCACCTTGTTCACGGCTAATCCTGCTGGTAGTCGACGGAGCCTTCATGCGACGGCCCCTATGATGCCCTGATCGTCGTCCCATGCTGGCCGCTCGGTCACCTGCGTGAGGTCGGAATCCATCACAGCGTCATAGTGATCGCCTGCCATCTGGGCGGAGTGGCCCAGCCAATGAGACTCAAGAAATGCCCCGTTCACGAGTCGACGGATCTCCTGCGCTCGGGAAGACCGCAATGAATGCAGGAGTGGCTCCCAAACTTGCACTCCTGCCCGCTCGACTCTCGCCCTGAAATATCGAGACTGATTCGCCGGTGATGATTGACGAAGCCACGGGAAAATTGGCCCATCGGCCTTGCCGTGCTTCTGAATCACGATCTCCCGGTGCCGTACCAACAGTGCTTTCAACAGCGGATCAACAGGACAAAGCCCAAGCTTCCCTCGCTTCTTGATGTCATAACGATTGATCGTTGAGCGGATTTCGTCGAAGTCGGCCCAATAGTCGCCAGTCGGATCATTCTGCCTTGCACCCATCAGCCTGTAGTAGGCGAAAAGGCACTTCTGCTCGATCTCGTCGTCATGAAATGCGCTCAATACCTTCACGAATACTTCCATCGGAACAAAAGCTTTGACTCGTACCCGTTCACCACGGGGACACTTGAATCTGAGTTTGGCAATCGGGTTGGCGTTGATGTCTCCCATATCGTGAAGCCAAGCGAACAGCTGCCTCACGTTCTTCGCATCCTTGTCAAGTGTTCCCGCCTTGTATGGGCCACGAAGAGCGGTGAAAGCCGCGTCCATCTGCTTTAGCGTGATTGCCCGAATGCTGGTGGTGGGCGTGATCTGTTGCAGAACATGTGCTTTGGTTTGTTTCCAGTTGCGAATGGTTTTCCAATCCCATCCCTTTCGCTCTTGCGAGTCGATATAGAGATCAAATGCTTCCGCAATCGAGAAGTTGGTTATCGAGTGAAACCATTGCTCATCGAGCATTTGGCCATAGATCTGCGGATTTGATTGTTGGAGAATGCGCAATCTTTCCTGGCTCTCTTTCGAAAGCGGACAGCCACATTTCGCAGCATCCTCGATCTCACTAAAGAGATTCCGAAGAGACTGGTGATCCCGCTTCAACACGGGAGTCGCGGGAAAGTTCACGACTTTTCTCTCCCCGCGAATTCGCACTTCACACCTCAAAAGCTTTTTGTTTTTTGTGAAATAGATTGATGCCATTCCAGACTCCTTTTCACTATTGGTAAAGCAATGCTGCATAGCATCGCGGGTTCAAAAAAAATTACGTGCCATCCAAAGGTCGATGTGTTGTTTTGAAAAAACGTTCTTGCGCAAACCATTCTTCGCCGGCTCTGGAAAGCCCTGCTCTCTTCTCGCCGTCTTCAGCGACCCTTCGCTCATGCTGCAATACGCCATGACCTCATAGGTGCAGAGCCATTCCTTTCCCCCCAGGCCACCTTCATCTGCGACCCTTTTCTTTGCTTGTCCCACTGTCATAACCTCACCCCACGTTCATTTCCGCTCCGAGCAGATGGGATCCTGTCGAGATGCGCCTTCCACTTGCGAACGTCGATCGTGGATTTCGCCCCCGCTCCCTTTGTGTCGTAAGCCGACTTGGGCAATAGACCCATCTTCTTTCGATCACCCAGCGGCCCCACTTCAAACCAACGCACTTGGCTTACGTGAATCCCTCGCACCTTCAGAAGATCTCTTACGTCTTGCTGCCCTTTTTGCCGTGGCTGGTCGAGCCATGCATTGATGTCGTCTAAGCTGACTCGTTCGCGTTGCTGCTTCGCAAAGTCTTCAACCATGGCTTTTGTGAGAGCCAACTTGTCAGTGAAGGTCAGCCGTTGTTTCATGGCTTGGCCGATCACCGATCGAGGTTTGCGTGGACTGCCAAGTAGTGCTAGTCGGTCCTGCACCTTCCGCTCGATAACTTGGTCGGAGGCTATCGGACCGCCATATTTTTTCGAAACAGCATCCTTCAGCGCAGCCTCTGCTTCCTGAATAAGCCGGTACCGCTGAATGAGGGCGTGATTCGTATGCCGCAGATCCGCTATGGACGCACACAACTGGTCCAAGTCGTCAAACTTGCTGTCTGAATGGCTTTTTTCCATCGCTCACCGCTTAAGTCTCTGTTTCTTCACGCTCAAAACCACACTGCGATCATCAAGCAGTGCATTCCACCAGTATACAGCACTGCTGAATAATGTCAATGGCGGAAGCAGGATTTCCAACGTCAACAAAACGAGGAAAATCCCCTGCCAGAGAGGCAGGCAATACGGCTTCCCACACACGCCCCACACGGGCATGTGGAAAACCTCGCATTTCCCGACATTAAAGCCGAGAGCAATACCCCCACGGGAAGTCCGCTTACCAAAAACGCCGTATTTTGGTGGCTGGGCAGAACTGGGCAACAAGCGGCACCCTCTCGTTTTCGCCCAATAGAAATCAGACCACTGAGTTGCTGCCAAACCCTGCCCGTCTCTGCCCCACACCATTTCCACACTGCGTCTGCAACTGCGCGTGTATCCGAAAACCAGTTTATTCCACAGCATGCCTGCCACTCTCCATTAGCTGTAAGGGGTAGTTTTATCCTCGTCTTAAGTCATGCTAATGGACTCGATAGTCGCGAGGTGCCTAGGGCGCCTCTGGCGTCTTCCATCCCGACTTCAACAAAACCGTCATCTCTAACGTGAACACCGTAACGTAGCTCCGACCTCATTTCATGATCTTGTTGAAAAGCGGATCACTCTCCACTTCTTTCAAATACTTCCTTGCGTTCTCAAGAAATAACGGAATCTCACGCTTACAGGTCTCAACAACTGCTCGAACCTGCTGATTCTCGCCATAGCTTTTCAAAGCTGTCTCTGCCTT
>JBILCY010000008.1:0-110947 GCA_044352905.1 Terrimicrobiaceae bacterium | reverse complement strand
TTATGACAATATTTCTGGAACTTGGACTTTTCACCATTGCCGTTGTGGCCGTGATTGGCTTTGGGATATGGAAGGCGCGCGATGAAATCCATGCCAAGGAGGCGGGTGCCAGTGGCTACTTCCTGGCAGGTCGCGGGCTCACGTGGTGGCTTGTCGGTTTTTCACTGATCGCCGCAAACATCTCCACCGAGCAATTTGTGGGAATGTCTGGCTCGGCCGCCAACTGGCTGGGCATGGCGGTCGCCTCCTACGAATGGATGGCGGCAGTGACGCTGGTGGTCGTTGCGTTTTTATTTCTACCCCGCTTTCTACGCACCGGCATTTACACGATTCCTGAATTCCTCGAATACCGTTTTGGCCTGAGCGCACGCTTGGCGATGGCCATCCTTACGATCTTCGTCCTGGTGCTGGTGCCGACCGCCTCGGTCATCTTCAGTGGTGCGAAATTCATCTCCGGCTACTACAGCGGCATTCCTTTGCTGGGCGATCTAACGATCGGTTGCTGGATCATCGGACTCCTTGCCGCAGCTTATGTTTTCGCAGGCGGCCTCAAAGCATGTGCATGGACCGACCTGATCTGGGGATCGGGCTTGGTGGTGGGTGGCGTAGTGGTGATGTGGTTTGCTTTTCAGACCTTGGAGGCCACGCCTGCGGAGAAACTTTTTGCAACCAAGGTGGCAAACTCCGAGGCCACGGTGGAAGACTTGCAAAATGCCGGAGCCTTGGAGCGCCTCTGGCTGCTCAACGACGGTCGTGACGGCGAAGCCGTGGTTGCAAGCGGTCCAAATGGTTCTGGCGGCAAACTCCACATGGTTCGTCCGCTGGATGACACCGATATTCCGTGGTCTGCCCTGTTGCTGGGACTCTGGATACCGAACTTCTTTTATTGGGGCCTCAACCAATACATCGTTCAACGCACGCTTGGCTCCAAGTCACTCGCCGAGGGGCAAAAGGGTATCGTTTTTGCGGCATTGTTGAAGCTCATCATCCCCTTCGTGGTCGTGATACCGGGCATTCTCGCCTACAATTTATTCTCCGCCGACCTGCACGCCTCGGCCGCTGCCAAAAACATCGCCGCTTTCAAGTCGGCCGCTCCAAATGTAACCATCGTGGTAGACGAGAGCATGCCCGAGTTGCAACCGGATCTGGCGGCTCAAGTGCTGGCAAGAAACGCCCAACTCGCCGCAGCCCCCTCTCCGACCGGGAACCTTGACCCGATGGCCACTGCCCAGCGCATCAATGAACTCTCCGCGCAGGCGCTTGCGGGAAATCCCGGCCTTGCCGAAGGACCGCGACTCGTGGGCCATGATTACGATGCCGCATTCCCGATTCTTGTTCGCAATCTTCTGCGCGAGCATTGGTATTTCTCCTGGTTTGTCTTGGCGGCGTTGTTTGGCGCGGTGGTCAGCTCCCTTGCCTCGATGCTGAACTCCGCCTCCACGATCGCCACCATGGATCTTTACGCAAAAGCGGCGAAGGTGACTGATGGGGGAAAACTGGTAAAGGCAGGCCGAGTTTTCGTGGTGATCTTTGTATTTGTCGCCATGTTGGTGGCCCCGCATTTCGACAATCCAAAACTCGGAGGCATTTTTAAAATCATCCAGGAATTCCAGGGCTTCATGTCACCTGGCATTCTCGCAATTTTCCTTATCGGGTTCTTCGTGCCCAGAGCCCCACGCTATGTCGGCTTGATGGGCATCGTGCTCAATGCCGTGTCCTACGGAGCGCTAAAGTGGGGACTTGGAGACAGGATCGTCTCCGCCGGGCTGTGGTTTGCGCCCACGATCTCATTCCTCGATCGCATGGCCATTTGCTTTCTACTGGTGTTGCTGGCTTCCGGCATTGCGACATTAATCCACCCGCTTCGAGAGCCTGCAAAACTGCCGGTGAATGAGGCCATGTGCCTCAAGCCTTCACGCACCGCCGCCTTTGGCGGTATCGGCGTCGTCGTCGCCACGCTGGTGCTCTATGTGCTATTTTGGTAGGACCACTGGCCAGTTCCCTGCGAGGTCCAGAATCGAAGTTTTTGACTGCTGATCAATGCGCGGCGGCTTCTCCGCCGAGGTAGTTGCCATAGCCAACAATCACGGTGGAGGCGACCAGCACGAGCAGGCCGATCCAGACGAGCGTCATCGTGCGGCGGCTGGATCCTCGCCACTCATGGAGAAAGAGCCCCCAGAGAGTGCTAAAAATGATGATTGATGCCATGTGGAGCGTCCAACTTGAGAAAGTGTAGGCCCTCATTTTTGTCTCTCCCATACTGTAAAAGAAAAACTGCAGATACCAGGTGATGCCAGCGACAGCACACAGGAGGTAATTCCGAAACAAGGGAGCCGGTCCCTCATGCCGCCCGGAGCTTTTGGAGGCACCGGGAGCGGCGGACATCATCATGCCCTCCGCAGCGCTCATCTCGGCGATATGCGAGGGGCGGGTGTTGAGGTATTCGTGGGTCGATCGGTTGCGGATGTTGAGCACGAGGCACCAGATGATATTTGTGGTAAACCCGCCCCATAGCACGACGACAAGGACGGGAAGGTTTTGCCACAAAGGACTCCCTCCTGATGCCTCCAATGCGTCGCGGGTGATCTATCCAATGGGTTTGCCGGCGGCAAGGCCATAGGCGAAGCAAGAACTCAAAATGCCGGTGAAGACTGCAACAAACATGCCTTTTTCCAACTTCATCTGCTTGCAGCCTTAAAATTCCGTGAAGAATTATTTTATGCTAATCTGATGTTAAAACGTGCAAGCGGCGCGCTCAGACTATGGCTATGGATAAAAGCAAATGAACCATACTCGGATTCTAATGAAACCCGCTATACTTCACGTCCTCTCTCAATTTTTGCATCAGCTTCCAGTTATAATTAGCAGGAATGCCGCAACTCTTTTGGTGCTGATTTTCTTCGTATCTTCATCAGTCTCTTTGCAGGCGGAGGTGTTGAAACCCGAAAAGTTCAAGCCATATATTGATTGGTTTAATTCCGTAGACGATGAACCGTTCAAAGAGACGATTCCCAATGCAAAAGCATGGGAGTTTCTGGAAGCGAATATTCCTTTCTTTGAGTGTCCTGATAAGTATATCGAACAGACCTATTATTTCCGCTGGTGGAGTTTTCGTAAACATCTCGTAGAAACTCCGGAGGGCTGGGTCATCACCGAATTCACTCCAAAGGTTCACTGGAGCGGTCCATTCAATACGATCAATTGTGCCAATGGCCATCACCACATGGAAGGCCGCTGGCTCAAAGACCCAAAGTATGTCGCCGATAGCATCCGATTTTGGCTGAAGGCGCGTCATGCGAATTACAGCACCTGGATCCAGGCCTCGATCTGGGAGTTTTGCTTAACGACCGGCAACTTCGACCTCGGGACAGAGAACCTGCCTGATCTCATGAAGGTTTACAGTGGGTGGGATAGCCGAAGAGATAAGCCAACCGGTTTGATGTTCTCGATCGACCAAGGCGATGGGATGGAGGCCTCCATCAGCGGCAAAGGGTTCCGGCCAACGCTAAATTCCTACATGTATGGCAACGCCCTCGCGATTGCACAGTTTGCTGAAAGGGCGGGCAAGACCGATATTGCTCAAGATTACCAAAAGAAAGCCGCTGAGTTAAAAGAGGCGGTCCAGAAGCTTCTTTGGAACCCAGAGATTGAATTCTTCCAGGTCCGTGAAGCCCCTCTGGAGCTTGGTTTCTTCGGATGGCGTGTGAACAATGACCCCGCTTTAACAGGCACGGCGAATCTCACGACTAGTGACCCGAAGAAACCTAAAAATCTTGTGGGTGGAGAGAAACTACGGAACGGATATGATTGGAGTCTTCCGAGGGCTCATCTTGTTCCTGCTGGAGCGCAGCACTTTATGCAATATGACTTCCCGGAGGCGGTCACCCTCTCAAGCACGGAGCTGTTCCCTGTATTTGGAGGCAGAACAGGGCTGCCAGAGTCTTTCAAACTCTTTTACCGCGAGAATGGAGAATGGAAAGAGGTGGCCAATCTCCAAGGATCCATCAACGAGCACCATCGATGGAATAAGCTGAGTTTTTCGCCAATTCAAACCGACGGGTTGCGACTTGAGGTGAATGGCTACGGGTATACACGCGAGACACTCCAGCTAAAGGAGAATGTTAGAGAACTCGTTGGTTATATCCCTTGGTATTTTAACCTCCCCGACCCGCAGTATTCAGTAGCATGGAAATTCCTCACGGACCCCAAAGGATTTTCTGCTCCCTGGGGATTAACGACTGCAGAGCAGCAACATCCCAAGTTTGCGATCGAATACCATCGCCACCCCTGCCTATGGAACGGTCCCAGCTGGCCCTACGCCACTTCCCAGACTTTAACCGCATTGGCCAACCTCCTCAATAACTACCCTCCGAGCTCCATTGATAAGTCTTCTTATCTATCCGCTATATCTACTTATGCAAAAAGCCACGAGTTAACTCTAGAGGACGGTCAAAGGGTTCCCTGGGTTGATGAATGTCAGGATCCCTTCACTGGCGTCTGGATTGCACGATCCGTTATTCAAGCTGGATTGAAGGAAAAACCTGAAAAACTCAAGAGGCCCTTTGTCTATATGGAACGAGGGAAGGATTACAACCACTCTACTTTCTGTGATCTCGTCATCAATGGCCTCGTCGGTGTCCGCCCACAAGCCGATAACACTGTCGTGATCAACCCACTTGTTCCTCAGAATGCTTGGGATTATTTCTGCCTTGATCGCGTTCCCTACCACGGGCGGATGCTGACAGTCCTCTGGGATAAGACAGGAAACCGTTACGGGAAGGGAACTGGTTTGCGAGTTTATGCCGATGGCAAGGAGATCGCACACTCTGAGGAACTCTCAAAGCTGGAATGCAAACTCCCTTAGCCCCGAAGCCTCCTAGTCGAATAGGGATACCTTGCTGAATTGAAGTCGCCGTGCATATCTCCGCACGCTGGCACGAGAAATTCTATTCTTGCACTTGCAATTAACGAATAAACGAAACCCACAATGCCCCAGCCATTACGGCCGACTATCCTGATAGTAGCGCTTGCTCTGGCGGTCTCTTCCGCTCAAGCCCGGCTCCCAAACGTCATCGTCATTCTTGCTGATGATCTCGGGTATGGCGACCTTGGACGCTACGGGTCCACCTTGATCAAGACACCGTCCATCGATTTGCTCGCGAAATCGGGTCAAGTCTTCACAGATGCCTACGCGCCAGCCGCCACTTGCACGCCCAGCCGATACTCTCTTCTCACAGGCGATTACCCATGGCGGCAAAAGGAGAAGCAAAACTCGATCCTCGATGGCGATGCCCCGCTCGCGATTGAGCCAGGGCGATTCACGCTGGTTACCCTGTTCAAGAAAGCTGGCTATCAAACGGGCATCGTCGGCAAGTGGCACCTCGGGCTCGGTGATGGCAAAACACGCATTGATTTTAACGGTGAAGTCAAACCTGGGCCACTAGAGATCGGGTTCGACTACTCCTACATCATCCCCGCCACCGTAGATCGCGTCCCAAGTGTTTGGATTGAGAACCACCGTGTTGTCGGTCTCGATCCCACCGATCCAATCCAAGTAAGCTATCAGAAAAACATCAGCCAAGAACCAACGGGTCTGGAGCGCCCAGATTTGCTCAGGCAGCAAGCCGATGAACAACACTCTGGCGGCATTCACAACGGCATCAGCCGGATCGGCTATCAACTCGGGGGCAAGGTGGCGCGGTTCATCGACGAGGAACTGCCAGATACGGTAGTCGCCAAGTCATCCGCCTTCATTAAAGCAAATAAGGGCAAGCCCTTTTTTCTCTTTGTGGGACTCTTCGAGCCTCACGTTCCCCGCATTGCTAAACCACAGTTCGCAGGCAGCAGTGGAACCGGCTTGCGCGGCGATGTCATCCAGCAGGCTGATTGGCAAGTCGGTGAAATTTTAGCGGTTCTTGACAAGTATAATCTCGCCGATGACACGATAATCATCTTCTCCAGCGACAACGGCCCCATCCTTTTCGATGGCTATGAGGACCGGTCGGTTGAAGATCTGAGAACCCACTCGCCCGCCGGACCGTTTTCCGGCGGCAAATACCTTGTTAAGGAAGGCGGGTGCCGGGTGCCCTTCATCGTTTGCTGGCCTAGAAAAATAAAACCTGGAATTCAGTCCCAAATGGTATGCCTCACCGACATTCTCGCGACAATGGCCAGCGAAACCAACCAGAAGGTTCCGGAAAATATAGCGATCGATAGCATCGATCAGCTCCCGACCTTTCTGGGAGCGACCGACAAGCCAGCAAGAACCTCTGTCGTGCTTCAAGGCATTTCCGGTGCGATGGCCCTTCGCGAAGGCGATTGGAAATTTATCAAGGCCAATGCCGATAAGTCCATCAATGACATGGGCTCCGGCGCGAAATCGACTGATCCGCGTTTCGCGCTCGCGATTACCAAGAGTGACCTGCTTTTCAACTTGGCGCAGGATCCTGGCGAAAAACAAGACCTGTCTACTCAGTTTCAGGAGCGTCTCGAAGCAATGAGCAATAAACTCAAGTTCATTCAATCGCCGCCACTTTTGGAATTGGATCCAGATGCGTGCAGGGTTGATCCATCGCGCGCTGGTGGACTTCGTCTATTATTGCCTCGTTGGCAGGGGCGGGGAGTGATTTGCTCGTTCTATGGTGGAATGTTCGGCCTGGGATTCCACAAAAATTGGGAGCCCTGCGCGTGTGAGACCGATCAAACAAACACCCGAAAAGATCAAAACGGCAGAAATTCAGCCAAACGCGGCGTGCCACTCCAAAAGCCCTGTTGATTAACCCATGCGCAAAACCAAAATCATCTGCACCCTTGGGCCGGCATCCGATTCGGATGTTATGATCGGCGACCTTCTCATGGCGGGGGCTGACATTTTCCGACTGAACATGAGCCATGCGCGTCACGATTGGGTGCGCGATGTGGTGAAACGTATCCGTCGCATCGCCTCGAGCCTGGATGTAAATTGCGCCATTCTTCTTGATACACAGGGGCCCGCGATCCGCACAGGCGACCTTCCTACGAAACTCAATCTTAAGCCTGGTGATGTTTTCGAGTTCACCGTGCGCGGTGCGAAAAGTGAGGGGACCAACTCCGTGGATGTCAACTATGACGGGCTAGTGGATGATATCCATGTCGGCGATATCATGCTGGTGGACAACGGAGTGATCCACATGAAGGTGCTCGAAAAAAGTTCCACCCGCGTGAAGTGCGAAGTCCTGACCGAGGGAGACCTCGGCTCCCGCCGACACATCAACCTCCCAGGCGTGAAAGTGAACCTTCCTCCTCTAACGAATAAAGATCTCGAGGATATCGAGGTTGGGGTCGAAGTTGGGGTCGATTTTGTAGCATTGAGTTTTTGCCGAGAAGCCGCCGATATCTTGGAACTCAAGCGTGTGCTCCGCCACCTCGGCTCGAATGCCCGAACGATTGCCAAAATCGAGGATCAGAGTGCTGTCCGATATATCAAGGACATCATTCGCGCTGCTGATGTGATCATGGTGGCCCGTGGAGACCTCGGCATCGAATGTAAGATGGAGGAACTGCCGATCATCCAGCGCCGTATCATTAAGCAATGCATCCAACAGGGGTGCCCGGTCATCGTCGCCACGCACATGCTCGAAAGCATGATTTTAAACCCGATTCCCACCCGGGCGGAAATCACCGATGTGGCCAATGCAGTCTTTGAACAAGCCGATGCGGTAATGCTCAGTGGTGAGACGGCGCAGGGAAAATACCCCGTCGAGTGCGTAAAGGTCCTCGACCGTGTGGCACGGCGTATCGCCTTGAGCGGCGGCGCAGGCTATGCCCGCGACGCTATCCTTACCACCCAGCGCCAAAAAACCATCAGCTCCGCTGTGATGCTCTCGAATTCCATCGACGATGCGAAACTTGTCGTCTTTACGCGCAGCGGCCAGATGGCTGACCAGACAAGCCATTTGCGCCCGGAGCGTGCGCCAATTTTTGTTTTTACACAAACACAAGAGGCCGTGTGGCACCAGGCGCTTAATTGGAACTCCCATGCTTTCCAGCTCGATTTTACCACGGACACCGAAGAGACCTTTGCCGAGGCCGAAAAAATTCTAATTAAAAGGAACCTTGTGGCCAGTGGCGACAAGCTCATCGTCCTGCGCGAACTGGTGGAAGGCGAGGAGCGCTTCGAATCGATCCAGATCCGAACTGTGCCCTAAGGAACCTGCTCAGCGGGTGGCTGCGTGCGTTATAGCGAGAATGCTGCACTCGGGATCGTGCGAGGGGGAGTGAACTTGGCTAGGAAAAACGGTATCGCCCTGTGCCAGAGTTTCGAGCGAACGGTTCCGAAACTTCTGGCGGCGCAACGCGGGCGTCGCCAGAAGAACGGAGTGCAGCGGGCAAGGAAAGCAATGCGTCGCTTGAAAACAATCGCCTGGCGGGTGGTTCGACAACTCGACAAAGGGCTCTCTGCGGATGCTTCGGATCGGCGCTGGTTGGGAGTAGCCAAGCGGGTTTTGAAACAGAAGAAAGGTGACAGCCGGAAGGTGTATTCCCTCCATGAGCTAGACGTTTACTGTCTGTCTAAAGGCAAGGAGCACAAAAAATATGAGTTTGGAGCGAAGGCATCGGTTGTTGTGGGAAAAACCCACGGAGTCATCCTTGGAGCCTACAGTCTGCCAGAGAATGACTATGACGAACACACACTTGATCCCGCTCTCGAACAAGTGGAAGGCCTCGCCAAGTATCGCCCCCAAGTCGCCATTGCTGATCGAGGGTATCGAGGAAAATCAAGATGCGGGGAGACGGTAATCGTGACACCGAAACCTCCGAAAAAAAGCGCAACCAACTACGAAAAAAGAAAGGCACGGCAGAGGTTCCGCAGGCGGGCGGCCATTGAGCCATTAATCGGACACCTCAAGAGCGACTTTCGATTGGGCCGCAACTTCCTCAAAGGCCAAAAAGGCGATGCCACCAACCTGCTATTGGCAGCGGCCGCCTCGAACCTGAGCCTCTGGATGAGGCGGATTCTTTCGACGCTTTATTGCTGGGTGCGATTTTTACTCCAAAATCTCGTCGCACATCAGAAATTAGCGGCATCAACACCTTTTTAATGGTCGACTAACTCATTGATTGTAAAAGGATTTCTTTAGTTTTCCGCAGGGGGAGGTGCTGTTTTTTCAAAATCCGGGCTGGTCGATTTTGACGGGTGCGGGGCGGCGAGGATCGAGCCACCTGGTGGGAGCGTTGCTCAGGAGATCCGAAAGCGGATTTCGCGGATTGTTTTTTTGCCGAAGTGCTCTTGAAATTTTGTCAGCAGTTCTCTTTTCCAGTTTCGTTCGAGTTCGTAGCGCAAGCTGGGTTGGAGGACTTGGATGCTCAGCACCCCGCCGCTGAGTCCCGCCGGGGTGGCGTGCTGGGCGATGAAGTCGCCGACAATGCCGCGCCATGCCGCCTTCACCTGTTCCTCATCAAGCCGCTCACCGAGGCCCAGACGGGGCATGAGCTTTTGGAGGATGTCGCCCACGGAGGCGCAGCGATCTTTCCGCTCGAAGGCCTCTGGCAATCCGCGCCATTCGGCTATTACTTTTGCTCTGAGAGAATCGGATGACATAAAAAAGGCTCCCGGCTTGTGGCCGGGAGCCGGATTTAAGATGGGATGCTAGCCGTCGTTGCCGATCGCCTCGACCGGGCAGCCGTCGAGAGCCTCTTGGCAGAGGGCCTCCTCCTCGGGAGTCTCAGGCTGTTTGTAGACGTAGCTGTGTCCGCCATCGTCGTTACGTTTGAAGTTTGCAGGTGCGGTTTCGCGGCACAGATCGCAGTCGATGCATTGATCATCCACGTAAAATTTACCCCCTACGTTGTCGCTGTATTTGTTTGCTACGTCTGCCATAATTTTTATTGGTGAAAAAGCGCCCGCAAAATCGTTGGACGCCTTTAAGATTGCAATAGTTTTTTCAGCCATTCCGAAATAATTTCCCGATCCACAAAAATGCAGACACCACCTCAAATCCTGCCCATCGAGGGCCGCCATGTCGTTCATCTCTTTTTCCGGGTCGAGTATTCCCAATGGGAACTCCTCGAAACGCCGGCACGCATCGCCGCAAAGACCGCCCTCGCCGAGCTTGTTCGCGAGATCCGCGCAACGCCCGATACCCAGTTGCTTCTCTTTAGCATGGTCACACCTAAGGCGGATCTCGGTTTCATGCTGCTCACGCCGGACCTGCAGGTTGCCGATGCTTTTTCCAAGCGTCTCGCCACCGCGCTGGGGTCGGAGATCCTCACGCCTGTCTTTAGCTGGCTCTCGATGACCGAGCGCAGTGAATACACCACCAGCGATGAGGAATATGCCCGCACACTCGAGATCGAGGAGCGCTACGCGCCCGGCACGGCAATCTTTGAAGAAAAAATGGAAGCCTTCCGCGTGCGCATGGCAAAATATTTGAAGGATCGCCTCGAGCCCAATCTTCCCGACTGGCCGGTTGTGTGCCTCTACCCGATGTCCAAGCGCCGCGCTCCAGGGCAGAATTGGTATGCCCTTGATTTCGCCTCTCGCAAAAAACTCATGGCCGGACACGCCAGGGTGGGGCGCACCTATGCGGGCAGGATCCTCCAACTCATCACCGGCTCCACCGGGCTTGATGACGGCGAGTGGTTCGTCACCCTGTTTTCCAAGACCACTTCCGACATCAAGTCCATCGTCTACGAGATGCGCTTCGACGAGGTGAGCGCGCAATACGCCGACTTCGGTGAATTTTTCATCGGTCTCCAGTTGCCCTTGGACGCGCTCTACGAGCGGCTCGGCCTGTGAATCTGGAGGATAAGATAGCGCGCGTTAAGGAGATTCTAAGAGAATCGTCGCCCCTGCTCATCGCCTATTCCGGCGGTGTGGACAGCACGTGCCTTCTGGCGCTCGCCCACAGGGAGGTCGGGGATGGTGTCTTGGGCGTGATCGCCGATAGTCCCAGCCTGCCCCGCGCCGCTCTCGCCGAGGCTCTGGAAGTGTCTAAAAAAATCGGTGCCTCTGTCGAAATCCTCAAGACCTCGGAATTCGACAACGAAGCCTACCTCGAAAATCCCCCAAATCGCTGCTACTTCTGCAAAGCCGAGCTTTTTTCACAGATGGAATCGCTTGCGCATCGGCTTGGTTATTCCCGCATCGCCTATGGCGAAAATGCCGATGACCCTGCCGATCTGCGCCCCGGCTCCCGCGCTGCCAGCGAGTTCCAAGTGATTGCGCCCCTCAAGCAGGCGGGACTCACCAAATCCGACGTTCGTGAAATTTCCCGTCGGCTGGGCCTGCCAACCTCTGACGCTCCAGCCCAGCCCTGTCTCTCGTCCCGCATTCCCCACGGCACCCGTGTCACCACCGAAGCCCTCGCCATGATCGAGCAAGGCGAGGTGGCCCTGCACGCCCTCGGTTTCCATATCCTCCGGGTGCGATACCTCGACGAAAAGCCGCCCGCTGCCCGCGTGCAAATCGCCCCACAGGAAATGCCGGGCCTCCAGGATCGGGAGCCTGCGATCCGCGCCGCCCTTCAAAAAGTCGGGTTCCTTCGAATCGAAATCGACCCCGATGGCTATCAGGGACTCGGTAGTCGCTAGGCTCTCCGAGCGGACCCAAGATTCAGGCGACGGAGTCGCTGTTTCTGGACGCGAAAATGGTTCTCAAATTTTGCGCCTCCGGGTCTTAAGAAAATCACCTGGTTTCATGACCTCCAAACCATAGAACCCCGTTCCCATGAGTGGACCAAAGTCTCGTCGGTCGAGTGTGAGGAGTATATCAGCGAATGCCAATGCGCTGAAGAGCACTGGTCGATCCTTTGCTGTTGCGAAAACAACGGCCCATTCAGCGACAAATTCATCACGCACCAGAGCAAGGTTTCCTTCAAATTTCCCTCATTGGGACACCGCATTGCTCCCGAGCGAAACGATATTAAGACGAACTTCGCTCAGGACATAAGGGCTGGTAAGGAGGGTCCATCCTTCTTCCTGATAGCGGTTAAAAATAGCTCGGGATGCTCCTGTGGGACACCCGCAGGCCGCCAGAACCACACTGCTATCGAGAAATAATTTCACGAACCTTGCGAGAGTTCGCGCATGTCCTTTTCATCTTCAACCATCCAAGCCTGCATTTCTTGGGATGTAAAAATCCTCGGAGTCGGCAATGGAGGCCCACCGGAACGCAATTTGCCAAGAAGGAATTTAAAAAGCTCTCTCTGGTCTTGGGCAGGTAGCTTTTCCGCAGCCATTTCAATTTCCGCCAACGAACTCATGAATTTAACATTCCTGTGGGTCCCCTTATTTCTCAAGCATAAAGGAGCCTCTGGATTCAGGCGCAGGGTGCCGTTTCGGGGGGTGCGGCAGCACCCGTCGTGAATGAAAGGTAGGGTCGGCTCGCCGCAGCGGACCCAAACTTCAGGCGACGAAGTCGCCGTTTCCGGCAAAAAAGATTCCCTCTTTGGGTTCATTTTTAACTTCTCGCCGCTCGTATTTCTTCGAATGTTTTTCTGATGGATTCCGGTCGCAAATCCCTGCCCCACGATCTTCCGCTCTGGGTCGATATCCACCAAGCCGTGTTTTTCGTTACTTGTTGTGCCAAGAATCGCCAGCTGAAGCCATCTGCCGTGCAGGAAACGGCTCTCGGGCTTCGAGATTCGATCCGGCATCGAATACGGGACCGCATTTGGTGGGTTCATGCCGCCTGTATCATGCCGGACCATGTTCATCTTGTTCTTGGATGTTTGACGGAAGCGGATTTGGAAATAAGCATTCGGGACTGGAAACGCTGGACATCGCGCACTTTTGGTTTCGAGTGGCAAAGAGATTTTTTCGAGCACCGGTTGCGCCATGACGAAAGTTTCCAAGAGAAAATGCAATACGTGCTCGAGAACCCTGTCCGTGCTGGATTAGTGGGGGATTGGAGGGATTGGCAATTTACGATTTTGGGTGAGGGGGGATAGGGGAGGCTTCGCCGCACAAGTGGGACGGCTACGGCGAGCCATCCCTACCATGAGGGTTTCGCTGGGCGCTGCCGCGCCGGAGGTGCGGCAGCACCTGTCGTGAAAGCAAGGGTAGGGGCGCCTCGCCGCAGGGGCCCCAAGATTCAGGCGACGGAGTCGCCGTTTCTTTGACGCGAAGGCGGCTTCTTACTGTGGGGCTTACGACAATCCCCGCTGGTTTGACAGCGCGGGATTCAAAATGTATTCGTTTTCGTATGACAAAAATTCTGACTGTCCGACTTCCGGAGGAATTGCACCAGAAGGCCGAGGCCCGGGCGATGCGACTCGGGCTGGATCGCGCCAAGTATGTGCGTGCCCTCATCGAAGGCGATGTCTCAGAAGCAGCCCGCAATGCCCAATCCACCTTTGCATCGGAGGATCTCGTCGGCCTCTACGAGATCGGCGCCGAGTCGGCCACGAGCGTTTCCGTCCGCCAGCGCCTGCAGGCGAGGGCAGCTGCACGCCGGTGAAGGAAATCGCCGACACCGGGCTGATTGTGGCCTTTTTCAACCGCAACGATCCCTTCCACTCGTGGGCCGCTGCGGCCTTCCGTGCGAATGCGCCGTTTTTCACCTGCGATGCTGTGCTGGCCGAGGCGGGAAGTTTTTTTCCGGATCCCACGGGCCTCCTGCGCTTGGTGGCGAGGGGAGATTTGGTTCTCGATCCCGGCTTTGTTTTGGAAAAGGAGCTTCCGGCCGTTCTGGCTCTCGCTTCGAAATATTCGGATCGGCCGATGGACCTTGCAGATGCCTGCCTGGTGCGGATGGCGGAACTCACCCCGAGATCCCGCATCTGGACAATCGACCGGAACGATTTTTCCACCTACCGCCGCCATGGCCGCCTTGTGATCCCCTGCGAGTTTCCAGAAATCGGGAGCGCGAGGAGGAAAGCTCGTTGATCCTCACCGGCTCGCTGAGCAGTCCCAAACTTCAAGTGACCTCCGGCTCGGTGACCTATGGTCGGAGAGAGCGCCGTTTCTGGATGTGAAGGCGGCTTCGCCGCAAATATCGGACGGCTACGGCGAGCCATCCCTACCTTGGGGTTTCGCTGGGCGCTGACGCGCCGGGGGTGCGGCAGCACCTCTCGTAAATGAAAGGTAGGGGCGCCTCGCCGCAGGGGCCCCAAGATTCAGGCGCGAACGCGCCGTCTCCGGGACACATGGGCGGCTTTGCCACGAAAGTCGGGCGCCAAGAGCCTGGCGTGTCCCTGCCCTCGGGTTTCGATGGTCGCTTACGCCGCCTTCGCAGCCTTGCGGCGCTTGAGCCACACATACCCGCCGATGCTATTGGTCGCCGGCGACATTCAACACATCCCAGCCCGTTCCTGCTGCGCTGTTGCGCCGCGGTGTGTCATTGGCCCTCAAGGAGCGAGGGCAGAGATTGCAGGGCGTAGAGGGGGATGTTGAGGATGGCCACGTCGCGGCGGAGGTTTTGCAGTGAGGCGCGGAGGGCTGTGGGTGGCTGGAATTTGGATACAAAGACTCCGAGGCTGTGGCTTCGCACATTGGTGCCGGCTTTAACTTCGAGGGGGAGGATAGTGTTGCCGCTTGGATAGAGAAAATCGATCTCGGCATCGCCGGTGGGATTTTTCCAGTAGTGAAGGGAGCGGATTCCCATGCCAACCAAATGCTGGGCGGCAAAATTCTCAGCGAAAGCGCCGTGATGGCTGGCAAGCATGGAGATATCGCCGCTGAAAACTTCCGTGGGCGTCTCGGCAAGGGCTCCGAGGAGGCCGATATCGAGGGCGTAAATTTTGAACGCAGAGGATTCGGCGGTGGCGGCGAGGGGGAGTTCGGGCTTGAGGGCCAGGGAGCAGCGGTGGACGAGTCCGGCATTTTCCAGCCACGAGAGGGCGTTTTCGTATTCACGGGCCCGGGCGCCGGTTTTCACCAACGAGAAGAGGAATTTTTTGTTTTCGCGGGCGAGTTGTGCCGGAAGCGCATTCCACACGAGCGAGAGCTTGGGGATGTCGGAGGCCGGGGCGTGTTTGGCGAAGTCGAGCATATAGGCATCGAGAATCGCGCGTTGGATGGATCGGCAGGTGGCACCATCCGCCCCAGCGACGTGGCGGGCGACGACCTCGGGCATGCCGCCAGTGATGTGGTAGTCGCGCAGCAGGGCTGTCAGCTCCTGATGCAGCGCCTCGGGTAGTGGCTCGATAGGGCCGGGTGTTTCAAGCCGCTGGCGGTAGTCGCCAGCGCCAACGGCATCGAGGAATTCGAAAAATGACATGGGATGCAGGTCCAAAAAATCGACCTTGCCGACGGGAAAAGACGGCGAGCGCGCCATGCGCACGCCAAGGAGCGATCCAGCGGCAGCGATGTGGTGCTCGGCAGATTCCTCGTGGAAATACTTGAGGGCGGTCAGCGCCTCGGGGCAGGTCTGGATTTCGTCAAAGACAAGGAGGTCGGTGGCAGGCTGGATCGGGCGTCGGGCATAAATCGAGAGATCGCTGAGAATGCGGCGAGGGTTGAGGTCTCCTGTAAAAATCGTGGCTAATCGCGAATCCCGCTCGAAGTTGAAATAGTGGCAGGATTCGTAATCTTGGGAGCCGAACTCGCGCAGGAGGTGTGTTTTCCCGGTCTGACGCGCCCCGCGCAGGATAAGGGGTTTGCGATGGGGCGATGACTTCCATCGTCGCAGTTTTTCCCGGAGATCGCGTTTCATTGGTTTTAAAAATAAGAGAATTATCTCATATAAGCTACTCTTAAATGTGAAAAATATCACATAAATGGCAGCATTCCAGAGTAGCGACTCCCACCAAGCAGCACAGAGAGGAAGCGATTGGCGCAATCGCATTGGTGGGTGCGGCAGCACCTCTCGTAAATGAAAGGTGGGGGCGCCTCGCCGCAGGGGCCCCAAACTTCAGGCGCGAAGTCGCCGCCTCCGGGACACAATGGCGGCTTCGCCGCAAAAGTCGGACGGCTCGGCGAGCCATCCCTACCTTGGGGTTTCGCTGGGCGCTGCCGCGCCGGGGGTGCGGCAGCACCTGTTGTGAAAAGAGGGTAGGGGCGCCTCGCCGCAGGGGCCCCAAGATTCAGGCGACGGAGTCGCCGTTTCTGGACGCGAAGGCGGCTTCGCCGCAAAAATGGGACGGCTACGGCGAGCCATCCCTACCTTGGGGTTTCGAGGGGCGCTGCGGCGCTAGTGGCTCATGGTCTTACTCGCCGATTCGAATCCGGGGAATCAACTCAACGAAAAATCGATGGTCCCACAGGGTGAGTTCGCGGGTATCTTTTAGAAACGGGGCGATGTCCTCTTTCGCTTGCTCGAAGTTGATTGCGGCGAAGCGTTCCTCCAAGCGCTTCCGGAGTTCGGCGGCATGGAGCAGCCTCTCTGGGAGCCAATCTCCCGACTGTCGCATGCGGGCTTCCAGATGAGCGAGATTGAGCGGAATGCGACGGCCGACATACCATATGAGGTCGTAGAAATCCCGGCCCTTCACGCGGTTCTTCCAGTTCCTGCACAGGACGGCGTGGAGCTTCCCAGCGAAAAGACTGGGTAGATCGTAAACGCGGACCTGATGGGGCGTGGGCACGAGTCGGGTGAGCACCTCGGTGGTGGCTCCGGGAGGCGGATTGATGTCGATCTCAAGCTTGATGCGGATGAGTTGTCCCTTGGGAAGTCGCGAGGCGATTTCCGGTGGCGCTCCGATTTGCAGGAGGTTCATCATCGTGCTGCCTTTCAGGAAGGCCGACTCGATCGAAGTGCGCTTGGTTTTCTCGATTCCCTCCGCGTGAAACTGGAAGCCCCAGGCCGCCAATTCCTCCGACACCGCGCCCAGATACGGCTTGAGGGAAAAGTCCGGCTTGGGTTGGAGTAGCGAGAAATCCAGATCTTCGGAGAATCGTTGCAGGCCATGGAAAATTCGCAGGGCACTTCCGCCGTAGAATGCGGCGTGACTGTAGAACGGGGTGCGCCAGAGGCCCAGCAATGCAAGTTCTTGGACAATCTCCCGCACGGCATTCTGGTAGTCATTGGACGAGCGGGGTTGGTAGCGGTCGATCAGACTGGAAAGGGCAGGGTGAATCATGATCGCGGCGGATTTTTTTGGAAAACCCGGGCCAGATAGCGCACGGAGGGCCTTTCGTAGCTGGCGGCACTGGTTGCGAGTTGTTCTTGGTCGAGAGATGGCAGTTCCTCGATGCGCATGGCATCAAGCCAGGCGCGGGCATCCTTTTGCGAGCGGATGGTGGGATCGAGAGCGATGGCATCGCACAGCGCCTTCGTCGGGGAGGCCAGCAGCCAAGGAAGCGAAGAATCCTCCACCCGCTCGATCCCGATGGAAAAAACCCTGGCTGGAACATGCCGGTAGCGATAACGGCCCACGGGGGTTTCAAACCGCGCCGGCCGCCGGAGCGTGGCGCAAACGATTTCTTCCACCCTCTCAGGGATGAGCCCATGCCAAGCTAGGGCGGATTCGAAACTCACATAGGACGGGCCGTAGATTGCTGGGGCCAAGGAGAGAGGATTCACCGTTCGGTCCCGCAAATAAAGACCCCGACGCAAGGGGATCAGCTCCTCCGCCGCCAACATGCGCGAGATTTTCATGCGGGGATTTCCATAGGCTGCCAGCGCGTCCTTGAGCTGTCCGTGGGAGATCAAGGCGGGCAGGGAGATGAGGTTGAAGGGATGCTTTATCGGCACAGGAAAGTATTATTAAACGATACATGTATTACGGTAAAATCATTTTTTGATAGGCCATTTGGGTGCGGCAGCACCTCTCGTAAATGAAAGGTAGGGGCGCCTCGCCGCAGGGGCCCCAAACTTCAGGCGCGAACGCGCCGTCTCCGGGACACAAGGGCGGCTTCGCCGCAAAAATGGGACGGCTCGGCGAGCCATCCCTACCTTGGGGTTTCGCTGGGCGCTGCCGCGCCGGGGGTGCGGCAGCACCCGTCGTGAATGAAAGGTAGGGGCGCCTCGCTCTCCGATCCGTAGGCTCTATGAGCCGGAGGCACGAGCGGACCCAAACTTCAGGCAACGGAGTCGCCGTTTCTGGGACACAATGGCTGCTTCGCCGCGGGAGTCGGACGCCAAGGGCCTGGCGTCCCTACCCTCGAGTTTGAACGGCGCTTACGTCGCCTTCGCAGCCTTGCGGCGCTTAAGCCACACATACCCGCCGATGCCTGCGAGCAGAAGCAGACTCGCGGCGACTTGGCCGGGTTCAGGAACCGCGGCGCTGCCGGGCGCGGCGTAGAGATAGAGGTTGTTCGTGTCACCCAGCGTGAGGACTTGGAAATTTGATGGCAGACTGCCGCTCCAGCCTCCCGTTCCATTCGTGGCTGCCGTATTGATATTGAACAGGCTCGAATAGTTGGTGTTGGCCAGCAGCGAACTGCCGTTGAGGTTGATCCCTCCACCCGCGCTGGCGATCAGCCAGGTGCTGCCCACATTGGGATTCCAGCCGGGGATCGTGCCGTTCACATCCGGCGCGGTGCTCGAGAGGCTCCAGAGGTTGAGGTTGAACGGTGTGGCATCAAGCCCGCTGAGTGTGAGCGTGCCGGAGACATCGAAGAAGTCCCAACCGGTGCCTGCGCCGGTTTGCACGGCGGCATTGGTATTCGTGGCGTAAACCTGCCAGTTGTAGTTTGCTCCGGAGTTCCAGGTGGCGTCGCCGTTCACTGTCAAAGTGCCGGGCGAGTTGCCGGGCGTGAGCGTCGAACCGCTGTTGAGGATCAAACCGCCCACGCGGCCGCTGCCGCCGATCGAGGCTCCGCTTTGCACGGTGGCGGTGCTGGCGATCGCGCCATTGACCGTCAACTGCCCTGCCGAAACGGTCGTCGCTCCCGAGTAGGTGCTGGTGCCGCTCATCACCAGATTGCCCGCTCCGCTCTTGGTCAGCGAACCGGTGCCCTCCATTGCTCCGAGGTAGGTGTCGCTCGAGGCTTGGTTGAACTCCACGGCGGCGTTGTTGGCGATGTTGCCCTGCAGGTTGGCCGTTGTTCCGGCGAGCTCGCCGCCAGAGACTGTGGTGCCGCCCGAGTAGGTGTTTGACCCGCTGAGCGTGACGGTGCCGCTGCCACTCTTGGTGAACGAACCGCTGCCGGAGATGTTCCCGGCATAGGTGCCGCTGGTGCTTTGCGCCAATTCGAACTCCGCGTTGTTGGCGATGTTGCCTTGCAGGCTCGCGGTGCTGGCGATGAGTTTTCCGCCCGAGATCGTCGTGCCGCCGCTGTGGGTGTTGCTGCCGGAGAGCGTGATTGCGCCCGTGCCCGATTTGATCAACGCGCCGCTGCCGCCCATGTTGCCGGAGTAGCTGCCGTCGCTATCCTGCGCGAATTCGACCTGGGCGTTGTTGGTGATGGCTCCTTTGAGGCTTGTGGTCGTGCCGCCGAGTTTGCCGCCGCTCACCGTCGTGCCTCCCGAGTAGGTGTTGTTGCCGCTGAGGGTGATGGTGCCTGCGCCTTGCTTGGTGAGCGCGCCGCTGCCAGTGATGACGCCGTTGTAGTCGTCGGTGCTGGAGTTGTTCACCGTGAGCGAGCCGCTGCCCATCGCAATCGTGCCACCCGAGCCGCTCATGGCCGAGAAAGTTTGCGACTTGTTGTTGAGATCCATCGTGGCTCCCGTGCTCATTACCAGCGAGCTGCCAGCGGCGAAGGAGCCGTTCCCCGAGAGTTGGAGCGTGCCGCCTTGGATTTTGACGGCTCCGGTGAAGGTGTTCGCGGCGCCGATCGTGGTGGTGCCGCTGGTGCGCTTGAGGATGCCAGCCGCGTAGTCCGGACCATCGGCCAGCACCGCATTGAGCGAGCCGTTGCTGGTGAGCGTAAGCGTGGAAACGAGTTCCCCTGGGCCGTTGACCGTGCCGCCGCCTTGGTCGAGTGCACCGATGAAGGTGCGCTGGTTCACTGTGAGTGTCGTTCCTGCCTGCATCAGCACCACGGCGTCGCTGGAAAGCGCATTGGCATTGGCCAAAACCAGCGTGCCGCCGGTGATATTGGTGTCGCCCGTGAACGAGGTCTGACCGCTGAGCGTGAAGGTGCCCGCGCCGGATTTGGTGAGCCCGCCGTTGCCCGCCATCGTGCCGTTGAATGAGCTGGAGGAGGCTCCGGTGCTCAGGGTGTAGTCGCCGAGTTGGATCGTGCCGCCGCCTGCCACGCTGGCGAGGGTTTGGTTGCCACCGAGGGCAAAGGTGCCGCCGGAGTTCACTGTGACTGCATTGCCGGTGGCGAGCCGGTTGTTGCCGCTGGTCGCCAAGGTGCCGCCGTTGATGGTGGTGAACCCGGTGTGGGTGTTCGCGCCGGAAAGAGTGACCGTGCCGGAACCATTCTTGGTGAGGTCTCCCGAGCCAGCCAGCACGGCCGAGACGCTCCCGGCCTGCAAATTGTAGGAACTGCCGGTGAGCGTGCCATTGGCGATCGCGCCACTTGTCAGGGTGACTGCGCCCACTGTGTTGCTGAAGCCTCCGAGGTTGAAGCTGCCGCCGGAGACCGTTACCGCGCCGGTATCAGCCAAGCGGTTGGCGGAGGCCAGGCGCAGCGTGCCACCGGAAATCGTCGTGCCGCCGGTATAGGTATTTGAACCCGAGACTGTGGTGGTGCCTGCACCGGCTTGGATGAGCGAGCCAGTGCCCGAGATGGCGTTGCCCAACCCAAACCCGTCCGCACGGTTGATGACGAGGGTGCCGTTGTTGCTGATTGCCGCGTCGTTGCCCGTGATGTTGCCTTTCGTGCCGCCGGTGCCCACTTGGATGGTGCCTGAGGCCAGGGTGACCCCGCCCGAAAAGGTGTTGTTGCCATCCAGAATGAGGGTGCCCGCGCCGAGCTTGCTGATCGCGCCGCTGGTGGCTGTGCCGCCACCGTCGAAGGATTTGTCAGCGATCACGCCGCCGACCGTGAGGGAGTCCGAAGCACCCACGACATCGAAGCGTAGGTTGGCGTTGCCGCCCACGCCGCCGAATTGGGAGGAGATGCCGATGTTGGTTTGGATGGTGTTGTTGGCTCCCGTGGCGGTGAGGGTCTTCAAGCTGGCGGAGCCGGAGAGTCCTTGGGTGAGGATGAATTGCCCTCCGCCCGCGCCCGAGGATCCGGCGACGGTGGCATTGCCGTTCATCACCAGCGTGCCTATGTAGTCGCCATTGCTGCCCAGATTGAAAGTGCCGCCGGAGTTGATGGTGACGGTGCCGGTGTCGGCCAGAAGATTGCTCGATGCCAGCGCCAGTGTGCCGGCATTGATCGTCGTGCCGCCGGTGTTGGTATTTGATCCTGAAATCGTGAGCGTGCCCGCGCCTTTTTTTGTTACCGAGCCGTTGCCCGAGATGGCGTTGGACACGGTCATGGCGTTCGAGCGGTCGAAAACCAGCGCGGCGTTGTTGGTCACCGCACCCGTGCCTAGCGTGCCGGTCGCGCCGCCTGCACCGATTTGCAGTGTGCCTCCGGAGATCGTGGTGCTGCCGCTGTAGGTATTGTTCCCGCTCAGAATTTGTGTGCCGCTGCCCGCTTTGGTCAGAGCGACCGTGCCGCCGCCGTTGATGATGGTTCCGCCAAAGGTTGATGTATCGGAATTGCTAACAGCCAAGCGGTAATTGCCGGGAACGCCCGGGTGCGCCTGGACTGTGCCATTGCCGCGCAACCCGCCGATGGTCTCGTTGCCACCACCGGAGGCGAAATAGAGCGATCCGTTCACGGTGACAGCACTGCTATCAAGCAGCAACTCGTTGCCCGAAAGTTGCAAAATAGCCTCGGAATTCACCGTGGTTCCTCCGGTGTAGGTCTTGGTGCCCTCGTAGGTGACGCGGCCCTGGGTGACGGTGACCCCTCCATTGCCGCTCATGGCACCGGTGAATGTGGTGCGAGAAGCGGTGTTGCCCGCCTCGAGATTCACATCCCGGCCGAGAGAGATGGCGCCACTGAAGACATTGAAGGCCTGGTCCGAGGTGTTACGGCCGCCAATCGTCACCGTGCCGGTGCCGTTCGTGTTTACATTGATCGTGTTGTTAATTGTCACAGAGGACGATGCGCCTGAGAAGGAGTTGACGAGTGAGATGTTGCTCGCCTCGGACGACGCATCACCGAGCGTGACCGAGCCCGCGCCGAATGCTCCGGCGGTGCGTCCCCACGCCTCACCCGAAGAAACCGTGAGGCCGCCGGTGTAAGTGCTGGCACTCGTGAATTCCACCACGCCGGAGCCTTGCTGGATCACGCTCCCCGTGCCGGAAATGGCAGTTCCCACTGTGTTCGTGTTGCTGCGGTTGAATGCGAGTGTGCCGTTGTTGGTCACACTGCCCGAGCCGAGCGTGCCGTTCGTGCCGCCGTTGCCGACTTGCAGCGTGCCGCCAGAGATCGTGGTGGTGCCGGTGTAGGTGTTGTTGGCCGTAAGGGTGAGGGTGTTGGCGGCGGACTTCGTCAGCGAGCCCGTGCCCGAGATGGCGTTGCCGACTGCTATCGAATCCGAGCGGTTGAAGGCCAGCGTGGCGTTATTGGTCACCGCACCCGCGCCCAGCGAGCCGGTCGTGCCGCCATTGCCGACGCGCAGGGTTCCGCCGGATATGACAGTTCCGCCAGCGTAAGTGTTGTCCGCCGCGAGCGTGAGCGTGCCCGGGCCGTTGTAAGTGAATGTTCCCGAGGCGCCGGAGATGGTGCCGTCGAGCGTCGCTCCCAAACGGGAATTCAAATCGACACCGAATGTGCCACTCGATGTGAATCGCTGGATGGTGTAGCCCGAGGCGCTGCCGTTTCCGGCCACTGCCGACCCGCCGGTGACTCCAGTGGAATTGCCGGCATATCGGATCATGACGACGCCCGACCCACCGGCGCCGCCGGTTTTTGAGTCACCACCGCCACCGCCACCTCCGCCGGTATTCGCGGTGCCTGCAAATCCGCTGAATCCACTAGAAGCCCCGTTGCCGCCGCCGCCCGCACCGCCAAGGCTGCCATTTCCTGTTATAGAGCCGCCGCCACCTCCGCCGCCGTAAGCGCTGGATGTGCCTGTGATGCTCGAAGTCTGACCCGCGCCGCCCGCACCGCCGGCGCTCGATGTGGCATTCGAACCCGCTGACAACGATCCTCCGCCACCGCCACCCGTGTAGTGTGTCCCTCCAGTTCCCGCGCCGCCAGCCAAGCCGTTGCCGGACGATCCACCCGTCCAACTCCCTGCTGTCCCACCATTGCCGCCCGCCGCTGTGACACTAAATACCGAACTGGACCCGCCGTTACCTCCATTGCCCAAACTGCTGCCTGCAGCACCTCCGCTTCCAACCGTTACGGCATTGGTCGTTGAAGTTACTTGGAAGTTGCCGGAGGCAAAGCCGCCGCCACCACCGCCGCCACCCTTGTTGCCAGCACCGCCGCCACCACCGCCAATAATCAAATATTCGGCGAAGAAGCCCATGCCGAGCGTAAGCCCACCGGTCGTCGTGTAGTTGCTCGAGATCGAGTTGGAGCCGCTCGTGCCGTCAAATGTGACAGCGGTCTGGGCTTGGGCAGCTGGCATGCTGGCCGCGAGCAAAGGCAGGGCCAGTGCGGCAGCGAGGTGTTTGGTCAGGCGGCGGGATTGCGGATTTTTTCTCATCCTCTGAGTTCTCCGTGTGCTCGGTGGTTAATTCTTCTGGGGCTCGGCGGGTTCAGCTTTCGAGGGGGCGGGCGAAGGTGTCGCGCAGACCGAGAAGGGAGTTTGGCCGGATGGCGTCGGCGGTCTCGACGACGAGTTGGGACAGGAGCTGGGAAGTGCTCATGTTGAGCCTAGCGGCGGTGCGGGAGGCTTTTTCCCAGACCTCGGGGGACATGTAGATCGAGTGTTTGTGGTTTCTGGCTTTGGAGTCTGATGTGGGTGTGTCCATAGGTGTGACTCCAGATGTAAGGCGGATGTATGGCGTGATGCCATACCCAAAAGTGGGTATTTTTTAGGAATTGAAAGCGGCCGCGGGTGGGTTCTTTGATTGCGTCGCGGAGCGCCGTATGGGGATGGGTGGCGGCTTCGCCGCGCAAGTCTGACGGCTCGGCGGGCGTCCCCTCCGGGCAAAGATAGTATATACCCAAAAGTGGGTGTTTCCTGCGGACGGATTTTTTTGTTTTAATTTTTGGGTCTCATGCCATCACGTTACAAAGTGCCGCCCGCTCCCGTGGAGAAATTGCGTTGTGTGATGGTGGAGGACCAGGTGTTGTTTGAGCAGTTGTTCCGCCTCATGCTCGATTCCCTGGGGTTTTTGGAGATTGTGGGCGTGGCGCATACGGCGGCGGAAGGGATCGCCGCCTGCCGTGAGCATCGGCCCGACCTGCTGCTGTTAGACCTGGCATTGCCGGATAAAAGCGGACTGGCGGTGCTAAAGGAGTTTTCGAAAATCCGGCCCGAGGCGCGCACGATCGTTGTCTCGGGTGAGGCGGGCACCTTGGAATGTCCCCGGGTGTTGCGTCCGTTTATCTACTCGGTGGTGGACAAGACGCGTGCGCTGGACGTTATGGTGAGGGAGATCGAAGGGTTTCGCAACAACCTCAGGATGGCAGGCAAAGGAAGCCGCCCGGCCCGGGAGGAGGCGCTGGACTTGACCCCCCGGGAGGCCGAGATTCTGCAATGGATCGGGGAAGGGCTCTCGAACAAGGATATCGCGGAGCAGGCATGCATCTCGCCGCAGACTGTGATGACGCATCGCAAGAGCATCGCTTCGAAATTGGGCGCGAGCGGGTCGGAACTGGTGCGGCGCGCGGGCATCCATGCCCGGTCACGACGGTTGGCATCGGGGAGGATTTAGGCTTGGATCATTCGATGACTGAGACGACGCCCGGCCTTCCGCTCCCGGACGACCAGGAGTTGGAAAAAATCCTGAACGGACTGCCGATCGGGGTCGGATGCGCCACGCTGGAAGCCGACTCTCGGATGCTTTTCATCAATGACAGCTTTACCCGGCTCTTCGGCTACACGCTCGAGGATATTCCCACGGTCGGTCACTGGGCGCTCTTGGCCTATCCTGATGAGGCCTACCGCCGGGAAACTTTCCTCGACTGGGATGCGGCGGTGGAAAAGGCGGTGCGGACCAAGGGTGAGGTGGAGCAGATGGAATTCCAGGTCGTTTGCAAAAACGGCGTGCGCAAGGATGTGCTCTTCAGCGCCATCGTGCTTGAGGAGCGACTGTTGGTGAGCCTGGTGGATATCACGGCACGGCGCCGGGCGGAGGCCGAGGCGCGAAGCGCCCAGGAGCAACTCGAACGTGCAGCCTACGAGGTCACGGAAAATATCCCGGCCGGCACCTACACGATGGTCCTGCCACCCGATGGCGGCATGGCGCATTTTTCTTTCATGAGTTCGCGCTTCCTCGAGCTGTGTGGCCTTGAGCGGAAAGCGGCGGAGGAAAATCCCTTCAACGCCTTCGCCTGCGTGCATCCGGACGACTACGACGAGTGGGTGCGTAAAAATGCCGAGTGTTTTGAGAAGAAGATTCCCTTCTCGGAGGAGTGCCGGGTCATTGCCCACGGCGTGGAGCGTTGGATCCATGCCGAATCGATCCCGCGTCAACGGCCCGACGGCACGATGGTGTGGGAGGGGGTGCTCACGGATATCACCCCGCAAAAACGGGCCGAGCAGGAATTGGCCGAAATGCGAGAGAAGGAGCGTCAAGGCGAGGAGCAGCACCGCTTGGAACTCGAGAGCAAACTCCAAACCAGCCTCGCCGCCGCAGCCGTGGCCCACGAGATCAACCAGCCGCTCAGCCGCGTGGTTCTCACCGCCCATCTCGCTCTGAAAGAGGCCGGGGAGTTGGCAAGTCAGGATCCCCGGCTTTTTCCCTTCCTCAAGGAGTTGGCTGCCGAAGCCGGGCGTGTCGTCGAGACGATCGACAAGATGAAATCGCTGTTGCGCAATGTGGAAACCGTCCATGCGCCGATCGATCTGCTCGATGTGGTTGAGAATGCGTTGCTCTACTGCAAGCCGCTCCTGAAAGAGCACGGGGTAAAGGTTTCCTTCCGTCCGCGGGCGAGTGCCTATCGAATCTTGGGGGATGGCGCGCAGCTCCAGATCGCCCTGCGCAACCTCCTGCTTAACGCCGCCGAGGCGATCTCCACGGGCAACTCCACCGGCCCCCGCCGCATCGTCGTGTCTCTGAAAAAATCAGGCAGCCGCCCCGTTCTGAGTGTTGAAGACAGCGGACCCGGGCTGGATGAAACGGCATTCGACAAGCTGTTGCTCAAATCAACGAAAGCCGGCGGCTCCGGCCTCGGGCTTCACATCGTGCAGACGGCGATGAAAAACCACGGCGGCCGACTCGAGATCGGAAGATCCAAGCTGGGCGGAGCGGAGTTTCGGATGGTGTTCCCAAGGGAGGAGTAGGGGATTCCCAAGCATTGGTGCGGCAGCACCATTCGTAATAAAAAGGGGGTCCCAATACTCAGGTGCGAAGCGCCGATTCAGTGGATGGTGGCGGCATCGCCGCGAAAGTCGGACGGCTACGGCGAGCCATCCCTACCTTGGGTTTTCGCTGGGCGCTGCCGCGCCGGGGGTGCGGCAGCACCTGTCCTGATAAAAGGTAGGGACGCCTCGCCGCAGGGGGCCCAATACTCAGGCGCGAAGCGCCGATTCAGTGGATGGTGGCGGCATCGCCGCGAAAGTCGGACGGCTCGGCGAGCCATCCCTACCTTGGGGTTTCGCTGGGCGCTGCCGCGCCGATGGGTGCGGCAGCACCTGTCGTGATAAAAAGGGTAGGGACGCCTCGCCGCAGGGGTCCCAAGACTCAGGCGCGAAGCGCCGTTTCTGTGGATGGTGGCGGCTTCGCCGCGAAAGTCGGACGGCTACGGCGAGCCATCCCTACCTTGGGGTTTCGCTGGGCGCTGTCGCGCCACTGGGGGAGCATGGTTCACACACAAAAGGCCAAATGGGATTTATAGTGCTTGGCAGGGATTGATTGTGGGCCAACAACCTCGAAGCGAAGGGGCGTGGGTTTTAAGCAGTGGGTTTGAGCGAATCCAACCGGGTTCGCCATGTTCATCGATAAAAGCAACTCCGATCGGCATGTCGGGGAGTTCGTCGGCGAGGAGCGAGATTTCCCGCCGCGCTTTTTCGTGGAACCCGATCCACTCTTCCTTCATTGCAACAGGATCGAGGTCCCGAGCTTTGATTTTATCGAGTTCTGCAGGATCAATGCGGGCGAAGCGGACCACCATTTTGTGCAGCAGGAGGGGACTAAATCCCGGATCCTTCCCACAAGCGGCCCAGAGGATCGCTTCGAGAGGGTAGATGCGGCAGAGTGCCAAAATGTCGATGTAGTCGCGGGTCTCGGTTCGAGCGGCGAGAGCGAGGGCTTTGTTCACTGCCATATCGAAAAGGTGGAGTCTCCATCCCAGTTGCTCTTCGCGAACGATCGGAAAAAAACGGAATGCAGAGTCGTGGGCCCAGTCGAGATCCACCGTGCTGAAGTCACTTCGCACGCGGGCCTTCCGGAAGGAGCAGGGTCTTGTCCAATTTACCTCTTGGTCGAGAAGGTCGACCTCAAACCCGGATGCGCGCAATGTGGCTACATCGCGTTCGCTAGAGGTCGTCAAATCCTCCACGGCGTCATGAAAAAGATCGAAATCATGCGAAAAACGCGCGGAGTCGTCGGGCGAGTTCAGAACGATGCCCCCGGCGAAGTGGCTCGCCTCGCAACGGTTCGCAACTATGACCTCGAGAACTTCTTTTTGAAAATCGGTTAGAGGCATTTCCGAAGTTCCTGAGCTGCCCGCCAAGCGCGTCGATCCCCGTATTCGCGAAGATGCGAAATCACCAGCGGAATATCACTTTGATTGAGAACCCTCGCATCTGGGTGCCAAAACCAAAAACACCCTGGAAATTCCCGCACAAGGGCTGCAGCGCGATCCACGAGAGCATCACCTGTTGCGGCAATTCCAGCGGCAGAGGATGTTTTATCGTGTAACACAATGAAGAGTTTAAACGAATTTCAGCGAGGTGGCAAAAGGGAACTTATTTTTTGCGAAAAGGACGCGAATGGTCTTTGGGATCCCAAGGCGGCTTCGCCACGCACGTCGGACGGCTCGGCGAGCCATCCCTACCTTGGGGTTTCGCTGGGCGCTGCCGCGCCACTGGGTGTGGCAGCACCTGTTGTGAAAAAAAGGTAGGGACGCCTCGCCGCAGGGGTCCCAAGACTCAGGCGCGAAGCGCCGATTCTGTGGATGTTGGCGGCATCGCCGCGCACGTCGGATGGCTCAGGCGAGCGATCCCTCGGGTAACGAGGGGTGGTGGCCGCCTGATGCTGGGGGATGAAAAAAATGAAGGAGTCGGTTTTGTTCCAGAGAGGGATTGTGATGGCGGTCTCTTGTCAGCGTGAGAGGAGATTTTTTGGACGGACTTCGTCTTTTGGCGTGGAATCGGTGGTGGAATTCGGCAAGGGAACTGGGCGGTCGGAGAGCGAGGGCACGGGCTGCTCGGAGGCTACAGCCGTGGGGTCGATCACTTGGGCGCCAATGACGCTGATAGTTCCGTCGGGCAATTCCCGCAAGGCGGGCCGCTTGAGGCCTTGCTGGTAGGTTTTGCGGTCGAGCACTTCGCCGTTGAGTCCGATATGGGAGTATAGGAAGGCTTTTGGCGCTACATTTTGAAGGACATGAATCTGGTTGCGCTTGTCCAATACAACATCCGGTGTTCCGTAGGATACAATGCGGCCGAGACGGTGGGTGCAATAGACGGTGCGCTTCTCGGTATTTTCGATGCGGAGGTAGAGTTGGCTGCTATTGGGCAGGCGGTGTGTGAGCAGGGTAATTTTCCTGAATTCGCCGCCTCCCTTTTCATTGGCGGGAACCCCCACGGTTTTTTCAAACACGGGTCGCCCCTCGGTGATTTCCACGTTGAGTGGCGGTGAGTTGAAGTATCGTTTGAGGGTGGGGGCGTAGATGCTCGCACTGATGCGGTAGCCGCCATACTCGGCGATGGGATAGAGGGGGGTGAGATTGACGGCACGGGTGAGCTTTTGTCCTGCCTCAAGAACCAGCGGAGCATTTGTGTAGCTGGAGCTTCTCGTGGCAATCGGCCGTCCGTCCAGCGTCTCAATCTGGAATCCAAACCAATGCTGACCATCGCTATCGTAGAGTTCAAGGGCGTTGCCTGTGAGATTTTTGATGCTCACATTCACGATTAGGGGTTCGTAGGCGATGTAGAGCGTGCGCTTGAGGCCTATGTCCACTTGCAGTTGGCCCCAGGCTGGGCTGGCAAGAGCGAGCAAGAGGGCGGCGAGGGCAATGGCGGATGCGTGAAGCGGTCGAGAGAAGCGGGTCGGTATCATAGTCAACGTGGTAAGTCGGCGGCGGTGCGAAATCCGATCGATTGGTCGCTTTGGAGTTCGCTGAGATCGAGCATCCGCCGGGTTAAGTTGGCATCGGAATTGTCTTTCCAGTTTCCCCCGCGGATCACAGGCACTCTTGCTCCCGGCATTCCGGGGTAGTCGTCCCAACTCGCAGTCCATTCCGAGACATTGCCATAACTCCCCATGATTCCGAAATCGCTTTTATCGGTGGCCGGGATGTTGACGGGACTCCAACGTTTAAAACCGTCTTTTTCCCCGCCTACTTTGGCATCAGGGTTGTTGGTGAAGTCGATTCCGGTGTTTGCGAGATCGAGGGTGGACTCGTTTCCCCATGGGTAGCGATTTCCTTCAATGCCGCGTGCCGCCTTTTCCCATTCCTGTTCTGTGGGTAGGCGATGGCCCTTCCATTTTGCATAGGCGTAGGCATCGAACCAATCCACGCCGAAAACCGGGGAATCGAGGCTGAGAGCGGCCCCCATATACTGTCCCCATTTTTTGGCGCGAGAGTAGTAACCGGGGGTGGGCGGCGAGATGGTTGTGATGTCGGCCCATCCGGCGGGCGTATGGGTTTTTCCGACAGGTTGCTCGGGATGGGCAAACTCGGCGGCCCTGTCCGGGTTTGCCTCAAGAAATTTTAAAAACTCGGCGTATTCGGCAATCGTGACCTCGTATTTGGAAATGTAATAGTCGGGCAGTGTCTCGATGGTGTCTTGATATTGGAATTTTCCCGCCGGGATTTTCACCATGGTTCCAGAGTCCTTGACGGTTGGTGTCGACCCGGCACGCATGTGATGGGCGAGCATCACAGCCGTGAGCAAGAGAACCAAACCGGTTGCGCCCAAAAAAAGGCGGGTCAAATGGGGTGTCTTTTTTATCTTCTGGAGGGGAGTGGCGACGTCGGCGGGCTTGATTTTTCTTGGAGCGGCGGAAGTGGCATTGCTCATGAGGCGCTCGGCGGCTTGGGATACTTTGGGCCATGCGAGAGACTCCAACGCGTCGTTCACGAGCCGTTTTGCCAGATTGCTGGCGGGATGCGACGAGGCGGATGGATCCAGAGACGTGAGCAGCATCTCGCCGAGCGATCTGAAGTCGTTGCAGGATTCATCCCCGGCAGCTGCATGGTGACACGTGATATTTGAAATTCGCGGGGGCTGACCCGGGGGGAGAAAAATGGTGTTCGGTGTGATCGGCAGGTGCTCAACGTTTTTGCTCTTCAGAAACGCCAGCACATCGGCCACGGTTTTGATGATCTGGAGAGATGTCTCGGCTGTAATTGTTTCACCGGATTGAAGGAGGGTCTCCAGCGTCGTCTCTCCGAGGTATTCACAGGAGTAGAAACTGGTGTCGTTGATTTTTCCGCACTCGTATACCGTCTCGAGCAGGGGATGTGAGACGCGGGCCTTTGCCTTGACGTCCAAAATAAACCGTTCCATGCATTCGGCTTGGATGCTGGGTTCCGGATTCAACACATAAAGCATCGCCAAGCGTCCGATATTGGTTTGTTTCGCGCGATAGAGCGTGACATTTGCGCGTTGGAAGACTTTGGCCTCGATGGCGTAGTCGCCGAGCAATGTTCCCACAAAGGCATCGGTAATTGGTTTCTCCTCATCCCTTGGAGGCATGGGAACGGGCGACTTTAATTCCTCGGAGCAGAAGCCCGGTGTTCCCAGCGCCAATTCACTCAAGCATTGGCGAAGAGTGGAAAGGCTGTGCGGATGGGCAAGGAAGGGTGCGCTGGCCAGATCGGAGATGTGCGAGGATATATCGTATCGTGACGTAAAAATCGTCTGCAGGCCCGGCAGGTGGTGTGAAATCGTATCCCGCAGAGAGAAGCCGTCCGCCGGGGTGAGATAAACCTCTGTTAGCAACAGATCGCAGCCGCCGTTTGAGTTGATCCAATCAACGGCGGCATCCGATGAGTCCACGGCACCGGCCTCTGGCCACCCCAGCTCCACAAACATTTTGGAGACTGCCTTGGCGTCCTCGAGATCGGTCAACGCAACGAGAATTTTCATTCCCCACTTTGAAGATAAAGAGGCAGAGGATGCTCGCTGGCGAGTGAGCCTGGATCGGCCCGGGTGTCTTGCAGTTCGTCGTTGTAGTAAATGCCCACGACATACCCGACGAAACTCATTCCGGCATTGGCTGGATCAGCCGCGTTGGGCGGCGTGTAGGTGGCATTGAGTAGCTCGGGCTCATTATCGCGCCAGTTCACCGGTGGGCTGATCCACTCGGTGATCACGCGGGAATCGGTGAGCTGGACGTTTCCTGCGGAGTCGCGGTCGTAGAAGAAAACGTGAACGCGCATTTTCTTCGAGTCGATCTCTTGATTTGGGCGTGCCTTGATGGAAATACGAAGAACCTTGGTGCCTTGGGTTCCGTCGCTGAGTCGGGTGTCAACGATGCCAAGAATGGAGCCCGGCTGCAGGCCGATTTCATCGCGCATGTCTGCTCCCTGCTCAGGGGCCGTGACCGTGGGGGTTTGTGTCGAGGTCTCGGATGTTTTGATAATGTTGAGCTTGCGCTCGGTCTGAGTGCGCAGCTCTGGAGGGAGATCCGGCAAGGCGAGAACCTGGCGGTAAAGAGTGACGGCATCCGGTATCTTCCCCGTCTTTTCATAAAGACGAGCGATGCGCAGCATGATGCCGGGATCGTTGGGCAGGAGCTGGTCGGCATCGAGGATTTTAGTGATGCCAAGATCGTAGTCGCCGATTCGGAAAGCCTTGTCGGACTCCGAGACCAGTTTTGAGATTCGCTCGTAGGTTTCCTGACTCGGTTCGGCGGGTTGCTGCTGGAGGTCGGGTGCCGTTTGTGCGGGCTGTTCCTGAACTTGCGGAAATTGCTGGATTTGCGGGGCTGGTTCGGCAGAGGAGGGTGATGAAGGCGTCGCCACACGGGCGACGATCGCCTGTTGAAGATTGGGAAGAAAATACCACACTACCATCAGCAGTTGGATCAGCAGGAAAGCCGATAAAATGCCCGCAGCCACTTTGAACGTGGCTCCGAGGGGTTGTCCGGGAATTGGTTGGCGAGAGGAGGAATTGCTCATGAATGCACTGCCATTATCAATAACTTCGGAAATGATGCAGTAAAAGCGATAATCTGATCAATGTCGTGCAGGCGGGGTAGCAATGCGGGGCTTGTGGCGGATTTGAAATTCATGCACGTTGCTCGCTGCATGAAAAAATCCGCATTGGTTGTGTTTTTATTCGTCGCCGTTTGCGCGAGCATGTTTGTCAACCTCGTCCTTCTCGCGCTTTTGGGCGCCAGTGGTAAAAATGCGATGGCTGTCATCAACAAGTCCCAGTCGGAATACGATGAGGAGATGGTCGTTTCCGTATCCGGCTCGCACGACAAAATTGCTGTGATTCCACTCCGGGGAGTCATTGGCTATGGGATGGATGGCAGCCTTGGGGAATCGATGGTGGAGGATTTCAAGTTGGCCCTTCAGCAAGCTGCGGAGGACGACCGAGTGAAAGGGGTGATCGTGGAAGTCGATTCCCCTGGAGGCGAAATCACGGCCTCGGACGTGCTTTACAATGCCCTGCTGAACTTCAAGAAGGAGAAGCCGGTTGTTGTCTTCTTCAATGCCATCGGTGCCTCCGGGGCCTATTACATGGCCTGTGGAGCGGACTGGATCATGTGCAACGACACGACTTTCACAGGAAGCATCGGTGTGATTATTTCCACACTCAACTACCGTGAACTCTTCGGAAAAATCGGCCTCGAGGCAGTAATTTTTAAAAGCGGAAAGTTCAAGGATATGCTTAACGGGGCGAGGGAAATAAGCCCCGAGGAAAAAGAATACATCCAGGGACTCGTGATGCAGAGCTACGACCGCTTTCTCGGGATTGTGGCCAAATCGCGCAAGCTCGATGCCGGAAAATTGCGGGATGGAGCGGCGAATGGCCGGATCCTGAGCGGCACCGATGCTTTTTCCGCCAAGCTGGTCGATCAACTCGGCTACATCGAGGATGCCTACGAAAAAGCGCGCGAACTCAGTTCGTCTCCGAAAGCTTCGATCGTGCGCTACGTAAGGCGTTATCATTTTGCGAACCTGCTGCGTCTTTTCGGTGAATCTGCCTCCACAACGGTGCAGATCGATATCACCGGTAAAAAGCCGGCGCTCGAGCCTGGCAGGATTTATCTGCTGCCTCCCTTTTTCGCCCCTTAAGCCGAGGATCGCCGGGCTGATAACCCCTCATGAAAAAACCGCGCATCGATACATCGGGCAAGCAATCGGGATTTGTTTCAGCCTTCGCCTCTTTGCAGTTGGAAGGGTTGCCGGACCCTCCCGCGCTTGAACCCCGTGCGGAGACAACTCTTCGCAAAAAAGGCCGCGTTGTTTTACGTCGTGAAAAAGCGCAGCGCGGTGGGAAAACCGTTGTTGTGGTTTCGGATTTCGAAGGCCATATCACCGATAAGGAGATCGAGTGCTTGGCCCGGGATGCGCGTCAGAGTTGTGGGTGTGGCGGCACAGTGCGCGGTCGAGAGATTGAGTTGCAGGGTGACAACGCCCCGAAGGTGCGTGCTTTCTTTGAATCAGAGGGATTCCGTGTCGCTGGAGTGTGACGCACTATTCGAAATCCCGGTAAAGGCAGCGGCACCCCTTGCGGCCATGTTGCCTGTGGCAAAACACCCTTGCAGGAGGTAGCCGCCGGTAGGAGCCTCCCAGTCGATCATCTCACCCGCGACGAAAAGTCCCGGCAGTTTTTTAACCATGAGCGAGGTAGTGAGTTCGCTCCAGCAGACTCCGCCCGCCGTTGAGATCGCCTCTTCAATCGGGCGAGGTCCACGAAGGGGTAGCAGGCAGTTCTTTGCCTCTCGTGCCAGCGAATCGGTGTCCTTCCACTCGTGCCGGGATAAAATCGCGTGGGCGGCATCGCCGAGCTTCCACCTCACGCGTGCCTCCGCCGCGAAGTTCCTGCGAACGGATTCCATTTTGGCAACAAGCTGTTCGCGGGAGTGGGCGGGCTTGAAGTCGATCACGATCGCGGGGCTTGGCATTTCGCGGAGTTTCTGGCCAAGAGCGTAGATGGGGCCGCCTTCAAGCCCGTAGCTTGTAAGTAGAAGCTCGCCGTTCACCGTTTTGCCGCCCGCCCGCACAGAAACATTTTTCAGTGGCTTGCCTTCGGCCTGTGCAAGTATCTCCGCACTCCAAGGGTGCTCCCATCCGCAATTTGCCGCACCCAGTGACGTGGTGGAAACGCCGAGTTTTCTAAAAAGCTCGACCCATCCGCCATCGGAGCCTGTTCGAGGCCAGGATGCTCCCCCAAGTGCCAGAATGACCGCATCGGCGACTGCTGTGCTGCCATCCGAAAAAGCCAGCGTGAAGGTGTCTCCAGGATAGATCCCTGTGAGGCGATGATTCATTTTAAAGACAACGCCAAGTTCCCTGAGTCTCTCAACCCATCGCCGGAGCAGTGGAGCTGCTTTTGCGTCTTTCAAATAAACACGCCCGCTCTTTGCTGCAAAAGTCTCGACGCCCAGACCGCGTGCCCAGGTCCGAAGCTGCTCTGGTGGAAATTCCGCTAAAAACCGTTTCCAAAGGTGATCTGGTTGGTCGGTGCCGGAATATCGATGCGCGAATAATTCAATGTCCTCTGCATTGGTGAGGTTGAGACCGCCTTTTCCGGCAACGAGAAATTTGCGCCCAACCGATGGCTTGGCATCGTGAAGAGTGACGTGGGCACCCAACCCGGCCGCGACTTCGGCAGCATGAAGTCCCGCAGGTCCACCTCCGACAATTGATATCCGCGCCTGCACAGGAGAAACGGATGGGTTCACAGGCCCGAGACCTTGGTTAATCTCGTCTCCGAAAGCCGGTAGATGGCATCCAGATTTGCTTGGTCCGCCCAGTCCAGGAACGTGGTGGTGATGATTGTCTGAGCGCCTTGCGGGAGTGTGTTCAGCAGAAAGTTTCGACGGTGGGTATCGAGTTCTCCAAAAATATCATCCATCAGAAGGATGGGTGGCTGGCCATGGAGGGATTCGAGGTGGCGGGCCTGGGCGATTTTGAGGGCGAGGGCGATGCTGCGTTGTTGACCTTCCGAGGCGAATGATGACGCTTTCATGCCATTAAGCGAAACGTCAAAGTCATCGCGATGTGGTCCGCACACCGTTTGGCGCAATCGCACCTCCTCCTCACTTGATCCCGCCAGACTCTCCGCGAAAGGAAAGGCGCAGCCTGGTCGGTAAGTCATTTCAAGCATGTCGGCTGATGCACTGATTTCCGAGCAGGCCCGTGAGGCAAGCGGTGCGATGGATCCAAGCAACCGGGCGCGTGCTTCCAGTAAAAAATTGCCGGCTTCGACCAGAGGAGCATCGAAGGCGGCTATTTCACGACGCGGACGGTTTTCTTTAAGTAGTGCGTTTCTTGAGCGCAGGGTGCGCTCGTAGTCGCGATGTGCCTTCCGGTAACCAGGCACGGATTGGATACCCAAAAAATCCAAAAACCGCCGCCGCACCGAGCCGGAGCCTTGCACGAGTTCCAGGTCCGAATTTGCAAACCAAGTGATGCGTGCTGTCGCCAGATAATCGTCCGATTTTGATTGAAGCTTCGAATCCAAAAAAATTGAACGTCCCGGCTTCTCTTTGGTATGCCGGTAGAGCAGATGGTTGTCGCCCACATGGCCCGAGAGGGAGAAGGCATCGTGGCCCACTTTGATCAAATCCCCGATGTTCGACGTCCGGGGAGATTGCAGTCGAAGGAGCACGCATATTGCTTCGAGAATCGATGTCTTTCCCTGCGCGTTGCCACCAATGATGCAGGTGTGCGTCGGACCGGGCTGGAAAGCCAACATGTCGAAGCATCGAAATTGTCTCAAATGGATCTCTGTGATCACGCGGGCGAATCTAGCTCAATCGCTGGCTTCGACAAATGCCGGGAGTGATTTAATTTATGAACTCCTTCTGCAACGGGTGCGGCGGCTCCAGCCATTTGGATGAATTCCCCGCTATTGAAAAACCGGGACGGCGCCCGTTGACGCCTTGGGAGACAATCGGTAGTCTTGAGACTTGCTGCAATGACGATTCTCGACCGCTACGTTCTCAATAAATTCCTCGTTCCCTTTCTCTACTGCTTCGCTGGTTTTGTCGGGATCTGGTTCATTTTCGATCTGGCCGATAATTTGCAGGACTTCATCAAGGGCCAGGCGAGCTTCCAAGTGCTGCTGGAATACTATGCCTCGCAGGTGCCGGAGATTTTTGTCATCGCCCTGCCGCTGAGCACCCTGTTGGCGCTACTCTATGCCTTGTCGGCAATGTCCCGCTCCAACGAGATCATCTCGATGCTGGGCTCCGGTCGCAGCGTGCTGCGAATACTCTTCCCGCTGCTTGGGGTGGGGGTCGTCATCTCGGCAATCACCGCTTATTTCAACTACGAGGCTGCTCCCCAAGCCACCGGAATGAAAAAGGAAATCGTGGGCAACATCAAACGCGGCCAGCCAAGACAACGCCAAATCCGGGGACATCTTTTTAAAAATCGGGAGGATCTGCGCACCTGGTTCGTTGCCAGGATGCCCCTGAGGGAAGACGGTGAGTTGCAGGACGTGCAAATCGTGCAGCAAGACGAGGAGGGTCACATTATTGCCCAGTGGTATGCCGTATCGGCTTCTTACGACATACCCGCCGGGGCATGGATTCTCAAAGACGCCCGACATGTTGAAATAAATACCGATGGCGACATCGTAAAAAACGAATCGAACGATAGGATGGTCGTCGATGGATGGTCGGAAACTCCTTGGCGTGTGAGAAGCTCGCGCATGGTGGCCGATTACCTCTCCGTCCCCGAATTGCGCGATTATCTCAAATACAACAGTGATTTCCCCGAAGCCCGGTTGGCACCCTATGTGACCCATCTTCATTATCGATGGGCGGTGCCTGTGGTATGCTTTCTGGTCGTTTTGGTCGCAGCACCCTGCGCGATCGTCTACTCCCGGCGTGGCGTGCTGGGGGGTGTTGCATTGGCGATCGGCCTCTTTTTCATGCTCGTATTTTTCAGCAGCCTCTTTGTTGCTCTCGGGAAGGGCGGGCGGGTCTCGCCGGTCACCGCGGCCTGGGGGCCGTTGATCGTGTTTTTCCTGATCGGTGTTTATTTAATCTGGTTGCGTTCGACAAACCGCGACCTCCCAAAACTCAAATTTCCTAAATTTTCATGATGCAAGCAGACTGGGATATCAAGTCGCGCGCCCACCAGTGCTCGCGCACCGGAAAGGAATTTTCCGAGGGCGATTTTTTCTACACCATCCTCATTCGCGAGGGCGAAGGCTTCCGACGTGAGGATCTCTGCGAGGAGGAATGGACGAATCGCAATGAGAACATCGCGCCATTTTCCTTTTGGCGCTCGAAATACGAACCGCCCACGGCTCCTCCACCGGATCCGCTCCCGCGCGATGATGCCGAGGGACTGCTCCGCCGTCTCATCGAGGAAAACGATCCTGCGCACAAAAATGCCCGCTACATTCTGGCCCTCATGCTTGAGCGGAAGCGCCTTCTTCGGCCGATTGAGAGCAACGATCCCGATATCCTCACCTATGAGCACATGGCTACCGGCGAGACTTTTGTCATCGTGAATCCCCACCTGAGCTTCGAGCAAATACCTGCTGTCCAGTTGGAGGTTTCGGCTTTGCTCGGACCGCCGGCCTGACATGCCTGCAGCGAACTTTTCCGCTGAGCGTCCGCTTTTGTTCCTCGCCCCGATGGCAGGGGTTACGAACACCGTCTTCCGACGCCTTTGCAAAAGCCTTGGCGCCGATGTTCTCACCACCGAGTTCGTCTCCGCCGAAGGGATCCTGCATCGCAATGAGAGAACACGGCGCTATATCGAATTTCAGGATGATGAGCGTCCGCTCGGTGTTCAACTTTTCGGGGCCGAACCCTCACGTCTCGCCGAGGCGGTAAAAGCCGTCATAGATTGGGTGGGCCCCGATTTCATCGATCTCAATTTCGGATGCCCCGTGAACAAGGTCGTGGCCCGCAATGGTGGCTCCGCTCTGTTGAAGGATTGCCCGTTGCTTCAAAAAGTCGCTTCCTCAGTGGTCGCTGCCGCTGGCAATACCCCTGTCACGGCAAAAATCCGCATCGGCTGGGATTCGCGCTCCATCAATGCACTGGAAACCGCCCGCATCCTGGAGGGGGAGGGGATCAAGCGACTCGCTGTGCACGGCAGGACCAAGGAGCAGGGATACTCCGGCCAAGCGGACTGGGAGGTGATCGCTGCCGTCGCAGCGCAGGCTGGGATTCCTGTGATTGGCAATGGCGATATCGACTCGGCGCAGACAGCACTGCGGCGATTGAGCGAATCCGGTGTGGCCGGCTTGATGATCGGCCGCACTGCAATGAACCATCCTTGGATTTTCCGCGAAATTCGAATGGCAATCGATTCCGGGAAGGATGCTCCCGTTGTTTCGATGAAGGAAAAGTGGGATTTCATCATTCACCATGCCGAGCTTGAAGTGGCTTGGTGGAATGGCATGGAAATGCTGGCGATGAAGTCGATGCGGGCGCGCTTGATGGCCTACACACGAGGATTGCCCGGGGGAGCCCGACTGCGTGCCGGTTTGCAGCATGTGGAGACCGTCGATGGCGTTCGCGAAATTGCGGAGGCCCACCTCTCGGCACTGCAATCCCATGCCAATGACGTGGAAAATCTTTGCGGATTGGATGGAAGGGAATAGGATTCCCGGACATGCCAAAACGCCGAGTCATCAAAATCGGCCCTCACCAACTCGGGGGGCGGGATCTTCTCTTTTTTCTGGGCCCTTGCGTGATCGAGTCACCGGTTTTCACCCGCCGTATGGCAACGAAAATCAAAAAAATCTGCGACAACGAAGGGGTTTCATTTGTTTTTAAAGCTTCCTACGACAAGGCAAACCGCACGTCGGTGAAGTCATTTCGCGGCACCTCGGTGCGTAATGGGTGCGCCTTGCTCGCTGAGATCGGAGCCTCGCTGGGGGTGCCTGTGACGACGGATATCCACTCGCCCGAGGAGGCGGGGATCGCTGCTGAGTTCATTGATGTTCTGCAAATTCCCGCATTTCTTTGTCGGCAGACCGATCTCATCGTTGCTGCTGCCCAAACCGGGCGTGTGGTGAATGTAAAAAAAGGTCAGTTTCTTGCTCCTTGGGATATGAAAAATGTCGCTACGAAGTTGGAGGCTTCCGGATGTCGGGATTATTTTTTCACCGAGCGGGGAACGACGTTTGGCTACAATAATCTTGTATCCGATATGCGTGGAATCCCTTGGATGCAGGATCTCGGTGTGCAAGTGGTCTTCGATGCAACCCATTCGGTGCAGCGACCCGGAGGTGCGGGAGAGACCACTAGTGGTGATGGTCGCATGGCTCCAGTATTGGCCCGCGCAGCGGTGGCTTCGGGATGTGATGGTGTTTTTCTTGAGACTCATGAGAATCCCTCCAAGGCACTCTCCGATGGCCCCAATCAGGTTCCGCTTCGCGATTTGCCGGTTCTGATCAAGCAACTCAAATCCATTCGCCATGCAGTTGTCTAAAATTCTGCCTCTCTGCCTGCTTTTGACCTCCCTGTCGGCAATGGCACAGTCCGTGCCCGAAGCAGGAGCAAAAGAGGCGGCCAATCCCCAGCCTGCAAAGCAGCAGGATATCGACCTTCCCGTGCCTGTGGGCATGCCGATCAGCGGAATTAAAGTCCCCAGTTACGACGAAAATGGAAATCTTTTGCTCCTTTTGGAGGCCGAAACGGCTGAAAAAACAGATGAAAAAACAATCAAAATGGAGCAGCTCAAAATGGAGGCCATGGACGAGGAAGGGAGAAAAATTTTCGTTGAACTGCCCCAAGCCGTCCTTAACCTCGACACCCGCATTTTGACCGGCGACAAAACCGCTTTGATCCGGCGCGAGGATTTTACCATCACCGGTGATAGTATCGAATTCAATACCAAGACCCGCTTCGGAAAGATGCGGGGAAATATAAAAATGGTCATTTCAACCGAGGACACCGCCCAATGAAGCCACTTCACCTTTCTCTAAGCGTTTTTTTAACCCTGTGGTGCGCCACGCTACCGCTTGTTGCCCAGGAAGGTAAACAAAACATGGGACTACTCAGCCCCATGGGTAGCAGGCCGGCAGGCGCCCAGACCGAAATCACCGCCACTGAGGAGGCGAGTTTTGATAATGAAAAAAACGTGGCGGAATTCAGCGGCCGGGTCGTGGTGCGCGATCCCCAGTTCACCCTCACCTGCGACAAGCTCAAAGTCAGCCTCGACAAGGATCGCAAAGGCATCGATTCCGCTGAGGCGATGGGCAATGTTGTAATCGTGCAGGAAGTCAAAAACGAGAAAAGCGATACACCAAAAGCCATCGGCCGCGCTGGATATGTTATTTACAAGCCATCCTCCGGCGAGGTGACCATGAAAAAATGGCCCTCGATTCAACAGGGGATCAATAACCAGGTCGCCACCGAGGAATCGACGGTGATGATTTTGCGCAGCAACGGGCAGTCACGCACTATTGGTGGCAGCAAAACCATGATCACCGATAACGCCAAGCAGCAATGAGCAAGACCCCTGCAGAAGAAAAGCCGCTGCTCTACACCGAAGGGCTTGTTAAAATCTACAACAAGCGCCGTGTCGTGAATGGCGTGGATATCAATGTCAAAAGCGGTGAGATCGTCGGCTTGCTGGGCCCCAATGGAGCCGGTAAGACCACCACTTTCTACATGATCGTTGGCTTGGTGCGTCCCAACGAAGGCAAGGTTTTCTTCCGCGATGCCGACGTGACCTCGATGCCAATGTATCGCCGTGCCCGTCACGGCATGGGCTACCTGCCCCAGGAGGAATCGATCTTCCGCAAGCTCACCGTCGAGGAAAACATCCTCGCCATCCTTGAAACCACAGGCGCATCGAAAAAAGAGCGCAAACAACGCTGCGATGAGCTTCTCACAAGATTTGGCATCGAACATATCGCGAAAAACGAAGCCCTCACCCTGTCCGGCGGTGAAAAACGTCGCCTGACCATCGCCCGCTCGCTTGTCACCAATCCCTCGCTTCTCATGCTGGATGAGCCATTCAGTGGCGTGGACCCCATTGCCGTTCACGACGTCCAGCAAATCATACAAGATCTCCGCTCGCAGGGGCTGGCCATCCTCATTACCGACCACAACGTGCGTGAGACACTCAATATCGTCGACCGCGCTTATCTCATCTACGAGGGACGAGTCGAAAGCCAGGGAAACAAGGATTTTCTCCTTAACGATCCGATTAGCCGAAAACTCTATCTCGGCGAGTCATTCTCGATGTAGGCTCCAGCATTAGCTTCCTTCCAATCACCCCAAAGTCACCAAAATGAACAAGGCGTATAAAAAAGTCTCACACATCACCGTGGGTCACTTTTATGCGAATCATGCGGAAAGCCTCGGTCTGAGACTCGAGGGAAGTTCGCGAGGATTGAACCGACTTATTCGCGAACCTACCATTAACCGCCCCGGTCTCGCGCTATCCGGATTTTTTAGTTACTTTGCTGTTAAAAGAATCCAGGTCCTAGGTTCGGCCGAGTTGAGTTATCTCAAAAGCCTCAATGCCGCCACGCTCAAGCAGCGGGCGCGAGCCCTCTTTTCGCGGAACATGCCCTGCCTCGTCGTGGCCCGCAATCTTCCCGTTCCTGCGGCCATCCTCGATGCCGCAGCCGAGTTCGAGACACCGGTGTTGCGGACCAGCATGATTACGATGAAATTTATCAATGCCGCCACCATCCTGCTGGAGACGGATTTTGCCCCCTCCACCACCGAGCATGGCAGCATGGTAAGCATCCTCGGTGTGGGCACTCTCATCCGTGGGGCCAGCGGCATCGGAAAAAGCGAGTGTGTGCTGGGTCTCATTGAACGTGGTTACAGCCTGGTGAGCGATGACATCACACGCTTCCGATCGATCGAGGGTCGCGAGCTCATTGGAATGTCGGACAGTATTTCCCGCTACCACATGGAAGTTCGTGGTATCGGCATTATCAACATTGCCTCGATCTTTGGCGCGGGCTCCGTCGTCCCTCAAAAAAAACTTAACTTCGTTGTCACACTCAAGGATTGGCACGAGGTCGAGAATGTGGATAGGGTGGGTCTCGACCGTGAAACGTATGAAATCCTGGGCATCAAAATTCCTCATGTCACCCTGCCAGTTCGCACTGGTCGAGACATCGCACGGCTCGTAGAGGTGGCCGCACTCGATCAAAAGCTCAAAGACATGGGTGAAAACAGCGCACAGGAATTCAATCAAAGACTCCTTCACATGATTAGCGAACGCCGGAACAGATAATGGGAATCCTCACCAAGAAAAAAACCTCGGACGACGGGCAGCGATGCAGCGTTGATGTCATCATTGAAAACCGCAACGGCCTTCATGCCCGCCCGGCTGCCATGTTTGTTAAAATATCCAGCCGCTATCGTGCGGAGGTGTGGGTGGAAAAAGACGGTGAGCGTGTTAACGGCAAAAGCATCATGGGCCTCATGATGCTTGCAGCAGGCAAGGGATCAAAGCTGACCATCCTCGCCGAGGGGCCCGATGCCGAGAAGGCGGTCGCCGAGATCAAGAATCTGGTGGATACCCGATTCGGCGAAGAATAGTCCTTCTCATTGCGCCCGTTCGGTTTTCTTGCAATCATCCAGCCGGATGGATTTGCACGGACAAACCAAACAGGAAAAAAGATTCACGGGCGTCGCAGTGGCGCAGGGAATCGCGCATTATCCTGCACTTGTTCAGTATGATCAGGACGAGGAAATAACTCCGCGTGCCATCGAGGAAAGCGAGCTGCCCGGGGAAATCGCCAGGTTCGAAGCAGCTCTCATTGCAACCCGTGTGGAATTGCTGGAGATCCAGCAACGCATCGTCAGGGCAACAGGCTCGAACGAAGCGAGTATCTTCGATGCCCATCTACTTGTTGTAGAGGACCGCACCCTCATTGATGAAGTGCTCCGCTCCCTCGAGCGTGATCGTCTGAATGTCGAACATGTTTTTCAAGAGGTTGCGCGCAAATACTGCCGCACCTTGGAAGCCATCGACGACCCCTACCTCCGTGAGCGAGTAGTCGATATTCAGGATGTCGCACGACGCGTCATCCGCAACCTTCTCGGGAAAGATCCCCACAATCCTGCCTCGCACTCCTCCCGCCACATCATCCTCGCGCATAACCTGACGCCTTCGGACACCGCGCTCCTCAACCGTGATCTGGTGCAGGGTTTTGTCACCGAGATCGGCAGCAAAACCTCCCATACCGCGATTCTGGCCCGCTCCTTGGAGATTCCCGCCATCGTTGGCATGCAGGGCATCTGCCAGCAGATTCAGCTCGGCGACGACATTCTCATCGACGGCTACAACGGTCTGTTAATCCTGAATCCCTCGCAGGAGACGCTCCTCGAATACGAGCGTATCCAGTATGAGAAGAAGCAGGTCGTTGAGCGCCTCCGCCTCATCCGCGAGACCGCTTCCACCACCAGCGACGGTCGCCACATCGTTCTATCGGCCAATGTCGATCTGCCCGAGGAGATCATGGATATCTCGTCCAGCGGTGCCGAGGGGATCGGCCTCTATCGCACCGAATTTCTTTTTCTAAATCGGGCAGAACCTCCATCCGAAGACGAGCAGTTCGAGCACTACCGCCGTGCCGCAGAGCAATCCCAGCCCCATGGCGTCATTATTCGCACGCTTGATATCGGTGGCGACAAGATCACGAGCAGCATGGAAAGCCATAATGAGGAGAACCCATTCCTCGGCTGCCGCGCCATACGCTATTGTTTGGAAAATATCGGGATTTTTAAAACCCAACTGCGGGCCATTCTCCGTTCAGCCACCCTTGGGAATGTGCGCGTGATGTATCCCATGATCTCGGGCATTGAGGAATTGCGCCGCGCCAATGCCATTCTCGAGGATTGCAAAAAGGAACTTTCCGCCGCAGGTGTCCCGTTCAATCCGTTTTTGGAAGTCGGCATCATGATCGAAACGCCAAGCGCCGTGTTTGTAGCTGACCATCTCGCCCGGGAGGTTCGCTTTTTCAGTATCGGCACAAACGACCTCATCCAATACGGTATCGCCGTTGATCGCCTCAACGATCGCATCGCACATCTCTACAATCCCACCCATCCCGCAATCCTGCGAATGATCAAAATGACGGTCGATTCCGCGAGGGCGAACGGGATCTGGACCGGAGTCTGTGGCGAGATGGCTTCGGATATTCTCCTCACACCCCTCATGATTGGTTTGGGCGTGGAGGAGCTTAGCGTTGCCGGTTCGCTTGTTCCCCGCATCAAGAAGGCGGTGCAATCCCTGGATTCCAAAGCCTGCGAATCCCTCGTGGCCGAGGCGCTGGTGATGGACGACTCGAATGCGATCTTTGAGAAGAGCCAGGCCATGGCCCGTGCGCATTACGCGGAGCTAGCGGATTAGGCTCAGCGCGGCATCGATGGCCGCCACGTGTGCTGCCACCCGGGCATCAATGTGGAATTCGGATGCTGTTTCCACGGTGAATACCCGCCGCGCTTGGCTGAAGTGCAGCGTAAAGGCTTCCGGCCAGTCTGGCATCAGGTCTTGTGTCACCCGGCGACGGATCACGCCATTTCGGCATCGGTTGCCATCAATCTTGGAACGCGGATCCGGGGGAATGTGGGCCGACATCGCCTCGATAATCTTTTCTCCCAAGTGAGGGCGGCGCGCCGAGGTTTCATAAACGTAGGCACCCTGGGCATCATAGTCCTCGTGTAGAATCACGGCGATGTCGTGCTTTGTCGTGCGGATCAGCTCGCATTGTTTTCGGATTTGCGGCACCAAAGGATCGCGGTAGCAACGGTTCAGGTCGCGCCCTTCCTCATCGCTACGCTTGTTGTGAACGAGTCCCCAGGGATTCAGGCAGGGGAAAATCAGGAGATTCAGCGTGCGCGCGAAATCCGGACGGGATTCGCACCATGCAAGAAGGGCCTCGGTCGTGGCGGGTTCATCTCCGTGGATACCGGCAGAGAGGTAAATTTTGGGAGCGTCATCACTCGGTGACTTGCTGAAAACGTGCAGGATCGGGTAGCCGCTGCTTTCAGCAAAAACGGAGATTCCCAGACCCGTCTTGCGGGCCACACGCCGCCAGCGGGTTGCCAACCACGGGTAATCATGGCTGCGTGCATGGCGGAGGGGCAGGGGACCTTCCGATTTAGCCGCCAGTTTTGACCTCGATGATGTCATGGGGAGCGCTTTCGCGGAGACCTGCCGGTGTAATCCGTGTGAATCGAGCGTTGGTGCGCAATTGTTCGAGATTGGCTGCTCCAAGATAGCCCATGCCGCTTTGGAGTCCGCCGGCGAGTTGGGCGAGCACGGTGTCCACAGAGGCGGATACCTCTTTCAACGCCTCGACCCCCTCGGCTGCTGACTTCTGGGAAGTTTCCTTCGCATGGCCATAACGAGCGGCGCTTCCAGCCTTCATCGCCGCATGGCTGCCCATACCGCGGTATTGTTTGTAGAACTTGCCGTTGATTTCCATGATCTGTCCTGGAGCCTCGGGACAACCGGCGAGCAAGCTTCCACAGATCACCGCATGGGCAAGAGTGAGCGCTTTCACCACATCACCGGATTTTGTAATTCCTCCATCCGCCAGCAAGGTGACTCCCATTTGCGAGGCGGCTTTGGAGCAAACATAGAGAGCGGTCAGTTGAGGGATGCCGACTCCGGCAACCACGCGCGTGGTGCAAATCGAGCCCGGGCCCTGGCCGACCTTCACGGTGTTGGCTCCGCAGTTGGCTAGAAACTCGACCCCGGCGGCGCTGGTCACATTTCCTGCAATTATTGGCAGTTCCCGGAATTCCTTGCGAATCGCACGCACCGTCTCACCGACACCACGGGTATGACCGTGTGCCGTCGAGACAGCCACGGCGTCCAATCCGCGTTCCACCATCGCCGCTACATGGCTGATAAGAGCAGCCTCATCCAACGCTCCATCGGGATTGCGAGGCGCAACCACAGCTGCTCCACAAAGCAGGCGAAACTTCGAGTCGCGGGCGGGCTTGGTCTGCAATGAACGTTCCTGGGTGATGCGCTCGATATCGCTGAGTGTGAAAAGCCCCTTCAGATGATCGTTCCTATCCACCACGAGGAGTTTGTGAATGCCAATATTCTCAGTGAAAAACCGGTCCGCACGGGTAATCGGGTCGCCGCCGAGTTCGTCTTCACAAATCGTCAGCACGCCCGCTCTCTCGATCATCGCTTCGGCTACACCTCTCGAGGCGAAACGCTGGCGCACGCAATGGCCGGGCAACAGGCCAAGAAGTCGGCCGGTTTCATCAACCACTGGAAATGTGCTGAAGTTGAATTTTTTTTCTTCGATGAGTGCGAGCACATCACCGATCTTTTCCTTGGGACTTACCTTGATCGGTTCACGAATCAATCCATGCACATGGTTTTTCACACGCGACAACTCCGAGAGTTGCTGCTTCGCAGGCATGTTGTAATGGATGAGTCCCAGTCCGCCATTCAGAGCCAGCGCGATGGCCATGCGCGACTCCGTCACCGTATCCATATCCGCCGACACCACAGGCAGGTGCAGGTGCAGTGATGGGGCGAGTCGGGTTTCGTAGTTCGCCTCCTTCGGCAGAATCTCGCTGTAGAGTGTAGCCAACGACACATCGTCGTAGGTGAGTGCGGCATGGCTGTTGGCGGGAAAAAATTCATCCGCCGAACGATAAAAACATGAATCCCATTCAGCGGCCGAGAGAGACTTCTTCGATATTGATTCCATGAGCCATCATCGGGAATCGATTTTCGCGACGCAAGCCGATTTTGGTTCCTGTGCTACTGCTCAGAAGACTCAAAAATCCACAGGCTGGATTTTCCTACGCCGATATCTACTATGCCCCCACATGAAGTATATTTTTGTGACCGGTGGTGTGGTTAGTTCTCTCGGAAAAGGTCTCGCTGCCGCATCCCTTGGAACTCTTCTGGAGAGACGCGGACTCAAGGTCGTCTTGCAGAAGCTGGACCCCTATTTGAACGTCGATCCCGGCACTATGAATCCCTTTGAGCACGGGGAAGTCTACGTGCTCGATGATGGAGCGGAGACCGACCTCGATCTCGGCCACTATGAGCGATTCACCAATTGCGTGCTCACTCGTGAAAACAATCTTACCAGTGGCCAGGTCTATGAGACCGTGCTGGCCAAGGAACGTCGGGGTGACTACCTCGGCAAAACCGTGCAGGTCATCCCTCACGTCACTGATGAAATCAAAGCCCGCATCCGCTCGGTCGCCCAAAATTCTGGAGCCGACATCCTCATATCCGAGATTGGCGGCACCACTGGCGACATCGAGGGGTTGCCATTTCTTGAGGCAATCAGGCAGTTCATTCTCGAGGTTGGCGCCGCCAATGCGATCATCATGCACGTCACCCTTGTGCCGTTCATCAAAGCTGCTGGTGAACTCAAGACCAAACCCAGCCAGCAAAGCATCGCGAAGCTCCGCGAGATCGGTATCCAGCCACAGGTGCTCATCTGCCGCACCGAGATGCCTCTTGATGACGAGGTCCGCCAAAAGCTCTCCATGTTTTGCAACGTTCCCATCGACGCCGTAGTAGAGGCGGGCGATGTGGAAAATACGATCTACGAGTCACCCCTCAATCTTCACGATGAAGGCCTCGATACCACCGTTTGCCGCTTGTTGAATCTTCAAACACCCGAGCCCGATCTCACCGATTGGCGCCGGTTTGTTCAACGCCTCATCTCACCCAAGAAGCGCGTGCGTGTCGCTGTCGTCGGCAAATACATCGACCTTCAAGACGCCTACAAGAGCATCTACGAGTCACTCACCCATGCCGGAGCCGCTCACGATTGCGGCATTGATATGATCCAAGTGGATGCCGAGGACATCGAAGCCGAGGGCGCGGACAAATACCTTCGTGGTGTTGCCGGCATTCTTGTGCCTGGTGGCTTTGGCGAGCGTGGCGTCGAAGGTAAAATCGAAGCCGTTCGATACGCCCGCGAATCCCGAACCCCCTATCTCGGTCTCTGTCTCGGCATGCAGGTCGCATCCATCGAATTTGCCCGCAATGTTTGTGGGCTCAAGGACGCCAATAGCACCGAGTTCGACCCCAATACGCAAAATCCCATCATTTGCATCCTCGAAGAGCAAAAGGAAGTCACCGAAAAGGGAGCCTCCATGCGTCTCGGCACATGGGTGACCAAAATCAAGGAAGGCTCGCTTGCCCATCAAGTCTACGGAAAAACGGAAATCTCGGAGCGCCACCGCCACCGTTATGAATTCAATCAAAATTACCGTGAGCAAATGGAGCGCCAAGGATTCGTCATTTCAGGAACATCTCCCAGCGGCGATCTTGTTGAGCTGATCGAACTCAAGGAACACCCTTGGTTTCTCGCCTGCCAATTCCACCCCGAGTTCCAGTCGAAACCAAACGCTCCACATCCGCTCTTCAAAGGCTTCATCGCCGCCTCGCTTGCACACGAAGACTGATCCCGATGTTTTTCCTTGCGACAGCAGGCAAGCGGGCCTAGTTAATCTCAGCAAGTCGGCTATTTTTTAACGCCAAGCACAACGGAAGGGTGGCTGAGCCCGGTTTAAGGCACTCGACTCGAAATCGAACGTAGCGAAAGCTACCGCGGGTTCAAATCCCGCCCCTTCCGCCATGATTTCGACGAAGTCGGAATCAGAAGACAGGCTCTCCGCCAAAAAATGGGAATGAGGACATTTTTGTTGGTTGTTTGTTAGCCGCAGTGAGCGCAGAGGCGCACGCGGTAATTTTGGAAGTTTCTAAAGCCATAGGCGCGGCGCTAGATGAGTTTCATCTTTCTATGGAAGCCTTCGGTGATGCCGTTGTTTTTGGAGAAGCGTTCAACATGGTGACGAGGGCCTCTTGCCAGTTGTGGAGGGTTTTCCCCAAGCGCACGAGTGGGTAGAGGGATGGTTTTCTAGAAGCTTCTGCAGGCGGTCTGTCCGGCGTGGGTGGAGACGGGAGGGGCAGCGGCACAGCACGCCGCGTAGACCGCGGTGGTTCTTGGAGGCTAGGGACGATCTGGCGGGCGTTGGGGAACCAGTGCCTCACGAGGGGGCGCGTTTAGGGGCTGAAAAGGTTAATGAAGACGACACGGACCTTTTAGCGGTCTCGCAGGCACCAGAGGTAATCGCACAGTTATTTCTCACTGCGCCCCGGCACGATGTCAAAGACCCTTTGGTTGCACAGATCGTAGAAGGTGGTGGCAAAAGCCATGCCGCGATGGTCCGGCGCTCGTCCATGCCCAAGATGACGCAAGGCTGCCAAAGCGGAGGCGCAAATGCCTTCATGGTGGTCTCGATAAATGCTCTCTCGCCAGGGTTCAGTGCTTCGACGCCAAGGACGCAAGCCCGGCGTCTAGGGCACAAAAATCTATCCGCAGTCCCGACATAGCCAGCGTCGCATTTTGATCACCAAAATGCTGCGTCGCCCAAAGGTGTTTCCTATGACCTGAACGAGGCCTGGGCCGTTTCACGAGCCTCCAAGCTTCCTGCAGTTTCATCCAGATTGCCCGCCGAGCCAGCCAGACGCACATCTAGTTCGATCCCTTGCCCGGTCATGAGAGATAATGGGATTGCGGACGCTAATTTCGGCGAGACGGCCTTTTTCCAGTCGACAGAGCGAGGCCTTGGGTATTTCTGTGGATACAGGCAGCTCTTTTTATTTGATGCCAAGTTTTTTATGGCGTGCAAAAAGTTCGCCGATTTCCGCGGTGGTCTTTCTAAGTTAATAAAAAAAGCAACTATTCAACGTAAATCAAAATATAGAAAGCGACTATTGCGTGTGAAGTTTGATTTTGTAAATAATTGGTTCGCTTCCTTTGATTGCAGGGTTTTCTCCTCTTGCTATTTAAGTATTTTAAATCGATACAAAAATGGGTTCCCCCTGCTACCTCTTTTACATCTGCTCTCTTATTTGGCTGAGTTTCAGCCTTATTTTATCTAGCCTTCGTGCTACCGATCTTTGGTGGACTCAAAACTGGACCTCGACTGATAACTTGGGCTCTTCCAGTAATGTTTTAGGGAAAAAACCAGCTGCCGCAACTGGTGCGAGCGATACGACCTTCTTTAACACCTCCACATTAAAAGCAATCGTAAGCGCAAATCTCACTGCTGCGCTTTCGATCGCAGGATTGGTCTTCAGCAGCACCGGCACAAGCAAAATCAATCCCGACGGGTCGCCAAACCAGCGATCACTTTGTGCGCGGGCGGTTTAACCAAAAGCTAAATACTCAGATTTTAACAAAAAATATAAATAAATTATGTTTATATACTTAAATAATTATAATATGCCGGTATTAGCAGCCATCTCCCTCTGTGTTACGGGCTGTATTTTGTCCTCATCATTTGTTCTTGCGGAAAATGTCTCGCAAGAATCATCCATCGTCGGCGCGGAGATCTCCAACTTGCCATCAAAAATCGGCAAAGCGGCGGATACGGCTAAAAAAAGACAAGGGGATGCAAATAAATCCAAAGCCGAGCCAGTCGTCCTTCCGGTCCCGACAGGTGTAACCAAGGCCTTTCGCGTGGGGGATGAGAAGCGGGTGGATAGCTGGGTCGATGCGTGGATGAGCGTGCAGAGCGGACCTGCGGGGCAGGCGGTGCGGGGCAACTACAAGCCCGATCACGGTTTGCTCGATACCACGGATGCCAAGTCAGGATATTATTCAGTGCGATACAAGGTCGTGAAACCGTCGATCCAAGGGGCATTCGGCTTTCAAGCGGGGCCCTACATTGCCGGCTGGGAATTGGGGCGTGATTTTTTCGTGGATTTTTGGATCAAGGCGCAAAGCAGCATGCAGAATCAAAACTGGATTCTGGCGATCTACGATGAGGCGGGAAACAAAGCCTCTGGAGCACTGGAAGGGATGGCTGCGGATGATCAATGGCGCAAATTTTCGCTGCCTTTAAAATCACTGACCGCAAAGGAGGGATTTGATTTTAGCAAGGTTGTGTCCGTGCAGGTCGAGACCGAACTGCCGAAGGATGCGAGAGTTTGGTTGGACGATGTGGTGTTTCAGAATGGCCCGGAAACATTGGGCGTGAGCGATAAAACCGTTACTCAATACATGGCCGAGGCCGAGGCGTCGCGTCCCCAACGAGTTCATGAAGTCCTGGCCACGCAAAACAACAGCCCTAGCTTCCAGTTCATTGCCCGGCTTTACAACGGAACGGATCTGGAAAAGGTCAATGAAGAGATTATTGCCTGGGCACGCAAATCACGGGGGGAAAGCGGCGTGGAGCAAGGGGAGCAGGGCGAAACAGCCAATGCTTCTTGGAGTCTGTGGACCAACAGCATGCTGAATTGGATGCTCTTCGGGTTTTCCTCGCAGGGACGGATCAAGCCCGGCCGCCTCACTCCGGAATGCGAAGAAGCGCTGCTCGATTATTATTGGCATCATCTGAAGCTGAAAAACGACATTGCAACCGCGCGCCAGAGTTCTTGGTGGGTGACTGGCAGCGAAAATCACGACATCAATTTCAAATCCGCCAACTTGCTTTCCAGCCAAATCTTCAAGAACAGGCCGGATTACGCCAAAAAAATATACCCCAATCTCGGCAGAATGCAGGGCTATGGGTATGGAGCCGGTGGCACATTCCGTGCGGGCCAAGGCAGCCCGGTTCTCAAGCTGGGCAGCGGGCAATACAAGGATGGGAAGGAATACAATGCCAGCGATCATTACAAGGCATGGGTAACTTTCTGGAAGGATTTCCTGGCGGAGCGTGCGCGGCATGGTTTTTTCATCGAACACAATGCGCCCGGTTACATGTCCCATACGCAACGATTCCTTCACGACGTCTATGCTTGGACCGAGGACGAAAAACTCCACGAGCAGGCCCGGATGTTTGTGGATCTTGTGTGGGCACAATGGGCTCAAGACCAGATGCTCTCGATCAATACCGGCGTGGGGGTTCGTGGATGTTCGGGTTGGACGCGGATGGGAAGAATGTCGGAGTTTCTGCTGGGTGGTCCGGGTCTGGGGAGTTTTTACGCCTTCAGTGATTACCAGCTTCCGCGCCAAGTTTGGGAGATGCTGCTGGATCGCCCAGGTATGGGAGAATATGCGTTCATCTCGCGCAAGCCCAATGAGGCCCAGGATATCTGGCCCCAGCCGCCGGGAACGGAATACACCATCCTCGCACGCCCTGACTCGCGGTTGGTGCGATACACATGGGTGACTCCCGACTACAGCATGGGAACGCGTATGGATCACCCGGATGCGCTCTACTCTCATCTGAGCACGGCGCGAGGCGGGGTGAATTTCCCGACCGACCCGAATGCCATGATCCACTGGGGTGGGAATCTTTTGGCCGTGCAGGACAAAGGCGCGGCTCTGATGCAGCAAAAGAGGACAGTCAGATACCAGCATCCGATGTGGTTTCCCGCGTATTCGCCGACACCGGAGCCTTTGCAGGTGATTCTAGGCTCGGGTTTGGATCGGATCGAGGAGAAAGATGGCTGGGTGTTCGTGCTGGCTGGCAATGCCTATACGGCTCTGCGGATAGTGACACCGGCGGTTGCCACCCAGCAAGCCAACGCGCTCGGCAAGCCGCTGCCGGTGCCCGTGAATTTTGACAAGGAAGGGTTCGGTTTATTTGCCATGGAGCCCAAGGGATACACGTTGGTGGAGGGGGTTCCAACATTCAAAGGCTCAACGTTGAGAGATGGCAAAACGATGACAGCCACGGAGCTGAATTCGGGCCTGATTGTCGAGAGTTCGAGCAAGGCGCATCACCAAACTTTCGAGGAGTTTAAGAAAGATGTTCTGGATAATCCCATCATGCTGAAGCAGGTGCTCGCTAACGGGTTCATTTTGACCTACCGGGGTTGCGGCAAAGATGCGAAAGTGCTGGAGCTGAATTGTTCCAGCAACCAGACGCCAAAAGTCGGGGGCGAATACGTTCGCTATGACAGCCCCACTTTTGACAGTCCCTACCTGCAAGGAGCTGCTGGAGGAGGGATCGTAACTCTTGCCGGGCCAGTTTCGGGCAAGAAATCAGTTTTAAATTTCAATGAAATCCAAAAAATTGAACAATAGAAATGTATAATTAATTAAATAAGATATTATAAATCATAAGCTAATATATAAAATGAAAATCCAAAATAAAACCTCCACCCTTCGTTCGATTTCCTGCTCACTTTTTCTCGCCACGCTTCCCTTGCCCGCTCTGGCGAATGTGAGTCTGCCCGATATTTTTTCTGATCGCATGGTCTTGCAGGCTGACGCGTCTGTCCCGATCTGGGGATGGGCCGATCCTGGAGAAAATGTCAAGGTTAGCGTAGCGGACCAAACCAAAACCACCCAAGCCGATGCCAATGGAAAATGGCAGGTTCAACTGGACAAGATGAAACCGGGCGTGGCAACCACGCTCACGGTGGAGGGGAATAACAGCATCACGATCAATGATGTGCTCGTGGGAGAGGTTTGGTTCTGTGGAGGGCAATCTAATATGGCGCTTGGAGTCGGAGGGCAAGAGCGTAATATGCAGGAGATAAACCAAATCCGTTTCTTCACAGAAAGTTCACCGCCCCATTTCGAGCCCTCACAAAAACCCACCGGCAAATGGGTGATATGCTCTCCGGAATCGATAAAGGATTTTTCAGGAACAGCATATTTTTTTGGCCGGAATCTTTATGAAAACCTCCAGCAACCGATTGGTTTGATTGTGTCGGCAGTAGGAGGGTCACCGATCGAAAAGTGGCTTCCCCTTGAATTTACAAAAAATGATCCCGCACTGCAGGCTGAATTTGAGGATCTTAACAAAAAGGCAACCACCTATAATACAGAATTAGCCAAAGCCAATTACGAGAGAGCCTTAAAGGCTTGGGACGAAACCATCGCCCAACTCAAAGCCGAAGGCAAGCCATTGCCAAAGCCCAAGCAACGCCCTCGGTTTGCGCTTGATCCGCGCTCGCAGGGACCCAGTGGCTTTTTTAATGGCAAGATCGCCCCGATCATCCCATACGCCATTCGCGGCGCGATCTGGTATCAAGGAGAGGCAAATGCCTCGACTCCTGAGAAGGGGATCAAATACGGGGAGCAATTTCCGATGCTGATCAAGGATTTAAGGGCTCGCTGGAAGCAAGGGGATTTTCCTTTCGCTTGGGTCCAATTGCCAAAATATGACGATCCTCAATTTGCCGGTTGGCGACAACTGCGCGAGAGCCAACTCAAAACTCTCAGTTTGCCGAACACTGGTATGGTTGTCACTGCGGATATGAAGACAACGGATCCGACCAAGATTCACCCCACCAATAAATTAGAAGTCGGCCGGAGGCTCTCGGTTTGGGCCTTGGCCAAAGTTTACGGGAAAAACAATCCATACAGTGGGCCTATTTTCAGTGGGCATGAAGTCAAGGGCAACGAAATCATTTGTTCCTTCAAGCACACCGATGGAGGTCTTCAATTCCTTGGTGGCGAACCGAAGGGATTCCTCATAGCGGGCTCGGACAAAAAGTGGTTTCCTGCCACAGCCCGGATCGAGGGCGATAAAGTAATTGTCTCATCGCCAGAGGTGAGTAATCCAGTTGCTGTTCGTTATGCATGGGAAAATGTTCCGGAATGCAACTTCCTCAACGGTGCCAACATTGCGGCCTCGCCATTCCGCACAGATGATTGGGTGGATCCTGCCCCAGACACCACAGGCGCTCCCAAGAATCCTGCAGCGCAAGAAGCACTCGAATAAAAGTCCAATAGGTAACCCGCCGGCTAAGCCGGGGAGACTGTCAGAGTTTGACTTATCAAGCAGTCTTTCTTTCCGTTTGATTTTTGAGCTGCTCAAAGCACACAAGAACAAGATCAAACGAACCATGGAAGACTACAAGAAACTCAATCATACCACTCTTGTGGCTTGAGCTGGTCAGCCTCCTTCCGTAGTCCATTTTTCAACAACGAGGAATCCTTGGATCCAACGATGATCCTTCCGTTCTGTGGCAAAGAGCCGGGCAAAACGCCCGTTCGGAGATAAAGGTAGCGGTTGAGTTCCCGAGCCGCCAATTGCTACATCGGCGAGGAACCGGCTTCAATTTTGATTTCGGCCAGAACCGGGGCTGTCACGATACAAAGCGGAAACAGCAATAGACGCGAAAGCTTGGAGAGAGTGAGCATAAGCTTTCAATAAAACGACCAACATTTTCCTCGTTTACAAAAAGCGGGATCTTACGGCGCACTAAAAATTGCCAATTTCATCAGACTCCTTGAGCCGTTTGCTGAAATCCTCCCAGAACCACCACATCCTTGCGGCGGGATTCAGGTGTGATTTTCAATTCGCGGAGCTTTCCATTCTCGGCCTTAATTTCAACAACTGTCTGGAACGGAGCGTAGAGCTTTGCTTCCACATCCCAGTCCTTAGGCCATGCGGGGAAGAGCAGGATTTTTTCGTCATCGGTTTGCATGAGCATTTCTTGCAGTCCGATGGCACCGGCTCCGCCGTGATCCATGTCAGGCACCCAATCGGGTCCCGGCCCCCAGAAGGCAGGGAAACGGAGGCTGGCATCGCGGAGTTTTTCGACAATCAAGTGGCGGGCATGCTCAGTCTCGCCAAGCTTGGCAGCCCAGATCTCAGTCTGCCCCCAGCAAACATCCATGCGAATCTTGAACGGATCGTAATGAAAGGTGTTTCGACCGATCTCCAATTCCGGTGTTCCCAGCCTGGCGACTGGGTAGGGGAACACGCCATAGAGCTGGGGGTCCTCCAAGTTGATGGGGCAGGGGTTGAACGATTCGGCCGGGGTGAAAATGGTGCGCCCCTCTGGATCTTTCCCGGCACCAAGCTGAAGGACGAGGAAGGGTTTTGGCGCGAATTGTCGATTTCCGGGTTCATGCGCGGCCCCGACAGGAACTCGATCGTCGGGGTGGTTCTTGGCGGCGAGATGGTCTTCAGAGAACAAGCCGAGTCCTATGTAACGAGACAGCTGAAGCAAGCGATCCTGATGGAGAACCTCGCCACCGGCAAGCTGACGGGCTTCGACGACCTCGCCACATTGATCGGCCAGGAGCGCACAGCGATCGTGCACGATCTCGAGAGCCGCTATGGTAAGCCGGAGCCGCACGACACGAAGTGAATGCGCGGAGTGAGGTGACCGGATCAGACATGGAGTTGAACGGGGACGACTCGGTAGTCTCCCCCGGCTATGCGGGGGGAACTGTCAATTCGTTTGCGTGTTGCGGCTGGAATGCGTCGGTCGCCCCGCAGTGCACGCGTCACAGTTGAGAAATGCACTTCGGCTTGATCAGCTTCTTCTCTCCAAGAAGTCAGGCCACTATGAACTGCAGAGTTTTCGCCTTTATTTCGCTGAAGTCAGCGTCACCACGGTCTGATTACGCTCCGGGGCGGTGATGGGCCAGCGCAGCTTCTTGCCTGCTTGGGTCTCGGCCTCGATTTGGTATTCGAAATCCTCATTGGGCGAGGTGAGCTCGAACTCATAAACGCCCCGGCCAAGCGGCTTGGCTTCGATGGCTTGAAACTCGCCTTTGCCCAAGGGGCGCCAGAATAAACGAAGGGATTTGGGTGCGGCGTTGTCCAAAACAATCGACTTCAAGCGCAGCGGTTCATCGGGTTCCAGCACCGAGCGCACGGTGGGAACGATCAAGCGGGATTCTCCTTGGTATTCCTTCGCGGGAATGGCGGCTGGCGGAAGCTCTGTGCCCAAGATAGCGGCTATTTCCTGGCCATGGGTTTCGATGCCGAGAAGCTGGTTGTGACCTTCCCAGTTGAGCACCGTTTGCATGCCGCCGATTTCGGTGACGCTGGCTAGCAGCAAATTGTAGGCTTCCTTGACCTGCGCCACCAATTCTATGAGCAGTGGCAACGCTTTTGTTTCGGCGATTGTTTTCTGCTTTTCCTTGTCTTTTTCCTCCCGCATCTGCTTGAGAACGGCGTCCAACTGTCCCCAAGTGCAACAGGCGCGAGCCGTTGCACGAGTGTAACGGAATTGGTTAAGCCAAAAATCGAAGCGTTCCAGATTATCGGAACCCTCGACTTTCGGGCGAAGTGCTTCGAATTCATTCACAAAAGCATATTCCTTGCTGACCAAATCCCAAGGACGCGGATCCGGCATCAAGCCCCCGGCGCCGTCTCCCGCGAATCCCGCCCACGAGGACGGAATTGGCATGCGCCCATCCAATGCGGTGAAAATCTCCGCAGCTTTCGGTCCAACGGACTTGCCGAAATTGGCCAAGGCCCAATCCTGATAATGATCGTCACTGGGCAGTCCGCGTTGCTCATGAAATTGGCCGGCATAACCCCAGGTATATTTACCCCAGAGGAAATTCTTTGTGGGCAGCCACATCGTTTTATCGCCTTTGAAGTTCTCGATGTCTGGGCCGCCGCAATTGATTAGTCGCTCATAGTCTTTGCCCTTGATTTCGATGCCCGAGAGCAAGCTCTTGCCGGCTTTGGCATCGAAGTCGATTTGCATCCAGCCGTCTTTGACTTCCACCGGCTTGATGTTCACATCCAGAGCGCTGTAGCGACCTGTTCGCTCAGCCAGATCCAGCCCCTCAATCATCTTCTTTTCTTGGACACTCACATCGAAAATCCTCTCCCCCGACCTGTCGAAATCAGGTTCTGCGAATTTCAAGGTGACTTGATAGGTGCCGTTTGGAACTTGGAGCCAGTAGCGCGTCAAGCCGACCCATGCCGAGCGATAAACTCCGGGTGAACCGGTTGTTTTGGCATCCTTGATCGGCTGATCCTCCGGAATCGTGGTGCTCGGTGTGAGCTGGTTTTGGTAGCCGATGGTGAGCTGATTGATTTCCGGGCTGATGGGGCCTTCCACATGAAATGTGCTCTTCGGCGGCTGCGGGTTTGTTTTGCCAAACTCCGGGTTCCATCCTTCTTGGGACCAGGTAGCTTTGCTCAAGGCATCGGCAGCCGGCTCGTTGATAAGGGTTCGCCAATGCAGGGTGAGGAGGCCGGTGCAACCATAGGCAAGCGCATCGGCGGCGTCTTTGCGCACACGACCAGTCCACAGCGCGGGGGTCAGCATGGCGCTGTCTTCTTCGATCCACGGAATAGCCCACTTGGGACGCCCCTGCATTTTTCCGAAAGCGGGATCGACCGGAGCATCGTAAGCCCCAGACATTTCGGTAATTGCGATATTTTTTGGCAAGGCTCGATCAAAGGCCGTATGGTCGAAATCCGGCCCGATCTGCCACCCCGAGCTGGCTAGTTGGAACGGGGGATTTTCTTTTTCAAAAGCCTTGAGCGCGATTTTCCATTCCTTCACGAGAATCTCGAACATCTGTGGGAAAACATAGCGCCAATACCAGCGCTCCGGGACATAGAGCACATAGTAATCCAAGGGGTGCGTGCTGCTGATCCGGCGGAAAAGCCCGGTGTATATTTCCTCGAGCACAGCAGGGGCGGCGGGATCCTTGCCTTTCTCTCTAATATGCTCGCTCAGTTCCTTGCCGATCAATGAGACAGGGCCGTGTTTATGTAAATCCAAACGCTCGCCCGGCTTGAGCGTGTTCATTAAAGGGAAGGCATCCCGGATTCCGATTTCGGTGCCGAGGGCGGTTTTGATCCCCATGGTTTTGGCAAAACCGAAGACCTCGTTCCAAAATTTGCCCGTGCGGTTGAAGAGTTCGTTCCGGTTTTCGACCGTGTTCGGCATGGGGGAACCTTCCATCACAGGTGCCCCCCACTCATCGGTCTCGAAAAGCAATGAACCGCCGAAACGGTATTCGGAGGTTTTGCGGGGCTTATAACCCCACTTTTTCACACTCGTATGCCAGAAGGACGCCGTGGGGCTGAATGTTACATCGCCATTCTCCTTCACATCCTCGGGCAAGCCGGCCCATACTCCCGGCTCTGAAGGACCAGAGGCGGGATAGGAATGAATCTTTATGACATTCATTCGCATTTTGACCATCTGCGACATCACCGCCTTGAACTGATCCGTGCTCCAAGTATCGATGCCCTCGGCATGACCTCCCCAAGGATTCAAACCGCGCAATTCAAAGAGCGGCTTGCCGGTTTCTTTTATGTCCGGAATGACCATTTCGGAAGAGGCTGCCGGAACAACATCCTGGTGGAGATAAAAGCGAATGCCGAGCTGCTCCAGAAAGCGGTAGCTTCCGTAGAGCGCCCCGAGATCGTCTCCTCCGATGATCCACCAGGTTTTCTTGCCCCCTTCCGATTTGGTTTTGATGAGGAACTCTTGCGATTTGAGCTGACCAGCTTCCGCCCGCAGTTCATTTTCCAGCAACGGGGAATCCTTCGAACCAACGATAATCCTTCCATTCTGGGGCAAAGAAGCGGGCAAAACGCCTGTGCGGAGATAAAGATAGCGGTTGAGTTCCCGGGCTGCCAATTGCTCCATGGCCGAGGAGCCGGCTTCAATTTTGATTTCAGCCAGAACCGGGGATGTCACGATGCAAAGCGGAAACAGCAATAGAGGCGAAAGCTTGGAGAGGTAGAGCATAAACTTTCACTAAAACGACCGACATGTGCCTTGTATATAAAAAGCGGGCTCTGGCGGCGCACTCAAAATTGACAATTCCAAACAAGGTTCAAGTTCGTTGAATCAATGCGGGGCATACCCCATTTTTGAGTCTGCTGGCCGCGCTGCATCGCTGTTCATTTCAAAGAGACACTGGTCTCAGGCTCCTTTTACAGCTTGCTCAATCCCCCCCAGAACCACCACATCCTTGCGGCGGGATTCGGGTGTGATTTGTAATTCGCGGAGTTTTCCGTTCTCGGCCTTGATTTCAACGACGGTTTGGAACGGGGCATGAAGCTTGGCTTCCACATCCCAGTTCTTGGGCCATGCGGGGAAGAGCAGGATTTTTTCGTCATCGGTTTGCATCAGCATTTCTTGCAGTCCGATGGCGCCAGCACCGCCGTGATCCATGTCGGGCACCCAATCGGGCCCCGGCCCCCAGAAGGCAGGGAAACGGAGGCTGGCATCGCGGAGTTTTTCGACAATCAAGTGGCGGGCATGCTCGGTCTCGCCAAGCTTGGCAGCCCAGATCTCTGTCTGCCCCCAGCAAACATCCATGCGAATCTTGAACGGATCGTAATGGAAGGTATTTCGACCGATTTCCAATTCCGGTGTTCCCAGCCTGGCGATTGGGTAGGGGAACACGCCATAGAGTTGGGGATCCTCCAAGTTGATGGGGCAGGGGTTGAACGATTCGGCCGGGGTGAAAATGGTGCGCCCCTCGAATTCACCGGTTGGCAACTCGGGCATTTTGGAGAGCATGTCCTCCCACTTGGCGATATCCTTGGGAGTGGCGAATCCGGTTTGGCGGCGCGCATATTCGAGAAGCTCGGGGAGCAAAGAGCGGAGGGCCGCAATCGGCGGGAGTGGGTTGACAGCCTCTTTGTAAGTCTCCAACGATTTGGATGGCGCGATTCGGTAACGGCCGTTGGCATCGTATTCCTGGCCGGTCAATTGCTTGCAGCGCATCCGGTAATGTTCGTCGAAGAAACGCACCGACTCCTTGATGAAGTCGTGCCATGGCCCAATATCGCGTCCACTGAATTTGTGGTATTTGAGGACCATGAAGGAAAATTCGAGTTGGCTTTCATAGTAATAGCGCACCCACTGTCCTCCTTCGGTGGCATCGTCGATCTCGGGTGGGCGCTGATGCGTGATGTCATCATCTTCCGGCCAGCCGTAAGCCCATCCGATGGGAAGGCCAAAATTTTCGAGTTGTTCGGTGAAACAGCAGCCCCCGTGTTTCCAGTGGAGTTCCACCCGGGCGAGCGCCGCTGGTAGGCCGCGTTTGAAGTAGTCGAACTGCGCCGGCATCAAATCGAAATCTCCGGATTTGAGCAGCGGCCAATAGACGAGCCTTTGATTCTGCGAGGTAAAGCTGCCGCCGCCCCATTGGCGGAAATCCGGGGTTTCCTTGGAGTAATCGGGCTGAATATGCCAAGTCTCCAAGAGACGACCTTTGGCGAAAACGGGGTCCAAGGTGAAAAGCGATCCGTTGAATTTGCTCGGGTATTCACCAGAGACATTGCAGCCAAGCATGTAGCGGAAGAGTTGGTAATTTCGTCCAACTTGCCACACCGGATCGTTCGGGCCGGATTTGGGCTGAAGCAATATATGGCTGCGCGCCCAGAATTGGTGCCACCAAGTTCGGGATGGGGCCTGATCACCTGAAAGGCTTTGCTGTTTCTGGCGTAATCCCTCGCGCCAGTCTTGGAGTGTCGGGCTCTGCGCGGTGTGCAAGACCCACTCGATGCGTTGCCGGGTCACCGGAGATTTTGTTTCCAAGAGGTGGGCCTCGTAGGGCACCTCCATGTAAATGCCTTTGCGGGTTCCGGCTGGCTTCATGCCAGGACCAGACATCAGCCCTCCGAAGGTGCGGTCCTTTTGGGTATTCGGAATGCGATCGGCAACAGGCTGGAGCTTCTGCTGGGTGATGAGCTTTTCGCGCAGCAGATCATCGTTGTTGTTGCGATGGTAAAACAACACCGCGTCCCCTACGAAGCCGACCGTGTCGGGGTAGGTAAACACGGGTCTTTTGTGCCCCACGAAGCTGAGGCAGGCCTGACGCCGATCGAGCGGGAGTTCGCGCTTTTCGGTGCGCCAGTTCTCATAGGCCGCGCGGATGTTGATTGGTTGCTCCGATTGGATGTCGGAGTAAATGGTGCCGCTGAACACATCCACCCAAAAAGCGATGATCACCTCGGGCTTGCCGGCGCGGATTTCCACATAACCGTCGCGCAGTTTGAGTTCCTGGCGGAAAGGCTGGTCATTGGCGAAGGGATTGGGCTCGATATTTATGCGAACCCTGCCGCACTTGAGTTGCTGGTTGTTTTCGTCGAAGTTGCCTGTGCGATCGAAGTAAAAGAAAACCTCTCCTTCTTCGACCCAGATGTTCATCCCGACATCATGTCCGCCGCACGGCATCGACCCGGCTGAACCTTGGCTACCATAGTGCGTGATGTAAGGATGGCCAGGCAGCGGCTTGGATTCACGACTACTCCGGCTCGGGCTTTTCCAAAGGATGTTGAAGCTATCCAGGCATTCAGGAACGGGGTGCATTCTGTCTTGCGGTTAAAACTTGTCCATCGGGACATAACGGAAGTAGTCGAACTCCGCGCGTCCGGGTGTGGGATTTTGCAGGGACTGCCCGGCAAACAGCCCGGGGTAAAAGGTCGCAAAATAGCGGGCGTTCCAAGCGAAGTAATATTTGGGCCCGAGGCGCTCCCATGTTTTGCCATCGGTGCTGAAAAAGGTCTGGGCCATCATGCCCTGCATCAGGATGCGTAGATACACCTCGTTGCCTTCCATTTTCACGGTGGTCATGGGTTTGAATTGCCCGTCGTTGCTGTGCCAAACGACCAGATTCATTCCATCCAACGCGCCGCTCAGAGGTTCCAGACCGATGGCCAGTCCGATGCCAGTGGTTGTTTCACGGACAACCAAACCGGCTTGCTGTTGGGCTCCGGTGGGGAGCAAACGCAAGCGTGTGGAAATCTCGTAGTGTGCCGCTGTGGGGCGCTGGAACACGAGGTTGGGGGGGATGAGTTCGACGAGGCCGGGGAAGCTGGTGTCCATTTTCAGCCAGCCATCGGAGACCGACCACGCCTCGGGGGTGAGCCAGCGTTTGAGCCATTTGCGCCCGAGAATCCCGGAATTCAGGCCCTCAAGCGTCTTTTGATCAAACTCATCAGTGAGTTCGGGTAGCCAAGTGGGAGAAAAGCCGTCGATAGGTTTGCGGTTGGTGAGCCCCGGGCCTTTGCCGTTGTTGACCATCGGCCAACCGTCCTGATCCCATGTGATCGGGTCGAGATGGAGCTGGCGACACATGGTCATCCGCGTCGAGTCGCATGTGTTGTAGAGAAACCACCAGTTCCCGTCCGGTCCCAGCACGGCGCTGCCTGAATTTGGTATTTGGAACCTTGTGTTGGCGGTGATGAAATCATTGGGCGACGGCTCGTAGGGCCCCATGGGGCTGCGCGCCCGCCACACCGCCAATTTCCCGCTGCTGGGATCATTGCCCAGATTGGTGCTGCCGTTGATGGATTCAAACCAATAGTAAAACTCTCCCTTGCGTATGAGGCTCGGATTTTCGATGACCGGGCCGAAAACCACTTTCTTGCGTTCACCCACGAAGGAGAGCGCATCCGGCGAGGTTTTTTGGATCCAATTGGCGGCGATCATGTAGTGCGAGCCGTCTTGGTCTGTGAAAATATTGGCTGCCCATTGCTTGGTCATGTCTGTGAAACGATTGGGCACGACCTCCCATGGTCCCTCGGGCCGACTGGCTTCCATTACTTGGAAGTTTTGCGCTGTGATATGAAACATCACGCGGAACTTTCCGTTCACATGGCAAATTCGCGGACTCCAGTTCTGGGCCGGCACCCATTCTTTGGGCCAATCTGGAAGCACGCTGCCAGCCACATCCCAATTCACCAAATCCTTGGAGCGCAAAACTTGCATCAAGGGAACCGCATCCGGAGTGGAATTCATGCAAAAGAACTCGTCGCCCACCCGCACCACCGAAGCATCGGCCCAATGCGCGTTTGGCATGACGGGGTTGGTGTAGGTCCCATCCCCATTGTCACTGATATGAAAACCACGGGCTTTCACGCCATCGGAATTAGATTGGGCCGACAGCTTGAAGATTGGAAGTGCAAGAAAGACGAGGATTGCCGAGGTTAGTTTCAGCCATCCCCTTACTCCCCCGCCATCGGATGATTTCAGCCCATGGGCAAGACGCCCTTTCCGCATGTCAAAAGTCCATAAGTATCTTATTTTTGGTATCGATCTATTGTTTTTCATAAGTTTTGTTCAGAGTATTTTTTGGCCTTTTGTTGGTTTTCCCAGAAAAAAGCCGTGCGGGTTGGGAAAGGATTTCTATTCCTTGATCCATTCTCCGCTGTCCCGCACCACTTGGGGAACGGCGATGTAGTCGCTTCCCGGGACCGGAGGTTCGTTGTGGGTTGGCAGCCAGCGGGCCAAATCATTGATTATCGAGTGGGCGAATTTGGACCCCGCGATATTGTTCCACTCATTGGGATCTTTGGCTTTGTCGTAGAGTTCCTCCGTGCCATCGGCATAGCGGATATAGTGCCACTGCCTTGTCTGAATGCTGTGGTTTTTTGGGAACCAAGTGGTAAGCGCCGGGCGGGTTCTTTCGCTGGACGGGTCTTCCAATTGCCTAAGGAGGCTTACTCCTTCCAGCACGGGATACGAAGGCAGGCCGCAGAGATCGACAAGGGTGGGGTAGATGTCCAGCAACTCCACGGGCTCCTGGCAAATGCCGCCTTTGGTGGTGCCGGGATCCGAAATAATCAGTGGCACCCGCGTGGAGCGCTCCCAAAGCGTCCATTTCTCATACTGTTGTTTTTCGCCGCGGTGGAACCCGTGGTCAGAGGTCAGGACAACGATAGTGGAGTCCGCTTTTCCGCTCGCTTCGAGCGCCTCCATCAAGCGTCCGATTTGCTTGTCCATCGATGCGACACAGGCGAGGTAGGCCTGCACCATGCCGGGGAGGGCATTGTTCTTCACCACCCAGGCGTGGCTTGGCATTCCATGAGCTTTGTTTAATTCCACCCCGAAGGCGGGAACATCGTCGAGATCGTTTTCGAGGATGGGCGGTAATTTGACCGTCTGGAGTGGGAACTGGTCTTCATACGATTTGGAGGCAAAGTGTGGCAGATGGGTTTTGGTGAGACCCACGGCCATGAAGAAGGGCTTCTCCCGGGGTTTGGCGATCTGATCCATAGCCCAGGTTGTATATTGGTGGTCTTTGGTCACTTCGTCCGACTCGTAGGGAAAACCCCAGTCGTAAGCCGGGTTGTTGCTGCCGAGGCCATCGGTTTGGTGGATTTTTTTGTCCGGGTAGGGGCCGAACATATCGTTATCCCAAGGGCCTGCCGTTTGGAATTCGGTCTGGTTGGGGTTGGGGGTGTAACCGTTGTGAAAGAGCTTACCGATCGCTAAGGTTTCATAACCATTGGCAGCGAAGTATTCGGGCATGCTTTTCAAGCCAGTGAGCGTCGGGATTTTTTTGTATTCCTTCGGGAAATTGGCATATACCCCGCTGGTCGAAGGTCGCCGTCCATACCAAAAGCTCGCGCGCGAAGGGCCGCACAGCGGCGCTTGGCAGTGCGCATTGGTAAACAGCACCCCGCGCGATGCCAACCGGTCGATGTTTGGGGTGACGGCTTGGGGGTGCCCCTTCATGCATCCAATCCAGTCGTTCAGATCGTCCGCAAGAATCACCAGAACATTTGGCCGTGAAGGGCTGGCGGCGGCCACCCTCATCGAAGTGATCGGCGCCAGGCTCGTGAGAATGCAGAGGAGAAGGGCGATTTTTCGGAAAGGGGATGGATGGCTACTCATGGGATTTTATCAGCCTTCAAATAAATGTCCGAACGGAGCCTGAATCAAGCTGCTGGAACGAACAATCTGTTGACAGATTCACACATCATGCCGGGGAATGGCGGCGACATCTTCGCATCCAAGTGTTGCGATTAAATCCGAACGATGCGCCGTGATAAAATTGCACGACCTTCGAAAATGTGCGCTTTTGTCAATATCTAGCTTGCTGCTGCTCCTTGCTCAGCGGGCGCGTTGAAACTAAGTTGCGTTATCTTTTTGCATGCACACCACCCCGGACGGACTCTCTCATCAAGCTTGTCAGTTACCCTCCAATGTCCAGGTTGACCTTCCTACTGGCAGCTATCTTCCGAAGCGGGAAGGACCTTCGACATCAATCTGCTTGGGTGTCACAGGTGCAGAGTTGATGCCTTTTTGTCGTATAAAATCCCTAAGCATATGGATCCGTATTTTTGTATTGGCGATGCTGCTTTGGTTTGAGGTTCCCGTAATTCATGCAGTCGATGCGCTGCTAGGTAAGGAAGCCTCCAGGCCTAACGTCCTACTTGTTGTCGCCGACGATCTGGGGCTCCAATTATCCTGCTACGGCGACAAGTTCATTCAAACTCCCAACATCGATGCCTTGGCGGCATCCGGGGTGTTGTTTAAGACCGCTTACATCACCCAGTCCTCTTGCAGTCCCTCCAGGGCCTCCATTTTCACAGGACTCTATCCGCACACGCACGGGCATATTGGACTCGCCAAAGCTAAGAACCCGCCATTGAAAGAGGAATACCGCAGCCAGACGATCCCTGCGTTACTTAAATCTGCGGGGTATCGCACCGGGATCATCGGAAAACTGCATGTAAACCCCGAAGAAAGTTTCCCATTCGATTTGAGAAAAATTGTCATTGAGGAAATGCGCGATGTGCGCTGGGTGGCAAATGAGGCCAGCGGTTTTATGGCGGAAGACGGCCCGTTTTTTCTGATGGTCAACTATACCGATCCACACCATCAGTTCATTCCACAAGTGGAGGGCTTGCCGGAAAAGCCCGGCCAAATGGGATCCGTGCCGGCCTGGCCATTTCAACAAGTCGAGAGCGAGGAAGTCCTCACCGCCGCCGCCAATTACTACAACTGCGTGCGCCGCCTGGATACCGGCATCGGGCTTCTCCTCGAGAAATTAAAAGCTGCGGGCAAAGACCAAGACACTTTGGTGATCTTCCTCGGCGACAATGGCCCGCCTTTTGCCCGGGGCAAGACTACCTGCAATGAAGCAGGCCTGCGGGAGCCTTTCATCGTCCGTTGGCCTGGGGTCGACAAAGTAGGACTGGTTAGTGATGCGTTTGTTTCCTCGGTTGACATCCTTCCCACGATCTTGGATGCGGTCGGCTTGCCCATGCCCGCTCACCTGCAAGGACACAGCCTCCGCCGCGTGCTTGCTGGTGATAATGCGGGATGGCGCACTACGCTTGCCGGAGAGTTTCATCAGCACTTCGAGGAGCCGTTTTTTCCAGCTCGCACGCTGCGGGATTCGCGTTATAAGATCACTCATAACCTGCTGGCAGGCAAACTCACGCGACAGGTTGCTATTGATAGCGACACAGCTCCCAAAGTAGCCCAAATGCAGGCCTACAAGGGCACTCCTGCCCAAGAAGCTATGGCCCGGCAGGCCAACCCGCCCGAGTGGGAGCTTTATGATTTGCAGAATGATCCTTGGGAGTTTCGCAATCTCGCGAAGGATCCGGCCCATGCCGACACCCTTAAAAAGATGCAAGGACTCCTACTCCAATGGCGGCAGGAGACCCGAGATCCGTATCTCGATCCTGCCGTCTTGGCCGAAAAAGACGCCGAGGTTAATAGATCGTCATCTATAAAAACCGAAGGGTAGCCCCAATGAAACCCTCTCTCGCCAGTCTTATCATTGCCATACTGTTTGCTCAGAGCGTCAGCATGCTTGCCATTGATAAGGCATATGTGTCGAAACCGAACGTCCTCATTCTTTACGCGGATGACCTCGGTTACGGCGATGTGCAGTGTTACAACCCTCAGCGTGGCCTGATTCCCACTCCGAATATTGATCGCCTGGCCAGCGAAGGCATGCGGTTCACCGATGCCCACTCCGCCTCGGGCGTGTGCACGCCCTCTCGTTACAGCCTTCTCACCGGCCGTTACCCATGGCGGACCCGTCTGCAAAATGGCGTGGTTACTCCGTTTCAGCCTCCACTGATTCCTCCCGGGCGAATGACCATCGCGAGCCTGGCCAAGCTGCAAGGCTATCGCACCGCCTGCATCGGAAAATGGCACCTCGGGCTGGGCTGGGCGATCGAAGATTTGCCAGGGAAATTGCCGCTTTTGGTGCAGAAACCGATCCCCGCAGACGACGAGGGCACGCCACTTCCCTCTGCGGAGTCCGTGGAATTATGGCGAGAGATTTTTTCCAAGCCCATTGCCAATGGCCCGACTACGCTCGGATTTGACCGATTCTTCGGCACCGATGCCCCCAACTATCCCCCTTATTGTTTCATCGAGAACGATCGCACAGCGGGAATCCCCTCTGTTTACCTGCCGCACGAGAAGTTGGTGAAAAACCAAGCCAGCTGGCAGGGGCCGGCCATGAAGGACTGGCGACTTGAAGACATTCTTCCTTCCTTAGGGGACCAGGCCGTCTCCTTCATTGATGAAGCGGCCAAAGCCAAAGAGCCCTTTTTGATGTATCTCGCCTTAACCTCTCCGCATACACCTCTGGCCGTCAATGAGCCATGGCGCGGCAAAAGCGGGTTGAATGAATATGCCGATTTTGTGATGGAGACCGATGCCTTTGTCGGTCGGATTTTGGATGCCTTGGAAGCCTCAGGCGAGGCTCGGCACACATTGGTGATCTTAACCAGCGACAACGGCTGCACCCCCGGCATAGGCGTGGATGCACTGGAAAAAAAGGGCCATTTCCCGAGTGCCGATCTCCGTGGTTACAAAGCCTCTGCGTGGGAAGGCGGGCATCGTGTCCCGTTTATTGTGCGCTGGCCGGGAGTGATCGAGCCCGGACAGATCTGCCCCCAGCTCGTGGGGCAAAGCGATTTGCTTGCCACCCTCGCGGATGTTTTTGACACGACACTCCCGGAAAATGCGGGTGAGGACAGCATTAGTTTCCTCCCCCTGCTCAAAGGGTTCAATCAGCCGGTGCGCGAATTGGCGGTGAGCTGCTCGCTTCACGGGGTGCCCGCCTTGCGTCAAGGACCATGGAAGCTTATTTTTGGCAATGCCTCCCATTTCCTTGACGCGCCTTCGCAGCCCCAACCGATCCAGCTCTATAATCTGGAACAAGATCCCGCTGAAACCACCAACCTCGCAGAAAAAAATCCCCAGCGTGTTGCTAAGATGAAGTCTCTCATGGAGAAAATCATCGCAGATGGCCGCAGCACTCCGGGGCCACCACAGGAAAACGATGTCGCCGTCATTCGCCATCCCACCGCAACCGCAAAACTTCCCGCCACCACGCGCTTGGATTAAAGATTCATGCTCCCCCTTCGCTTAGATACATTACGACCGTTGCCTAATAGCCTGCCCCACCGGAATGAACTGCGAACCAGCGGGTTCACTTTGGTCTCGGTCTTGTTGATTTTAGCATTGGTTCTGATCTTGGTGACTTCCATTTCCGCGATCATGAGGGTCGAGACACGCTCAAGCGCCAGCGGTCGGGATCTCATTCTGGCCCAGCAAAATGCCCTCCTCGGTCTCGATACGGCCATCGCACAGCTCCAAGAATATGCCGGTAAAGACCAGGCAGTCACATTCCCTGCGACCACTTACTACCCCACAAAGGATGTGACCACAGGCACTGGGAATCTTTTTGATGATTCCACCTACGGGTATCGGGCCAATGCCGTAACGGCACCCCGAAAAACCTACCTCACGCCCACCGAAAGAACCACTTGGGATAACAAGCTGAGAGATTGGTGGAATAATTCCGGACAGCCTCGGAATCCTTACTGGGTCGGAATCATGGATTCTTCCCTCCGGGACAACCGTGCCGCCAATCCTTCTGCCGCTCCTACCGCGCTCCCAGCTCAACGCTACGAGAGTAACCCCGCCACCACCTTCGGCGAACCCAAACGCGACCAACTCCCTGTCTGGCTGGTGAGTGGGAACGAGAAGTTTACAATCAACCAAGAAACGGCGGTGTCTTATCCCGCAGGTTATCAGACGCCCGATACAGTGCTGCCGGACCCCGCCTCGGATTCCAGTGTCGTCTGGCTGGTCGGCAATGGCAGTGTCACCTCCAATACCACCTCATCGCTTGAGGGCCGCGTCAAGGCCCGCACCCAGCCCATCTTGAGCGGAAATACTATCACAGGCCATTACGCCTACTGGGTCGGCGATGAATCCACCAAAGCCAACTTTGCCGTCCGTGACAAGACCAGCACGAACGACAGCACCTATCCAAACGATCTCGCCACAAGCAGCAAGGAGTATCGTAATCGCCTCCAAGTTCCCCAGCGCATCGGCTGGGAGAATATCTCCGGGTTTTCCAGTGCAACCTTCGCACCCAACGATCCTTACCTCGAGAATATCAGCTCCTCTAAAGAGATCGGGCTTCTGGAGGCAAGCTCCTCTAGCATAAGTAGTAACTCTACAACGTCGGTGAAAAACGCCGCAAAAACCAACTTCCACTCCCTCACCGCCTTCTCCAAGAGCCTCCTCACCGACACGGCCTTGGGCGGTCTCAAACGCGACCTCACGCCTTTTTTCGAGGGAACCGGTGGAGGGTTCAACGCGAATGATCCGATCATCAACCCGGCCAAATATGTTCCAAATGACTCTCGGTTGGGAACCCCCAACGCTGGATTTCCAGCGACTACCACGAACATTCCAAGCTGGGGGAATCTGAAAAGTTGGCATGATGCGGTGGATACAGGAGGCCCGCCCTCCATTACGATCGATAATGCTGCCCGGGAGGCGGGGATTTATCCCGTGCTTTCGGCTTATCGGATTTTTACTGCTTTCACTTATGATACGACCGGTAGAGTCCAGTTCCACATAGCCCCTGTTGTAGTGCTTTGGAATCCCTACGATGCAACAATTGCATCAACTACTTACACTCTAAAATGGCGGCACAATTTCAAAATAAGATATTTCGGTGTGGCTACCCCATACCCATCTACGCCACCTAATCCCATTTCAACAGACGGAACGACAGTATTCGTGTTCACCAGTTCTAATAATACTACTGTCTCCTCAAATCCGGCGTCTGTTGGTAATGGAACAGTTACAGGAATATACTTTATAAGTAATCTTACTGGTGTCGATTGGTATGATCAAACTCACAGTCCACGCAAGTTTGAGGTATCCAACCCTTCTGGTTGGGCATCCATACCGCGTTATAGATTCTCACCATTCGATAATGCAAGTGTTTCTTCGGCCCTTCCTAGTCCAGACAACTACTCTACGGCCACATGGGTTCCTTACACTTTCACAACCTCCTTTGCTCCAGGAGAGGCGAAAATCTTTACAATTGATGGAAATATCGAAGTATCCTCGACTGCTATTAGAGACGGCACGGTGTCGATTCCCTTAAGGAACGGGTTTGACCCCAATCGACCTGGATCTTTCTATGTTCAGATCGCCAATGGGTTAAAAAATGCAAATGGTTCGTCTCCAGTTTCTGGTGATGATGTCCGAATGTCTATTGATGTGGAAGCGGAGAGCAATTTGGTATCCATGAGTCTGGAGGCGGTCGGGGTGAGTCAGCCTTTGTGGAGGAGCTTTGCAGCTGGTTATACACCTAAAAATCTTCATATAAAATATCGTAATGATGTAAGTGCAGCAACAGCCCATAACAACCCCAGAGCATCGCCTTGGAGAAAAATGTATGAGATTAATCAGTGGAAGTCTCTTAATAAAGAATCAGAAAATCACACAACTGCTATTAATATTATTACGACATCTTCTTACTCTAGCTCTAATTATACATTTAATTCTAATTCCACCTCTGCTATACTAAGTGCTTCTATATTGCCGATGTATACAGGTCAGATAAGTCCTTTTCTCACTCACAACCAATCGCTCGCTTATGCTACTGGCGATAACTTCCAGAGGGAAGCACCGGCTGGATCCTTTCGTGCATTTGCGGTTTACAACCTTACAGCACCCAGTCTCGATGCTAACCGCAATCTGGATCTGGCAAGAAATCTGGATATAACCGCTTCGACAGGAAGTAATCAAGATAGTCTATCAACTTTTTCACTCTTTAAGCGCTATGCGATGAATGCTCCCGGTGCAGTCGGTGTTTCAACGCCCCTTTTTTGGAACGAGAATCAAGCTGCAGGCCCTGTCGGCGATGCCCTAAACACACGCAGCCATGTTTTATTTGGTTGGCAATCTGCGAACACCGTTATGCCAAGCTCGGCCCCTTCGGACCCTAGATCAATGGGGATATCCTTATTACCTCTTCGTCAGGCGCGACCACTCAATAGCAGAATTCTCTCCCTAGGCCGTTTTCAGCAGGTCAACCTATCTAGGTTTCTATGGCAACCCACATTTCCCTTGGGAAATAGCGAGGCTTCTCCCTATGTCGACCGTTTTCGAGCTGCAGGTTTGAATTCCCACACGGTGAACACGGCAAATGGTGTCCAACACATGATCTGGCCTAGTATCAGGGCGACGGGGCCTCAGACATTCCCAAACAATGCTGCCAATGAATTTGTCGATCTCTCGTATCTTTTGAACGAGAACATTTGGGATTCGTATTTCCTTTCGAGCATTCCCCAAACGGGGGCTTTGACCTTCGATAACTCAGTTCCGCTCGACAATAGTCGGCATCGGTTTACTGACGGGCCAAATCTGAATGTTTCCACAGCGAGGAGCCCCGATCTTGCCGCCGCCTATCTTGAAAACTTGGGTGCCCTAAATATCAACAGCACCTCTGTCGAAGCATGGAAGGCGCTGCTGACGGCGTTCCGTAGTTTGAAAATTAGTGGTAATACTGGCGCTCCATTGACCAACCCCGACGACACCGTTCCTTTTTCAAGAACGCTGAATCCACAAAACGGACCGATTCGGTTTAGCGATGTTAGCAATACTCCCTCCGATTACGGAGCGGTTTCAGGAAATGCATCGTTTGATCGCCTTGCGCTCGGTTTTCGTTTCTTGTCGGATGCGCAAATTTCTAGGCTTTCGGAGAGAATTGTGGACGAGGTTCGCCTGAGAGGGCCGTTTCTTTCCTTTGCAGACTTTGTGAATCGTCGGCTGGTCTCGCCGCATGATGCTGCCAACACGGGCGGGGCATGGTATCGGGCTAGAACGACAAACAGCGCACCGGCGTTTCGACTTCAAGCCATATCCTCCAATTATGATCCATTTCCCGGTTTGTCCGGAATCAACGGATCCCTTCAAAGAGCGATCAATCTTTCTGGCATCAATGGAGGGATGAATAATCCCCTTACTGCCAATTCTACCGCTGACCGCGTGTTCCGTTTGGATACCAACCGTGCTGATGGAATTTCCGGGTGGCCCATGCAAATCTTTCCAAATGTTCATCATTACCTCGATACCGAGCATCTGGCAGGAGTTCCAGCGGGTGAAATTGGTCAGCTTCTCTCCCACTCTCCCGGATTCGTTACCCAAGGCGACTTGCTGGCGATGATCGGGCCAGCGTTGACGCCACGCGGGGATACTTTTTTGGTGAGATCCTACGGAGATGCGGTGGATAAAAGCGGCAAAGTCCTTGCGCGTGCTTACTTGGAAGCCGTGGTGCAGCGAACCACAGACCCGGTGACTCCAGCCGGCACGACGGGAACGGACAAGTGGCGATACACGGATAAGTTCGGGCGGAAGTTCAAGATCGTGTCCTTTCGCTGGCTGCGGCCCGATGAGGTCTAGACCCGTATGAAGACGATGAGGATTTCCCGAGATTCCAGTGGGTTCAGTTTGCTCGAGTTGCTGGTGGTGATGGCCATTATCGGCATTCTCTCGGGGGTTGCGATGCTTGGCGTCGGCTCCATCGGCCGATCCTCTGGCATCCGGGGAGCGGTGGACTTGGCGGCAAGCACCGCGCTTTCCGCGCGCGTGGAGGCGATGAAATACGGCCATGGCTCGCTGCTCGTGGTGGATAATGGAACAGATCCGGAACGCAAACTTCGTCGCTTGGCGGTATACCGCTATACCAACACCCCAGACCCCGGGAACATGACGAACAATACGGAGTTGGTAGGCGCTCCGGTGAACATGCCAAAAGGGATTTTTTTCAACCCGCAGTATAGTTCGATTTCATCCACGCTCACCATGCCAATGCCTCCAGGGCAATCAAATACGAGTGTTTACTTTGTGCAATTCAATGGCGCGGGCCACCTCAAGAGCCCTCAGGCCGTGAAGATGGTCTTCGGGTGGGGAATTATCGAGGCCGATGGCAGCCTCACGCTTCCAGAGGCCAGCAAGGCCAGCTTGCACGGGTTTTCGCTCAAAAGGAATGGGCGGCCTGTGTTTTATCAAAGCGCCGAGCAGATTCTGACGTCCACGCCATGAGCATGCCTCCCAAACGCCTAGATGAAACCCGCACTCAGGCGTTTTCGCTGGTGGAGGTCGTCATTTCCATCGGGATTGTTTCTTTCGCCCTCTTGAGCATCCTTAGCTTTTTTGGAGGAATGCTGGTCTCCTCCCGGGAAAATGCGAATCGGCGCGAGTTGATCGAAGCCGTTGGCACTCTCCGAGCTTATTTGAATGAAGTTGGCTCTCCGGATAGCTCAAGCGCCTCGGCATTCATGAAGGCCTTCGACTTTGTGACGACGGGCAGTCCCTCCGGGCAAGAGCTGATCTATGTCACCTATATTGTGGATAAGGAGGGCAACCCCGTTGACTTTTATGGGAATGCCTCCTCGGGCGACCTGCTCGCGGGCGACTCGCATCGGGTCGTCGGTAAGTGGGTCGCTACGAATGATGCCCTCTTGCCATCGTATGAAAAGGCCCGCACCGGCCGCTGGCTCAAAGCCAAGCTCTCGCGTTCTCCATCCAACCCGGCAGATACCGTCTATACCAATACCAGCGCGGCTCTGTTTTTTGTGAATGTGGAAATCGGCGTGGTGCCCACACCGAACCAGAGCACCACGAATTCCGCTTCCTTGAACACAACCCTAGCCGTGCGGCGATGAATAATACCAATCGCCCTAAGAAATTCGACGCTCGGTTGCTTTATCGTGGGGCGGGCGTCTCGCCTGCCATTGAACGGCTTACGCTCACAGGCGAGACAGCCGCGCTACATTTCAAAAGTCCAAAAGCGAACTTTTTTTGGTATAATCTTTTCAAGTCAAATCGGCAAAACCTCTGTCGATACCGCCGGGGATTCACCCTGCTCGAGGTGCTGGTCGCCACGGCGGTCTCCGTGCTTCTGCTCACCTTACTCCTCAGTGCAACCCAGGGAATCTCAAGCAACTATTCGCGAACGATGGGAAGTGTCATCCGCGAAGGCAACAGCGCCTTCGCGTTGGACCAAATCGTGCAGGATTTGGAAGGTCTCGTGGTTCCAAATTTTCCAAAGGCCGAAGCGCTGCGCCTCGTTCCGGAGACGGTCGAGGGAACGCAAAATGCCGCTTGGCTGACCCTGCTCTCCACATGCACCGACGATGACACCTCAGACACAAGCGGTTTGGAATCAGCTAAAAACTTTAACGGAGCAACCCGGGCGATTTCTTACCGGTTGGCATTTCAAAACCCGATCAGCGAGTCTAGCGCAAACGACAAATCCTACGCGATCTACCGGGCGGTCGTCAGCTCGCTGGAGACCTTCCGCGAAATCATCACCTCGGACGATGCGCAGAGCGATTATTGGCAGGGAGCTGGCATCAACCCAACCGACCCTTCGAACCTGCTGGCCGAACATGTCGTGGGGTTTTCCATCCGCTTCCTGAAAGCTGATGGAACCTGGACCGCCCCCGACAAGGAAATTCGCATCGGCCGCGATGGCGCCACCGAGGGAGGTCTTGTGGTGCCAGGGGGCTTCAAGCGGGCGGAGCTCTCGATCATCGTTCTCTCGCCGGAAGGGGCTAAGCGGATGGCCGATGGCATGGATCTCGGCACCGCCATCACCCGTTACGGCTACTCATCCATTCGCCAGACCGCTAATTTTTAATACCAACTTCAATGAGTGTAATTCCCTCTCACCCTAAGCCGTGATCAAGCGTCTCAAACTTTCCATATCCAATGCCTACTTGGTGCGAGGAGAGCGCTGCTTCCTTGTGGATACGGGCTGTGAGTCAGATTATCTCCTTCTTAAAAAAGAATTAGCTAAAGAGGGGGTCGGGTTTGAAGACATCGCCTGCATCCTTCACACCCACGGCCATGGTGACCATGCAGGGTGTTCCGCTCGACTCCAGAAGGAATTTGGCACGCCCACGGTCTTGCATGCTGCGGACGAACTTTTGGTCACGAGGGGTTCCAATGGCATTTTGAAGCCCGCCAGTATTTTGGGGCGCTTGATGAAGCCGTTTGTTGACAAGCCCTTTCCTTCTTTTCATCCATCTATGACTCTGGTCGACCCTGCGGAGCTTTCCTCCCTCGGATTTCCCGGTTATGCCATACACACCCCTGGCCACACGGCGGGATCCATCTCTCTGGTCGTGGGTGGTTCCGTTATTTTAGGAGATCTTGCCAGCGGGTCCCCGCTGGGTGGGGCTACCGTCCATTTATTTGTGGAGGATTTGGCGATGCTGCAGCGGAGCATCGAGCGCGTTCTGGCAACTGGTGCTCGCCATTTTTATCCCGGCCACTTTTCCTCGTTCCGCTCCGAGGATCTGGCCCGTTTCTGCCAAAGATTACAAAAGAAAATACCCGATCCTCATCGAGACCATGTCACCCGCAACGCCTGAACCCTCCATCCCCTCCATTGATTCCAAATCCTCCCGAACTTGGCATGTCGGCACGCTGACCTATACCACAGGAGGCTTGGTGGTGCTTTTCTTGTGGCTGCTCTGGGGCGATTTCGCCTGGATAATGAAAGAGCGGTCAGCTCCTCCGATCGCCCAGATTCTCCTCAAGAGATTCAATGCCTCGGATACCCTTATTGGAATTCTGGTCGGCTCCATCCCTGCCGCGCTGGGTTTTATTCTCGGCCCGATTGTCAGCGTGATGTCGGACAACCACCGGAGCCGGTGGGGTCGCCGGATTCCTTTTCTATTGATTCCAACGCCGATCGCGACACTCTCTATTTTCGGTCTGGCCTTCAGCCCGAAGCTCGGAACCTTGCTGCACGAATGGCTTGGGGCATCCTCCCCGGGCCTCAATGTGTCGGTGATCCTCGTCTTTATATTTTTCTGGAGCACTTTCGAGGTCGCCTCGATCATCGCGAACTCGATTTTGGGCGGATTGATCAATGATGTTGTTCCCCAGGAGGTGATCGGCCGATTCTTCGGATTCTTCCGGGCCGTCAGTCTGGGCGCGGGGATTTTATTCAACTACTCGCTCATGGGGCATGTTGAGGAGTATTACAATTGGATTTTGATTTCGATCGGGCTGCTCTATGGCATCGGTTTCACGCTCACCTGCCTCAATGTCAAGGAGGGCGAGTATCCTCCGCCACCACCACGGCAAGGATTCTCACCCTTGAGAGCAAGCAAGAGGTATGTGCGCGAATGTTTCTCCAATCCTTTCTATCGGTGGATATTCGCCGCCAACACCTTGGCCATGCTGGCTTTTGGACCGGTGAATACCTTTAGCATTTTCTATGCGAAAAGTGTCGGCATGGATATGGACCGCTACGGGAAATGTCTCGCGCTTAGTTTCGCTATTTCTTTGATGCTTTCCTTCTTTTTGGGCTGGTTGGCTGACAAGTTTCACCCAGTGCGCTTGGGCTTGGTCTCGATTGCCGGCTACATGCTTCTATCGGCTTGGGCTTCGTTTTTTTCAAACACGCCCGACACATTCGCCTTTGCGTTGGTGGCGCACACCGTTCTTTCTGGTATTTATCTCACCGCGACTGCCTCGATCGGACAACGACTTTTTCCCAAGCTGTCTTTTGCTCAATTCGCCTCTGCTGCCGGACTCATCAATGGGCTCTTTTTTGCCACCCTTCCGCCGCTGGTGGGAATGGCGCTTGATCTTACCGGCAACATATACAGGCACACCTTCTTTTATGGGGGCATCCTCGCCGCTTTCTCCCTCGTCAGCTTTATCATACTAAACCGAAGATTTATGCGGCTTGGTGGACCCTCCGGCTATGTTCCGCCGCCAGTTCATTAAGTCCACTCCGGGAGGAGAGGACGGGTGTGCTTAATTTCTGCCGTAAGAGACCGGTCCGAAGCGTATCGGCCAACGACCACCGACATCCCATTTCCAAAGTTCCCACGGGCCTGGATAAGAACCGGCAGGCGACCTGGGATTTCTCGCAAGATCTCTGGTAAACCAATCCTCCTCATTGCCGGGGAAGGGATTCGCTCCCATGACCGAGCGGCCGAGAAGTCCTTTGTGAATGACGGTGCCGAGGGGGTCGTGTCCTGATTCATAGATTTTGCCGCCCTCGTAGATTTTGTGCACTTCGATCCAAACCGTGCCCGCCTCCTCGACAATAGTAGTGGGTATGCTCGTATGCGCGTTGCCTGCCATCAGCACTGGTAAAGTTGCCTTGAGATAATCAGCCAAGCCGTCCCAATCGCGCACCACATTGTTGAGAAATCGGTTGTCGCCACCAACGATGTTTTTCAATCCGAGGATTTCGGTGCTGTGAGCCTTCATGTAGGGGGTCTCCCGCTCCGCGCTGTTGCGTTTGATTTTGCCATCAAAGAGATTGTGGACAAAAGCGCCGCCTTGCGACCAGTCCACCAGCGAGGTTTCGGAGAGAAACACATTGTGATCCACCAGATACGGGCCGTGGTTGACCTCTAGGAAAAGATCCTCGTTGCGGTTGCGGTAGCAGAGGTTGCCGGTAACGCGTGTCCCCTGGGTCATCCAGTCCAGCCATAGTCCGCGATGGCAATCGAAGACGCGGTTGCCGCGAATGACGGTATCGACGGCGCCATGGAACTTGATGCCAGACTGCTCGGCTCCATCAAAGAGGCGGTGCTCATGGATATGGTGGATGATGTTTTCGGAAATCTCGCTGAACGCGCAGCCGAGGCTTCCGACGATGCCGGCCTGTTCGCAGTGCGCGACGGTGTTGCGCCGAACGATGTGGCTGCCGATCGTTTCCCGGTTCCAGCCGTTGGCGATCGCCCGCTTGACGGTTTCGACATAGCCCTCGGCCGTGTCGGCGGAGGTGTTGTCATAGACGTCGCCGTATTTTCCCAAGCTGATGCCCGAGCAACGCGAGTAGCAGACCGTGTTGTCCTCGATGATCCACCCCTTGCTCCAGTGGGTGCCGATCAAACCGACCTGCTCGGCTGTGGGCGGTGCCCAAGGCGTGGCGGCGTGCCGCAGGATAAATCCCCGCACGGTCAGATAATTGATGCCGGGCCGTGGGGGATAAAAGACACTGCGTCGCACATTGATCTCCACAGTCTCGTGGTTGGGATCGTGCAGTCCAAAGCGAGCGCAGATCGTCGTGGTCTGTGCGCCGACTTCGGCGAACCAGTTGAGTTCCTCCGGTCCGCAGGCGAGAAGTTCCCCATAGCTCGCAGCCTCGCGGTGCCAGTGGCCATTGAGATAAACGGCCCCCGAATGCGATTCGCGTCCCATCGGGAAAAACCAGTCGCCTTTGAGACGGTCGGCGTAGGGATTGAAATCGCCAAAAAAGCTGTTTGGCAGCACGGCTTTCCACACGCCATGGGCGGAGGGTGTCCAGTCCTTCACCACCTCGGAGCCGCTGATCTCCACGCGCTCGCCGGGGGCGGCTTGATAGGTGATGCGACGTTCGTCGGATTCGCCGCCGCGTGGTGGCTCCACGCACTCGCGATAGATGCCCGCATGAACGGTGATGACATCTCCAGGTTGAGCCAAGGCGGCAGCGAGGTTGATACTGCGCAGGGGGGAATCGGCGTTTCCGGAAGCGTTGTCGCTGCCGCCCGGCGAGACATGGATTTCGTGGATGCGTGTGCTCACTGCGGGAGAATCACATTTCTGTTCCTTTGCACAATGTCCTGAACCGTTCGCGAAGTTGCCCAAAACGATTTTTTCAGATGAACGCTAGGCTTTTTATCTTTCTCCTAGTCGGTAAATCCACCCAGCAAAAATTATCACCGATTTTTTCGATAAGCTGCTACCGCCCCATCCAACCACCATCAACTACAAGAATCTCGCCGTTGACATAGTCTGAAGCTTCGGAGGCGAGAAAAACGGCGGGACCTTTGAAGTCATCGGGTTCGCCCCAGCGGCCTGCGGGAATTCGGGAGAGGATTTGGGCTTGGCGAACAGGGTCGTTGCGCAGGGCTTCAGTGTTGTCGGTGGAGATGTAACCAGGAGCGATGGCGTTCACGTTCACGCCTTTGCCTGCCCACTCGTTGGCGAGCGCCTTGGTAAGCTGGCCAATGGCGCCTTTGCTGGCTGCATAGCCGGGCACCGTGATGCCACCTTGGAAGGTAAGGAGGGAAGCGGTGAAGAGGATTTTGCCATGCCCTCGGGCGAGCATTTCGGAGCCGATTTCCCGGCTGATGACGAATTGGGAGCTGAGGTTCACCTCGAGGACTTGATCCCAATACTCATCGGGATGCTCGGCGGCCGGCTTGCGAAGGATCGTGCCCGCGTTGTTGACCAAAATGTCGATACGGGGGCAATCCGCTTTCACCTGTTTGATGAATGCATACAAGGCAGTGCGGTCGCCGAAATCGCAGCTGTAGGACCGAAATGCGCGGCCGCGGGATTTGACTTCACGGCCGACATCGCCTCCATCGGGTTCCATGGTGGCGCTGACGGCGATGATGTCGGCTCCGGCTTCACAGAGTCCGATGGCAATGGCTTTTCCGATGCCTCGGCGGGCTCCGGTGACGAGGGCGGTTTTTCCGTCGAGGCGGAAACGGTCGAGTGTATTTTTCATGGTGGTTCTGGCTATTGCTGGCAGTCGATGAGGACTTTCATGGCTTCGGGGTTGCTATCGATGTTTCGGAAAACCTCCGGCAGCTCGGCCAACGGGCGAACTTCGGTGATCAGCTTGGCCAGCGGAAGAGTTCCGGAAGCCACGAGGCGGATGGCCTCGTTATAATCCTCGGGTTCATAAACTCGTGCACCGATCACGGAGAGTTCTTTCCAGAGGACCTGGAAAAGCGAAATCTCCACGGGCTTGGCAATGATGCCTACGGCCACCACGCGCCCTCGCAGACAGGCCAACTCTGTCATGGCGGTCACACCGGCCTGTGTGCCCGAGACTTCGAAGACCACATCGGCCCCGCAGCCGGCCGTGGCTTCCATTACATGTTTCACAAGATCGGTCTCTTTCGGATTGACCGCGTCGAAGCCGAGTTCGCGGGCGAGATGGAGTCGAAAAGGATTGATCTCGGAGAGGATGACCTGTCGTGCGCCGGCCGCTTTGGCGACCATGCCGACGAGCATTCCGATCGGTCCGCCGCCAATGACCACCACATCCTCGTCTGGTTTGAGTGCGGCGCGACGCGCATCATGACAGGCGACGGCCAGTGGCTCGACGAATGCGGCCAGCTTCAGGTCAATGCCGGCGGGCAGCTTGTGGAGGGTGAAAGCGGGAACTGTCCACGAGGCTTGGAAGGCTCCGGCGCTGTCGATACCGATGAAGTTGAGTTTGCGAATGATGTGGCTCACACCTTTGTCGCTTGGTGCCTCGAGGCGGGAGTCGAGCGGACGGACGGCCACAGCCTCGCCCACGCTAAAGCCCGTAACGCCTTCCCCGATCTCGGCGATGGTTCCCGACATCTCGTGTCCGATGACCTGCGGGCTCTTGACGCGGTGGTCCATAACGCCGTGGCTGATGTGGATGTCGGTGCCGCAGACGCCACAATAGGCCACCTTGAGTCGGACTTCGCCGGGGCCGGGAGGGATGGGTTGGCATGCGCCAACGGTGAATTCTTTGTTTCCTTGGTAGTAGACTGCTTTCATGGATGGTTTTTGCATTAAAGTTTCGATGGATCGATGCCTCCGGAGGCGCTTGAGATGTAGGCGGCTTCGACGGCGGCCATGGTGTGAATGACATCGTTGACATCCGTGGGCAGCGATTTTTCACTTCCCTGGGAGTATCTCATGAGGCTGGCCATGGTGCCGACGAACGCTTCGGGAAACCAAGAGCCCTCCAAGGGGACTTCTTGCCAGACCGGTTCTCCCTGTTCCTGCTTGAGGCAAACCTCGAATTTGTCGGGCACGCCGTGCGGATAGTTCATCAGAAGCCCCATTTTGGCTTTGATGGCGCCCTTGGTGCCTTCCCATTTGATGAAGCTTTCCTGGTTGTGCAGGCCGAAGTCGTGGTCGTGGTTGGTGTTGATTCCGGCCCGTATGGCATCGCCGTAATCCATGATCAGCGTTGTGCGTGTGGAACTCATGAGTTTGGCTGGATTGCGGCATGTTTTTGCCATCACCGAACGCGGGTTGCCGAAGAACGAGCGGATCAAGTCGATGTAGTGAACGCTGTGTTGCGCAATTTCCAGGCGGGGGTGAAATTTCACATTCGGAAAAAGGTCCCATGGTGTCTGGACGCTGACCCGGACTTCCATGTCATAAAGCTCGCCGATGAGCCCCTGCGAGATCAGGTCCCGGGCAGCAGCCACGAAAGGGGTGAACCGCAGTTGGCAGTTGATGCCTGCTTTGAGTTTCTTTTGCTGGCAGACCGCAAGAATGTCGCGAGCCATGTCCAATGTGTCCCCCATGGGTTTTTGAATGAGGACGGGCGCGCCGTCCGGAAGTTTTCGCAAGGTGTCAACGAACTGGGATGGCATTTGCGCAAGGTCGAACACGGTTCCTTCCGGAGCCGCTGCCACCATCGCTTGCACCGAGTCGAACACATTTGGAATCCCGAATTTTTGTGCAAGGGCAGTAGCCCGGTCTCGATTGCGGTTCCAAATGCCGAAGACTGGAAACCCAGCAAGACGGTAAGCAGGAAGGTGGGCGTCGTTGACGATTCCTCCTGCGCCGATGATGGCAATGGGCTGGGGAGTGTTTGGCAGGGCCGGCTTGTAGTTGATGTTCATGGGGAGATTAGTCTTTGAGGTTGTAAATTCTTGCGGCATTGCGGTGAAAGAGGCGTTCCTGTTCATCGCAGGAGCAAGCGGCGACGAGTTCGCGTGAAACTTCCACCCATTTGCGCAAGGTGGTGTTGACATTGCAGACCGGCCAATCGCCTCCCCAGACAACACGATCCCATCCAAAAGCCTCGATGCTGTGTTCCACATAAGGGCGCACGGCCTCGGCGGTATCATCTCCTGGTGCGCAGTAGGCCAGCACACCGGAAATTTTACACGCCACATTCGGCTCGTCTGCCAGGGCGGTGATGTCGGCGCGCCACGGGTCGAGCGCATTCGCGGCGATGTCGGGGACACCACAGTGGTCGAGGATAAACTGCACTCCGGGACACGCCTTGACCAGTTTCAGGGCCAGAGGGAGTTGGCGCGCAAAAAAACAGAGGTCGAATGTGAGACCAAGCGGACCGAGCTTGCGGATGTTTTCGATGAAGCGTGGTTGAGTGGAGAGATCGTCCGGTGCTGTGTGGCAAATGCGACGGATGCCGGAGAGGCCGGGCTTGTTGATCTCGTCGATCCAAGCGTCGAAATCGGAGTCTTCAGGATGCGCGTTCACAATCAACCCGCGGATGATGGAGCCCGGACGCGCCGCCAACTCTCGCACAAGATTGTGCTCAAAATTTAGGTCGTCGGCGGTTGTTTCCATGAAGACGGTCTGGGTGATTCCGGTGCCTTCAATTTGCTCGAGATAATCCTCGCAAGTGAAACTGCGCCCCTCCACGGGGGCGAAGCCCTTGCTCCATGAGTATGGCGACAAGTGCGAATAAATCAGGTGTTGGTGGCAGTCGATGATGGATGGTGTCATAAACTAAATTCTTCGCTGATTGCCGCTGTCTGCTCCCCGATGGTGGGAGAGCCCTTGCGGTGTTTGGGACGCTGACCGTCGAGAGTGATCGGGCAGGCCGTGGTGCGATGGCGGAAGCCGTTTCCGCGCTCGACTTCCTGCACCATATCCAAGGCATGCCACGCCTCGCTGCCCATAAAGGTCGGCCAGTCGAGCACGGCTGCACACCAGATATCAGCGGGTTCTAGAATCCCAAGCCAATGGGTGTTGGTCTTGGTTTTGAGATGTGCGGCGAGCGCCGATTTGATCTCGTCCCGCTGCGTGAACCAACTGGCTGGATCAGCGTAAACTTCTAGCTCCGGACAATCGAGCAGTTGGCCCAGCTGCGGAATCGAGCCCATGGCCAGGGCGAGATAACCATCAGCAGTTTGGTAAACACCGTATGGTGCGCCGAGATAGGCGTGGGCATTGTTTGTGGCGGTGCGTTCCGGCGGCACCCCGCCGTCGCGATGCCATGTGGTGATTGTCTCGAACTGAAAGTCGCAGATGCTCTCGAGCATGTTCGTCTCGATCTTGGCTCCTTGGTCGGTAAGCCCGCGGCGGACGAGGGCGGCAAGGACTCCTTGCGCCAAATGGGCGCCGGTAAGGATGTCAACAATAGCCAACCCCATCGGCACGGGACCATCATCGCGGTTGCCGCTCAGCCAAGTCAGGCCGGAAAGGCTTTGCACCAGCAGATCTTGGCCCGGCTTGTCACGCATCGGCCCTTGCTCTCCGTAGCCGCTGATCGAGGCGTAAATCGCTTTGGGATTCAGGGATTTTACCGTCTCGTAGTCAAAACCGAGCCTCTCCATCACACCGGGACGAAAGTTGTGCATCACCACATCCGCCTTGGTGATCAGACGGAGAACTTTTTCCCGGTCGGACGGTTTTTTCAGGTCGGCGGCAAAGCTTTCCTTGTTGCGGTTGATCGCGTGGAAAACCGTCGATTCCCCTTCAAGAACGGTGTTGGAAACATAAAGCGAGCGACAGATATCGCCGGTTTCGGGCTTCTCGATTTTGATTACACGCGCGCCGAGATCGGCAAGACGCAGCGAGGCCGAGGGGCCAGAGAGAAACTGGCTAAAATCCACAACCAGCATGTCTTCGAGTGGCAGATTCATGGATGGGGCAGGTGAGTTTTACCCAACGGTTTGATCGGTCCAAGCCGACGGGTCGCGATATTTGACGGTCTGGATGTGCTCGCAGTAAAGCGCCAGTTCGCCTTGGTTTTTGTAAACTTCATAGCTGACCTTGATGAGTCCCATATCTTTGTATTTCGGTTCCTTGTGGAGGTGGGTTCGGATGGTGTAGATGGTGTCTCCGATGAATACCGGTTTGATGAACCGGAGCCGGTCGTAGCCGTAACTGAAAGTGTGCACATTGTTGTTGGCCATGAGCCCCAGCCCCAGGCTGAACACCATCGCTCCAGCCACCAAGCGGCGCCCAAAGAGGCCCTCCTGCTTGGCAAATATCTCATCGGCGACATAGGGGTGCATATCGAGCACGAGCGCATTGAAGGCCATGGCCTCACCTTCCGAAATGGTGCGGCGTATCGAACGGTCCTTGCGGCCAAGCTCGAATTCCTCATACATCCAAGTCTCGGTGTTGTAAGCTGGGATTGATGCATGCATCTCGACGGGTGTGTTTTCGGGTTTGTTAGACATTGAGCAACTCCTTGTTGATGGTCTCGGTTTGTTCCCCGACTTTTGGGGCGGGGCGGTTGTTGAAAAGGCGCTCTCCATCGATCCGGATCGGGCACCGAGTGGTTCGGATTGTTTTTCCGGTTCGTGTCAATGTCTGTTCCATCTGTAGTGCCGCATAGGCCTCTGAACCGAGAAAAGTCGCGTAGTCCTGAACCGGGGCGCACCAGATTTTGGCCCCTTCCAGCAGCGTGGCCCATTCTGCAGTTGTTTGTGATGTGAGATGTTCGGCCAAGATTTCCTGAATCCGGTCCCGCTGGGAAAACCATGCGGATGCCTCGGTAATGGATGCCAAGGCTGTGCAACCGATCGTCTCGGCCAGTTTGGTTAATGAGCCCATGGCGATAGCCAGCCAACCGTCCCGGGTTCTGTAGGTGCCATACGGGGCGGATAGATAAGCATGGGCACCTTGTTTGGCAGCGCGCTGCGGAATCTTGTTGCCGTCGTGAAAATGGGTCGTCAGCACCTCGAACTGAAAATCGACCGCGGAGGCGAGGAGGCTCACTTCGACCCGTGCGCCCTTGCCGGTCTTGCCGCGACGCACCAAGGCCGCCAGCAGACCTTGCACGAAGTGCGCGCCGCAGAGCATGTCCACCACAGCCAGGCCCATCGGCACCGGTCCGCTGGCATCGCTGCCGGTCAACCATGTTAGTCCCGAAAGGCTTTGCACCAGCAGATCTTGGCCGGGCTTTGCTTTCCATGGCCCGCTTCGTCCATAGCCGGTAACCTCGCCATAAATTAGCCTCGGGTTGAGTTCTTTGACTTTATCGTAATCGAGCCCGATCTTTTCCATCACACCCGGTCGGAAATTGTGGGTCAGCACATCGGCCTTGCCGATGAGTTGCCGAACGCGGGCCAGATCCTCCGGATTCTTCAAATCGGCTGCGTAGGATTCCTTGTTTCGATTGACCGTGTGAAAGACCACGCTGTCGCCATCGACAAAGAGATTCCGAATCGCCAATTGCCGGCACCCTTCGCCTAAGCCGGGGCGCTCGATTTTAATGACCCTGGCTCCGAGGTCGGCAAGTCGCAGTCCAGCGCTGGGGCCGGCCATGTATTGGCAGAACTCAAGGACGAGCAATCCTTCCAGAGGTTTGTTCATGGATTGGGTTGGGATTTCCGGTAGAGGTTGTTGATCTTCTCGAGCACTCCGGATGCGGATGTGCTTCCTCCCTCCCGCAGCCAAGCGTGTATTGGATCGCCCGCATGATCCTGAAAACCCAGGTAACCGTTGTATCGTGGTCGGATGAAGGCAGCGTCGAGTGTGGGAAGCGTTGCTTGGAAAAAGTCGTTGCTGGCGGCATTGACTTGCTTATCAAGCCATGCGCTGCGGTGTCCGGGTTGTCCGCCGTTTTCAAAATAAAGGCCACGCTGGACCTCTGGCGAAGCGGTGAAGCGGGCGTAGTCGGCGGCGACATCGAGATTCTTGCAGCTAGAGGAGATGGCCAAGCCAGTGCCTCCAAGCATGGTTGACGCCTTGATGCCTGGAGCCGTTTCCACCACCGGACCGAACTTTAAAAGCCGTCTCGCGAATCCAGGACGGCTGTAATTTGAGTATCCGTAGGTGTAAGCGCAGTATGCAAACCGATCGGTTTGCGTCATGGCTTCACAGGCTCGGATCGGATTAATCTCAAAAAATTCGCTCGGCACAAACGAGGCGAGTTCGCGCAGGCGCTCCAACGCTTCCAAGGCATCTTCGGCGTGTGCGATCTCCTCGGGTGTTTGGAAAATCTTTTTGCCGGAGGAGACCAAAATATTCAGGAGGTTGCCATACACATCGAGCGGGATGCTGGGGCAGCAAGCCAGCCCTTTGCGCCCAAGGGCGAGCAGTTGATCCCAGGTGCGTGGCATCTCCGCCCCGGCTTTTTCCAGAAGATCCGGCCGGGAGGCGGAAACCGGAGTGGCTGCATCAATGGCAAGAGCCCATTGCCCTCCATCGAAGTGGTAGCTGTCGTGGGAGCGTCCAACTTGGTTGGCGGCTTGGTCGGCCAGAAACGTGGTTGGCAGAATTTTTGCGAGATCGACCAGCTTTCCGCTTTGAGCCGCCCAACCGGCCCAAGGATGGTCGATGACCAGGAAGTCGAAGTGATCGGCCAGAGCGACAAGGGGCTTGTCCGCGAATTCCTGCAGGGAACGCTTGGACCAGGTGATCTCAACATGGGGATGGAGGTCTTGATAGCGCTGGGCAGTCGCAACGACAGGGCAGAAGCCGCGGGAATGATTCCAAGTGATGCCGGTGAGATGGATGGAGGATGTCATTGATCAAATCTATTATTGCATATATGAATTCTGTTTACATATTTGAAATCACGAACCGCCACAATGAAAAAGAATCAACGCAAGAACGCGCCTGTGGAGAAATACCGCGCCCCGGCGCTGAGTCGCGGGCTGGACATTTTGGAGTTTCTCGCAGACCAGAGCCTGCCTCTATCGCAGCTTGAAATCGCCCGCGGCTTGGGGCTGAGCCCCGGCGAACTTTTTCGTATGCTCGAGTGCTTGGTTGCGCGTGGCTATCTGATGAGGGAACCAAACTCTGGCGGATTTCACCTGACTCTTAAGCTTTATGAAGTAGGGCATCGCCAAAACGCCACCGCGATGCTGAGGCGTGCGGCCCGGCAGCCGATGGAGAGCTTCTGCGAGCGGACGGGCCAGTCGTGCCATCTAAGCGTTCAGCATGGTAACTCCTTGCTTGTGCTCATGGAGCGGATGCCATCCCGGCGTATCTGCCTTGCGGTCGGGGAAGGCACCGTGCTGCCTCTGGCTCATACCACCTCCGGGCTCATGATTCTCTCACGCATGGGCAACGGTGCTCCGGCCTTCCTTGATTCGGATCCGGTCTTCCAAGCGTTGTCGCGAGTGGCCCAGCGCGGCGTGCTCGCTGCGGTGGCTAAATCGGATAGTTTCCGTGAGTCCAAGAGCCTCCTCAGCCAAGGCGCCAGTGATATGGCTGTGGCCGTGGGGATTTCTGGAACGGATACCGCAGCGGTCTTGGCCTCCACTTTCTTTACTTCCCCTGCCAGTCCTGCGCTGCGCACAGAGATTCAAGCTGCTGCTCAACAGATCAACTCCAACCTCGGAATCACAATATGACTAAAGAATACTACTTTGAAAACTACCAACTCGGCGCCACGCGCCAAACCACTGGGCGCACGATCACGGAAGCAGATATTGTTCTTCATGCGGGACAGACCGGAGACTTCTATCCCCACCACATGGATGCGGAATGGTGCGCGACCCAGGATTTCAAGCAGCGGATCGCGCACGGCACATTGATTTTTAGTGTCGCCGTGGGACTGACCGCCAACGAGATCAATCCCCATGCCATGACCTATGGTTACGAGCGACTCCGCTTTATAAAGCCGGTTTTCATAGGGGATACCATACGAACCACGGTGACCATCGCCGAGTTGCGACCGGCGAAAAAGGACGGGTTCGGGATCGTTGTAGAAGCTCTTTCGACAACCAATCAACGAGGGGAAACTGTCATGGCTTGCCAACACCTTTTGTTGGCATCGAAAAGGCCGGTTCTAAGCTAACCCATGATTTGCGTGCCACTTTGCAGCCCAAAAACCAAGGTCTCTTAAAAAAGAACCGAATGTTTGGTTTTGTCTAATACTGGATTGACCGGGCTGTTTGCCTTCGTTCGTTCGCTGAAATATCGGGTAAAGCCTCGGCGCATCCCTTCCTTATTTTTCATAACATGAAATTACCCCTTTTAAACCCACTAGCTTTACTTGTTTGTTTTTCTTGGTGCTGGCCGCACACCGGGATGTGCGCACAGTCGCCGACGTCCAATATCCTCCTTAGCCAAGATACCTTCGGTGCCAACAGAGAAATTCCTGGGAATAAAGGTTACGGTCTCGGAGGAGGTGCGACCTCCAATCAAATCATTGTTCTAGGGGACAAGTTTCATTTCACCCCTAAATCGCAGCTCCGCCCTCAAGGTCCACTGCCCGCCGATTACCAACTCCGGACCAGTAAAGGCAGGGTTGTTCTCGTTCCCGATGCAGAGAATTTCCGGTTCGCATTTTGCGCTGCAGACTCAAGCCACCCGGTATTGCTGTTTCGGTTTCGGGATGAATTGGAGCATTACCGGATCGACGTAAAGGAGGGAAAGCTGATCAAGGTTTCCAATGGGGTGGAAACCGTCCTGACTGAGTCCAAACTCCCACTTTTTGATCACAGCAGTGATGGTGAGAATTGGAGTTCGTTTGAGTTGGTCGTGAAGGGGAATGTCATAAAATTATCTGTTTCAACAAAAGGTAACCCATTACAGGGAGCGTTTGAAATAGCCGATCCGGAACCCCTTGATGTCGGATCGATCATAGTCGGCGCGAGTAAGGTCGAGCCAGGGCACTTTGCAGCGTTCGGCGACCTTCTCGTGGAGAGGCTTCCCGATTCTCCCAAAGCAAAGGCTACCCTCAAAACCCAAGATCCGATGGAGATGAGCGATGCCATCCGGACCACAATGGAAAGCCTGAAGCGTGATCCAAGGAATAAACAATTCAAGGCCCGTCAAAAAGCCATGCGCACGCTTCGAGGAGTGAACGGACCCGCCTCCCAGGAGGTCCAGACAGCGCTGGCGGTGGCGGTCTGCGACCCCGATTTGTGGATTCGCTTGTCGGCACTGCGGACAATCAAAGCGTTGAATCTGCAGCTGGATGTCCCACAATTGCTCCTGGATGCCCTTACAAGCAAAGATCCTGCCACCCGGCGCGGAGCGATTGCCAGCATCATCAACGTTCAGCTTCCACCAGAGAAAATCCAAGCCCGCGTTGCCGACGCCCTCATGCAAGAGGACCGGCTAATCCGACAGGACATCAAACTTCTCTGTAAAGATCGTTTGGAAAAAAAGCAGGAGATCCCGAGTCCATATAGCGGAGCCGTTTTCCAAGAGGTTAAGAATCGTCTTACCAGCAGCCGCGATCTCCAAACCCGCATTGCATTGATCCGTGCTCTGGGCCGCGATTGCGATTGGGAAAAGCCTCTTCCCGGCACACTCCCGGTCTTGGCCGATTGCTTGCAGGATCCGTCTCCGGAGGTTCGCCTCGCCGCTCTTCGCTCGATCCGCTATCTGGAATCTCCACTTGTCTTGAACCGGGATCCAAGAAAAAAGCCAGTGCCGAATATGTTCCTAGATAACCCGGAACTAACGGCGCGTATCGTCCAATCACTCGATGCCATTCTAAAGAATGATGCTTCGCCAGCGTGCCGGATGGAAGCCGTGGGATGTCTGACCGAGATTCGCCAAAGACCCGATGCCGTGATTGCCGCCCTTAATGACCCTGATTCAGGTGTGCGCTCAATGGCCGCGCAAGGGCTGTGCAATTTTCCTCGACCGGCAATTCAAATCGCCATTCCGCGTCTCAAGGAGTTGCTTGGGGATACCGGATGCAAAGCCGATGCCGAGGCCGTGCTTGGATACCTCGAAGACAAAAATGTTGAGGCTGCTTCCGCCAGCGCAACGCAATCGGCTACAGGTCTCGACCTTGAGAAGATGACCCCAGAGGAGGTTCTGTCCAAGACCAAAGATCTTGCCGCTGCTGGCGCGAAACTTTCATTGCTTACTCAGGCTGAGCGCATTCCATTTCCTGACGACATAATTTCGCACTCTTCGGCGCAGCTGATTTTCAAGCGTAACCGGACGGCTGCCAACAAACGAATCCAAGAAGCGTTGCGTCTGCACTCGTATGGCGATCTTGCCGGGCTGGGCGCGCCTCTTATCCCTGCAGTTTACGCCTTGCACTACAGCAAGAGCCGGTATTACCCAGGTGGGCTGACTGCCGAAACTGAGGCGCTCTTCAAGGAGATGATGTTCAGCATCGTCGATTGGCCAAGCCGTATTCTTTTTGACGAATGCCTGAAGAATGTAATGCGCCTTCCCGGCACAGAGAATCAGTCGCTGAATTACCGCTTTGGTCTATGGTTTCTGTGTCTTGGATTCCTGAACGAGGATCCTGCCTATAGTCAGCGAATGCTGCGCGGCGGCAAAACGGTGGCGGAATATTACGATGCTTGGAATAAATTTATGCAAGATTGGTTGCGCACCCGCGCCTTGACTGGATTTTGGATAGAGCTTGGCAGCAATTACGCCAGTCAATATTCCCTCCCGGCGATCTTTGCTTTCTATGTCGCTGCCACCGACCCTGAGACTCGCAACTTGGCCAAGATGTTCCTGGATCTTTCCTTCATCGACGGCGCCCAATGTTCGTATGGTGATCTGCGGGGAGGAAGCAAAAACCGAATCAAAAGCCGCAAGATCTATCCCTCCATGGTCATGGCGCATAGCTTGCTTTACGACGGTAAGGCTGTCGAACAGAAGGGGTCCCATCTCTTGGCTGTCTCAGGCTACCAAGCGCCTCCAGCCGCCGTATTGCTGCGCCGTTATGAACAATATCCCAAGTCGCCAATTGAAATCGCCAACCGGCGCTTGGGCGAGGTTCGCGAGGGGAAAAAGATCGAACCTAATGCCAAAGAGGAAGAAGAATCAGTTACAGAGACCCCTGCTCAGGCAGCAAAAGTATCACGCAAGAATGACGAGCAAGACGAGGAGGATGATGACACGATTGTGGATCATGTGAGCGATTCGCACATGATCAATTACATTTGGAAAACGCGTCATTACATGATGGGCTCAGCCCTGCGCCCACCCGGCCTTAAATACAGTCCGCTATACAACAATTGCCCGTTCAACGGGGTGTTGTTCCCCGACTCAACCGGTGTTTACCACAACTTTGTCAACTTCTACACATTTCAGCATAAGAATGTGATGCTCGTTCAGCTTGAGAAGGACTTTAAGGAACCTTTCACTATCCTCGTTCCGCCTAAGGCGCAGCGTGTTGAGCAGAACGGTTGGACCTTTATCGATAAAGGCAACGCATATGTCGGGATCAAGGTTCTCCGCGGTCCCTCAAAATGGGATGAATCCCTTCACGCTGTGGTGCCTGAGGACCAGTTTGCCCCAGTCCTCATTCAGGCTGGCGATGTTGATGAGTTCGGTTCATTTGAGGGTTTTATTAAAGCCCTTGAGCAGAACTCCATTACTGTGACCCAAGAGAAGGTCGACTACAAAGGCCCCAAGCAACCCCACATCGAGTTCTTCGCGCCTGCTACAGGACAGGTATCGAGAGTTGAGGGGAAACCGTTTGATCCCAAACCAAGGCAAGTTTACTCCAGCCCTTTCATGACGCTTGATGATGGGGAAAATCAGGTGAAAGTTCAGGTCGGATCCGCTCGCGCCATTTATGATTTTGCGGATGGAACAGTTAAGTAATTGCTGTTGATCGCGCAAAATTCAGTGTTTATTTTTGTTGATAAATAATTTGCTTGGAGTGCTTTTTTGAGCGGCAACGAATGAATAATTTTTAAAATTATCGGATAAATAACCCCCTAATCTAAAATCAAAACCATCAGTGCGAATAACCCATAAACCTGCAATGAAAAGAAGACTTACTTTTTTAATTTTACCATTTTTATCCTTACTTGCTTCGATTCATGCAGAGTCGTCTTCGAATTTGGATGTCGGCGAGCTGCAGTTGCGGCTAAAGGACGGAATCGATGGTTCAAAATTAGAAGAAGTGGTGGAGCAGACGCGAAAGCGCTCCCTTGAAATGCGCGAGAAGGGTTTGGCTGAAATGCTGGCCATGAATCCAGCTAAGATAAAAATGCCGTGGTTGGCGAATTGGATCACTGCCGCTCTCTACAAAGATGAAAAACGCGTCGAAGCCAATGCAATCATCCGCAATCTCATTAAGGAAAGCGGCGTTGAATCCGGGGAAAATGATGAAGAGACTTCGGTGCCCAGTGCTGAAAAAAGCAAAGCCGAAATCATGAACGAGCTCAATCTCGGCGGGGCAGGAATCAATTTGCTCGTCATGTTCGGCAAGCATGGAAAATACCCCGGGCGGCTAGAGGCGGATGTGGAGACAAACCTCAAGAAAAGCGCATGGAATACGATGCGCGAGTATCTCAGTCCCGAAAGTGCTTGGCATGAACGCATGAGAAATTTTGGAGGTAAAAAATATGAGATATTACCGTTGGAATGGGGGCGCATGTGGGGAACGGAAAACCACGACGTGCGCAGAAAGCCATGGGTCTATTTTGCTCTCTCGGCCCTCATAAAAGATCCCGAATACGCCTCCAAAAGTCTTGGCGGCCATACGGTGGAGCAATGGTTTGATCTAATGAACAACTTCATGAAGCGCTACATGAAGGAGAGGGTGCTGACGGGGCTTTGGATTGAGCCCGGTAGTCACTACGCCAACATCACCTATAATGCCATGATCAATTTGTATGAAATGGCACCCGACCCGGTGGTGCGCCAACAGGCTAAGATGTTTCTGGATTTGGCACTAATCGAGGATGAGCAAATCAGCGTCAACGGATACCGTGGAGGCGCTCGCAGCCGCACACCTCCCCTTCTAGCAACTACGAGCGACTTTAAGGATATGGTTTTTGGCGATAAGCCGGGTTTGCTTTTGACTGATTACCAGGCGCCTGCGGTTGCGATTGCGCTTCGCAATGCTAATGGCGCTGTAAAGCCGTATGAAATTCTTAACCGTGTTCCCGGTGAAAATTCAGATAAGATTGACGGCTACGCCCATGTGTCACGGCTAATAAGCTATACTTACCGGACTGCTGGTTATGTTATAGGTTCGGCTCTGCAGGATCCAAATCTCAACTACCATGCGACTTCCAACCAGCGGCGCTGGAGCGGTGTGATTTTCCAAAGTGGAGAAGCCGTCTACCCTTGGCCCAAGGAGATTTTTAAAACCAAAGACAGCGGGCGCAGCAGCAAAGCATTCTGGGGCGTTCAGCATGAAGGGGCGCTTGTGGTGCAGAAACTTCTCAAATCCGATTCTGTTGATCGGATTGATGTCGTTTTTACGCCCGACCTTAAAATCAGTGAGCGGGATGGCTGGATTTTTGCAGAAGCAGGCAGTGGCTATGTGGCCGTGCGCTTTATTGATCCGTCCAGTCCTACTGGCGCAGGGAGCTATACCTTCAGCGAAGCACCCAAAACAAAGCGCAAGCCGTTCGGCAAAATCGCCTCGCCCGAAAACGATTTCCTGCCCATAATCATAGAAGCAGGCGATGCTTCCCAATTTGTTTCGTTTGAGGAGTTCCAGAACAAGCTGTTAGCCAACAAAATCGAGATTCGCAGCAAGGATTTCGAGTTGGACTACAAGTCGCTCAACGGTGCGACTATCACTTGGAATTACAATCAGAATGCTCAACCGATCGTGTTGCCACGCGTGAACGGAAAGACCCCGGACTTAGCTCCTCCATTGTTGTTCAACAGCCCCTTCCTCAAGGCGAAATGGGACGATTCGCGGATTTATGCAGGTGCTGGGCCGTTCCGTGCAGTTTACGACTTTGAGAAGAACACTGTTGAGGAATCCAAAGTCGAATGATCCGCAAAGGGAGTGACTCCCGACAGATCAACGCCGCCTGTGCTGGCGGGCGAAGTCGCTGGGCGTCATTCCAAAAAAGCGTGCCCGGCTGCAGAGGCCATTTTGCCATTCAAAACCAATTCGCACCGACACCAGGAGACATATTCGATTCCATAAGCAAGAATTCGAGGCGCTTGAGGAAGTAATCCGGGTTGCAATGCTCTTTTCCTATACAGACGACTCTCTCGCCCTTTTTGTAAAATCGATCGGCGCGCGGGAAACTGCATGCACCAGACTGACCTGGTTTGAAATCGAAGGAAACTCACTCATCACAGCAAGGCCAAGAATATCCAGCAATCGGTCATGATTATCCATTCCAGAAATGAATGCTTCACCGTTCAATCCGAAATCATGATGATCGAAAAATACACGATTGGGATGGGCGACCGTTTCGCGCACCAAGGCAAGGCGCAACTGCAAGCGGTGCAAAAGGCCTGGTCTCTCGGAATGCGGGTGTATCCCGTTTGGAACAAATCAAACCGCGAGCACAACCTAATAGGAAGCAAGCCTGACGACCTCCGCTCCGAGGCGGATGCGGCTGTGGAGGCGTTGGGTTGGAAGAATCCCTATTATGTGGATGCTGACCACATCGGCTTGAAGACTGTGGATTGGTTCATCGCGGCGAGCAATTTTTACACCCTCGATGTTGCCGATTTCACCGGCAAAAGAGCTTCCGAGGAGGCCATCGCTGCCTTTGAAAAAAGAATGGCTGGATACCTCGGCGAGATGGCCCTGCCGAGGCTCGATGCCGTCATGGCCATCACTCCGGAGAATGTTCGTGCGGCCGCCGGAAAATTCCTTCTCGCAGTGCAGGAAGCCGGCCGCATCTACCGACACATTGAAAAGCAAAAGGGTGTTGGGAATTTCATCACCGAGGTCTCTGTGGATGAAACCGACTCGCCCCAATCACCAGTCGAGCTTTTCCTGATCCTCGCCATGATTGCAGGGGAGGGGATTCCAGCGCAAACCATCGCTCCGAAGTTCACTGGGAGATTCAATAAGGGCGTGGACTATGTCGGCGATCTCGCCCGTTTCGAGAAGGAATTCGACGAGGATCTTGCCGTCATTGCAGTCGCCACAAAGGCATTCGACCTGCCCGGATCCCTCAAGCTCAGCGTTCACTCGGGGAGTGATAAATTCTCTCTCTACCCCGTGATCAATCGCCTTGTGAAAAAGCACGACGCCGGCCTTCATGTGAAAACTGCCGGAACGACTTGGCTGGAGGAGATGATCGGTCTTGCGGAGTCCGGAGGAGAGGCGCTCGAAATCGCAAAAGAGGTCTTCCGGCAATCGCTCGAACATTTCGAGGAACTGACCGCGCCCTATGCCAGTGTGATCGATATCAAGCCATCGCGTCTGCCCTCAATGGCAACAGTTGAGGGATGGGATTCCGAAAAATTCGCCGCGACACTCCGGCACGATCCAAAAAATCCCGATTACAATCCCGACTTCCGGCAATTGATCCATGTGGGATTCAAGGTCGCCGCGAAGATGGGGACTCGTTTTACCGACGCATTGAAATCAAACGAGGCACTCATCTCCCGCAATGTCACGGAAAACATCCTCGAGCGTCACCTGAAACCCATTTTCGGAGAAATCACCCACTGACCTTATGCAATACCGCAAACTTGGAAAAACCGGACTCGATGTTTCCATCCTCTCCTTCGGGGGATCCTCCCTGGGAGGTGTTTTCCGCGATGTCGAGGAAAGCACGGCCATACGCACGGTTCATACGGCGGTGGATAATGGGATCAACCTCATCGACACCGCTCCATTTTATGGCCTCACCAAAGCGGAGGTCGTCCTTGGCAAGGCCCTCAAGGAAATTCCCCGAGACAAGTATCTTCTTGCGACAAAAGTGGCGCGCTATGGCTACAAGGAGCAGGATTTCGACTTTTCGCCCGAGCGAGTCATTCGCAGCGTTGATGAGAGTCTCGCCCGCCTCGGTATTGACCATATCGACTTCATTCAGGTCCACGATATGGAATTCGGGAATATTGACTACATCGTGGAGGAAACAATTCCGGCGTTAAAAAAAGTCCAAGCCTCCGGCAAGGTTCGCTATGTCGGCATTTCCTCGCTTCCTATTCACTTGCTAAAATATGTGATGGATCGCATCGAAGTGGATCAGGTTCAATCCTACTGCCACTACTGTCTTAATGACACGGCACTGGAGGACCTGCTGCCCTTTTTCAAGCAGCGCCGTGTCGCGATATTCAACTCCGCTCCGCTGGCCATGCGGCTTCTCAGCGACGAAGGTCCACCTTCTTGGCATCCTGCGCCGACAATCCTTCAGGAAAAATGTGCGGAAGCGGCCCGGCTTTGCCACGACCGCGGATCCAGCCTTGGCAAGCTGGCACTCCAATTTTCCATCGCCAACCCCGACATTCATACAAACATCGTAGGCACGGCGAATCCCGACCGCATCTTGCAAAACATCCGAGAAATCGAAGAGCCGATGGATAAGGATCTCATGGCCGATGTGCTCCAAATCCTCGCCCCTGTCCACAATATCACCTGGCCATCCGGGCGGCCTGAAAACAACCCTCCGCCCGCCGTTGAGTAAAATAAAAAGACATGAATCAAAAACATATTCAAATCCGGGATCCTTTCGTTGTCGCGGATCAAGCGCAGCGGTGTTACTACCTTTTTGGAACCACCGACAAAGATTGCTGGAAGGGCCCCGGAACTGGTTTTGACTGTTATCGCAGCGAGGACTTGATTGATTGGGAGGGACCGATTCCCGCCTTCCGTCCACCTCCGGGGTTCTGGGGAACACATAATTTCTGGGCTCCCGAGGTCCACCACTACCAAGGTCGCTACTACATGTTTGCCACATTTGCGGGGGAGCGGGTTTTCCGGGGAACGCAAATCTTGGTCAGCGATTTGATTTCTGGCCCGTATGTGCCTTTGACTGATGGGCCGATCACTCCGGGAAACTGGCAGTGCCTCGACGGAACGCTCCACATCGATGGCAAAGGGGAACCCTGGATCGTGTTTTGCCACGAATGGATGCAGGTCCACGATGGTGCCATGTATGCCATGCGTCTCTCGCACGATCTGACGCGTGCGGCAGCACCGCCGGTCTTTCTTTTCAATGCCTCGCAGGCTCCGTGGGCCTACCGGTCGGGGTGGCCCGGTCCGGGGCAGCCCTCGCAATTCCCTGCCTACCTGTCGGGTCCGGAGGTGGCGGCATCATACCCCTTTCCGATCCATGTCACCGACGGTCCTTTTTTGCACCGCAAAAAAGACGGAATGCTGTTGATGCTTTGGTCGACGCTGGGCGAAGAGGGCTACACCATGGGCTTGGCTCACTCGGAATCGGGCGAAGTGAGTGGTCCATGGATACAGTTGGCCGAACCGCTTTGGACGCAGGATGGTGGCCACGGCATGATTTTCAGAACTTTTGAAGGTCGTCTGTTCATCGCCATTCATCATCCGAACCAAACTCCTCTGGAGAGACCCTTGTTTGTGGAGATCGAAGAGACCGCCTCGGGCATCCGCTTCAAAAACCAAGCCAGTCGAGAGCATGCGGACATGCCCAAGTAATCGCATGTCGCAGGCACCTGTAAATGAATGGAGAGGTTTTTGTGCATCCATGTCGAGGAAAGTTCCTAGTTCAACGTCAAAGTCGCGATCGCTCCCATGGTTGCGCATTTCAACCCCGCCTCTATGAGCTTTCGCAAAGTGTTTAACGCCATTCCAACAAAGTTTCGCTGGCACCAGCCCAGATCGATGAGCGGCAATTTACCTTGTCCGTCCCATATCGGTTGCTCGGGAGGTGGCGGTCGCCTTGGGAACCCTTGAAGACATCGCCTGGCACTTTAGGTCATGAGTGAAAAAAGGTCTGCTACTTTGCGGTTGGCTCAAACAACTTCTTAGCCAAACTTTGAAATATGAAAGCTTTTGGAATTCAAGCGCCGCACGCCATGGGCGGGATGGAGATTGCCGGACCGAAGCCGGTCGGAGCCGAGGATGTTCTCTTGAAAGTCGAGATGATTGGATACTGCGGTTCGGACTTGAACACTTTTCGTGGATTGAATCCGCTTGTGTCATATCCGCGAGTTCCGGGTCACGAGATCGGTGCCAGAATTATCGAGTGCGGCAGCGCGGTCCCCGAAAATTGGAAGCCCGGCATGCAGGTGACCTGCCTGCCTTACACACATTGCGGGGAATGCGCCGCTTGTCGCCGCGGTCGTTTCAACGCCTGCAAGTTCAACCAGACCTTGGGGGTTCAGCGCGAAGGAGCACTTACGGAGTTCATCACCGTTCCGTGGCAAAAGCTCTTGCACGCACCGGGGCTGGGTGCCGCTGAATATGCTTTGGTCGAGCCGCTGGCTGTCGGTTTTCACGCCGTCGAGCGGGGACGGGTGCAAGCGGAAGACACGGTGCTGGTGTTTGGCACAGGCATGATTGGTCTCGGGGCCATCGCTGCGGCGGGGTTGGTCAAAGGAGCGCGAGTGATTGCCGTTGATATTGACCAGGACAAACTCTCCTTGGCTAGACGGGCTGGTGCCAGCGAAACCATCAATTCCCAGCGCGAAAATCTCCACCAGCGCATCTTGGATCTCACCGAGGGGTTTGGTGCTGATGCGGTCATCGAAGCGGTCGGACTTCCTCAGACTTTTTTGGCGGCTGTGGAAGAGGTGGCCTATGCCGGTCGCGTCGTCTACATCGGCTACGCCAAGGCGCCGGTCAGCTACGAGACCAAGTATTTTTTGCTCAAAGAACTAGACATTATGGGTTCTAGGGGCTCGACCAAGGATGATTTCCAGAATGTCATCACCTTGTTGCAATCCGGGCGCTACCCCTCGGCGCAGACGATCACCCGCACGGTTCCTTTCGAGATGGCGGCTGAGGCCATGCAGGAGTGGAACAGCAACCCTGCCGCAATCACAAAGATTCAAGTCCTCCTGCCATAAATAAATCGGCCCTGAAAATCTCTCGCGCGGGGTGGGGGGCAGGGCTGACTTGAAAGCTTTCCCTCCACTCCCGTTCGGTTCGTGTTCCCAGCGTTGGCCGCTGTGGACTATTTGCTTTCAGTCAGCCGAAAGTAAGAGATCGGGATCACTTCGAGCGTCGCTTCGAGGACTTCCGCTTGCTTCTCGCTGGAGTCTGCGAGATCACCTCCTGTCGGCGCCAGGTGTTGGGTGAGACTCCCATGAGGCTGTTAAAAACTCGAATGAAGTGGGTGACGCTTTGAAAGCCGCACTGCCCGGAAATCTGGTCAAGGGTATCCGGCGTGGTGGAGAGCAGGTCGCAAGCCCGCTTGATCTGGCATTCCCGCAAGGCCTCATGCGGGGATTGGTTTCGCACGGATTGAAAAGTCCGGCGTAAATGTCCCGCACTCATGTTCACCGCAGCCGCCACCTGCTCCACGGTGGGATTCTCCATGATATGCACGGCATACCAGTTCAATGCCCGATTCACGCGGTCCGCAGGGAGGAAGTTGAGCGGAACTCGCTTGGCACTCTCAAAATTTTTCAGCAAAAAAAGGCTCAGTTCAGCCAAAGCGGCCTCAAAAGCAAGATGACTGTAGTTACAGGGATTCTCATAATGAGTCTTCAAGCTCTCGGCTAGTTGACTGATTCTGGTTACTTCATCGGGTTGGAGCTTTACATTGAGAAATTGCTTTTCTCCCATGGCATGCTCCAACTCGTGCGGCACCGAGGGGTAATGAAAAGCAGCCCTCGTTACGGTCCCTTCGCCTTTCCACCCGTAAGCGACTCGTGGCCGAAATACCCAAAGAGTTCTTGGCTCAAGTGGAAGCTCTTCTCCTTTGGGTAATGCCGGTGCGCATTTTCCCTTGAGAATCGCGTAAAATTCCCAGTTGAAACGTCGAAGAAAAGGAGGGTTCAGGAACTGGCGTTGACCATAAGAAAAATACCTCAACATCGCCAGACAACCGTCATCCCAGAGCCTCGATTTGTCAATGTCATCCAATGTCGCTGCCGCTCCGACTCGAAACCAATTGTGAGACCTCCAAGTCTCGCTGTGAAATGAAGTGCGCCTGCTCCAATGGCGATATTTTCTATAGTGAGCACAAAATTTTCGCTGATGCCGAGGAGGTGTGGAACAGAATATCATGGCACTCGCGATGCGTGATTTTGTCAACAGTGTGTTCGTTTCAGTCGCTTGATTCGGACCCTGCTGGGCAATCTAGTTGACTCGGTAGTATAAACACTATGCGCCGTCATCAATTCCTCGTCCGAAATATTGCTCTCTTTCACTCCACGCCGACAGGCTTGGCACCTTTCACGCCACAGATGGAGGGTGCGCAATGATACGCACAGCAGTCATCGGGGCTGGTAATTACGCTGGATTTCTGATTGATCGGCTTCTGGAATTGCCAGAACGCTACACCGTTTCGGCGATTGTTTCCCGACGCGGAGTCAGTGACGAACGGACGGCGCTTTGCCAAAAAATGGGAGCGCAAATTTTCACCAGCCCCGGAGTCATGTGGGGATGCATTCATCAGGGCAATTGTGATGCCGTGATGGTTCCCACAGGAATCGACACACACTTTGAGTTCGCATCCGAAGCGTTGAAGCGTGGCTTCCATGTGATTTTGGAAAAGCCACCCGTTCCGACGATCCAGGAGTTGGATGAATTGATCGAACTGCAAAAAATTGTCGGCAAGTCTGTCGCTGTCGGCTTCCAGTTTCTCTACATCGATGCCGCCCTCAAAACGAAGCATCTGCTCGCCAGCGGAGATTTGGGTGAGATTCGGAGCGTGAGAGGGATCGCCGCATGGCCCCGCTCCGTGGAATATTTGAATCGCTCGGATTGGTCGGGCAAACTCCGCATTGCTGATGCTTGGGTTTTGGACGGCACCGTGGGCAACCCGCTCGCACACTTGCTGGCGCAGTCGCTCTACTTCGCCTCATCATCGCCGGGGCTTGCCGTGCCTCTCAATATTCAAGCCGAGCTTTATCACGCAAACGACATCGAGAGCGAAGACACCAGCTGTTTGCGTCTCCTCACAAACGAGGGCGTGACCGTGCTTTTCCATGGAACCTTTGCCTCGGAGCAAGGTCATGTCGCCACCATCGAGATCGAAACCGAACGGGCCATGATTCGACAGGTTGATTTCGGCAAGACCACCTTGCATTGGAAGGATGGCCGTGAAGAAACCATCACTCAGGCTCCAGAATCCAAGGAAGTTCAGGACAAGCTCGATCGAAATGTGATGCTGACCACTATTGCCGATGCCATTGACCGTGGGGAAAGGCAGCCTGTGGATCTCGAGGTCTGTCGGCCCTTCATGCTTGCATGGAACGGGGCTTTCGAATCGAACGGCCTGCCTCGCGAGATTCTGCCTGCAATGAAAAAGACCCAGGTTCAAAACGGGCAGACCTTCACTACTGCCAAGGGGCTGGGTGAGTCCATGGAGGCTGCCTCCCTGGCAGGGCAGCTCTTTTCTGAAGCCGGAATTTCATGGGCGGCTCCGACCCCGGTTTTTGACTTGGTCGGCTACTCGCGCTTCCCGCAGCATCGCGATCTTGCTCTTCTGTGCAAGCCGGAGGCGGAGGCATTGTCCGTTTCATGAGCACACCCTCCATTCTCCTACCGGGCCCGAAGCCAGAGGCTGTGGTGCGCTCGGGGGAGTTCGTTTTTGCCGCAGCCTGTTTGGAGCATGGACACATTTACACCCAATGCAGCGGGCTGGTCGAAGCCGGTGCCGTGTTGCGGTGGATCTACGATCCCGATCCTCTCAAGGTGAAAGCCTTGCTGGAAAAGCATCCAGGGGCTCGTGCAGCGGTATCTTTCGAGCAAATTCTTGATGATCCCGAGGTCAAGCTTGTCGCGGCGGCGGGGGTGCCCTGCGAGCGAGGCGCGACCGGTTGTCGCGTGATGCGGGCGGGCAAGGATTACTTTGTCGCAAAAACACCATTCACCTCGCTGGCACAGCTCGAGGAGGCCAGGCGCATCGTGACCGAGACAGGTCGCAAATATTCCGTGTTTTATAGCGAGCGGCTACACTCCGAATGTGCGGTTTTTGCGGGTCAGTTGATCGCCGATGGACAGATCGGCCGCGTCGTTACTGTGTCCGGCTTTGGCCCGCATCGTTTGGGAGCCCCGGCGTCACGGCCCGACTGGTTTTTCAAGAAGGCGCTCTATGGCGGGATTTTGGCGGATATCGGCAGTCATCAAATCGAGCAATTCCTCGAATTCTCTGGAGCGTCGGATGCCACAGTCGCCTCCGCCAGGGTAGCCAATGTGAACCATCCCGATTTCCCCGGTTTGGAGGATTTTGGGGAAGCCCACCTTGTCGGGGATAACGGGAGTTCGAATTATTTCCGGATCGATTGGCTCACGCCCCATGCCTCGCGCATCTGGGGCGACGGGCGCGTTTTCATTGTCGGCACCAAAGGCTACATCGAGCTGCGCAAATTCATCGAGGTGTGCCGCGATGAGGGAGGCGACCAGATTTATCTCGTCAATAACGATGTCGAGGCCCGGGCATGTGTCGCCGGCAAAGTCGGGTTTCCATACTACGGAAAGCTCATTCTCGATTGCCTCAATCGCACCGAGACAGCGATGACACAAGAGCACGCATTCAAGGCCGCCGAGCTTTGCCTGCGTGCGCAGGACCTCGCGGATCGCACATCTTCCGCCCCTCGCAATTCGCAGAACGAAAGGTAGTCCCTCCATGAACTCCTCATCTCAGGCCCGCAAGCCCTTCATTCTGCAACTCAAGCCCGACGCTGCAGCGGGGCGCGATATTGTCAATATTTGGTTCGTTGCCTGCGATTGCCGTTCTTCCAGACTTTTTTACCTTTAGGTTGTAAACATCCTGTTACCGTTTATGGCCCCCCCCCGATACTTTTTTGGCATTTGCTTTATCTTGATGCTGAGTTTCAGCCTAATATTACAGCTCCCCCTTCGCGCCGCCGATCTTTGGTGGGATACTTCCGGGAATGGAACATGGTCAACTAACACCAACTGGAACACCTCAGCCGACGGTTCGGGATCGGATCCCGGTTCCGCCCCTGGAGCCAGCGACACCGCCTATTTTAATATCACCACCGTAAATCAAGCCATAACCGCGAATCTAACGGCTGCGCTTTCGATCGGAGGGTTGGTCTTCAACAACACCGGCAACACCTCGATCAGAACCAACGGTGCTGCCAATCGCGCGATCACTTTGGGCACGAGTGGCATTACCATCAATAGCGGAGCAGGAAATGTCACCTTCGGCACTGCCACAGCCAACCAGCAAGTCACATTTACTTTGGGCGGAAATCAAACTTGGACCAATAATTCCTCCAACACGCTATCTCTCATTGCTCAGAATACCGTCAACACCGCTGGTTATGGCTTAACCATTGGCGGCTCTGGGAATACCACCATCGCCAGCATTATCAGCAATACGGGATCTATAATAAAAAACGACACCGGCACGCTGACTTTATCGGCGGCCAATACTTTTACTGGTGGGCTGACGCTGAACTCGGGCTCAATTATTACCGCCGTTGCTGTTAGTAGTGCTGCTTTGGGCAATGGGACTCTCACTCTGAATGGTGGCACTCTTTATCTTAATTATTCCGCCGGCAGCTTGAATTATCTTCGACCTACGACCGTTGGCGGTGACGCCTCAATCATGAGCGATAGACCGGCAGATGCAAATTTGAGAAATTATACCTTTGGAACTCTCGCGATTGGTGCAAACACCTTGACGGTCGGAGGGGGAAATGTTTCAGCAAATGGATCAACAGGGATCATTTTTGGTGCCACCACGCTAACAGGGAATGCGACCTTTAATATTTTAAACTCCACAACCGGATCTCCAACGACCTTTACATTAGGGGCCATAACCAATCAGGGTTATAATGTGACATTGACCGGGAGCGGAAACCTGACCATGGCTTCTACCTGGAACGGGACAGGCGGGCTGACTCTTGGTGTCTCCGGGGGAGAAGCTTACAATGGAACAGCCGCATTATCTACCGCTAAAGCTTTCACTGGCAATGTCGTCATCAACAGCGGCACGATTACTAATGGAGGCACTGCATACGCCTTGGGGAATGGATCGGTCTTTTTGGGCGACACCACGGGAAACAATTCCGCCAGATTGAACTTCAATAACAGTAATGCAGTAATAGCACCGAGTAATTTAACAGTGCAGGCAGGATCGACGGGCAATGTTTCCCTCACTTCACAAACTTCGGGTAATCCAATAACATGGTCGGGTAATGTGACTTTAAACAGATCCCTCACACTGGCTCAAACAACTAACAATACTTTAACGATCAGCGGCACGATTTCCGGCGCTGGTGGCTTGAATATCGGTGATTCCAATATAACCAATAACTCGAATGTCAGCATTTCTGGTGGTAACAATACCTTTACCGGTCAGACAGTCGTAAACTCCGGCACCCTGCTCGTTTCAAATACGAGCGCGCTCCAGAACAGCACGCTCAAGATGAACGGTGGAGCCCTCACCTTCAACGCGGCCGCCGGCAACTTTACCTTTGGCGGATTGGCAGCCGATTCTTCCGGAGCAGGTTATGATCTCGTTCTGCAAAATGCCACTTCGACCGCCATCACCTTGATTGTTGGCAACAATAACGGCACTTCTTCTTATGCTGGTGTTTTGAGTGGCGCTGGGAATTTCACCAAATCGGGAACAGGAACGCAAACCCTCTCCGGCAACAACACCTACACCGGCACCACCAGAATCAACGCGGGCCTTCTCGAAATCGGTGCGGCTGGCCGCCTCGGCGGCGGCAGCTACGCAGGCAACATTACGAACAACGCCACATTCATCTACTCCGGCACGAACGCCCAAACCCTCTCCGGCGTGATTTCCGGCACCGGCGCGCTGACTCAGAATGCCTCCAGCACTCTGACCCTCTCCGGCAACAACAGCTACTCCGGAGGTTCGACCCTGAATGCCGGAACCCTCGTCCTCGGCCATGCCAACGGATTGGGCAACGGCACCATCTCGTTTGGCGGGGGTGCCCTCCAATACGACAGCGGCATCACAACAGATCTCTCCAGCCGCTTCAGCAATACCGCCAGCCAAGCCTACGCCATCGATACCAACGGCAATAATGTGACATTTGCCACTGCGCTCACCAGCTCCGGCGGCACGCTCGCCAAGTCCGGCGCGGGCACACTCATTCTCACTGGCGCGAACACTTACACCGGCACGACGACGATCAACGCCGGCACGCTCCAAATCGGCGCGGGCGGCACGAGCGGCTCCATCGCCTCGACCAGCAGCGTCACCAACAATGCCACCTTGCTTTACAACCGCAGCGATGCTCTCACGGCCTCCTATGCCATCAGCGGCACGGGTGCCTTGGCGAAATCCGGCGACGGCACACTCATTCTCACTGGTGCGAACACCTACACTGGCGCGACGACGATCAACGCCGGCACGCTCCAAATCGGCGCGGGCGGCACGAGCGGCTCTATTGCCTCAACCAGCGGCGTCACCAACAATGCCACCTTGGCTTACAACCGCAGCGACGCCCTCACAGTCTCCTATCCCATCAGCGGCACGGGTGACTTGGTGAAATCCGGCGTAGGCACCTTGACCATCTCCGGAAACAATACCTACAGCGGCGCGACGACGGTCAACGCCGGCACTCTCAATGTATCCGGGAACATCGCCACCAGCGCTACCACCGTGAACAGTGGCGCCACCCTCACCGGTAGCGGCACCGCAGGTGCGATCACCCTGAACACTGGAGGATTGATCGGCGCGGGAGCGGACACCGCCTCGGTTGGAATGCTCACAGGAACCTCCCTCACGATCGGCGCGGGCACCGGATACACCCTCACCATTGGTAATGTGAACGCCTCGGTGGGCGGCACGGACTACGACCAGATCAGCCTCGGTGGGGCGCTCTCCTTGAACAATACATTCGCCAGTCCCTTCACCGTGTATCTTTACGGCACGCCCACAGGATGGTCGGGCACCGGAACCTACTCTTGGGATATCATCACCGCCGCCAGCTTGGTAGGCGCTATTACGGCAGGCAACTTCACCGCCGATTTCACGAATTTCGGCATCGCTTCGGGCAACCGCACGGGCACCTGGACATTCTCCAACCCCACCGCAGGGAACATCAGCCTCACTTATACCGGTCCCTCGGGAGTTTCCGTGTGGTCGGGTGCCAGTGGCAACTGGAGCGCCGGTTTCTCCCCAGCCTTGTCGAACAACGGCAGCATGACCTTCACCGGTGCTGGCGGCACGGCCACGAACGACATCAATGAAAACACCCTCAGTAGGGTTTCCAGCATCTCCTTCGACTCGGGAGCCGGTTCCTACACTCTGGTGGCAAACTCGAATGCAGCTGGAGGATCCGCCGCCGTTGCCTTGTCCATGGACAGCTCGATTGTCAACAACTCCGGTAGCAGTCAGGCGATCAATTTGGCGCTGGATTTTTCAAGTTCGCGCACCGTGGAGACCGCTTCGGGAAACATCACAATCGGTGGCGTGGTCTCGGGAGCGGGTGGTATTACAAAAACCGGAAATGACACGCTCACGCTCTCTGCCGCGAACACCTACACCGGCGCGACAGCGGTGAATGCGGGCACGCTGACGCTGACCGGCGGCAGCGCGATTGTTGACAATGGAGCGGTGAGTGTGGCGAGCGGAGCGGTTTTGAATCTCGGTGCGAGCGAAACCATCGGCACAATTTCTGGAGTGGGTAATATCACGCTTGGCGCTTACACGCTCACCAGCAACGCCTCGAGTGACACCACCTTCTCCGGAGTGATGTCCGGCACGGGTGGTCTGACCAAGAACGGCACCGCGACCCTCACATTGTCGGGAGCCAACATCTACACCGGTGCCACAGCGGTGAATGCCGGCACGCTGTCGCTGACCGGCGGCAGCGCGATTGTGGACAATGGAGCGGTGAGTGTCGCCAATGGGGCGGTTTTGAATCTCGGTGCCAGCGAAACCATCGGCACGATTGCCGGAGCAGGCGATGTCACGCTTGGCACCTACACGCTCACTACCAACGCCTCGAGCGATACGACCTTCTCCGGGGTGATGTCCGGCACCGGCGGCCTCACCAAGAACGGCACCGCGACCCTCACATTGTCGGGAGCCAACACCTACACGGGCACCACCACAATCGATGCGGGCACCCTCGCGCTCGGAGCCAGCCAGAGCCTTGGTGCGATCGCCGGCTCGGGAAATATCAGCCTCTCCAGCTACAATCTCACAATGAACGCCTCGTCGGATACGACCTTTTCCGGTGTGGTATCCGGCACCGGGGGACTCACCAAGAACGGCGCGGGCACAACCACGCTCTCCGGGGGAAATAGCTATACCGGCGCAACGACAATCAACGCGGGCACCCTCCAGATCGGCTCCGGAGGCACCACGGGTTCTCTCTCCACCAGTAGTGCCATCGCAAATACTGGCACTCTGGCTTTCAACCGCAGCAATACGGTCACACAAGGAACGGACTTTTCGGGATCGGCGCTGGGAGGCTCTGGAGCCCTTGCTCAGCTAGGATCTGGTAGCCTGGTTTTGACCGCCAACAACACCTACACGGGCTCGACGACCATCAACGCCGGAACCTTGGAAATCGCTGCCGCAGGACGACTCGGCGGCGGAAACTACTCGGCGACTATTTCAAACAACGGCACGCTGATCTACTCCGGAACAAACAACCAAAGCCTCACCGGCGTGATGTCGGGAACCGGCGGGCTCACCATGAACGGTTCTGGAGCACTGACCATCAACGCCTCCAACACCTACACGGGTGGCACTGTTTTGAATAGCGGCACTCTTGTTTTGAGCAACGCCGCCGCGTTGGGAAACGGAACACTCACTCTCAATGGCGGCAGCCTGAATCAGAATATCGGGAGTGGCGTCACGGTTAGTAACAACATCGCGCAAATCTGGAATGGGAATTTCACTGTCATAAATAGCGCTGCCATCAACATCGGCTTAGGCGCGGTGACAGTAAATGACAACCTGACGATTACAGTGAACGGCAACATATTCACGGTCGGTGGCACGATCAACGCGGCAGGGCTCAATTTGACCAAGGAAGGAGCCGGAACTCTCACTCTTGGAAATGCCAACAGCACGGTTTCCTCTTGGACTATCAACGGAGGAACTCTGCGTGGCGGCACAAATACTGGGACCTTTGGCTATGGAGCCACGCTCAACCTCGTCAATGGAACGCTCACAGCCGGCCCCAATTCTGTCGGTGCTAACGACTTTTCCACCAACGCGCTCAATGTTCTGGGCAATTTCACATTGAATAACAACAACTCCAGCAACAACAATCCGACTACTTGGTATCAATTCAAATCCCTGGCGATTGGGAGCAACACACTCAATGTCACAGCATCGGGAAGCACAGTGGATGGCAATATTTCCATCCGCGACGGAGTCACGCTCAACGGAAACGCAACCATCAATGTGACTGGAACACTCAACGCCATGACATTCACCTCCAACGGCAGCGTCGTGGAATCTGGAGGATCCTACGGGCTTACCAAAGCTGGCAACGGCACGCTGAGGCTCGTGGGCGCAGGGAACTACACCGGCGACACGGTGATCTCGGGTGGCGTGCTGGAAATTCAGAATGTCGCGGCAAGCACAATATCCGGGAACACTACCCTTAATGGAAATACCGTCACTTTAGGGAGCACTGACGGAATCTCGATTGGCCAAGGGGTTTCAGGAACAGGAATTCGCAGCGGCTCCTACATTCTGGCGATCAACGCCGCCAACAGCACCATCACGCTTAGCCAAAATGCCAGCGCTGCGGGTTCAAATATCTCACTGACATTCGCGCAGACAAGCGGATCACTTGCAGGCAGCACACTCGACTACGACAACCAAGGCGGCAGCATCAATTTCGGCCAATCCACAGCGATCACGCTGGGAGGCCTAAAAGGAAACCAAAGCCTGTCTCTAACCAACAACAATACCACCGCTGTGGCGCTGACAATCGGAGGCAACAACCAGACCACCGCCTATGGAGGAGTTCTGTCTGGCAACGGGTCGCTGGTCAAGGCTGGCTCTGGCACCCTAACACTCTCCGGTAACAACACCTACACTGGCGGCACGAATCTCAACGCCGGCACCTTGGTCATTGGAAACACCAGTGCTGCTGGCACCGGCACGATCACGCAAGCCAATGGCACTTCACTCCTGACCATCGGCACGACCGGAACGATCGCCAACGCCATGAGTGTCTACAATGTCGCCGCCACAGAGACCTCCACCCTTAGCGGCGCGATTACCGTCAACAACGCGACGTTTGACGTGGAAACCGACGACACACTCACGATTTCTGGCGCAGTATCTGGCTCGGGAGGTGTAACCAAGACGGGAGACGGCACGTTGGTGCTCAGTGGTTCCAATAGCTACAGCTCGGCAACAACGGTGAATGCGGGCACGCTCAACGCGGCAAATGCAAATGCCCTCGGCTCGAATGCCACGATCCAAGTCAACGGCGGCTCTCTGCTAGTGACTGCCGATGATGCCATCAATGGCAAGGCAATCACCCTCAACAGCACATCGACCACGGTGGCCGGCCTGGCCTTCTCCGGCACCTACAACGGCACAGCAGGGCTCCTGACCCTGAGCCAAAACTCGGTCATCGATCTGGGAGAAGGCAGTGTAGTCCTGCATTTCACGAGCCTTGTGATGGGGCTCACCAATACGCTCTCCATCTACAACTGGACCGGAACGACGCTGTGGGGTGGAGGAAACGGCAATAACACGGATCAATTCTATGTCGATCGCTCACTTTCCGACAGTGAACTCAACCGCATCAGCTTCTACAGCGGCGGCCTGGGGACGAGTAGCTTCGTAGGCACCGGCTACCAGTTGAGCGGTGGCTCGTTCAACAATGAAGTCATCCCCGTGCCCGAGCCGGAGACCTGGGTCACAGGCGTGATACTTATTCTCGGAGGCGTCATCTGGCTTTGGAGACAAAAAAGCAGAAAACCAACCTGTTTAGGTTTTTAATTTTCTTAAGAAGCAGGGAGCGGAAGGACTTCATTGGGTAGTAGCTAGTATAATACCAAAAGAAGTTCGCTTTTGGACTTTTCGAAAGTGGCGCGGGCGTCCCGCCTGCGAGCGTAAGCCGTTCAATGGCAGGCGGGACGCATGCCCCACAATAAAGCAACCGAGCGTCGGATTTCTTAGGGCGATTGGTATAATGTCCATTACTAGAAACAATCGAGCAAACAAGCCCCTCTTCAGGCAACCATTGCTCTTTACAAAGTGCCGTGGGTTCGACCTCTGCGAAGCGGCGAGGGGATCACTTTACTTCGTCACCCCTTAAAAACGATTTATCCCGTTTATGGTTAACGCAATAGGCATGATTCTTGCTGTGTTGGATTGCAGGTAAAAGTTACCTCCACGCTGAAAAACCCTGCAATCCGATTCCA
>JBILCY010000039.1:0-3274 GCA_044352905.1 Terrimicrobiaceae bacterium | reverse complement strand
TGTTCCTTGACTACCTGTTGTTCCTTGACTACCTGTTGTTCCTTGACTACCTGTTGTTCCTTGACTACCTGTTGTTCCTTGACTACCTGTTGTTCCTTGACTACCTGTTGTTCCTTGACTACCTGTTGTTCCTTGACTACCTGTTATTCCTTGACTACCTGTTATTCCTTGACTACCTGTTATTCCTTGACTACCTGTTATTCCTTGACTACCTGTTATTCCTTGACTACCAATAGAACCTTGAATTCCCTGTCTTCCTTGAATTCCTTGGGTTCCTTGGGTTCCTTGAATTCCTTGAATTCCTTGTGAACCTCTTTCTCCCATGGGTCCAAAAGCAACAGAGTTAATTGAACTGCCTAAATTAAAAATACTACAATCAAAATGCAAAGGGCTTCCTATTGACCTACTGATAGTTCTTTGACTAACTCCATCTTTCCAATATGTTATTGTTGAGCCATCGTATGTTATATAAAGAACAGTTGAGGTTGTATATGAACCATAATTAACACCTGTTCCGGTTCCATTTTCATATATCTCCAAAGAACCAGAGGCATTAAAATACCAAGCATAATCTATGCTTGTGAAATTGGCATTTGTTGTTGGATCAGAGTTTAGTCCAAACATTATGGCGCCATTAGTTTGAGATGCCACAGCAGAACAATAAGCACCCCTAGTGTATCCTTCTGTAGAGTATACTTGAGCGTCCCAACCACTACCGGAAGATCTGGCGAATGTGTTGCCATTAGAGATCGTTATATTGGCCGAGGCATTGGGCGTCCATTGATCAGAACCAGAGATTCCTTGGGTTCCTTGGATTCCTTGGGTTCCTTGACTACCTGTTATTCCTTGACTACCTGTTATTCCTTGACTACCTGTTATTCCTTGACTACCTGTTATTCCTTGACTACCTGTTATTCCTTGACTACCTGTTATTCCTTGACTACCTTGAATTCCTTGACTACCTGTTATTCCTTGAATTCCTTGAATTCCTTGAATTCCTTGAATTCCTTGACTACCTGTTATTCCTTGACTACCTTGAATTCCTTGAATTCCTTGAATTCCTTGAATTCCTTGAATTCCTCGGGCTCCTTGAATTCCTTGAATTCCTCGGGCTCCTTGAATTCCTTGAATTCCTTGACTACCTGTTGTTCCTTGACTACCTGTTGTTCCTTGACTACCTGTTGTTCCTTGACTACCTGTTGTTCCTTGAATTCCTTGAATTCCTTGAATTCCTTGACTACCTGTTGTTCCTTGACTACCTGTTGTTCCTTGACTACCTGTTGTTCCTTGACTACCTGTTGTTCCTTGACTACCTGTTGTTCCTTGACTACCTGTTATTCCTTGACTACCTGTTATTCCTTGACTACCTGTTATTCCTTGACTACCTTGAATTCCTTGAATTCCTTGGGCGTTTATTTCTTGATTGCCTATAAGAACTTTTCCGGAACCATTTGGATTAAGTACTATATCTCCGCTTTTGCTGCTTATTGTATTTCCGTCAAGCGTCAAATTGTCTACGTTGATTTGCTCTCGTTGTGTATATGATCTTGACATGCGGCTACCCTTTTGATCAATGATTAAAGTCCACATTAGATATTGAAGATGTTATCTGATTTCTATGACTAATTTACGGAATGATACCATTCATGTTTCAAAATCCGCAGTCTATAGCCATAAAGAAATATCTTTTTGAAATACTAAAGGAAAGATACCCGGCAAACGAAAGTTTCATAGACAGGCTAGTAACCAATATCCAAACCAAAGAGGACTACGAAAGGTTTGGAAAATTCATAGCCGACATATTTGAAACAGGATTCATCAAGGCTGTTGACGAGTACAAGGAACAACTTCTTAAGATGGGCATGAGTGTGGGCATAACCACGCCCGAGCGGGCAAAGGATCCCAATAACAGAATATTTGATTAATCAGAAAAGTCGGGCTGAACTTCAGATGGTATTGTTGAAAAAAGCCACCCTCCCTCCTTCTGCTCCTTTCCTGTCACCTTCCACCACCTGTATTCGTCGTACGGAACCCTATCGTAAGCGTCCGTCTGCTGGTTGTGTATTTCGTATGCAAAAGGATATATGATAGACCTTTCTCCTATCTGTTCGTTTGGATCGCTAGTCCAAAAGGAGAGCGAGAAGTCGCTCGCCTCTATTATAACCGAGGGAAAGATCATCTTATTTCCGTATTGAACCCTCTTCCATGATTCGCCATAAAGTTTATCGGATCCTTTTTTTATGATGGCGGGGAGGCAGTACGACAAAACCTTGTGCTTGATATAGGGCATGTCGTATTCTTTTTCCTGCTCGGTCTGTTCAGCTTTATATTTTGGTGCGGGGCCGGGGCTGGGGGTGTCTAATCGAGACTTTGGCGTATCCGAACTTGGGATGGGCATGCGCTCAACAGGCATCTCCTCCATTACGGGGACTGCCTTTTTGGGAGGGCGTATTCTGTGGGTTGCGGACATCTTGACCTCATCCCATTCGAAGTTGTGGAACACAAGGCCGGAAGGGTCCCATGCCTCTTGTTGCTTAACAAGAGGGTTTGGTTCCGAAAGCCTATAGACTTTTCCTTCTTTGTTTAAAATGGACATTTTTAGACTCTTCTTGATATATACGAGAGAAAAGCGAGGTTGAAAATGCCAATAGTAGTTCCGGACGCAGGTGAGCGCAGACTTCTTGAATATATTGTGAACAAGACGCCCCCTACCAACATGATATTGCACCTCTACACCAACAGCTTGGATCTATCCACGGAAACATGGACAGAATCAAGCTTTGTCGAGGCGACGACAAGCGGATATGCGCCCGTCACATTGCTGGGGGCGAATTGGACGGCAAGCACGACGGCGGGAGTTTCTTCTGCTGTGTACAGCTCTAGCATAACATTCTCATTCACGGCCGCAGCCAGCATACAAGGCTACTATGTGACCGACACCTCAAACAGAATACTCTGGGCCGAGCAGTTCCCGGGGGCTCCGTTCACTCTTCCGTCAGCCGGTGGAGAAATATCCATCAGGCCGCAGGTTCAGCTCAACTGATGTCCGGCTTTAGGCAGTGGCTTGCAGAGGCGAAGGTGATGGGCTCCGCAGCGGGCGAGGCGATGAAGAGGACGCTTGATTTCAAGGTCAATGCGGAGTGGATCAAGTGGAGCGTAGAGCCGAGGGGATGGATAACCGACAAGGGCACGAAGGATTCATTTGACTTTTCTGCCGCATTCTACAACCCCAAGGTTGAAAAGCCCGCGTTCTTCTATCTGCGGGCGTTCGCGA
>JBILCY010000041.1:0-3290 GCA_044352905.1 Terrimicrobiaceae bacterium | reverse complement strand
TAATCTTTGAATTAAATTGATAAAAGCAGATTCTCTTCCAAAACTTGTATAAGTAGAAGGAGCAAACATTCCGAAATTTATATAATCACCAGCATTTAATACTGTTGTTACAGAAACTGTCGTTTGTCTTGATGATCCTGCAGATAATAAATTCATAGCAGATGATATTTCATTCAAATCAAATGAATTATTTGAATTTCTTGATATAAAAAACTCAAAATTATTATTAGTAGATTGATTACAACCAAAGAATGAAATACTATATAATCCTTTCAATGGAATATTTAATCTTGTTAATTCGTCTGCTCCAGTAGCACCAGAATATGTTGGTATCCAATTATTTCCAAAACTAGTATAATTAGGAAATTTTAAATAAATATAATCTATGGTAGCAGGAATACCTGCTGCGTTATAAGTTGGAACAGGGGAAGCTGGAATAGTGCCATCAGTATATAAAAATAAACCATATTCTTCGTTACTAATCAAATTTTTGGATGAATAAGTAATTTCATTGGTTCCAAGTTGATAAAATAAAACATAATTTGATGAATTATCTCGGATCGGAGCAACAAAGAATCCAGTCGTTCCAGCAGTCAATGAACTATTTGTGGCGTTCAAAACAATTGAATTTGAACTTTGTCCTGTATAACCTGCCTGATTACCAATCGCAATACTATAATTTCCTTGTCCTGTAAATCCTGCTTGATAACCAATTGCAATTGCTGTTCCTCCTTGATTCCATCTTCCAGATTCATGACCAATAGCAATAGAATTTGTATTTTGATAATTTGTTCCAGCATTCAATCCTATCGCAATCGAATTACTTCCCTGTGAATTCTTACCCGCATCACATCCCAAAGTTATATTTTGAGTTCCGACTACCCAATCGCTGGTATCTGTGTCCCAATATAAATATGCACCAAAACAATCCGCCGTAATCCCGTATGGATTCCCCGTCAAACCAATAGGACCAGTTGCACCTTGTGCACCAATAGGCCCTCTTGACCCTTGCGCTCCTTCCGCTCCCTGTTGTCCTTGTTTATCTATTATACTTATATAAAATCTTTTATCCAATATATATTTTGAAATAGATTCACACATTTTATTTTATTCAATTTTTTTAAAAGTATATAAAATATTTCAACAATTCCTATTTCCAGAGAAAAATATGCAAGGAGTTCGAATCGGTCAACTGTTGTTAATAATTCAGTGAGAGTAATAAAATGATAAGTAATGAATATTTAAAAACTACTTTTAGATTGGGTTGAAAATATTGATACTAATTGTTTTACTGAAGATTTATTCGAACTTGTGTTCCTAACAGAAATAAAATTGATTTATAATTTTTTAAAAATTATAAATTTATTAAATGGGCAATAATGTGTCAACTGAAGAAGCTATTGGTGGCGGAGCTCTTATTTTTTTCGGAACTATTTTGTCATTTGTAGCACCAGGTGTTGGAACAATGATTGGAGGAACTATGATAACTAGTGGTGGTGCTTTCATGACCGGCAAAAAACAAGAGATTGGTATCGGAATGACATATAGTGATGATGGAAAAGGTGTTCAACCATTTATTGGTGATGGTAATATGGCTGTTAAAATCAGAGAAAATATAGACAGACAAGAAGAGGTAAATAGAGAAACATTTAGAAAATTATTAAATATTAAACAAAAATATTTTAATGAATATTTAACTTTCATAAATACTTATCCATCTAATTTACCTATAGACAATAAGAAAACATTTCACTTTAATCAAACCAAATTTAAAACTTTTAAATTTACAACTCATATGATAACTTCAAAAGATGCAATTAATTATTTACAGAGCAATCTTAAATGTTACAACGATGATCCTATTGTTGAAAGAGTATATGTAATCCGAAGAAAATTAGATACTTTACCAGTTTATTTTGGATGGATGGCACATTCTGGATTATTATTAAAAACAAAGGATGGTAGATACTTTATTTGTGAATATGGAGTTGAAAATGATAAAAATAAAACAAGTATTTATGAAGTCAATATCAAAGAATCTAATTGTGATAAATTTTATGCAAATGGTAAAAAATGGAATAAACAAATATGTGGAACAAATTTAGAAAAACAAGCATCCATTCAGTCTATAAAAGAAACAATGGAAAATGCCTCTCAAAAACATTCTTATTCGATGCTATTTTGGAATTGTCATATGATGCAAGAAACGACAAGAGAAAAATTGGGACTAAAAGTTGAAAACAAGTATTTAGAAGAAAAATATCGCGAAGAATGGAATTTATTAGTTCATTAAAAATTGATAAATTATTATATTGTACCAATTTAATAAAAATATAATTACATATTGTTTATGTAATTATATGTTCGATTTCAATTCACAAATTATTTTTCTTTTTCTTCCAATGCCAAACAATCGTGATAATTTTTTAAATTTGTTTCATAACAACTTCTGATTTGAAGTTTGGGTGCGAAAGCACAAATCAATCCTCCTTGATCAAAGAATTGTCGACACTCTGATCTCTTAAATTTCTTTGGAGCCAGTTCAACTCCACCACAACACATAATTCTGTCTGGAAATTTTCGAGTAAATACACATGAATATTTAGGTATATCCACATCAAAATCACATATTTCTTTTTTCTCTCGAAATCTCATTAATCCACATAATCTATACATATTCTCAAGTCGATGATAAATAGGAAAAGCAAATTTAATATCTTCATAGCACTCTTCTATAAATTTTTTGACAAAAGTTAAATAATATGGAATAACTTGTTCCTCTCCAAAAGTAATTTTTAAATTTGGTACCAATGGTTCAAAATAAAGATAATGTTCATCTGTTGTATACTCAATGTTCCGATAACTTAGATTAATTTTAATTTCAGAATCACTTTTTTTACAACTTTCATAACTTTTACGAATTTCATCTTTGTAAACCGAATTTTCAGAAACAAACAATTTAACAGAATCCAAAAGTTTTAAAAACTCTGTTCTTCCATTGATGCTTGAAACAGTAAACTTACCTTCTAATTCTCGATAGGCAATCAAAAAATTACTAAATATCACTTGTTCTCCTGTTCTTTCTAAAACCAATTGTTTCAATAAGACTCCATAAATGAATTTCAAATAATAATCACAAATATATAATGTATCATATAAAACTGGTATATCTTTGACCAATTCAGGATAAACAGAACAATCGTGAGAATCAAAGAAAGGATATCCTTTGGATGATTTATTCAAATCGATATCAAGGTGGGTAATATTATTTTCTATGATTGCTTTTTCCA
>JBILCY010000038.1:0-3300 GCA_044352905.1 Terrimicrobiaceae bacterium | reverse complement strand
ATCGTGGCTTACGAAGCCTCCCGGCGCGTGTGTCCGGTGGCGCTTTATGAAGCGCTGGCGGAGAATTTTCTCCGGGCCGACGGGACGCCTGATGTCCCACCGCCGCCGCGATAACGAATCGGCGTCCACGCCACGCAAGCCCGGGCCACAAGCAGTGGGATACCACTTCCTCTTTTCCCATCCGTGGCGCGAGGGTTTCGCCAAACAGCGAGCGCATTCCTTCGTTGATGTTTCCCGAGGATTGACCTGCCGCGACCTGCCGCGACCTGCTGAGGCCAGCGGGCCCCACCACAAATCCACGGTCTTGAACCCAAATCGTTCGAAGCCTTGTTAATCATCACGACTCCGCAAAATACTGATCGAGTCCTCTGAGGGCGCGGATGCGACGCTCCGCGACCGTCTCCTCGAGCAAGGATTGATTTGTCTCCAATCGATCGCGAGACACCAAGGGATGCTTGAGGTGATAAAGCCGGTTGCCCAAATCCGCATCCTCGCGTCCCCAACCGGTGAACGTTTCGTCATTGCCGTTCACCGCCATGAGATCATCGCGCCAGATCCCGAGGTTGCAGCCCGGAGTGCACCTCGCACAAAGAGCTTCTATCTCTCAGTCGTGAGGGCCCGGAACATGAAGCCCATTGATTGACTTTTGGGTTGATGCTCACATCATCAAACTGAATGACGGAACGCCTTCCTATTAGCGTATCCATGACGGCGCGCAATGAAGCTCACAATCTGCCGCGCAGCCTAGGAAGCGTTGCGGATTGGGTCGAAGAGATGGTTGTCGTCATCAACGATTGTGACGACGACACAGGTGAAGTTGCGCAAAGCTTCGGAGCCAAAGTCATCGAGCACCCTTGGGAGGGCTACCGGGACCAAAAGAAGTTCGCGCTCGCGCAAGTATCGGGCGAATGGGTGTTAGCTTTGGATGCTGATGAAGAGATCTCTCCGGCCTTGCGGGACGAAATTTTCCGTTTTTTCAACGGCGATAACGAACTTTTCGCAGGGGCTATGTTTCCGCGTAAGGTTTGGTTTCTTGGCCGCTGGATCACGCATGGGGACTGGTATCCCGACTGGAGTTTGCGGCTCTTCCGTCGGGGAAAGGGACAATGGTCGGGTTCTCCCGAGCATGACAAAATCGAACTAGCCGGCCCAGTCAAGCGTCTGCGGGCTGACCTGCATCACTACTCGCATCCCACGCTCAATAGCTACACCGCGAAGATAGGGATCTTCAGTGATTATTTTCTGGAACGTCAACTTGCCACCGGGCGTCACTGGTCATGGATGGACTGTCTGGCTCGTCCGTGGTGGAGATTTTTCCGCGCTTATGTCCTACGCATGGGTTTTCTCGATGGGTTCCCAGGTTACTATATTGCGAAAGCAACTGCGTTTAGCACATTGGTACGATACAGCCGTCTCTACGAACATGAGCGTCAGCCGAACGTCTCGAGCTAATCTTTAAGATCCCTGATGTTGGGCGTGCGCCGTGATTTCCGCTTCGGAAAAGCCCGCTGCCGCCCGTGTGCGCTTCTCGGTCAGCGCTGTATGGAGGTAAGTCAGGTTTTGCTCGAGAGTCACCCGGCTTTCCTCCTTGTGCCACAGGTGAAGAACCGGGGCCGCGAATCGGAGACTTTTCACCCGCACACCCGCGTTAATCATCCTCACAGCGATGTCGGAGTCATCGGGTCCCCAACCGAAGAGATTTTCTTCAAAGCCCCCGACATGCCACACGTGCTTGGTTTCGACCGAGAAGTTGCAACCTCTGACCCACTGCCATTTGCGAGGCGAGAGTTTGCGCCAAGCGCCGTCTGGTAAATGTACCAGCGGTGCTAAGCGGTTGATATTGCCATCGACTCTTTGCTTCAACCACCATAGGAAGTTTTTGTCGAAACATGATTCCTTGCCGTCTTCGAGAGACTGCGTGAGGGGTCTGCTGGCCAAAACTCGCGGTCCAGCCAGGATATATCCGGGTTCTGCATAACGGACGTGGTCCTCAACAAAATTTGCCAGAGGGACACAGTCCCCGTCCGTAAAAATACACACCGGCTGTTCAACCCGGCGAATTGTTTGGTTCATGATCACGGACTTCCGGTATCCGTGGTCTTCGTGCCAACAATGCTCGACCGCCAACCCTTGCTTTTGCCATCGGCTTATCACGGAGCGTGTTTCTTCGCCTGATCCGTCGTCTCCCACAAGAATCTGTGATGGCGAGATGTTCTGCCGGGACAAACCCTCCAGCACCAAGTCCAAAGCCTTGGGTCGGTTGTAAGTGGAAACAATCACAGCAACGGCAGCACTGAGTCCCTTGGTGTTGTGTTTGCTCTTCAACGAATCCATTAGTCTGCTGTCTTTTGCTGTCACGTTCGGGCGGCTGCAGTATAAGCAGCGTTTGTGTCAGGTAAGCTAACCAAAACGCCCGGATTTTACGAAGCCACACGGAAAGCGCGACGCGTCATGCTGCTCGATCTGGGTTTCCTTGGCGACTCGATCCATCTGTTGCCGGCTTTGTGGACACTCCGGCAAGCGTATCCCGAGGCTGAGTTGCACGTCATGGTGTCCGAGCACGTCACCAAAATCATGGAGGTTGCTCCGTGGATCGACCGGATCTGGGGCTATCCCCGCTTCCCGCGCGGACCCAAATGGTATCAGGACTTCGGACGCATCCGCCGACTGCGCTCGGCCAAGTTTGATGTGGTCATCAATCTCAACGGCTCTGATCGCTCGAGTATTCTCACTGGATTGAGTGGCGCGCGTTGGCGCCTCGGACGCCGTCCCGAGGACGGCGGGCCCGCCTTTTGGAACGCGATGTTCACCCACATCGTCGAGCATCCTTACAAAATGGAGCTTATCTCCACCCAACGTTGGCATTGTTTGAAAAAAGCCGGATTTCCGGGAGAGAAGCCCGAAGTCCACATTGAGATTCCTGCGGAGGCGAAGCATCGCGCGTTGCAGAAAGCTGGCGGCGAAGGTGGATGGATCCACGTCAGTCCTTTCACCACGGAAAACTACAAAGAGCTTCCACCTGCTCAGCTGGCTGACGTTCTCCGCGAACTTCACCGCCGGCTCCCCGACAAAAAGATTATCCTCACCTGCGCGGGCAACGAGCGGGAGAAATCCAAAATGACAGCCCTGCTCGCCGCATTGGATTTCCAACCATGGCGCTTCTTTGCCGGTGAACTCGATCTGCTGGAGCTCTCTGCCATCGTGCAAGCAAGTTGTCTCCACATGGGTGGCGATTCCGGCGGACTGCACGTCGCTTGGATGACCGGCGTCCCCACCGTCACTTGGTTCCGACGCTACGAT
>JBILCY010000036.1:0-3332 GCA_044352905.1 Terrimicrobiaceae bacterium | reverse complement strand
GTCCGCGAGCACCTGGACCTGAACGTAGGCCAGTTTGTCGGGCGTGGGGGTGAAGATCGCCGTGTAGACGGTGCTCGACACCGGCGTGAAGTTGGTTACCGAGCCTTCGATCAAGGTCAGGCTAGCGCGGGTGAAGTTGGTCGAAGCCTCACTGAGCGTGAACGTGATCATCGCCGTCTCGCCCGTCTTTAAGGCAGCCTTGTCGCTTGTGATCACCAAGGTCGGGCGGACCGTATCAACTGCGATTGGCGTTGCAAGCGAGGCCGCCCGATTCGGGTTGCCGAGCGTATCGGCGAACGCGCCGACGGCGACGGACACGGTCGCCGGCGTGGTCGAGTCAGTTGCCGGCGTAAACGTGGCTGTGTAGGTCGTGCCGGAGCCAGATGGGGTGGAGAGCGTGCCGCCGGTGACAACGATCTTTGTAGCGTCAGCAAGCCGGCCCGCTTCGCTGAGTTGGAACGTGATGGTCGCCGTGTTTCCACCGCCGACCGAGGCGGTCGAACTGGTAACGGTGACCGCAGGGCCTAGGGCATCGACAACAATGGCCTTCACGTTGTCAATGTTTGTCAGCGGCAACGTCTTGCTCGTGAAGACATTGCCCACAATGTCAGTGATGTTTGCCGCCCCGATGCTCGCGACCCGCAAGTCGGGAGAATATTCGCCCGCGGCGACTGTGTAGGTGCCCGTGAGCGTATTGCCCGCGGTCGCTGTGGTAAGCGTGACGCTGGCGCCAGTGTCGAGAGTCACATTGAGGGACGAACCAGCACGGATCGTCTCTGAAAGCGTCGCGACGATCGCGATCGGGCTTCCGCTGAGGTAGGAACCGTCGGGCGTCGTAGAGCTGAAGCTCATGACAGTCGGTGCCGTGGTATCGATGCCGATAGTGACCGCATCGGAGATGACGCCCGTAGGCAGCGTCGTGTCAACGATCGCATTGCCGGCGAGATCAACGGCTTTTCCGGGGAGGAGCGAGACAACGGTCAGCGCCGACGTATTCTGACCGGCTGTGACCAGAAGAGAACCCGTCAGCGTGGTGCCCTGGGTAACGGCAGTGAGCACGACCGTGGCGCCCGTGTCGAGCACGGCGGAGATCGTACCGCCGGCCTTCACAGGCTCCGAAACGGTTGCCCGGATGGCAATCGTCGCTCCGACGCCATAGGTGCCCGCCGGCGTCGTGGACGAGAAAGCAGTCACAGTCGGTGCTGTGGTGTCGATGGCAATCTGCTTGCTGCCGGCAAGATTGTTGACCCCGGTGGGAAGTGTGGTCCCACCGAGCGGGTTGCCTGCAAGATCGACAGTGCTGACATCCAGATAGGACGAGACATTGAGGTCGGCGGTGGTCTGGCCCGCGGCAACGACATAGTTGCCGGTGAGGGACTTGCCCGCGGTGGCTGCCGTGAGCGCGACAACTGCTCCCGTATCGAGCGTGACTTCGATCGTTGAGCCAGCAGCGACCGACTCCGAAAGCGTTGCCACGAGTGGGATGACCGCGCCGACGGTATAGAGGCCGTTCGGCTGTGTCGTAGAGAAGCGCGTGACCATCGGGGCTACGCCGTCGATGAGGATGCCCGTTGTGGAGGGCACGGCGAAAGTCAGGCCGGAATTATTACCCGCGACATCGGTCAGTCGTGCACCGTTGAGCTGAATCGCGGACGAGACGACGATGCCATTGGTGTCAAGGTCGTCGTTCGCGACGAGATACTCGAACTGAAGGACATTCGTGTCGCTTCCGGCGACGTAGTTCGCGTAGCGTGTGCGGGAGCCGATGACCATCGCGATCTGCGGCACGTTGCCGGAGACCGCCTCGGGGGCAACCGTCATCGATTCGCTAAAAGTCACCGTGAATGGCAGCACGTCACCTGCGCGGTAGGTGCCAGCGGCTGGCACTGCGATGGATCCCACGATGGTTGGAGACTGTGCATCGATCCGCACTCCGCTGATGTCGGGAGCGAGGAACGAAAGCGTCACGGGCCCGCCGGCGGCCAGGATCGTACCGCCGTTGAGGGCGATTGTCGTCGAGCCGAATTGCATGCCATCCGGATCGAGATCGCCGTTGACGACGCGATAGGCAAATCGCTGCGTCGCCGTTCCGCTGCCCGAAATCCAAGTTGCCGCGACGTTTCCACTTTGCAAGGCCAGCGACAATGAGGGCGTGCCAGACACTGTGACGGGCGATGAGAAGGCGACGTCGAAGAAGACGGTTTCGCCGGCTCGGTAGTAGCGGTTATCGGTAGAAGCAAGCGAGACGTTGGTGATGATGGCCTGGTTAACGATCACATCCGTGAACGTCGTCGCCGAGATCGTGGTTATCGCAGCGTTGCTGTTCGCATCGGTGATCGTGGCGCCATTGAGGCTGATCGCATTGGATGCGACAGAAACCCGCGTGCCGGTGTCGGTGTTGCGAACCGTATAGGTGAACTCGAGGACGTTGCCGCTGAAGCCACTTGTGCCCGCAAACTGCGCCTGGCGGGTGTTGCTGCCGAGCGTGAAGGCGAGTGACGGCAGCGAAGAGCCTGTCACAGTCACGATGTCGTTGAAAGGCACGGTAAAACGCAGGACGTCATTGTTTGCCGCGAGGTACGTTCCGGGTGTCGGGCCGACGATGGCCGTCATGGCACTCGGCGCGACGCCGTCGACGAGGATCTTGGATGTGTCTGGCGTGTTGGCGAAGGCGAGGACGACGTCGTTGTTGGCGAGGTCCTTCATGGTGATGCCGGTGCCGAGGACGAAGGTGCCGTTGACGTCGATCCCGTCGGTGTCGAGATCGTTGGCGACGACGGTGTAGCGGAACTTGAGGGTGGCGGTGCCTGTGCCGCTTGCGTAGAGGAGGGCGGCGGTCTTGGGTCCTGAGGTGGTGTTGACGGTGGCCTGGATGGAGGCTGCACCGACGACGTTGACCGGCTGCGGGAAGGTTGCGGTGAGTTCGATCACGTCACCGAGCTTGTAGGTCTTGTTGGCGCTGGCGGCGACGGTGGCTGCGAGACGGTTGATGACGACGTTGCTGACAGTGGTGGGCGGGACGGCGAGAGCGGCGTCGTTGAGGTTCACATCGCGGATCGTGCCGCCGTTCAAGGCGATGGTGGAGCCGACGGTGACCGACCCGGCCAGACCGGTGGCGGAGTCGCCGGCGACGATCGTGTAGGTGAAGACGACGTTGCTACCGCCGCTGAGGCCGGCGTCGTAGCGAGCCTGCCGTGTGATGCCGCCGATGGTGATCGGCAGAGAGGGCGTGCCGACGACGGTGACGACGTCGTTGTAGTTGACTGCGAACTCGAGCTTGGCGTTGGTGGCGTAGAACCCGACAGCCGGCTGGGTGACGCCGGAGACGCTTG
>JBILCY010000011.1:0-36624 GCA_044352905.1 Terrimicrobiaceae bacterium | reverse complement strand
GTATCTTGCGGCATGGCGGTCTCTGGTATTGGTATGGACAGGACATGGGCGGACGCCATTCGCCGAAGGATCCATCGTTCACGGGAATCAGCGTCTACAGCTCGCCGGACTTGCTTTCATGGAAGCGAGTGGGGCTTGCCCTCGCCGAGGATAAAATAAATCCAGAAAGCCCTCTGCACAGCGACCGCATCGCAGAGCGTGCAAAAGTCCTATTCAATCCGGTCACGAAGAAATTCGTGATGTGGCTGCATCTTGACCGCCGGGCTTATGACTTCTCGATGGCGGGTGTCGCAGTGTCGGATTCACCCGAGGGCCCGTTTGAGCTTTTGCGTGTCTTCCGTCCATTGCCGCTCGAGAGCGATATGCACCCGGAGGAGTCCCGTCGGGCAGGCGATGGGAGTGCGGTCTTGGATACAAACCTTTTCGTCGACCATGATGGCAAGGCTTACTTCATTTACTGCTCAGAAGGCCTCGCCACACTGCACATCTGCGAGTTGAACGAGGATTTCACCGACATCCGCCGTCCTGCCGTTCGCGGGGTGACTTGGGCTCGAGGGCTAGAGAGTCTGGTCCGCGAAGCCCCCGCTTTGTTTCGCTGGCGCGACCATGTGTATATGTTCAGCTCCGGCTGCACCGGCTGGGAGCCAAACTTCCTGCTCACCGCCCGCGCACCGTCGCCTCTCGGTCCATGGGAGTTGCTTGGTGATCCCTGCATCGGTCCGGATGCTGAGACAGGCTACGCCTCGCAACCCGCATGGGTGCTTCCTTTGGAGAGTCACGGTCCCGATGCGTTTGTTTATATCGGTGACCGCTGGAACCAGCGCGACCTCGAATCCACCGCACCCGTCTGGTTGCCGTTCCGCATGGAGGCGGGAAAAAGCCCGCAGTTGCGATTTCTTCCCGAGTGGGATTTTGAGATTTTTCAAACCAAGCCCGCGCCGCCCGCCGTGGAGAATCTCGCCGCAAAATCCTGGGATTCACGTGGCGCGCAAATGCAGCCTGATACCGTCCTGCTCTCCTGGGATGCCTCACCCGGAGCCGATGGCTACTCGATTAGCTGCAATGGCATGGAGATCGACTTCACCACCGAAACGCGATTCTCGGCTCCGCTGGGCTTGCCCGGTGTGGACTGCATTTTTTCCGTGAGAGCCTGGAATCTTGCAGCTGGTTACTCGCCGGAATCCTGCACTTTGTCTTTCGTGCGTGGAAAAGTCAGAGAGGTTTTCCTGAGCGATGTCCCTTGGCTCCGCAGCTGGTCGGACTTTTGCCGAGTGATCAGGGACGAATCGTGGGATGGTGGGGCGCTTGCGATCACTGACCGCAAATACCCCAAGGGCCTCTTCGTTCACGCACCGACGGAGGTGGAATTCGATCTCGGCGGCCTCTATCGCTTGTTTTCCTGCGAAGCGGGCCTGTTCAGCGGCCTGCCCGGCCATTGTCGCTGCCTGATTGAAGGCGACGGGCGTGTTCTTTTCGAGTCCGCCTCCCTAACAGATCATAACAAGCCTTTGATTCTCGAAATCGATGTCACCGGCGTGAAACGACTCATCCTCCGCGTCGAAGGCCTTGGACGCGGCCCTCTCGACGGTCGTTTTGTTTGGGGCAATGCCCGCCTTATTCCCTAGCGATTTTATTGACCACAGAGGACACAGAGAACACAGAGGATGAATTAGACAATAAATTCCGGAGACTCATTTTCCCTGCTTCCTATCTTTCAAAACTTCTCCCGGATTCAAAATAAAATTCTTTCGTCGGCTCTACGGGGTGGTGGCCTCCGCCGAGAAACACGGCGTCGGGCTGATCCCGTGTCTTTTTTGGACGACATTCGCCATGTCTGATCTTGCCGGAGAACGACGGGATCAGCTGGCAGTGGAGTCGAGCCTCACACGTCAGAAAATGCGCGAGTTCGCCACGGTGGTGATCGAGCGCTACAGAGCCTCGCCAGCGATCTGGGCTTGGGAATTTGGGAACGAATGGAACCTAGCCGTCGATCTTCCCAATGCAGCTGAGCTTCTGCCCCCTACGCACAGGAATTTTTTTCCAGCCAACCGCGCTTGACCATTTCCTTTGCCATTTGACGGACAGAGCAAATTTTAACGCCGGTGAGGGTGGAACCAAACAATGGTCCGAAATGCCGCCGGTCGCCTGTGAGGAGGATATCGGCATGAGAGCCGATTGCTGCGACCAAAACGGGTTGGTCTTCGGCGGGCAGGGAGGTTTCCGGGTAGGTTCCGATGCAAGGGGGAATTTGCAGGATGTTGCACAGGGACTCAAAACCCTCGATCCAGTCCGGTTTTTTCAAGGCAAGATTTCTTGTGGCTTCCTCAATGACGCCTGGGTGCGAAATCAAAACAGAATGAGGATGAAGGTTCTCCAATAATTTTTGAATCGGACTCCCGAGCTGGGAGGCGGAAAAGAGGATATTGGCGTCGAGGAAAATATTCACCCTTGGTTTTGACAAAGTTATTTGGCGAAAAATTCCGCAATCGATTCGTTGTTTTCGTTTTGAAACTCTTGAAGTCGTTCTTCGGAATAGAGTTCAATTGGAAAAGCTACTGCAGGTCGGATCAGGATGCCTTCTGGAGTTTCCTCAAGAGAAATCAAACATCGGTCGCGCAAATCGAATTTTTCCCTCATTTTTTTTGGCAGGGTGATTGCGCCCTTGGGACCGAGTTCCAGTGTGGTTGTCATAAAGTCCAAATTATGGAAATTCCAGAAAACGGTAATCCCTTTTTAAGAAAATACTGAAAGTTAGCAAGGCGTAGCCTTTTGACGCTCAGTCCGCCAACCCTCGGCGGACGAGGTGTTCCTTGCGGTAGTTGCGTGGCTGAATGCCGAATTGCCTGCGGAAACACCGTGAAAAATAAAATGCATCCTCGAACCCGCAGGCGTTGGCGATTTCGGAGATGGAGTCCCTGGTTTCAACCAAAAGTCGGCACGCCTCTTGGAGTCGCCGACCGAGCGCGTATCGGGCGGGAGTTGTTCCCATGGCTTCATTCCAGCGGCGCTGGAAGGTGGAAACCGACATGTTGCATGTGCGGGCCAGTGACTCAAGGGGCGGAGGCGATTGCCAGTTGGCCTCGATCCCCATCAAGGCCTTGGAGATCACAGAGGGGGAGGCCTGCGGAGGAACAAGCGTCTCAAGGATCAGTCGCTCGGCGATGCGATCGATGCGGGAGGATTTTTCCTGGGCGCCAAGACACCTCGCCATTTCTTCAAGGAGCGGCTTGAGCGTCGTGGGATTTGAAATAGGCCATGCTGGCCGCGATTTATCGACGAACCCGCATTGCTCCAGTCTTGTCATGAGCCCGCTGGAATAGACGAGGTAAAACTCGGTCCAGAATGCGTGGGGCTCGGTGGGTCCGTATTCCAAATACTCGCCGGGCCACTGCGTGATCACGAAAGGCGCTTCCACCCTCCACGCCATGCCGTTTCTATGAAACTCGCCGCCGCCATTCAGGATCAGGGAGAAATTCACTGTGTCAAAACTGGTGCGCACCCAACCCGTCTTACGGGGAATAAATCCGAGCGAACTCAACGGTATCAACGACCGGTAAAGCCCATCATCCTCATGCCAGTAGTTGACCGGAAAAGACATGTTTTTGAAGGTAATATCCATGGTCCTCGCAGCGGAAACTCTTATTACTTTGGACCATATTTGATGAAAACTACGAAGATTTTATTCCTCCAAGGAGGATGGGATGGCCACAAGCCTGAACAAATCGTCCAGAAGTTCCGCGACGCCCTCCATGAACGTGGATGCCACACCGAAGTGATAACCAGCCTCGAACGGCTCACCGACACGGACTGGCTCAAGACTTTCGATGTCATTTCTCCCTGCTGGACCTGCGGCAAGCTTTCCCCCGAGGAAAGCTCCGGCCTGCGGGATGCCGTGCGTGCCGGTGCGGGCCTTGGCGGGATTCATGGCGGCATGGGCGATACCTTCCGTGGCGATCTTGATTACGAGTGGATGGTCGGCGGGCATTTTGTCGGCCACCCCCATGTGGGCGATTATTCTATTCGGGTTACCCAACCCAGCGATGCGATCACGCAAGGACTGCCGCCGCAATTCCCTTACAACTCCGAGCAATACTACATGCTCATGGATCCAGGTGTTCGCGTGCTTGCCGAGACGGACTACACTTTCGAAGACCGAACCTGCAAGATGCCGGTGGTGTGGACAAAACACTGGGGCAAGGGCCGCGTCTTCTACTCGGCACTAGGTCACGATTTCATCGAATTCGACCGGTATCCGAAGGTTTTTCAAATGTCCCTACAAGGAATCCTATGGGCTGGAAACGCACTTTGATTTTTCCCAACACAACACCATGAAAAAATACAAAAAAGCATCAGACATCCGCGTCGGAGTCATCGGCTACGGTGGGGCCTTCAACATGGGGCGAGGTCACCTCAAGGAAATGGAAGCGGCTGGCATGACGCCGGTGGCAGTCTGTGAGGTTGACTCCGAGCGCTTGAAAGTCGCCGAGACCGATTTCCCGGGGATTCAGACTTATTCAACAGTTGCCGAAATGCTCCGTAAGTCGGATGTGAACCTCGTTACGATCATCACACCGCACAACACCCACGCCAAGCTCGCGCTGCAATGCCTCAAAGCCGGTCGCCATGTTGTTTGCGAGAAGCCTCTGGCCATCACCACCGCCGAGTGCGATGCGATGATCGCCGCCGCTAAGAAATCCGGCCTTATTCTGTCGACCTACCATAATCGCCACTGGGACGGATGCATTCTCAGCGCCATCGATCACATCAAGAAAAACAAACGCATTGGCGAGATCGTGCGCGTTGAGGCGCGCATGGGCGAGCGCTCGCAGCCCGGCGACTGGTGGCGCGGCAGCCGCAGCATTTCCGGCGGCATCCTGTATGATTGGGGTGTGCACTTGCTGGAATACAGCCTCCAACTCATCGACTCCGATGTGATGGAAGTGAGCGGCTATGCCAAGTCCGGCTACTGGGCCCCGAAAACGAAATGGAAAAAAGACACTATCGAGGACGAGGCCAGCGCCACCATCCGTTTCCGCAACGGCGTCTGGTTGCAGCTCACAATCAGCTCAATCGATTCCAACAAGAAGCCCGGCATTCTGGAAATCACCGGCACCGATGGGAGCTACATCACCGACATCCATGGCTTCAACAGTGGCTACGAATTGCGTTCACGCAATGGTCAGTCAGTTGTCATTGAGGAAGGGAGGCACCGCCAAAACGAGTGGCACCGTTTTTATCAAAACATAGCTGACCACCTCACCAAGGGAACGAAACTCGTTATCACACCCGAGTGGTCCCGACGCCCGATTCACATCATCGACCTCGCAGTGCAAAGCGCCAAACAAGGCCGGGCACTTCCCGCCAAATACCACTGACCTGCTAATTATGAATATCGATAACATCGCCGTTCAGCTCTACACGCTGAGAGATTTCACCAAAACCCCTCAGGAATTCTCGACAACGATCAAGCGGGTGCGCGAGATCGGCTACAATGCCGTCGAGCTTGCCGGAACCGCAGGCCTGTCGCCTGCTGAAGTGGCAATGATGGTGCGCGATGCGGGTCTGCAGATCTGCTCCAGCCACGAGTCGATGGAAATGATTTTGAAACACCCGCAGCAAGTGGCGGATCGCTTGGGTGAATTTGGAATCACGCACGCGGTTTATGCTTATCCCACCGGCGTTGATTTCACCGATGCAACCCATGTGGATACTCTGATCGCCGGTCTCGATGCCGCAGGTGCCGTGTTGCACCGCGCCGGCATGACGTTGTGTTATCACAATCATGCCCTCGAGTATTTCCGACGCGATGGCCGCACCGTGTTGGATGATCTTTTTGCCCGCACCGCGCCGGAGCATCTGCAGGCCGAACTCGACATCCATTGGGTCCAAGCGGGGGGAGGTGATCCTGTGGAAACATGCCGCCGCCTGGCCGGTCGGCTCCCGTTGCTTCATGTGAAAGATTTTTCCGTAACGGCGCATGGCGAGCGACAGTTTGCCGAGGTCGGTCGCGGTAATTTGAACATCCCAGAAATCCTCGCCGCTGCCGAGGCCGCCGGATGCCAATGGTTCATCGTCGAGCAGGATACCTGCCCCAACGACCCCTTCGAATGCATCGCGGGCAGTCTCGATTATCTCAACACCATCTGCTCCATGTAATACCAGAAACAGCTTGCTTTTGGACGTTTCGAAAGTGGCGCGGGCGTCCCGCCTGCGAGCGTAAACCGTTCAATGGCAAGCGAGACGCTCGCCCCACAATAAAGCAACCGAGAGTCGGATTTCTTAGGGCGATTGGGATCACTCCCCGAAGGTTCTTACTTGGAGACCCTCCACCATGGCCCAGGTGTCGTTCGCGGTGTGGATTTCGACTTTGAGGTCGAAAGCGGTTTTGCCTTGGATAAAGTCGGTCACATCAATGAATTTGGTGGAACGGGGGTTGTTAGAGCCTGGGCTCTTGATGCCGAATGAGGCGCATTCCTTCCAGTCTCCGCCCTCGGTGCGGACGAAGAAGTTCACTTTGTTGGCGGGATTCAAAATCACGCGTCCGTTGAAGCCGACGGCGGTTTGGCCAAACGGCTTTCCGCCATTTTCGAGGTGATAGACCACATGGCCGGGCACCCAGTTTTTCTGCGGATAGAGCTTCTTGCCCCGGTAGTCTTTCACATGGAGTCCGGAGACCTCGGCAGCGCGGCTGGTCCAGTTGTCGTCGGCCTTGGTGTAGTCTTCGGAAAGAAGAGTCTTTACCGGCTGGCTGGCATTGATGATGCGTGGCAATTTGCCTTCGTAGGCCATGGGATCGACCTCCAAGGTGATCTCGGTGCCAGGCCGGAAGGCGCTGGTGATTCCCTCCAAGCCGAGGGATTTCAGATCCGAGCAACCCACAAGATTCGTTTTGGTATACCAAGGAAGGTAGGCGAGTTCGTAGCGCTCTCCGTTGTCCATTTCGACAATGCCGTTGCAGCCCTCGCCCATCAGAGACGGTGGGGTGAAGGAGCGGATCGTGCCCTTCACGATCTCGTATTTTCCTTTGGTCTTACGCGGGATTGTGACCTGCTTGAGCGGCTCAAAAGGGAATTCCGGCCTGAGCACGGGAGGGGCGGCTTTGAGATTTAGGGCCAGCGTGCCATCAGCTCCTGGAGCAATCGCTGCACCAGTTGTGGCGGGCTCGACGCGGTAGAGCTGAGGAGCGGTTTCTACGAGCGAGTAGCTGCGGCCAGTCTGGAGCTTGGAAAACCGTAGATTCACTTCGGTGGGCCGGTCGGAGTGTATACGGAAGGCCGCGCCGTTTTTGTCGCAGGAGAGAAGTTCCACCTGCACGACGGCTTTTTTGTCGGCCGCGCTCACGGTGACTGGGTGCGGGGCGAGGGGGCCTTCTCCCGCGATGGAGTATCGGGTGGGAAGGATGCTGGCGATCTCGCCGGTCAGCAGGCGATGGGCAGTGGCGTAGCGGCCTTCTTCGCGCAAGGCTTTCGCCTTCGCGAGGATTTCCGGCGAGCCGCCGCGGGCTTGGAAGTCGCGAATGGCGCGATCCATTCGAGCCCGCTGCTGAAGCCACAAGCTGCGCAGGCGGTTTTGTTTCATCGTCGGCACGGAGCCATCGGCTTGTCCTGATTTTTCAGACCATGGGATGAAGGCCGAAATTTCCCGCACCTCGACCTCATCAGGTTGCCCGCCCGAGCGCAGCTCGACGGCGGTGAAAAGTTGCTTTTGTCCCTTGGCCTCACCTCCGAGATCCACCATGGCCGATTTCCCCTTGGCCTTGGCGAGTTCGATGGAGGTCAGGGTCGCCACGGGTTGCAATTTTTGCGGATCCGTTCCGGCCAAAACCTTGATCGTCCAATCGTCGCCCGCCGCGCGTCGTCCCACGCTGCCGACGATTTCCAATTTCAAGCCGTTCGCGAAGTCAGTCTCCGGATCCTCGATGCGATAAACGACGCGACCGGGTTTCTTCGACTCGGTGGGATGTAACTTCGAGCCAGTGATTTCCACGCCGCTCGCATTCACAAAGCCACTCGATTTTTCGACCGATTTGTCGCGTGCAAAAAAGACATCCAGGACATGACGGTCGTAGGATTCAACGGGCTTGGGGAGATCCTCCACACCATCCACGGCCTTGAGCAGGGCTTCGTCGCCGGGTTTGCAGTTGAAGAGGGTGACGAACTCCAATCCTCGTCCGTAGCTGTCCTTCATGAAATCGAGGTCGTTCACCATCGCACGCTCGAGGTTCACGCAGGTGACACGACTCACGGGCAGGATGTAGTCGTAGAAGGCCTGGGGATAGCGTGGGTAGAGTTCGCCGCTCGTCCACATGCCTTCATTCATGCATTGCTGCCAGTAGCCCTGCTTGCGGTCGTAGTTCGGGTTGCCGTGATCCCAGAAGCCATGCGTATAAACATTGTCGATGAGCGGGTCGGCGGGAGGTTGGGACTTGCCGTCTTTCACAATCACATGCCCGCGACCGAGCGATTCGGTGTAGGTCGGCACCTGTTGGTTGAAATAGCGTCCGTAGCTTTCATAAATCCATTGGGCCTCCTTGCGGGAAAGGCCATCTTTGGGATCGAGGGTGACACCGTCCTTTTTCGCGGCTTCAACAGCGGCGGCGTTGTAGTCGGGACCGTAGTTTGGGCCCCACTCCGCGTAGATCACCGGAGCAGGGACATTGCCTTCGGAGGCACGCAGAGCCTCGGTGCGATCGGCGATGTAGCGCGCCACATTGCCGATGCGATGGTTGTTCACCTTGTTGAGGTGCGGGTGGTTTTTGGTCGGCCAGAGCGAGTTGCCCCACTGGTTGGGGAACGAGGGTTTGAATTCCTTTGTTTCGGGGTCGTAGTTTACGGATTCGTATTTGAGATCGGAGAAGTAACCGCCGAGGCCATCGGGGCCGACATTGGCACCGCCCCACCAGGATTGGAGCATGAAGTGGTAGGGGAGCCCGGTGGCCGTAGAAACAGCGAGGGCTTTGTCGATCGCCTTGCGGGATTCCGCCTCGGAGCGCCTGGCGTAGCCGATGAAGCTGAGGAAGCCGAGGTCGTAGGATTTGGTCGCGTATTTTTCGCGGATGCCATTGGCGACTTTGACGCCGGTTTCGACACTGTCGTCCTTTTGATCGACTTTCAGGCCTGCCAAATCCGGTGAAAGAGCCACGATGAAGCCGAGTTTGGTGAAAATGTTTTCCTCCTCCATCAGCTTGTTGAAATCGGGATAAACCCAGGCTTGGGAGAGATTGAATGGCGCGGCTCCTTCGCTCACGATTTTGACATCGAGCAGGCCGTTTTTGCCGACTAAGTCTCGGTCGACTTCTACGAAATAATGGTTCGGCCCGCCGCTGATCTCCTCGTAGCTGCGGAAGTAAACCTTCTTCCCACCCGCGTAGACCGAGTAGCCGAAGACATCGCGGCGATCGTGGACTTCCTGGATCTCGAGAAGCACGCGTGGAGCGGCTTCTTTGAGCGGGACCTTGAGTTGGAAGGAAGCCTCCGCACCTTTGCCACGAAATTCGCGGGTGGTGTGGCTGTGCTTCATCAAGCCGACAGTCGTGTCGAGCTTCTTGCTCTCGACACCCTTGGAAAAAGTGGCGCGATGGCTTTTTTCGCTGGCAGCGTCGCCAAACTGGATCTGGTCGGTGATCCCTGCGAACGCAATGGGTAATGAGAGAGTGAGGGCAACGAGTGTTGCCAGAATCGTTTTTTTCATGGCTGGAGAGGTGGTTAGATGCCGAGCAGAGAGGATTCCTCGGGCGTGAGCGTCTTCAGGAGATCTTCAAGCGGGGTGTTTTTTTTGCTGGTTTTGATGGATTGCTGAATTTTTTGGAGCGCAGCCAGGCGTTCTTTTTCGGTGTGAAAGAGATTGGTCGTCTGGGAGGGATCGTTACGAAGGTTGTAGAGCTGCTCCAGCGGTGCGTCGGGCTTCAGCTTTCCATTTTCGTCAAAGTCGCTGTTGGTGTAACCCAGCTTCACAGCCGGGCCTCCGCCACCTTCGGCATGTCCGCCGGCCCCTTGGGAGACGAACTTCACAGGTTTCGTATTGGGAACTTCCGCCGGGGGCACATAAACCCAGTCGCCAACCCGCAGGGCGTTGCCCTTGCCACGGTAGGATTTGATTTTTCGTCCTTCGCCAGTGTCGGGATGCTCCCAGAGCGAAAGCATGTTTAAACCATCCGGAGCGGCTCCCTCGGGGAGGGGAATGTCCGCAGCAGCGAGAAAGGTGCGGTAGAGATCGATCAGGGAAATGAACTTGTCGCAGGTCTTACCCTCCGGGATATGGCCCGGCCAGGATACCACCAACGGCACACGGTGCCCGCCTTCCCAGATATCGCCCTTGTTGCCATTGAATGGACCGTTGGTGCGGAAGCCGATGGCTTGGTTGTCGCCAAGGTTGATATTTCCGTTGTCGCTGCTGAAGACCACGAGGGTGTTGTCGAGCATTCCTTTTTCCTTGAGAGCGGTCATCACCATACCGATCGCGTGATCCATTTGCTGGACGACATCAGCCGTGCGCGTGGCGTTGGTGTTTTTTTTCAGACGTTTTGCCATCGGGCTTTTGCCAAGAAACTCTTCAGCAGGCACGACCGGCGCGTGAGGAGCGAAGAAAGGTAGATAGAGGAAAAACGGCTTGTCCGGCTTTTGCTGAGACAGCCAAGCGGCAGCGCGCTCGCCGACAATGAGGTCGATGCGATCTCTGGGGCACGCCTCGTGGGCGGCTTTTGCTCCGCTGCTGGCACCCCAGCCGGTGGCTTGAGGGATATTCTTCTCTTTCGCCTCCTCTTTGGAATGCATCACGATCGGGTCGGCGGGATCGTGTTTGTAAACATGATGGTTCTCGATGAAAACAAACGGCGGCATGTTGTGGGCGTTCGGCATTCCGAACCAATAGTCAAAACCGCACTCATTGGGGCCGGGCTTGAGTTCGGCATTCCAGTCAGGCTGCTCTTCGCGACCTTTTCGCGGGCCGAAGCCGAGGTGCCATTTGCCGAACATCGCCGTGGAATAGCCCGCATCCTTGAGCACTTGGGGGAGGAGGATTTCGTTTTCCTGGAAATAGATTCCCGATTGGTAGCGGCCCCACATCGAGCGCCAATACCACCGGCCCGCCAAAATCGCATAACGCGTGGGCTGGCACACGGCTGTCGCGGAGTGTGCATCGGTGAATTTGAGTCCCCGCGCAGCCAGATCATCGACATTGGGAGTATGGAAATCCGGCTGGTCGTAGCAACCGATGTTGCCGTAGCCCAAGTCGTCGGCCAGAAACAAAACAATGTTCGGGCGTTTCGATTCGGCTTGGGCGAGGGGGGTAAGTGCAGTGAGGAGACCCAGCGATGCGACGATGACGGATTTCATGGTTTTGCGAGGGGGGTTATTTGGATTTCGACTGGCGCTGAATTTCCTTCAGACGTGCGGCCATCTGGTTGGCGATGGCGGGATATTTATCGGCAACGTTTGTTGTTTGCGAAGGATCCTCACGAAGATTGTAGAGCTGCACGGGCAGGGCACTCGGGAGCAATTTGCCTTCGTCATCGTATTGGGAGTTTTTGTAGCCGAAGGGCTTGAAATAAAACGTGCCGAACGCGCCCATGTTGGTGGGCTTTGGCAGATAAACCCAATCGCCGCTACGAAGCGCGTTGCCATTGTAAACCATCTCGGGGCGGATCGCCGGGGTGTCCACGGGATGTTCCAAGAGGGATAACTGATTGACGCCGTCCGGCGCGGCATTGCGAGGCATCACCGCCCCGGTGGCTGCCGAAATCGTCGGGAAGAGGTCGGTGAGGGAGAGTAGCTTGTCAGACTCTGTATTGGCTGGGATTTTTCCGGGCCACCGGGCGATGAATGGCACGCGGTGTCCGCCCTCCCAAGTATCGGTCTTCAACCCGAGCAGATGCGCGTTGCTGCGGTGATCGGCATCGATCGCGGTCTGCACATGGCATCCGCCGTTATCGCTGGTGAGGATCACCAGGGTGTTCTCGGCAAGACCGTTCTTTTCCAGATAATCGAGCACGATGCCGACGGCGTGGTCCAACTGCTGGACGAAGTCGCCATAGATGCCCGCCTGGCTCGTGCCTTGAAATTCCTTCGAGGGCAGGATGGGCACATGTGGGGCAAAGAAGGGGAGGTAAATAAAGAACGGCTTGTTTTGTTGCCCGATCCACTTGCAGGCGCGTTCGGCTATCTCCAGATCGAGGCGCTCGACGTCGTAGGCTTCGTGTGCGGCTTTTGCGCCCTTGCTGGAACCCTGCCCACCGGCATAGGCGGCAATGAATTTGGCAGGAGTTTCTTTTACGATCTCGAGGGGATCTTTGGCATCGAGTTTATAGACGGTGTCATTCTCGATAAATACAAAGGGCGGCCACTCGTGTCCGCTGGCCTGCATGAAGCTGTAATCGAAGCCGGCTTGGTTCGGTCCATGGCTGATCGGTTTGCTCCACAGATCGGCGGGCCATTGCTCGTCGAGTCCCCAGCCGAGATGCCATTTGCCGAAGGCTGCTGTGGCGTAGCCGGACTGGCGCAGAACTTCCGGCAGCAGGATTTCGTTGTCCTGGAAATAGTATCCATTGCCTGTGCGTTTGGCGCGCCAGTGGTAGCGGCCTGCCAGAATGCCGTAGCGGGTGGGCTGGCAGACGGCAGCAGGGGCGTGGGCATCAGTGAGTCGAACGCCTTGAGCCGCGAGCCGGTCGATGTTCGGAGTTTTGACTTTCGTGGCGCCATAGCAACTCAAGTCACCAAACCCGAGATCGTCGGCGACCATGACGATGACATTTGGCTTCGGGGGCGCGGATTTTTTAGCGGGAGCAGCGGAAAGGTTGGTTGCTGCTGCGGCGGCGAGCAGGATGCACAGGGTTTTTTTCATCATAATAAGTCAGTTCTTTTCAGGTGTGGTGTCGGCTGTGAGGACGCGGAAACCGCCGAAGCAGAAGCGGTCGTCGGCATCTCCGGTGGTGAGGGAGATTTTCAGGTAGAAATCCTTGAGGCCTTTGACGGTGGGAGTGAGATCGACCGTTTGCGGCGGGAATTTCCAGGTCTTGCTGTTCGGGCTTTGTGGAATGTTGTTTTGCCAGGTGTTGTCGAACTGGCCGACCTTGGTCCATTTTTTGCCATCCGAACTGGTGAAGAATTCCACGCGGCTGGAATCCTCAAACGCCCGCGCATTGAACTCGAGCGCGGTGTCGCCGAGCGGAGTCTCGCTTTTTACCTGATACACCACACTGCCAGGCTTGAACCACGTGGTGGGCCTCAGGAGGCGGATCACCACATTGTGCAGATAGTTTGGCTCGGGCTTGTGATCAACGACATCCACTCCGTCGATGGATGTGGCTTTTTTGCGCCATGCGTCGTCGGTGGCCAGCGTGTAGTCCTCCTCCAGCAGCACGCGGGTGGGCTGGGTGACAAGGAACAGGCGCGGCGGACGGCCTTCTTCCAACGAAGGTGTGTAGGCGATCTCAACCTCGGTGCCGGCCTTGAGGCCTTCGGCGAGGTGGGCGAGTTCATAGTTCAGGATCAGGTTGTTCAAGGCCACGGTGGCGAAGCGGGTGCCGTGGGTCTTGTCGTAGTTGAACTCGTAGCGGCGGCCATTTTCCAGCGTGATACCGCCGATGGCCAAGTCTCCGATCAACACGGGTGCGTGGAATTCCTTGATGCGTCCACGGTCGCGCCCATAGAGGGCATCGACTTTCACGACCTCGCCCTTGTCATCCAATTCCAGCGCAACACGGTCCAGCTTATCAGGGGCTGTCCCTGCCTTGGGATCGGTGAGCTGGTCTGCCTTTCGGGAAACCTCGACATTTTTAGAAACAGGGATCGCCATCGAGTCGTTGTTGCCCATCAGCTCCAGATCGTGCGTATCGATGGTGATACGGGCTTTGTTCCACCCGAGAGCGCGGCCGACAATCTGGCGGGGGAGCGTCTGCTTGGGGGCGGGCGGCACCTGCTCGAGTGCTACGGTGGTGCCTACCTTGCCCTTCTCCACGATGAGAAGCGGATCGCTGCCCTTGGCAGGCAGGATTTCATAACTGTTCACACCGGCTTTTTTGAGGGTCCATTTTTTTGAGGGATCAAGGCCGGTAAATGCCATGGCGACTTGCTGCCCCGCTTGATCTCCCTTGAGGGAGAAAGCCACCTTTTCCGGGGCGACATCGAGCAGTCTGATCACCACGTTGTCGTTCTCCGAGGGCAGGCTCACTTCCACCGGCCAGCATCCCAGCGATCCATGGCCTCGCACCACATAGCGGGCAGGAAGAATTTGCGACATCTCCCCTGCGAGCAAGCGGTAGGCGGTGCGATACCAACCACGGTTGATCAGATCCTCGGCCCGTTGGTGGATTTCAGCTTCGCGAGATGATTTATCGGAGGCTGAGGTGATGCCCGCGGCTTTGGCGTATTCCTCCAGCATGTTCGAGGCAAGTGCCCGATCCTGAACCCAGAGCTGCATGATTCTTTCGTCGCGGCTTATCAGCGGATTGGTGCCCACGTAGCCACTCTTTCTGGACCACTGGGTGCCGACGGCGATTTTCATCAGGAAGGCGGCGTCTCGCGAGCTAGGCGAGTTGATCATAAAGCGGAGGTAGTATTCCTTTTTGCCGATCATCGCATCGCCCAGATCAACGGTCGTATCGGAGGTCACATGAGGTGTCCACCGTTTCGGGGTAGGGAGGTTATCCGAGGTGAGCGTCTTGATTTTTGAGAGCTTTTTCGGTGAGTCACCGGCGAGAACTTCAATGGTATTTCCCTTTACCGAGGAGATGCGGCCCTCCAAGTGCAGATTCAGCGCCGCCGTGAAGGTGTCCGGGTTCTCCAAGCGATAGGTGATCTCGCCGGGCTTTGCGGAATCGACCACGGCCAGGCGGGGTGCGCCGCTCTCACCCGCACGGAATGTCTTGTCATGCTGGATCGCGACGTTCTCTACGGAAACGATTGCATTTTCGGGTCCAAGTTTTTTCTGCCGGGGGAAATCCAGTGCCACAAGCGAGGGCTCGCGGTGGACGGCGGGCAAGGCGGGTTCGTTGTCGCAACGATCAACGACTTTCACGAGCTTTTCATCGCCGTCGTAGGTGTTGAAAAGGGTCATGAACTCAAACCCTCGGGCGTAGTGGTTTTTGAGAACGGAGAAATCATCCTTCAGGATCGTGCGCTCCATATTAACCATGGCCAGACGCCCTCTCGCACGTAGGTAGTCATACATCGCCAGTTCGCGATACTCCATGCCCTTGCCCATCTCGCCGCTGCTCCAGAGCCCAGGAACCATTCCGGGCTGACCGGCATTCCAGCGCAGATCCTCCATCGGCCAATCGGTGAGGAAGTCGGGTTGGGAGTAGAGGTTGTCCACCAATTGGGTTTCGGGAAGGACGACATTTCCTTTGTCCACCACGACGCTGTCACGCTCGACGGCGCGGCGTGTGCTGGCAGCGAAATCCTTCCAGAGCCGCACGCCATCCCGGTGCATCCAGAGCCGGGCCTTCCCGTCGAGTCCCTTGGAGGGATCGAGATTGATACCGTCGCGGCGGGCATCTTCGATGGCGGTGTTGCTGATTTCTCCAATGGACGGGCCCCACTCGCGCACGATCACAAGATTCGGCTTGAGGCCTTGCGCCTTGAGTTGATCAATCGCTTCGGTGTGACCATCCATCATGCGTTGGAAGCGCTTTTCGAGAAAAGCATTCATGTTTTCATCCCTTAATGTCGGCCAGGCCGTGTTGGACCACATGCCGGGCCACGAGGGAACGAAGCGTCCATTGGTGGCATCGTAGTTGAGCAGACTGTAACGGGGATCACTGAAGTAGCCGCCGAGACCATCAGGCCCGTTCGGTTTGCCGCCCCAAGCGGTGCCGTTGATGAGCCAGACGCTCATTTCCCCCACGGAGGTGTCGTCATTAAGTTTTTTGATCAAGCTATCGCGGCCGGCTTCGGGATGGCGTGAGCCGTAGGAAGCGATCGAAAGGGAGCCGAGAGGCGAAAAGGATTCAAATGACTGCTTGTCTCCCTCCTTCACCGGCCTTAGGCCGTGCAGTGCCATTGGGCGATAGACTTTCTCCCGCTCGGCTACGTGACGATTGAAGCCATGGTATGCCCAAACATTTGCAATGCTGAAGGGCGCCGAGCTTTCACTCCGGAGCGTGACCCGAACCGGCTCCTCGCCGCTTACCAATTCCTTCGGCACTTGCACAAAGAAATGGTTGGGCCCGCCACCGTATTCCTCATAAGTGCGAAAATAGACTTCCTTCCCATTCACCAAAACCGTGTAGCCAAAGACTTCCGGCCGACGGGTGTGGATTTCTTGGAACTCCAACAATAAATCATCCCCACTAGCAGGTGAGGGGACGGTGAATTCAAGTGTCGATCCCTTGCCCGAGATTGTTGCCACACGGTGGCGGTCACGGTAGCCACCCATCTCGGTCTCAATCTCTTCGACACTCACCGCTCCGGATGCCTTGGCGTCACCGCTCTTGGCGAAATGCACGTTTTTTACAAAAGCCGAGTCGGATGCTTGCGAGACCTGCATGGCACTAACCAGAAGCGAAGCAAACAATCCGCACCTCATCAATCCTCTAAATGGGTAGCAAATCGAACGGAACCGGGTGAAAAAATGCTTATTCATAAAAAATCGGATCATGCTGAATGGGAAGTAATATGAAGTTGAAGTGAACAGGGTCGGAATCCGTAAATTACAAATTCATCCGTGATTGGGCAGCGAGATGAATCGCCTGGGGCAGTTTGGATGTTGACGATAATTATCACTGAAAAAAGGGGAGCACAATTGACGATCGTGCTTTTTTCTTGTCGTTTATTGCTATTCGGCGAGATGGATGAACCCTGAAAAACATCGCTCGTTCGGAATGGCAAACCACGCATTGCAGAACATGCAACCATGCAGACGACCTCGATTTATATTTCCAAAGACTCCACCACGCCCAAGTCGTCGCACCGCCTGCGATGGGACAATTCCTCGGGCGACCCGACGTCTTGGAGCTTTGAATACACGATCTGCGGCAGCGAATGCATCGTAGCTCCCGATGGGAAGGCCATCCAGGTCGGGGAGGGGACGGCGGTATTGATTAGTCCGGGCACGCCTCGCAATCTCGGCCAAGCTCCCGATTGTGCCTGTTGGGAGCGCTTTTTTTGCATCTTTACACCGCCCCCTCATTGGCAGCGCTTGTTGCGCTGGCCGGAGATTTATCCCGGCGCGATGGTTTTGCACTTTGAGGAGCCGCTGCGCAAAAAAATCGAGGTAGCCCTTGAGCAAATCTTGGAAGTCCACAGAAGCGCTTGGGATTTGCGTCTTGAAATGACTGAGAACCTTCTCGAGCAAGTTTTGTTCTGGTGTCACACGGTAAACCCCTCCAGTCCGCAGTCCGCAATGCATGAGGGGATTCGCAAGGCGATGCACTTCATTCGGCTCCACTTCTCCGAGCCGATTCGCATCGACGATGTCGCTCGTCACGCCGGTTTATCCCGCTCCCACTTTATCAGGTTGTTCCATCTCCAAACGGGAACCACTCCGCGGTGCTTCATCGAGGAATGTCGCGTAGCGGAAGCCCGGCATCTTCTTCAGACTCGTAATCTTTCGATGGCCGAAATCGCCTTTGCGGCCGGCTTTCCCGATCCCGCCCGCTTCAGCCGTGTCTTCAAGGCCCACACCAACTTCCCGCCCTCAACCCTCCGGCAACCCAAAAAAATGGCGAAACCATTTTCAACATCCCCTCGTTAGATGGTCAGAAAAGCTGCGGAGCTTGGAATGTCAGGTAGTGGACGGCTGGTTATTACGGAATGCCGTGTTCGCTCCTCCAGCGTTTTGGGGGTTGTCCGTGGCGGTCGCGGAAGACGCGGATGAAGTATTGGGTGGAGCTGAAGCCGCATGCTTCGGCGATTTCCTTCAGGCGGATGCCGGGTTGGTGCAGTAATCGCTCCGCTTTTACGAGTCGAAGGTTGTCAATGTAGCGCTTGGGGGCAATGCCGTGCGTGCGTGAAAATTCCCGGAAAAGCGTTGAGCGACTGATGCCGAGTTCCTCGGCGATCTTTTCCACATGGAGGGCGGCGGGATTGGTGCGGTCCATGAGAAGGCGGGCGGCCTCTCCGAGATTTCGAGGGTGGGAATCGCGCCGGGCGGATTCCAGGATGTCGATCAATTCCCATGCCGCAGCGGCGGCGAAGGCCTGGTTCGTGGCGGCTCCCGAAAAGCGTGGCTGGATGCGTTCAAAAAAATGCCTCCAGTCGGCGGGATCGATTCCGGCAAATGATGGCGTGCGCGGGGTGATGCCGACATGTCGTAGGGTCGAGGCGACATCGCGGCCCTCAATGTCGGCCCAATGGTAATCCCAATAGGCGCCCTTGAAATCGCCATAGTCGTAGTCATTCCCCGGAAAAAAGGCGAAGACAGCCCCTGGGTGAATCTCGTGCTCAACTCCATTCACACGGATGAATCCACGGCCGGTATTGAAAAAGTGCAAGGCATGGAACTTGGCTGTCTGGCGGAGCCGGAATCCGCGATGGCTGTGCATTCGGCCAAACATGGTGATAGCCAATCCTGCCGGATGCTTTTCTGTAGAGCTTCCACTGGCGGGATGCCAAATCTTCTGGTTCCATGTGGGGGCTTCAAAGTGGTGCAACATTTCTGCACCTTTTTCAACAAACCTCCCGTGGAATCACAAGCAGGGATTCGCTAAAAAAGCAGGATGTCTTCTCCCTTGCCCCAGGCGTCTTTGCAATGTGCAGACGCAATTCTGCCATCAGATCGATGGGTGGAGATCGATCTTTATTGGTTCGATCGGGAGGATATTCGTGGATCCGTCACCGAGTTTTGGGAGCGTGTTGCCCCATTGTTTATGGGCATCCAGGGGGAGAGGGGAGTGATTCTCAACATCGGCTGGCTGGTCGATTTTGTGACGGAGTGGAGCGGTAATCCGGAGGCGCGTATTGCGTTCCCCCAAAATATGAACACCCAGCACTACACACTGGATCTTCCAAATACCGGCACCACCGCCGAGCGAATGGAAAACTGGCGGCGGCGTTTCGAGCAGGTGGAGTATGTTCCGCTGGAGTATCCGAAATGGACATATGGCGATGTCGCGGTTCTGGTCCGTGCGCTGAAAAACAAATCTGCGAAGCGTGGGTTCGGGGACATTCGAGTCGGCACCTTCGTGGTTGGCTGGGCGTCGATTTACAAAGGCGAGGAGAGTTCATTTGCACAACGCCATCCCGAAGCATTTTGGCCTACCTGCAATGGGAGGCATTGTTTCAATCCGGAGTCACGGTTGGCTGCCGAGTCATCTCCACGCGCCGCATTTCCAGCGGGAGTCGTTGAAGGAACGCTGACGATTGATTATTTCGCGGCCCAATGGAGGCACTTGTCCCACACGGTTGGTTTTGATGCCCTGGTTCTGCGCGACAGCATGCTGGGCATGGGCGTGTATGGAAGATTCGGCCCGTTTGGGAATAATGGCCCGACCGATCCGGCCAAGGTTTTCAACCACAGCAAGGCCTGGGGCGATTTCATTCAAGCGGTCAAGCAGGCGAATCCCTCAGTATGGTTGATGGGCTACTCGAATTCCAGCACGGCCGTGGCGGACTGGCGGGTCGGATGTGTCGATCTGGAGTCGATCGCCAAGGAGGGATTCTTGGATGCCTTCATCGAGCAGACGTGGAGCGGGGCTTGGAACGAAACCGGCCAGCGGAAAGAAACTTTCTGGAACTACCCGACACGCGGATGGACGGCACAATTGGCGTTCACCCTCCTTCACGGGGCGATCCTCGCGGAGTCACGGGTGAAACACTACACGCTGGTCGAGGCTTACGATGCCTGGGAACCGGGCGATGTGATTCATGTCGCACCCGAGCGCCTTCGCTGGAGCATCTGGGCTTATTCCCATGCGGCGGTGAAAACCCCCGACGGACTCAAGTTTCCCGCAGGTTCCTATGTCTCATGGCTCAATGTTGGGAAAAAGTTGCTCCCTGCCAGCGACATCACCTTTTTGATGGAGAACATCAACGCAGCAGCCCGCGATGCGTTGCAAACTACAGAGGTTGCCGGTCCCACGCTGGTTTACAACCGCCGGGCAATCGAGTGGCAGTGCGCTCACGCCCCCGATGTTTCCATGAAAGAGTGGATCGACGAGCAAGCGGCGATTGTCATCAAAAGCTCGGTGCCGATTTTTTCTGTCACCCGCATCGAATACCTTCCCAGTGTCACCAGCGACTTGTTTGTTTTTCAAACGCCTGCCCATCTGTGTTCCTCTGAAAAGAAGGTGATTCTTGATTTGATCCGCAGCGGCGAGCCGGTCGCCATCTGGGGGAGTCCGGCGGGTGGGATCGATACGGACATCGCTGCCGAAGCCGGACTTGTCTCGGATGATGCAATCGTTGGCGCTCTCCAAAAAATGGCGCGGCTGGAAACGACAGATCCCGTGCTCGGCGAGGGGATGCCGGATGACTTCAAGATTTTTCACCTGTTCTCCCGGAATCGGGCCGTGGGCGGTGCCGAGGTCCTTTACTCGGTGGAAGGAAGTCCCGCGCTGACCTTGCGCGGCAATGTGATGGTCTGGGATCCCGGCGAATACAACGAGAATGTCGGATGTCATCAGCAACCGGTTCCCCCGATTTCAGAGATTGTCGGGAGTCCGTATTCCTACGCCCTCGTCGCCCGGGCGATGCGTCGGCTGTTGCGCTCCAAGGGTCGCCTTGTGGCGGACTCGGAGGAATTGCGTTTTCCCGTCACGGTGGGTGTCTGGCATCTCGCCGACGGATCGTTGCGTGTGCTGCTCTGCGACACGGAGGAGGGCTTCGACCACGGCGCGGCGATGGAGCGAAGTCTCCTTCTCAAATGGCCCGCCGATTTCCACCCATCACTCTGCGATACACGCACTGGAGAATGCTTTGAAACGGCGAATGGAATCACCCGCCTCCCACTCCAACAAACTTCGGATCGTCTGCTCAAGACGTTCTCCTCAATAAAAGGAATCTAAAAGGAAGCCTGCCAGTCCAAACGCGTGTCGATCTGCAAACAAGCGGCTAAGGCGGACCCCTCGGAGGCAAACGATCTTTCTGCCTCGCAGCCGGAAAAGGTTGCCACCCTCACCGCAAAGCTCCTCGATTGGTGCCGCGATGAGGGCGCGTCGTTGCCGAGGCTGGAGTGAGGTTTTTCGATCTACGGCGCCACTTGACTCCCTGCCGCGGCGGTTCTCCAGCGTCCGGGAGGCATTCCGTATTTTCTCCGGAATGCCCGGATGAAGTATTGAAGGTTCCCGAATCCACAGGCATCGGCGATTTGTTTCACCGAGGAGTTGGGTTCCCTCAACATCCGTTCGGCATCCATCAATCGAACGGTGTCGATGTATTCCTTGGGGCTCATGTGGAATGCTTCGCGGAAACTGCGGAAGAGGGTGGAGCGGTCCACGGCAAGCTCCACGGCGAGTTCTTCCACCCGGATGTTGCGAAATCCTTGGCGATCGATGAGGTAGCGGGCCCTTTCGGCCAGCGAATCTGTGGGGCGTGCTGAATCGCGTTGTTTGGCGATGAGATCCATCAAACGCCATGCCGCCATTACGGCATAGGTGGGGCGGACCTCCGGCTTGGCCATTTCCGTCAGGAGTTCGGCGAAAAAATCAGGCAGGGCACCAAGGTTGCCAAGTTTGAGCAGCGGCTCGGCGGGCGTGATGCCAATATGGGCGAGGGCGTGCTCTACCGCGCATCCCTCGAGGTTGATCCAATGGTAGTGCCAAGGCGTTTCGGGAAAATCGTGGTAGGTATAGTGCGTGCCGGGAAAAAAGACGAACAACTCGCCGCTCCCAACGCTGTGCTCGATGCCATCGGCGCACATCACGCCACGTCCCTTTTCCACAAAATGCAGTCCATGCAATTCTGGCACCTGCTGGTGGCGGTATCGGCCTTCGCTTTTCAGCCAGCCGATGATGGTCAATGCCAACTCGGGTGGATGGCTCTCCACACGCAGCGGTCCGGGAACGGTGCACCATGCGACTTTGCCTGTGCTTTCTTCACTCTTTCGCAACATAAGGATAACTTTAACACCAAAAATCCAACTAGGCCGAGCCATTCAAAATTCATAAAAGAAGACTTCTGCTCGTTCCTTTTTTAAAAGTAAGCAACAATCAGACACCATCTTTCTTATGGCATTCTCATCCCTCTCGACGGCTGTCCGGCAAATTCTTTGGACGATCCTCATGTTCTTTGCAGCTCCTTTTGGAGTGGATGCAAAGGATTTCCGGGGATCGATCAGTCGCGTGGTTCCCGAGCAATGGCAGGATGGGTTCGTAAGCGGCAACGGGCGGATGGGAGCGGTTTTATTTGGATCGCCGGGAAATGAGACGCTGGCGGTGAACCATTGCCGCCTCTACATGCCAGCAGGGAATCGTGAGATCGTGCCCGACTTAGCAGGTTATTTACCCGAGGTGCGTCAAAAAATCCGAGCAGCGGGTGACAAGCCATGGATCGGAGCCAGGGTAGCCCTTGCTTTTTTGGAAGAGAAGTCCCGTGAGCAAGGCCACGAGGGCTTCCGAACAGATTCCCTCCATCCCGGCATGTTTGTGGAGATCCGGCAGGAACTCAAAGGGGAGGTCAGGGACTACGAGCGCACGCAGAACTTTGAGAACGGAGAGGTCGATGTGCGCTGGAAGGACGACCAAGGGGAATTTCGCAGGCGGCTTTTCGTTTCCCGTGACGCCAATCTCATCGTTCTGTCACTCAAGGGTCCGGTTCCTCCTCAACTCACCATTCCCGAGTTGAAGCGGCCATGGTTGGACTCGTCGCAAACAGAGGGGGACGAAGGGGTGACCGTGCATCATCGCTATGTGAACGGCAAGGGGGGCTATGATGTGGTCGCCCGCATTGTGAAGCGCGACGAGGGCCGGGACACGATGCTTTTGATCCGGGTGGTGCCATGGAAAACACCGATGCCGCCTGAAAAAAGCGAGGCGTGGGCGTATTCGCCGGAAAACCCCGATTTTCAAAAGCCTGGCGTTTATGTGCCGGTTCCGCCAACGGCAGACAGCTCGGTGGTGGCGTATCTGAAAGATGAAGATGCGAAGGCCCTGCTGCCGCAGGTGAAGGAATCAGTGCAGCAGGTCGAGCCAGACTACGATGCGCTGCTGCAACGCCATGCCGCCCTGCACGGGGAACTCTTCCGGCGCTCCGCTTTGGATCTGGGCGGTGGCGCGGATCGAGCGAAGCCGACCGAGGATCTCATTGCCGAGGCCATGGCGAACAACAGCCTGCCGCCTGCCCTGATGGAAAAAATGTATGACGCGGGCCGCTACATGTTTATTTCCTCAGCGGGCGAGTTGGCACCGAATCTCCAAGGAATCTGGATCGGAGGCTGGACCGCGCCTTGGTCGGGCGACTTTACGCTTGATACTAATGTGCAAGCGGCGATGTCTTCGGCGGCAAGCGCGAACCTTCTGGATTTGATGGAAGGTTACTTCCGGCTCATGGAGGGTTTCTACCCCGAGTGGAGACTCAATGCGAAGCGTCTCTATGGGGCACGAGGATTTGTCACCAATCTGCGCGCCTCCAACACCGCGCTGGCACTTCGTGGGAAGGAGTATACCTTCTGGACTTCCGGCTGCGGCTGGTTGCTCCGCTATTTCATCGACTATCCGGAATACACCGGCGACACCGAGTTTTTAAAAACCCGCACGATTCCCGCTCTCAAGGAAGTGGCGCAATTCTACGAGGACTTCCTTGTGGAAGGACCCGACGGCAAGTTGGAGTTCATTCCATCCTATAATCCGGAGACCGCTCCGGGTGTGAACGCGGTGATGGATATCGCGGTGGCGAGGGATGTGTTGGGGAGTTTGATCTCCTCCTGCCGCCAACTTGGCATCGAGCAGGAAAACATCCCCAAGTGGGAGACAATGCTGGCCAAGTTGCCGCCATACCCGATCACCAAGGACGGTGTGATCCCTGAGTTTCCCGGCGGAAGGCTCTTTGCCGGACACCGTCACTACTCGCAGCTCTATGGATGCTATCAAAGTTTCGAACCTGCATTCCTCGAGCCAGGGCCTTTGCGCGAGGCGGCAAAGAAGACGGTGCTGGAAAAGCAGGCGGCGATTGAAAAAGGAAAACAACGCTCCGGCTTCGCCCGGGTGCAGAGCAGCGTGGCGGCTGCATTTCTCGGGATGCCCGAGTCGGCTTACGACCAACTCCGCCTCCTTGCCACCCAGAAGCACATGCACAACAGCCTGATGACGGGCCACGATCCCGGTCCGCATATTTTCAATGTCGATGCCAATGGCGGCGTTCCCGGAATCGTCAGCATGCTCCTGATGCAATCCCACGGGGGAGAGTTGCAGTTGCTGCCCGCACTTCCTGCGGCCTGGCCCAATGGGAAAGTCACCGGCATCCGGGTGAGGGGAGGCTTCGAGGTCGATCTGGAGTGGAGCGAAGGTAAGCTCCAGCGCGCCAAAATCCACTCGCACGCCGGCCAACCCTTGAAGATTCGCAGCGGCTCGGAGGTCGCGAACTTCGATATCGCGAAAGGCAAAAGCATCACCTTGGACGGATCGCTCAAGCAGATGTGACAGCTGGTCGCAATTCGTAGCCTTGGCGGGCGGTCATTTGAATGATGCTGTATTGTCTTAAAATCAAAGACGGGTGATCTTCGATCGAGTTCTACTGCTTTACGATGCAATCCTTTGTCTGGTATAAAATCAGACTGAGTTTTCTATCCCCTCAAAATAACTGCTCTTGATCATATCCCAAGTGAATGACCTTTTTGCATCCGATGCACTCTTGTTTACCAAGGATTGTATCGATTGGCAGTAATGGCCCATAAGGCGAGAAAATCCCGACCACACATCCTCATGCAAAAAATCTCCAGCAAATCAAAGTTCTCCGGCCTCGGTTGGGGTGAAAAAGCCGGTTACGGCATCAGCAGCACCGCGACCTCGCTAGTCTGGGGAACGATCGGCGGCTTTCTTACTTACTTCTACACAGATGTCATGGGGCTTTCCATGGCTGCCGTCGGGACGATTTTTTTGCTGACCCGCATCTGGGACATGGTTTCGGATTTTTTGATGGGACTGGTCGCCGACCGCACCTCCACGCGATGGGGCAAGTTCCGTCCTTGGATCCTCTGGACTTGTATTCCCTTCGGGGCTTTTACCGTTCTGGCCTTTGTGGTGCCGGACTTTGGCGATTCAGGCAAAGCGGCTTGGGCCCTATTTACCTACTTCATGCTCATGACCCTCTACACCATGACGGTGGTTCCCCAAAATTCGCTCATGGGCGTAATGACCGATGACGCGCAGGAACGCACAAGATTGGCGATGGTCGTTGGCATTCTAGGGGGCGTTGGCGGTCTCATTTCATCGGGGGCAACCCTGCCGATGGTAAAATATTTTGGCCAGGGGAATGAAGCCGCCGGTTTCCAGTGGACCTTGGGCATTTTCGCTCTCATGGCCACCGCGTTTTACCTCATCACCTTTTTCACGGTGCGCGAGCGCGTCCAACCGCCCAAGTCGCAGCATGACTCCGTGTGGGTGGATGTGAAAGACCTGCTGCAAAATCGTCCGTGGCTTCTCATCTTCACTGTCGGCGTGGTCGCTGCATTGGCTTCGGCCAGTCGGGGTGGGGTAAGTGTTCACTTTTTCAAATACAACCTCGGCGATCAGGACCTGACGACGGTGGTTCGTAGTATTGGCGTGGTATGCGGGTTGCTTGGAGCTGCGGCGACTCCCTTGGCCGGACGATTATTCGGCAAAGGCAGGGCGCTCGGGATCTGTGTATTGATTGTCGGGTTGGGATCGATGGCCATGTATCTGGCAAGTCCGGACCGCTTGTGGGTGGCCTATGCCAGCACGGTGGTGACTGATTTTTTCGGCGGCATCGTGATCACGATGTTCTTTGCCATGCTCGGCGACACGGCAGACTACAACGAGTGGCTCCGCGGTCGTCGTGCTACGGGCATTATTTACGCAGCCGGTTCCGTCTCGTTGAAAACGGGATTTGCCTTCGGTGGACTAATTGTCACCGGCATGCTCGGCTACTTCGGCTACGAGGCGAATGTCGACCAGAGCGAGCGCGCTCTCTTGGGCATCGCCATGGCTGCAGCCATCGTGCCCGGCATCCTTTTCTCACTGGCTGCAATACCAATGCTCTTCTACCCGCTCACCACCTCGAAACTTGAGGAAATCAAGCTGGAGCTGGAGCGCCGCCGCGAGGCCAATGGGTCTGAGTCCAACGAATGAGATCCGCCGCCGTTCTCACCCTCTTTTTTTATGATGAATACTCGCTGCCAACTCCTGCCCTTCTGCGTTGTAGCCGTCATGTCGGTGACCCCCCTTCTTTCGGTAGCTGCCGGGGTCGATCAACTCAAACTAGGCGATGCCGCCAGCGAAAAAGCACATGCGGTTCGGGGTGAGGCAAAGCCGGTCAATCTGAAAAGCCGGGTGGGAACGCTCGATCTCAGCAATGCTGCGCGTGTCGTGGAAGGCAAAGGCAAGACGCTGGAGTTCGATCTCAAGGCATCGGGCAAGGCCAAGGCGAACGAGCCGTTGGTTCTTGAAATCCAGGAAATCCACGATCGGCGGCCCGAGGTTTTCGGTTACACGGTGGAGGTGAATGGGAAGCCGGTTTACTTCCGCACCTACGAGGAATTCGGAGCGGGGCCGAATCATTACTTCGTGAAGATCGACCCCAATCTGGTCAAGGACGGCAAGGTGGCGGTGAAGCTGATCAACGAAGGCGATGCGCCCTTCGCCATCGGGCAGGTCTGGCTGTATGACGATTTTTCAGGTTTAGCGGCGAGCGAGGGCACATATCGCAAGATGAATTACAGTGACGATCCTGCGGCGCTTCTCGGCGAACCAAAATTCAAAGATGCCGCCCTGCCCGGAGTGTCGGAGGAGGAATACAACACCCGGCTTTGGGAGAAAATGAAAGCCAAGTTCGAGGGCTCCCCCTATGTGCCTGGTATCGCGAGGGGTTCCTTGTATGCCTTCCGTCCGGAGAAAGAGACGAGGCAGCTGCTGGAGGGCGAGTTGGCCAAGGCCTCCAACTGGAATGCGCCATCGCAAATTTCCTTCATTGGCACGGAGTGGGGCGGCCATCCCTACGGGGCCGATGGGTTGGGTGGATATTTCGGCGATGTGAAATACAGCTCCATTCGATACGAAGCGGATTCGGGGAAGTTTGTCACTTCCTGGCCAAGGAGCGCGGGTGGTGTCACCTGGCCGACTTGGAATGATCCCCAGCTGCAACAATACCTCTCCCACCGGATGGCGCAGGCCCTCAAATCTTTTGGCGAGCGTCGTGCGTTTCTCAAAGCCCAAGGAAAAAATCCGCCCCTCCCTCTGATCTGCCAAGAGTGGGGGCTGAGCATTCCTTATCTCGGCGATTGGAACAACTCCACGGTGGAAGCCGCGAAGAAGGATGGTCTGGAGTTGAAGCCCTCGGTCGCGCCAGACCACAAGACGAAAATGTGGATGTTCCAGAACCTCTCCGCGCATCCCGCGAAATTCGCCGAAAACTTCCGAAAACATGCGGGTCGCGAGAGCATTCTTGTCGATCGTGGGCAAACGAAGCTGCCGGAAGAGCAACTCTTCGACCAATATTACTTCCATACTTTCTACCCGGCGGTCCAGCCGCTCCACGACGATCGCTGGGCCGGTTGGCAGACGGGTGTCGGCGAGCATGTCTACACGACAGGCGAGACCGGTCCTCATGTGCCGCGGGTCTATTACGACTATGTGATTGGCCTCGGTAAACTCGTGACCGTGAATCTCGAGCGCGGGTTTTTCAAAGACAATCTGGACTTCATCCACAAGCTCTACGAACTGGGTTTCCAGTGGGTCACCCCCTGCAACACGCGACCGGGCGACGGAGATCTTTTCCTCAACAAAACCGCCAAAGAGATCGATGAGAAACCGGCCGATCCCGCCGTGCATGCCGATCCCAAGGTGCTCGATCTGCGCTTCATTCGCGACGATACCATCGGCTCGCCTGACATAGTTCAAACAATGGAAAACGTGCGCCTTGCCGACAAGAGGGGCACGCTGAATTCCAAAGAATTCCTACAGGTCGAGGACGGAACGAAACCCGGCCGCGTGGTGTATCGGCTGAGCAACCATGGCAAACCCTTCGAAGGGGATCTTGCGTTGCAAATGACGGGCTTCATTGCCGACGGTGACGAAAACAGCCTCGAGGTGTTAATTGGCAAAGATCCCGCCTCCATGAAGTCCGTGGCCGTTCTGCACGCGAAAGATTTTGTCGCAGCTCCCTACTGGCCCGGAACACGGACAGCCGTGTGTCCCCTCGGCGACAGCCTCAAAGGCAGCGATGCAGGATTTTTGGAACTCGTCTTCCGGGTTAAAAACAAAAACACGCCGCCCAACACGCGTGTGGACGAGATCATCGTGACTGCACCATGGAAACAGCAAAGCGGACAAATCGGTGGCGACCAGCTTTCGGTGAAGGAGCGCCGCACTCAGCGTTTGTGGATCCAGGACCGCGCCGTTTTCGAGCGCTTGCAACGCGACTACAAAAACCAATTCGGCGAGGATGCCTCGTATCGTGAGGCCGCGGCGTTGGCCTACCAAGGCCGTCACCGCAGTGCCTACAAACTTTTGTCGGGTGCCATGTCCCAAGCGCTGCCTGCCAAATTCGCTGTGCGCTCGCATGGAACCCTTGGGCGCTACCCGCTCACGGTGAAACTTGCCGATGAGAACAAAACCGTTCTGGTTGATGTGCTCAAGGCCGACGCCAAAGGCTTCGATCTGAAATTTACCACCGAGGAACCGCAGGCCGCTGTGCTTTCATTCGAAGCTCCCTGCACGATCGAGCAGGCAGGACCCAATCACTTCGTCCTCAAGGCTGATGCCCAAGGGAAGAAGATCTTCGACTTGGATCTCAAGCCCGCGAGTCCTGACACCCACTCGTTGCCGCGCCAGCTTTCGGGAATGGTCATGAGTGGTGCGCCAGGCGGCATCATGATCGAGACACAGGATTCCGCTCTGTGGATGGACAATCCGATTTATGTGCCCTTCGCCGCCAATGTCGTCCGCACCCGCATGCAGGACGGATCGGATGTTCCATCCGGCAAAGACCCTCGACCGATGGATCAAATCGAGCTGACGATCAATGACCAAGGCCAAGCCACCGAGGTCAAATCAACCTTCGGCATCGAAACGGGCCGCATCAAAGCTTTCGAGCGTCCGGTTCTTACCGGCCAGCTGAGCAACGGAGTCATCGAGTTGGAAAACGGGCACCGCTACGAGCTGCACAATCGTCTGCCTTCGATGACGAAATTCCAAGTGCCAGGGCTCAAAGAGCACTACCGCAACAACAGCCAGGACGACTTGGTTAAAGCTCTCCAGCCTGGGATGGAGGTCGAGATAGCCTACTGCCCCTACACAACAAACGGCCGCCTGCCACGGATGGTTTCCGTGAAGGCCCTCACGCAGCCCTAATTGGCAGAGGTCTCGCTTTAAACAAAAAGACTTTCCTTTTCCTGGTCGTTATTGCGGAAGGAGGTTTTTGGAGGCGATCTCGAGGAGGTGGCGCATGTGCGAAACTTTGGACTCCTGCATGTCCTCATCGAAGACAAGGAGGTTGGGGAGTGAGGTGGCGAAGTAGTCGATCTTGGCGGGAATTTCCATTTCCGCCCGGGCGAAGGACGCCATGGCTTCAAGAACCTGCCGTGCTTCGGCCTCGCGACCCAGCTCGCGCAGGGCAAGAGCTTTGAAAACCGTCAACTCGGAAAATGCCGTAACAGCCATTCCTTGGAAATCACCGGATTCATTCGCGGCAGCCTCGAACTTTTCGGTGGCTTCCGTTTCCCGGCCAAGAACGCGGAGTGCACGGCCCTGCCAGTAGCAGACATCCGCTTTGGCTTGGAGCAGGTGGTATTTTTCGCCAAGGCAATCCGGCGTGTCCATTGCCAGATCGAAATGTTCCAACGCCTTGCCGGCCCGACCTGCCGCCAACTCCATCTGCCCAAGCAGGAGGCGGGCGGTGGTGTATTGGCGGAGCACCTTGCCCTCGCCGCCTTCCCACGGGTGAAAGCTCCGTGAGGTCAGGAGAGTGAGGGCTTTTTGTGGCTGGCCGGTTTCATTGTAAAGAGCGGCAAGTTCCACCGTCGCGTCATCCCGCTCGTGGACAAGGGCCGTGTGGCTTTCTAAAAAACCAAGACGCGAGGCGGCACTGTCGCCGAGTTTGGCACGGAGTTGGACGAACTCGGAAATCAAGCGGGAATCATTCGGGTCGCAGGCGAGAGCTTTTTCATAGCTGGTGCGAGCCGCATTGCCATCGCGGCGTGAGTTCCAATACGCGATACCAAGATTACGATGCACGGTGGCGTAGGAGTCGTCGGCGGCACGGGCTTTTTCCCATGCCTCAATCGCGTCGTGATGTCGCTTCTTGTCATAGAAAAAATTACCAAGCCCGTAGGCGGCATTTCTGTCGGACCCTGGTTGTTCAAGAGCCCAGCGAAGAACGATGGATTCCTGAAGGCGAGAGGGAAAACAATAATCCGGCGACATTTGCCGTGCTCGAAGGAGGCATGATTTTGCTTTCGTCTCCTCGCTGAGGCGGGAATGGAGCCACGCCAGAGTATAGTGCGTGAGGAGCGAACGCTCGAGTGGGTTTGGCACGGCAACCGATTTGATCGGTTCGGCATGGTGGTTTTCCAGAATGGAGACGGCCTCGGCAAGACAACCGCAGTCCGCATAGTCAAAGGCGACATCCAGTGCGGTCTGTGCATCGTTGCGGCTGAGCGGTGAGAGGCGAGCTTCGCCATTCGTGAGGTGGGATAACTCCGCAAGCGCCCAATGATCGAGGCGGTCGATGGCCAGGAGCGCGTCCAAAGTTTTGCGCGCTTCCTCCTGCCGACCGAGCTTGCGCAGGCAAATGGCCTTTAGGACACACGCCTTGTTGTTTGTCGCATTGGTCTCGAGCGACTCGGCGACATTTTTGAGCGACGTTGCAAGCTGGCCTTTTTTTAAATCGAGGCAGGCGAGTTCGTAAGAGGCCGCTCCACGGAAGGCGAAGTTCCACGTAGCCTTGGCAAAAAGCGGATATGCCTCCATGTCCCTGCCTTGTAGCCTCCGCGTTAAGCCAAGGTGATAATGGGCCTCGGAGGTTTCGGGGTTCGGATGGCGGAAGGTGAGCCGCGATATCGCGGTTTCGAAATGCCTTGCCGCCTCGTCGAACTGCCCGCGTGAAAGGTTGAGACGCCCGATGGCGATGTTGCAACGCGAGTCCTTGGGGTCCCGCTCCAAGCCATCCATCCAATAAGTCTCCGCATAGCGTGTAGGATGGCGGTATTGGTCGAGGTGCTCACCGGTGAGATACAATTCGTCCGCCGAATCGATATCCTCCGGCAACGGCGGCTCGGTGGCCAATGCCCGCTCGCGCGTGGCGTTTGCTCGATCAGAGGGACGGTAACCAATCACGGCCTCACCGAAAGAGTTGAATACCCACAGGCACAGCGAAGTCTCGGAATCACCTGTGAAGTAAAGGCCGACATGCTCCCAAGGGGAATCCGGCGATGCCGTCACCAGTTTGTCCAACAACACACGGTCACCGTCTTTTAAAATCACCCGCAAACCTTCCATTGGTCGGGATATGGCGAGGCCGAGATCGATATAGCGGTCGTCCCTCACCACGAGTCGCACAGCGGCGAGCGTGTTGGCTTGCTGCACGGGACCAAGCTTTTGGTAGGGCCACCAAAACTGTGAAAATGTCTTCGTCTCGTAGGGCGCGAGGTAGCTGAAGTCCGGTTGGTTATCGGTGTAGACTCCAGCCATCAATTCGACATACGGTCCACCAGTATCAGTTAATTCACGATCCCAGGCCCACCCGAACTCGTGGTTTCCCCAAGTCCACTGCTTCTTTCCGGGACTGATGTGCTTGTCGGCGACATGAACGAACCCTCCCTGGGCATTGTGGTCGTAGCCGCCAAAAAAATCCTCCTGCGTCTGACAAACCATGTAGCTCGTCGGCACGGGGATATTTTTATACCAAGACAAGTCGTTCGCCCCGGGACGCGCTGCGTAGTTCACGCCATAGTAGAAATTCTCCGCGATCGGGAATGACGACATCGCCCGCACCGCATGATCGGCGACATAGTGCACATCTGTCGGGAAAAAGCTTTGGTAGTTGTCATGAACCCGCGCTGCGACATTCGCCCACCACAGAAAGGTCTGCCTGAAAGGCGTTCGGTTGAATAGACGTCCCCGGAGTTCCACAAGCGCGCTGCCGGGACGCAGGCGGATACCATGCATGCCCTTCATTCGGTTGAGCGGATCGTGCTCCGATTGCCACACGGTAAAGACGCCCTGCCCTTCGTCTTCGATCGTGACATCGGTGGGCATGTAGGTGCTGGGCCGGTGGTGTTGCGGCCAATTGAATTCCACGCCGCCGGAAATCCACGGCCCAGCGAGTCCAACGAGTGCGGGCTTGATGACATCCTGACGGTAAAAGAAATCGTAATCGCGGTTTGTCTTGTCCTGACCTAGAAAAATCCTGCCTCCGATTTCCGGAAGCATAACGAGTCGCACAAACTCGTTTTCCAACATTGCCGCCTGATAATCAACAGGCTTTGGCGGCTCGTCCTGATAGACTTTGTCGATAAAGGGAACCGGATAAACCTTGCCAGATGAGCCTTGGTAGACCCGTTTCTCAAAGAAGACGGGATTTCTCTCCGGTTTTCCAAGGCCGTAGGTGGGAATGGAGAGGGTTTCGAGGCGAGCGGTGACTTGAGGCATGGTGATTTAGGGGCTGGTTTCGAATGGCAATGCTAGTGCAATTCGCCCAGCTTGCCATGGAGGGTATTCTGAAATACCTGTCGAATCTTATGAAAAAAAACCGTGATGGATTTCCACGCCAACGCTTGGTGCGAATTCCTGCCGACATCATCAGAAGGTGCCGGAAAAGCAAATTGCTAAACGATCTCCATGTCACGGATCTCGGACATTTTCCCGCAAGTGCAGGCCATTGGGTGGATCGACCCAAGGGATGCCAAACAAATATTCTGATTTATTGTGTGGCGGGTATCGGATGGGTTTCGTTGTCAGGAAAGCGCAAAACTCCTATTCGTCCTGGAGGCATGGTTTGCATTCCGACCGGAATCCCTCACCGCTACGGTGCCTCGGATCATAATCCCTGGCAGATTTACTGGGTGCATTTCAACGGACTTCGCAGCCGCGACTATCTCGATCGTCTCGGCTGCGGCAGTGGCATGGTCGGGGAGATTTCCCCGTTGGAATCCGGCATGATCACCGATGCTTTTGAGGAGACCCATGAAGCCCTGCATCAAGGATTCACCGATGCCGCGCTACTTATCCTTTCGGCCAATCTTGCGCGTCTGCTGGCACTGACAATTGGCGTGTTGCAGGCCCCAGGGCACAAATCTAGACAAACCGGACAGCGCATCCTCCATTCCATGCAATGGCTCCGCAAGCACCTCGCCGAACCGCTCACGCTGCCACAGATTGCCAAGCAGGCAGGACTATCCGTGCCGCATTATTGCTCCCTTTTTAAAAAACAAACCGGCCAGTCCCCGATGCGCTACCTGGCTCATGCCCGAATGTCTCTCGCCTGCGAACTACTGGACTCCACCGACATGATGGTCTCGGAAATTTCCAGCGCCACAGGTTTTAATGACGCTTTCCATTTTTCCCGCACCTTTCGAGCAATCGTCGGAGCCTCGCCACGAGCCTATCGTGATGAGTGTGCAAAAGTTCTTCCCGGTCGGCGCGCCAAATCCTGACTTGGCTTGCTAGGTGGGGTGCTGTGAACGTTATGCGCGTTCATCAGTCCTGGCACCGGGCGCTGTTGGGGGTCTCACCGTGGAGGGGGACCGTCCGGTTCGTGCCTTGAAGACATTGGAGAAGCGGGCCGGATCCTCGAAGCCGCAGGCATAGGCTACTTCTGCCGCCGTGAGTGTGTTGTTTTGGAGGAGGTGTTGGGCCTCTTCGATGCGGCAACTCTCGATGTAGCGACGGGGGCTGATACCCGACTCGCGGTGGAAGAGTCTTGTAAAATGGGCGCGCGACAGTCCCACATGCGAGGCGACCTCGGGGATGTCCAGATCTCTTGCAAAGTGCTCGGCGATAAAGTGCATGGCCCGCACGACCCGCTCGTCCATCGAGGCCTGTTTGTTTTTGGGATTGATGGTGTGGCACCAGAGGAGGATTTGCTCCAAGAGGTTCATCAGCATCTCGTGCCGGAGTTCCCATGCCGTCCGGCACATGCCCGCGCATTGATCGAAGAGGGGGGCGATGGTGCTTTGCAATTTTTTCGGAACGACAAGACGCATTGCGCCCGGGTAAATCTCGGGCCAGTCGAGCAACTTGGTTTCCCATCGCGTGCGCGGCACAAAAGTGCAAAAATATCGAACCCATTTCTTACACTCAAAATCCTGGCCGTGATTGCGGGGCGTTCCCGGACTGATGAGCAGTAGTGAACCTGGCTCGAGAATGGTGGAGGTGTCGCCGGGAGACACCACGCGTTCCTTCCCCTCAATGGTGTATTCAAGTGTCCACCTCTTCAAGCCACCTGAAAGTAAACACCATCGAGTGGTGTTGGGATCTTTGAGTTGGCTTGTGGATTTGATGGCGTGCGCAACAAAAGCATCAGTCGTTTTTTGCTGCATTTTATGCATTGGAGAATTGTTTTCTAGGGAGCACAATGTCGCAAGAAAAACGCACAAATCTCTATAGCCTTTTTGAGGGCGTGCGTCGATTTTGCAATCATGAAAAATTCCCACCCATCGTGCTCTCGTGCGATATTTTCCATCTGCTCGTTAGCGACCCTTCTATTTTGCTCCTTTTTTGCCCATGCGGCCACGTCGGAGTCAGCGCCACCCGAGCAATCCAAAAGACCAAATGTCGTCCTGATCCTCGTGGACGACTTGGCGTGGGGCGATCTTTCAGCCCACGGCAATCCGTATGTCCAAACAAAAAACATCGATCAATTCGCCAAGCAATCGGTCGAGCTTGCCCGCTATCGAACCCAAATGGGATGTTCGCCCACACGGGCGGCGATCCTTACGGGAAGGTATCCCTTCCGTGGCGGAGTTGCCCATGTCTACGACCACTTGGCGTCGCTTGATGGAGATGCGGTGACTCTCGCCGAGGCGCTGAAGGATTCGGGCTACCGCACCGCGTTGGTCGGCAAGTGGCACCTTGATGCCGGGAAGCCATCTCAAAAAGCGGGTGCGCAGGGTTTTGATCATGTCCTCACTTTTCCCGGGCCTGCGCTCAAGCCCGGTGGGTATTCCAATATGGTTCTCTGGCGTAATGATAAAAAAGAGGAACAAAATGGTTACTGCATGGATGTCTTCACGGATGACGCGCTCGCATGGATTCAGGCGAACAAGAACGCTCCATTCTTCCTCTACTTTCCCGCCAACCTCATCCACAGCCCGTTGGAAGTGCCCGATGAGTTCATCGACCATGCCAGTAGTCTCTCCGATCCCACCAAAAAAACCTACGCCATGCTCCGCAATTTCGACATGAACTTTGGTCGTTTGATGCAGGCACTTAAAGACAACGGACTCGAGGAAAATACATTGGTTGTCTTCACCTCGGATGATGGCCCCTGCGGCAGCTCCAAACCCTTTGACCGTTTTAATAAAGGCTTTCACGGTTTGAAAGGCACCGTCTATGAAGGCGGCATCCGCGTTCCTTGTTACGTTCGCTGGCCTGCGAAGCTGAATGCACCTGCCGTGGTGGAGCAAAATACGAGCGATATCGATCTCATGCCCACCGTCCTCGCCGCGTGTGGTGTTACCGATCCCTCGGGAGTTTCTTTTGACGGAAAAAATCTGCTACCGCTCCTCGAGGATCCGCAGGCTCCCTGGCCGGATAGGAATCTTTTCTATCAAGGCAACGGAAACGAGCCGATACGGGATCGCGTGTTTGCGGTTGTCTCGGGAAAGTGGAAACTCGCCCAGCCCTGCATGCTGCCCGAGGAGGCTTACATCCGTAAAATCAAAGCCAAGGAGATGGAAAAAGCGGGGGTGAAAGGCAGGGCAAATCTCGATGGCAATTACGCTCCCATGTGCAAGGCGCAGGGGCGTCCCTTCCGCTCCATCACCGGTGAGCCGCGTTACGAACTTTACGATCTCGAAGCCGATCCGACCGAGTCCAACGACCTGGCGGCGACTCATCCCGAAATCGTGACGAGGCTTCGAGAGGCCTACGATGCCTGGTTCACCGATGTGGAGCGGGATTGGCATATCGCCAACGAAAAAGAAAAAGCCTCGGAAGAGGGGAGACCACGCTCGAAACATCAAGCAGAGCAGTTATGAAACCAATACACCCACAGCGATTTGTTTTTGCACTGTTGTTGGTGGCATCAAGCGCCTTCCCGGCTCTCGCAGCCACCGAACCGCCACAGACTCGCCGTCCGAACATCGTTTGGATTTTCTCCGACGACCATGCCACGCAGGCAATCGGAGCCTACGGCGGCCGCCTGCAAGCTCTTAACCCCACGCCAAACATCGACCGATTGGCAGCGGAGGGCATGCGGTTCGATCGCAGCTATGTCGAGAACTCGATCTGCTCACCCAGCAGGGCCACGCTTTTGACAGGAAAGCTGAGCCACAAGCATGGTGTTCGTTTTATCGAAGGGGTGGATTTTGATTGGAGGCAATTTCTTTTTCCCGAAGCCCTGCGTCAGGCCGGGTATCGCA
>JBILCY010000007.1:0-121712 GCA_044352905.1 Terrimicrobiaceae bacterium | reverse complement strand
GCCAGGAAGTAGCCACTGGCACCCGCCTCCTTGGCATGGATTTCATCGCGCGCCTTCCATATCCCAAAGCCAATCACGGCCACAACGGCAATGGTGAAAAGTCCAAGTTCCAGAAATATTGTCATAATTTTATGCAAGGCGACTTGCGAACCTTGGGAAATTTGTTTGGGGTTGGATATTTGAAAATGTCGCCGTTAACCAACGAACCAGCGACATGGCAATGGTGTATCGATCGCAGCTAGCGAGTCGATGCGTTTTTTGATCCGAAATGGCTTCCGGGAATTTTTGGGAAAGACCCTCAAGTTTTCAGTCAATAGATCGGTGCTTGATTTGAGCAAACCGAGCCGAAGCCGATATCCAGAAGAATCCGTTCCCGCCTCAAAATGGAGCGGAAAATTCCCCCGCAAACACCCAAGACTTTCCGTCGCCTTAGGAACTGTGGGAAGGCAACGAGCTGGCGTAACAAAAAAGGCTATCCAACTCCTGCAGACTCGCAGCGTCATCGATCAAGCCCAGCTGAGTGAGGTCTGCTGGAAAAAGCCGTAGACCAACGATTTCATTTACAGGCAACCATTGCCCAAGGTGCCTGTGGATCGTTCGCAGGTCTGTATCATTTGGTGCTTCCTCATCGGCGAGGATCGCTGTGGAGTAGTTTCGCTCGATTTCAGGGGGCATGTGCAGTGGAGCGAATTTTTCACTAGGTCGGGAGATTTGAATCCATCCATCAGGCCGGATCGATCGTGTGTCCGCCGCCAGCCAGAGTAGGATTGCCCCGTCGATGAGGCACGTGCGGGAGAATGCATGGACTTTGAGGCCGGGCGGACGGTTACAAATCTCATCGTAGAGCATCAGGGCGGTGTCGTGCATGATGATGCCGGGGCCCATGATTTCGATCGTCAGACTTTCAGGCGCCAACGAAAACGCCTTCTGTAGTGGAGCCAGTAGCTCCGATGGATCTTGTTTTGTGAGATTGAGGTGAATTTTCATGGCAGGGAATTTTTGAAGTTGGAAAATTGAACGGGCATTGAAGAAGACAGCTTATCAATGCTGATAGGACAAATAATGGGGGATCAAAAAATAAGGGAGGGAAATTTGCAGGGTGAATTTTGAGGGGGTTGAAAAGTGGGGAACGACAATTACTATACCTGAATTCAGTGTAACAAGTCGCTCATAAAATGGCCATTTAGTGCATATTTGCTTCAAACGGGGTGATCACCCACTACGCCCGGTGCGTAGAATAATAGGACAATAAATCATGCCTAGAAAATCCAATCCCAACCGTCAGCTTCGCGGAAAGCTCAATCTCACCATTCATCCCGAGATTCGTGATTTTGCGGAGAAACTCTCATCAAAGCGTCGCCGGTCCCTCTCGCAGCTTTTCGAGGATTTGGTCGAGGCCGAGTGGAACAAGCAACACTCCCATCCATCGCCACCATCACCCCCGGCTTATCCTCTCCCTGGATCGCCATCATCCCAATATTACCCGCCACCCCCACCTTACAGCGCTATGTAAGGAGTTTTAAAATCAATAACCATAGAACTCAGCCCCGCTTTGTGTAGCTCTCCACGCGGCAGTCGAAGCCGCCGAAGTCCACGACCTGCGATGAGTCGAGATGCAGGCCGCTTTTGATCTGTTTTTTTATGGGCAATGGATTTGCAAGGACCAGCCGTCCTCCGGGTCGCAGCATCAGTGCCGCTGTCGTGAAGAGGTCATCAATCAATCCGTTGAGATCGTGGATGGGAACGCGGCGTCCGAGGGGAGGGTTGGTGATGATTTGGGTGATGCTGCCGGGCTGTAATCCTTCACGGATGGCGAGATCGCGGAAGTCGCAGCATACGAATTTCGAGGAAACATCCAGCTTGGCTTCAGCAAGGTTTGCTTTGGCGATCCCGATGGCCTCGCTGCTTAAGTCGGTTCCAAAAACACGGGTCACACCGCCCAATCGGACGCGCTCGATCAACTCCAAACCTGATCCGCAAAAGGGATCCCATACCACATCGCTGCCCGAATTCCCTGCCATGCGGGCCATGCAGGCGGCCAGTGGCGGATGCGATGCGGCGGGCACATCTTGCCGACGGTAGGAAAACCGGGGGTCTGGTGAAAATCGTGGCCGTAGCTCCACGCTGACGCCCCGTCCGGTAGGATGGATGTCGACCGCCCAGGTGGCGTTTCGAGCGTCGTTGATAACAGCGGGGCAGAGTTTGAAAGCCTCAGCCGCCACCTCTTGCACCGCATGGCGCTGGTGGCCCTTTGAAATAAAATCCAAGCGATAACGCACGGTGCCATCGGTAAGTGTTCGCAGGATGTGTTGTGAGAGCGGGGAGGCAATCACCTGTGCCAACTCATCCACATAAGTTGCGTCTCCAGCGCGGCTGATCGTTCCCAGCACTAGTCCCAGTGTGCCGAAACAACGCATGGTGCATAGATCCGCAAGTGAGAAGGGAGCTTTGGCGGCAAGCACCACCAAGCCCGGTGCAACGGATGTCACGCGAAATTTCCGGCGTGCCTCGGGAGATGTCTCCACCTCTTCTTTCACAAAGCCCTCCAAGCCCCGGCGACCTCGCAGGTGGATTCCTACATCCCTCCAATCGTGCAATGTCGCTGCAAGTCGGATGCTGCCTGGAGCTAGTCCACGAGCGACGTTTGCTTTCACTTTTTGCACGGCTTGCTCGGGCAGGGCATCAATCACTTCCAATGTTGCCTCGCCACCGATTTTTCCCAGCGTGCGCCCAAGGAATTTTTTTTCACGATCAAGCGGCGTTTTCTTGAGGAGTTCCAAAAGATCGCCCTCTGACTCGGCACCCATCCCGATCTTTGGGAGGGCGGCCATCGCATAGCGGCGGATTTTTTCCTGAGGATCGCTGAGAAGACCGGACAGCCATTTCGCAACATCCTCTTTGAGTTCCGGCGTTCCCGATTCTGAAAAAACAACGCCTACGGCGCGCACCAGTGCTACGTCTTTCATCCGTTGCGTGGCGTCGGCTTTGTCGAATAGTGGCACCTCGTGCTCCCAGAGCTGCTGCCAAGGAAGAATGCGGAGCTTTTGATAGTGCTCCTTCGCAGGATTTTTCCCTTTCGCCTTCATCAAAACCCGGGAAACAAATCCATCGCACTTACTCTTCCCGCAGGAATCTCGACATCGGGAAAAAGGGGTTTTTCAAGAAGGGGCATGCGGGGATGTTGGAAACGCTCCAGCTCGGCTGGCGTTGATTCCCTGGTCACAATCCTGATGAACGATTTCCTACCTTCATTATCAAGGAGCCCCCTGATCACTAATCCGCTCGGGATGCTTTCCCAGACAAGTTTGCCGGTGGCATCCGAGCGTTCGGCAAATTCGGTGGCGGGAACATCGAGGAGGCGTCCGCCTTTGCGATCAATCCACCAACCGAGAATCTCGGCGCGGGCAAAGCCTGCCCAGACATGCTCGCAGCACCCGTTACTGCTGATCGCTGCGATCGTTTGGCTGGGCTTGGAAATCGAATGGTGTGTTTTAAAAACAGCGCACATGGTGAGTCCGAAATATTGGAGATCACCTCTTCTTCTAAAGAAGCATTCGCTGTTCAAAAGAAAATAAGCACCCGGGCAATGTGCGTGAATTTTTCCTCAATGATGGGGAATCGGCGGATTGGATTCCAAGGCAAGCCTTCGGGCATGGTTGCGCAGGTAGGAGCGTCCTTTCCTTGCCCGGGCCATGATCGTCTCTGGCTCCGCATTGCCGCTCAATTCCAGGATCATGGCCCCGTGGAATCGGGTTTGCGTGAGTTCTCTCATCAAGGCCGCCCAGTCGATACGGCCATCGCCGGGCGGGAGGTGGTCGTCGCCGTGCCCTTTGTTGTCGTGCACGTGGATCATTCGCAGGTAGGGGCTTAGTTTGTAAACAAGGCTGTAAAGATCGCCTGCGAGGAATGCGTGCCCGGTGTCGAGGCAGGAACCGACCTGGTTTGTCTCCAGCGCGCCAAGAATCCAGATGATGTCGCTCGAGTTCCCAAAAAGAAGGTGGGGTAGTTTGTTTTCAATCACGCATCTGATGCCCGCCTCCGAGCATCGAATCGCCACCCGGTCCAGGACCGATACCACATTTTCGATTCTCACCAAGCGTTCCTCGCGCGAGGGGATGTCGGCATTTTCAGGGCCGGGATGAATCACAAAATAATGAACGCCCAAGACCGAGGCGGCCTCCACCGCGCGTAGGATTTCATCCAACGCATATTCCCGCGAGGCGAGATCCGGCGATGATATATCAATGTTCCCTGCGAAGGGGGCGTGAAAGGAGTAAGCTTCCATCCCCAGGCTCTCGATCCTCATGGCCGCCTCACGCACCGAATTAAGGTTTTTGTAATCCAAATGCGATGGCGAGAACACCACCTCGATCATGCTGAATCCGCTGGCGCGAATTGTTTCTAGACAGTCAAAAATCGGGATATGGTGAAAGCACCCGGTGGATATTCCAATTGGCCAATTTGTCATAAGTGAATTCCTCCTGCAGCAAGTGGCGTCTCATGGTGCGCTTGATCGATCGAGTGATCCTTCATTCCCTCTGAACCCCAGATTTCGGCGAGTCTTATAGCAGCAACCTCGGTATCCACGCCGATGTTGCGTCCGGAAAATATCCGGGTGTAAAAATCGGCTCTCATTGCCGGCGAGTAGTCCTTCCATTGCTCGCCCCATCCGTAGTCCCGCTCGAATTTCGATCGGATCAATCCGGCGATGTGGCGAGGATGCCAGCCGCGTTCGAGCAGAGCCTTGGTGACGCTTCGCATTCCTGCGGGACGCAGCAATAAGTCATTCGGAAAAAGCAAGGCGGAGCGGGCGTCAGGCGGTAGGTCGTCCAGATGCGTGCAATCATAGGTTCGCGGCCATTCGGCTGGTTCGTCGTGTTTCTCCGAGTAGAAAAAATCGTGAAACTGGCGCAGTGCCGATTCACGGTAGTGCCGAACGAGGTGTTCCGTTCCATGGGTCTCGTCGGGTATTCGGGTTGAGATGTGCTCGGCGAGATGGGCGGCCATCCTGGGGTCTCGCATCGCCGCCATGCCGTCATGAATATCGAGATCGTCCATTGGCACAAAAATGATGGGCCCAATTCTGGAGATATTATGATGGCCGACAGCATAGACCTGCTGCCATGGCTTCAGATAGGCGCTGAAAGGAACGCGCACCGTGCGTGTGTAAAGCGGATCCCCGTATTCCGACAGGTCGATGGATATCATTTCACGGCCGCGGCCATGGGGCGAGTGGGGCACCTCCACTGCGGTCAACTCAATCGGGATAGGGCACTCCGGTGCTGCCATGGTTATTACAAGTCGGCCGACGAACTCCATCACCAGACCGAGTCCGGCAAATGCCTGTGCGATGAGTGGTGAGGCATGCCCGTTCCCCAGTTTCTCGTGCGAGGAGTCTTCCAGCGTTGCCTGCCTCCCGATTTGAGCGAGTTCGGCAAATACCTTTGAGTGTCGCCCGATCCTCCATGCAAAATGGTGACCTCGTCCGCTCAGCACGTGGAGGGGTTGAATCCCGTAAAACCCCAAAATGCGCTTGATCGCCGCGCCCACGGGCTCCTGGATTTCAAAGGTCCGCAGGGGATTGAGGTAGGCTTCCGCAGGAAAATCGAAATTCACATACTCGATATCCAGGTGCGCGATAAGGGATTCCTTGTCTAATAGCGAGCGGCAGATATCAAGCCCCTCATCCAGTCTCGCGAATATCTCCTCGGGAAATCGCGGCGTCCTTGCCGGTGGCAAGATGCCATCGGCGGTTATGTATTCGCATGTTGTGCTCTCCGGGCTGTCGCCGCCGAGAAATTCCAGAATCCGCGTCCTCACAGCCGGTTTGCTGTAGTAGGAGCGGAAGGTCTGCAGGATGTCTTGCATCGAGGCGGTGTCAGGGGTGGGTAGTGGGTGGTGGGTCTTTTGGAGGAGGTTTTCGTGCGTGCCCGCAAGGGCACGCACGAGGAGGCTCTCCCGATCAAGTGACCGGAATCTCGTGTGTCTTTTGTTGTGCAGTTTCGCCTTTCGGCAAATGCACTTTCAGGAGGCCATCCTTAAACTCCGCTGAAACCTCGGTCTTTTTTGTTCCCTCCGGCAGGGTGAAACTCCGCTCAAAGGATCCGTAGCTGCGCTCGATCCGGTGGAACCTGCGGCCTGCTTCCTCCTTTTCAAGTTTTCGCTCACCGGAAATGCGGATCGAACCGTTCTCCAGCTCGACTTTCACGTTTTCCTTTTTCACCTCCGGCAGCTCCGCCTTGATGGTGTATTCCTTGTCGCTCTCCTCGACATCCACGAGGGGACACCATTCTGTCGAGCCCATTGGTTCCTCGCTGGTGGAGGGGAGGAGAGACCTCGACATAAGATTGCCCATCCGGTTGCTCATCAGTTCGAATTCCCTGAAGGGATTCCATTTAATTAGTGTGTTCATGTGGTTTTGTTTTCCGGCGAGTGTTGATGCATTCCGCAGCAGCCGGTGATGCCGCAGTTGCCGGGTCGTTGGCGCCATTGCCAATCCCGATGAGCTCAATCAACACTGTCCCCCGCCATGCCCTCAATGGGGTGAAAGCCTGCTTCGCATCCGACGATTGCGATGCTCTTTTGGAGATAGAGAAATGCCCGCCAAACAAGCCTGGAGGGATTGCTAGGGAGTATCCCTACTTTCCCGATATCCCCCTTGAACGCGGTGGGGATCGGACGTTCGGTAACCTTGTATGAAAACAAATTCCAAACGCCCTTGGCGTATAAACACGCTTCGTCCCCCCGGTGCACATGCCCATGCGACGATGTCGTTTGTTGCCATGGTGGTTTTGGCGGTGCTGTGGGGGTGTGCGTTTATCCCCCCGGATTCGAAGGTTGAACACGGATTCAAGCCGTCCACATCGATAGCCAAACCGATGGGCTCGCGTTCCGTGGCGGTCAACGCCCCTGAGATTCGCGCCCGAAGCGCAATCATGATCGATGCGGTTTCCGGCAAGACACTCTATGAGAAAAATGCCGACGAACGCCTTCCAGTGGCCAGCACACAGAAGCTCCTCACCGCCATGCAGGCGATCGATGAAGGTGGACTTGAAGGCCCTGTAAACGTTTCGATTTGGGATCAATTGCAGCCACCCACGAGCCTGGGCCTTGCCGCCGGCACTTCCTACCGCAAGATCGATCTCTTGGGCGCAATGCTGGTGATGAGCGCCAATGACGCTGCCAGCGTTCTCGCGCACGCCAATGGGAACTCCTATGGCGACTTTATTTCAAAAATGAATTCCAAGGCCCGGGGCCTGGGAGTGAGGCAATCCATGTTTCTCAATCCCCATGGCCTCGATATGCCTGGCCAGTATTCCACAGCACGCGATTCCGCCGTCATCGCCTATCACGCCTACAGGGTTCCATTGATTCGCCATTTTGCGGCACGGGAAATGATCCCATTTGTCTATGAAAACGGACAAACGGTGCTCCTTGAGAATAGCAACAGCCTGATCTGGAGCGACCGTCCCTATTTCAACGGCTTGAAGGGAGGCTTCACCGATCGCGGTGGAAAATGCCTCATCGCCTCCGCGAAGCACAACGGCACAGAAATCATCATCGTTCTTCTAGGCAGCACGCCCTCGGAGGTCTTTCGCGATGCAAGGAAGCTTTTCAAGTGGCATCAGCGTCAACTCAAGTCTTCCTGAACGACTGGTCGGTTGCCGCTTGTCGCGCTCATCACGTTCGTTGATTTGGCGGTGGTGTTGTTGATGGGATTCCTGGGCTTGTCGATATCCGAGCCCAGGAATGTCGCAAGGTGATAAGCCAGCAGTTGCAGGGGAATAGCGGCAAGCACCGGTTGAAGATAATCAGGAGCTTGGGGGATCAGAACCACATCGTCGCAAACCCCGTCAAGGCTGGTATCGCCTTTTGTGCCTATGGCGATCACAGGGGCGGTTAGGTCTTTTACCCTACTGATGTTGCCAAGGTTTTTATCAAACACCTCATCCTGCAAGGCGATGAAGACCGACGCTGTTGTTTTATTGATCATCGCCGCCACGCCGTGCTCAAGCTCGGCGCTGGGATGTCCGGATGCGGGGATGTGCGTCATCTCCTCCAGCTTCAATGCGCCGTCCAGCGCAATCGGGAAATTGGCCTGCCTGCCAAAGAATAAAAAGTTTCCTGCGGATTTGTAGGTTTGAGCAATGAGGCGGATTTGTGCATCGAGTTCGAGCGTTTCGGCCACAAGAGCGGGGAGTTTCTCCAAAGCGGTGAGAATTTCACTGCCTTGGGCATGGGTGAGTCCGATCATGCGTCCGAGTTCCAGGCCCAGCATGGCAAGGATCGTGAGCTGGGCGGTGAATGTTTTTGTAGCCACGATCCCGTATTCATCGCCGGCCCGCATATCGATACCGCCCTCGCTCTCACGACCGAGGGTGCTGATGGGATTGTTGCAGATTCCGAAGATGGAGGTTCCTTTCAGCTTGGCCTCGCGCAGAGCCGCAAGCGTATCGCCTGTCTCCCCGCTTTGGGTGACCGCGAAAACAGCCTGGTTGGCGGCGAGCGGCCGGTTGCGATAGCGGAACTCGCTGGCATACTCGCATTCCACAGGAATTCGGGCGAGGGACTCGATGATGTATTCACCGACCAGGGCTGCGTTCAATGAGCTGCCGCATCCAGTGAAAATGATGCTTTTCCAATTTCGGATTTCCCGTGCAGTGCGGTGAATCCCTGCCAAGCGCGCAGTCGCCTTCCCATGGTCGAGTCGCCCCTCCATGACATGCTTGAGGGTTGTTGGTTGTTCATGGATCTCCTTGAGCATGTAATGGGGGAATGTCCCCTTGTCGTTGTTGCCGGGACTCCTATTCATGAGAGGTGGCTGGCCAGGGAGCGCATTCACTGGAGCAAATGGGGATGGGTCTCGACAGGTTCAATTAAGGCCCCCGTCTAGTCGGCTGAATTTGTAGTCCAGTTCCTTCAATCCATTCACCGTTTCCCGGAGGAATTGGGGATCCAGATACCAATGGAAGTAAAAGCCGGCCCAGCCATCGCGAACCACTTTGAGTGCCTTGGCTCGCCTGATGAGATCCTGCGGTAATGTAGGACGCTGGATTTCACGCCATCCGAAGGGATCGATGTAGCCGATCGTCTCGGGAATTCTCTTCAAGCCATAGGTGTCGCGGAAGATGAACGGTGCGTTCAATTCGCTCGCTTGGATGTTTCCCTGCGCATCCTCCATAAAAAGAACCGCACGGTCGCAGGCAAAGGGATACGCACGGGCGAATGCCTTGTAGCTAGCAGGAGAGGCGAGATAGTTTGGCGTCACCCAGCCATCCGGATTCAGGTCCGCCTTCATCAGAATATTGCGCCCGCGGTTAACCCGGCGGCGAATGTTGGTGATAGAGTCGGATTGCAGCGGGCCGAGGAGGGTGATGTAGCCGAATTCATCTGAACTCACGCGGTAAAATTCGTAATCGTCGCCGCTCACTCCTGTGAATGGGTTGATGCTCCCTTCGAGCTGATGCGTGGTGCCGTGCTGGAGAATTTGCGCGCCCAGATCGAGCCAGCGTTTCATTTCGATTCCAAGATCGCTGTTTCTGGCAACCCTATCGGTCATGGGAACCCCGTCGTTATAGACGCCCGACCAATCCCGATACTCGGGGATGATGCTGACGGTGAATGGGACTTTGAGTGATTCCAGGGTGGCGCGAAGATTTTTCAGGGCTTCGACTTGTGAATCCGGGCCGACATCCTCGATTCGGAAGTAAGCCCGGTGTTGTTCCGCATGGAAAATCCCGAGCATGTCGTGGAGCAAGTCGCAGAAAGCCAGCGAGCGGTTCTCAAACGTCGTGGAGATCATTGGCATGTCCGCCACAAACCAGAAATTGCCGCTTTGCACGATATAGGGCCATGCCTTGCCATTCTCATCCAGGCAGGTGGCATGGATGCTTGCTTTTAAAGGATCTGTTATTTCGATTCGGGTGAGTCCTGGATCGAATGGGTCTTTTTCCAGTTCGGTATCTTTATAAACAACCTTTGTGTGTTTCTCCGTGGAGTAGTCGATGACGTTGAATCCGTAACGCTCCACAAAACGGGCATCTGGTTTGTAATCCTTCAAGTCCCATGCGTAACGCCAGAGATTGATGCCCACCCAAACGAAGGGCTTGATGGTGTTTTCGAGATCCTTTTGAAACATCTCGGGAAGGGCCGACTCGCTCCAAGCCGATGCGAGATAGAACGAGGCATCGTAATTTTCCAAATCACCCGGCTCATACTTTGCGAGCGTTTTGCGCGTCACATTGGCATCGAAATGCCCGAGAAGATTCTCCAGCTTGGCCGAGTAAATGCCCCCCAGCCAACCGAATTGCCCCTCCTTGTCATAGAGCACAAGGATTCTGGGGCCCGTGCGCACCTCCTGTTCGTCACTGCTTGCGGCAACAAAAAGGAGAAATATCGCACCCGCACAAGCCACCCCGGCGATATAGGGAATCAGAGCAGACAGATGCTGGAACCGGGACGTTGCGACGTTTTTTTTCATGGCGATAAAATTGTGTTCGCCAATTTCATCGCTTCACCGATTTCAACCATGGGGAGAAACCCCAACGGGCGGGTTGTGCCCACCTTGAATCGTGGCTATTTGCCGATGCAGAAGCGGCCGAAAATTTCTCCTAGAATGTCTTCGGTGTCGGTGGTTCCAACGATCTGGCCGAGCGTGTCCAGCGCGCTGCGGAGTTCGATCGCAGGCAACTCAGGTGGCGCATTGTCCCGAACGAGTAACAAGGCGGCCTCCAGAGCCGACCGGGTTGCCTCCAAGAGCGACTTGTGGCGTGCATTGATCGCGGCGAGCGAATCCCCGCTGGATAGGTGCTGGATGCCCGTCGCCTGGATCATGGCTTCTACCAAGTCTTCCAATCCCTCGCCAGTGAGTGAGGAAATACAAATTCCCCTCGAAGGTCTTGAAGAACCGCTTGGCAGGAGGTCGCTCTTGTTAAGCAGCAGAATCTCGCCTTCGTGGACGGGTGTGATCGACTCACTCTCGGTGCAGTCGACAACGTGGAGAATGATGTCGGCTCCCTCGATGGCACGGCTGGTTCGAGCGACCCCTTCACGCTCTATGGGATCGGCGGTTTCCCGGAGGCCGGCGGTGTCGGTAAGGCGGAAAAGAATCCCGTGAAGGATGGCGGATTCCTCGATCGTATCGCGGGTGGTTCCCGGAATTTCGCTCACAATGGCACGATCCATCCCAAGGAGACGGTTGAGCAGACTGGATTTCCCGGCGTTGGGTTTTCCCACGATGGCCACGCGCACCCCCTCGCGAAGAACGCGGCCTTCATCAGCCGTGGAAAGCAGGTTCCTGGTTTGAGCCAGAGTGCTGCTTATCTTTTCGGCAAGCATGCGGCCGGTTGCTGGGTTGATGCCTTCTTCTGGAAAATCAATCCACGCTTCGATGTGGGCGACGATTTCCATCACCTGTCCGCGCAATGTAAGGATTTCGCTGCCGAGGCGCCCATCCAGTTGCAGCGCGGCAGCGCGGAGGGCGAGGGGAGTGCGAGCACGGATGATATCCATGATCGCCTCGGCGCGGGTGAGGTCGATCTTGCCGTTGAAGAAAGCGCGCTGCGAAAACTCGCCTGCCGTGGCGGCACGTGCTCCCGAGCGGAGCACCAACTCGAGAATCCGCGCCGAGAGCAGGATTCCTGCATGGCAGGTGATCTCCGCCATGTCCTCACCAGTAAAGCTTGCGGGAGCCTTGAACAAAGTCACCAGCACTTGGTCGAGGGTCTCGCTCCCATCTTGAATCCTTCCATAGGTGGCAATGCGGGGCGTGATGCCGGCGGCTTTTGATGAGGGATGAAAAATGCTGTGAACGATGCCCAGTGCATCAGTGCCGGAAATCCGCACCATGGCAATCGCGCCCTCTCCAGGTGGAGTGGCAATGGCGGCGATGGTGTCTACGGCATTCATGGAAATGGACATGGTTTTACAGCTTGGCCGCGACAGTTCCTAGCGCGCAACCGGTTTTGTAGTCGGTTGCGAATTTAGCAATCCACTGCTGGTTGCTGCTGTGTGAGGCAGTGGAACGCTCCCAGCCCCCAGATGAGTTCCTGGCAATCGATCGGCACGATTCTACGACTCGGAAATGCCTCATGCAGCGCCGATACGGCCCAAGCGTCGTTGTGTTCCCCGTAGACGGGCAGCAGCACGATGGAATTCGCGATGTAGAAATTCGCATAGCTTGCCGGAAGCCGCTGGCCATCCCGTTCGATTCGTCGGGGCATGGGCAGGGTGAGAACATGCAGGGGCTCGCCGCCGGGCAGCCGCATCGTGTGAAGGCGGTCAAGATTCCTCTGGAGGGGCTCGAAGTTCGGATCGTTTTCATCCTCCTCCACGGCGGTGATGACGGTGGCAGGGCCGACAAAGCGGGTGATGTCGTCCACGTGCCCGTCGGTATCGTCGCCCTCGATGCCATCGCCCAGCCAGAGGACGGATTTCACCCCAAGAGTCTCGTGGAGTTTTTTCTCAATGGCGGCACGGCTCAGTGAGGGATTCCGGTTTTGGTTCAGCAGGCAGCTCTCGGTGGTGAGCACGGTGCCCTTGCCATTCACGTCGATCGAGCCTCCTTCCATGATGAAGTGGGAGTAATTGAAAACAGGGATGCCAAGCGCATCCGCCACAGCGGGAGGCACGGCGTTGTCTTCGTCAAACGGAGAGAGCTTGTAGCCCCAGGCATTGAATCCAAAATTCAACGCGGCAAGCTTCGGGGATTTATCACGCACCACGAAAATCGGGCCATGGTCGCGGCACCATGGCTCATCGGTCGGGATATGAAAAAACTCGACGCGCTCGGGCGGACATTTTTTGAGAAGTTTGCGAACGGTTTTCTCCTGCTCCGCATTGTCCACATTGATGCGAACGATCTCCGATTCGGCGAGTGCTTCGGCCATGGCGACGAATGTCGGCACGACACGTTCATACGATCCAGGAAAGCTGTTGCAATCGGGATGCGGCCACGACAACCAAGTCGCCTCGTGGGGTTCCCACTCGGCTGGCATACGGTATCCTTTTTCTGAGGGAGGTTGCTGCTTCATTGCGCACTAGCATCCCCGTAGAATGCGGTTCTCAACAAGGCGAATCATCGAAAAAAAGTTCGCCCGTTTTTTAAAAAAAAGTTGCACGTGACAACAAAGCGTGGGGGGACACGGCTTCCCTTTCATTTCTCGATGGCACGATCCGAGAATCAACGGCTGGCACGGTGATGGCGGCATGTTGATCCACGGTGCTCTAAGGGGTTGCGCTCTCAGCGGCAATCGTCATTCTGGACGGCGATGAACACCATTGAAGCCATCCAATCCCGCCGAGCTATTAAGCATTACGACCCCTCGCACCGCATGTCCTCCGAAGAGGAGCGCCAGTTGCTCGAGTTGGCCATGCTTTCACCAACGGCTTTCAACATCCAAAACTGGCGGTTTGTTGTCGTCAGGGACATGGAGGTTCGTAAGCAAATTCGCTCCGTGGCTTGGGATCAGGCCCAGGTGACCGATTCCTCGCTGCTCGTCCTGCTCTGTGCCAATCTTTCCGCCTGGGAGCAAAATCCCGCACACTATTGGCGCAACGCCCCCAAGCCGGTGCAGGACTTTCTGGTTCCAGCAATCGCCCAGTATTATTCGGGCAAACCCCAGGTGCAGCGCGATGAGGCGATGCGTTCCTGTGGCATCGCCGGCCAGACCCTGATGCTCGCCGCGAAGGCAATGGGTTATGATTCCTGTCCGATGGATGGATTCGATTACGAGGCTGTTGGGAAAATCATCCGCCTCCCGGCCGACCACGTTATTTCGTTCATGATCGCCATTGGCAAAAAGACGCAGGACTCCTGGCCGCGTCCCGGTCAGCTCTCCTACGGGGAAGTGGTGCTCGAGAATGGATTTTAAAATATCAAGCGTTGCTTGACTCTGAATCCCGTGGTGGTTGTGATGCGGCGACATGAGGTTTCCTCTGGCTCTTACGGCGCGCATTGCAGGGTATATCATCGGGAAGAAAATCCGTCGGGTGGAGAAATTTGCGACGGTTCTTCAACTCGAGCCCCTGCACACCTGCAATCTTACCTGCACCGGGTGCGGTAGGATTCGCGAGTATTCGACCTCTCTCAAGGACGTGATGTCCCTATCGGATTGCCTTGCAGCGGCAGAGGAATGCGAGGCGCCCATGATTTCCATCTGCGGCGGCGAGCCCCTGATCTATCCGCACATCGAGGAACTGGTGGAGGGGTTGCTGGTCCGGCGTCGGATTATTTACATCTGCACAAACGGGATGTTTATGCGCAAAAAAATACGCGAATGGCTGGCGGTGGAATTTTCGAGAGATCCTGCAAGTGTTTCACGCAAGTTGGAGGTTTTACAGAGCGAGGAGTTGCTCACCCCCGCCCAGGCGGCAGAAATCCGCGAGTCGGATTTGACGGGTATTAATCCATCCATCGCGCCTTCAAAATGGATGTATTGGAATGTTCACTTGGACGGGTTGGAGCGCACACATGATCTCATCGTGGAGCGCGAGGGGGTTTTCAAGGAATGCATCGCCGCGATCCGCATGGCAAAGATCCTCGGCTATCAGGTTGCCACCAACACCACGGTCTATAAGGAAACCGAGATGGACGAGTTGGAGCGCATGTTCGACTACCTCTCCTGGCTCGGAGTGGATGGGCATACCATCTCGCCTGGCTACGACTACGATGCGGCCAAGAAGGACATGATGGCGAGGCTGAATCTACAGCCTGAGAATTTTTTCCTCACCCGTGAAATGACGAAGCGGAAGTTCAAAAACATTCGTGCCTGGGGAGAGAAATACACGTTTTTTGGAACCCCGATCTACCTCGACTTCCTCGCAGGCAAACGCGATCTCACCTGTTCCGCTTGGGCGATTCCGACACGCAATGTTAAAGGATGGAAAGGCCCCTGCTATCTCATGACGGATGCCCACCACGCCAGCTATCGCGCCCTGCTGGAGAAAACGGAATGGGAAAATTATGGCGTCGTAAAAGGCAAGGCCCGCGATCCCCGCTGTGAGAATTGCATGGTTCATTGTGGTTATGAACCCAGTGGCGCCCTCGGTATCGAGGCCCAACCCGGAGACACTTGGGCAAATATCCGTTTTAATTTCGGCAAAAAACCCGCTGCTCGTCCTGAGGGGGCGGGGGTTCAAGCATTCAACGGCGTTTCAGCAGGCAATGGCCATAAGACCGGAAACGCACAAGCTGTTACTTGCAGCAGGCAATAAGGGGGGAGTAGGGGAAAATGCTCGGGGGGGGACTCGAACCCCCCATGCCTTGCGAGTTTCGCAAACAAATCGCAATAATGTGCATGGGTCCTGGATTGCGTGGCGGAATGAGTCGTAATCTTAAGAAAGACAATGAAGAACAAGTATCTGAGGCATGCACGGATTTCAGAGCGTGAATTTCGAGCGATTTTTGAGTTGTTCTCCGGCGAGGTGCCAAAAAAATCTGAGGACTATAGAAAACCAGCACCAGAGCTTGTTCTCTAGGCATTGATAAAAATCATATCCGTTTTGATATGCGGAAAACAACCCTATTTACTGACAGAGCTAGATTTTATCGGCATTGCCAAGGGTGATGCGATTCTTGCAAATGGAAATTACGGGAGTAGAATCTTGCCATGAGTTCGCTCTTGGAAATTGAAGAAGCTGCCGATGTTCTTCCCATTGAAGAGAAGAAAGAGCTTGTTGCTTTCCTACTAACCCGCCTTCGCGGTGTTGGGGATGAACTTCCTCCTGTCCGCGATATTCCCAAGGAAACGATCGACAGGTGGGTTGCTGATGACGAAGAGGGCTACAGAAAATTTCTCGCGGGATCGTGAGAATCTTTCTGGATACAAGTGTCCTTCTTGCCGCCTGTCGTTCCAAATCTGGAGCATCAAGAGCCATTCTTGATATAGCCGACAAGCAAGGTTGGAAGCTCATCGCCAGTCCATGGGTTCGTAATGAGGTTGAGAAAAATCTCTCCCAATTTCCTTTTGAATCTACGGCGACATGGGTCGTTTTGCGTTCCCGAATTTCTCTTGTCGATGATGTTGTCTCCATAGATCGAGCCTTGGTTTTTCCAGCAAGCAAGGATCGACCAGTTTTGATTACGGCTCTGGCTTGGGCTGATGTTCTCCTCACGCTGGATCGAGAGGATTTCATTAAGGTGCTTGGATCGTCCTGTTACGGACTTCCGATTTTGCTTCCAGCGGAGTTTTTGATCAGTGAGCGAAATCAAGGGCGGTTGATCTGATTCTATCCCCACTTAGGGGCCAGTGTGAAACCTGTTGACTCAAAAGTTTTGACACCAAGGGCGCTTGATTCGGTGTCATGACTTACGAGTCAACGACCCCGATTTCCCGGATCTGCTCCAGTGTCATGGGCTTTTGAGGCAACGGGTTAAGAGAAAATACCGAAGATCAATCAATGATCTGGCTTGGGGGGAAATAGGGGAGTAGGGGAAAATGCTCGGGGGGGGACTCGAACCCCCATGCCTTGCGGCATGCGCCCCTCAAACGCACGTGTCTGCCATTTCACCACCCGAGCGAGGAGTTGGAAAACTAGGGGTTTTCCCGCGCCATGCAAGCTGGATTTTTGCGTGATTTCCAAGACGCGTTTGCATCGATTCATCCGCGTTTTTTACGGGAGAGTTTCCGGTAGGAGGTTTTCTGGCGCAGGGGCAGGGAGGCGACGTTGGGGGAGGAGCCGTTTTTGAGTTCCGTGATCTGGTCGCGAAGAAGGGCGGCGCGTTCGTATTCGAGTTTTGCGGCCGCATCGGCCATATCGCGCTCGAGTTCGCGGATGAGTTCGGCGGCGTCGAATTGAGAGGGATCCTCGTGCAGGATGTTTTGCTCCACTTCGCGCCCTTTCACGATGACATGCAGGCTTTCTTGAACGGCACGCACAACGCTGCGAGGCGTGATGCCATGGGTTTTGTTGTATTCCTCCTGGCGGGCCCGGCGGTGGTTGGAAACATCGAGCAGCGCCTGCATGCTGCCGGTCACCGTATCGGCGAAGAGCACGACCTCGCCGTTGAGATGGCGCGCGGCTCGGCCTGCGGTCTGGATGAGACTGGTCTGGCTACGGAGGTAACCTTCCTTGTCGGCATCCAATATGCAAACGAGGGAGACCTCGGGAAGGTCGAGGCCCTCGCGGAGAAGGTTGATGCCAACCAAAATGTCACAGTCTCCGGCGCGAAGGGTTCGTAGAATTTCCACCCGTTCGATCGTGTCGATATCACTGTGCAGATAGCGCACCTTGAGCCCGATCTCGCGCAGGTAGTCTGCAAGATCCTCGGCGGTTCTTTTGGTGAGTGTGGTTATCAGCACCCGCTCACCCACCTCGATACGGCCACGGGAGAGTTCGATCGTCTCGTCGATCTGAGCTTTCAGTGGCCGGATGGTGATCTTGGGATCAAGCAGGCCCGTCGGGCGGATGATTTGCTGCACGATGAGCGGCGCACCTGGAGTATCTACGGCGAGATCCGATGTCTTGGCGGTGAGGAATTTCCTGAGGTCGTTCGAGCGTCCGCCCTCGCTGAATTTGTTCTCGGGATTCGGTATCCATGTGGTGTTTCCCACAACGCTGTTGTTGAGTTCAAACCCACCGGGCGTGGCGCTTACATAGACAAGCTGGTTGGCGATTCCCATGAACTCTCCGAAGTTCAGCGGCCTGTTGTCCAACGCGCTCGGCAGGCGGAATCCATACTCCACCAGCACGCTTTTGCGCGAGCGGTCGCCGGCATACATGCCGCCGATCTGCGGCACGGTGGCGTGGGACTCGTCGATTACCAGGAGGTGATCCTTTGGCAGGAAGTCCATGAGTGTGTAGGGACATGAGCCCGGTGGACGACCGGTGAGGTGGCGAGAGTAGTTCTCGATGCCATTGCAAAAGCCCATCTCCTGCATCATCTCCAGGTCGAACTCCGTTCTCATACGAATGCGCTGGGCTTCGATGAACTTGCTCTGGCGCTCGAACTCCACCACTCGCGCCTCGAGTTCGCTGCGGATACCCGCAACCGCCGTGCGCAACTTGTCGTGAGGAGTCACGAACTGCTTCGCGGGAAAAAGCGTGAACGTCGTGAGCGTTGAATCAACCCTCCCAGTGAGGGGATCAAAGAGACTGATGCGTTCGATTTCGTCTCCAAAGAACTCCACCCGCACAGCCTCGTCCTCGCTTTGCGCGGGGTGAATCTCAACCACGTCGCCGCGCACCCGGAATTTTCCACGAGTGAAGGCGATGTCATTGCGCTCGTAGAGCATCTCGACGATTTTCGTGAGGAATTCCTCGCGGGTCATCCGCTGCCCCGGGCGGATGGTGACGAGCATTTGCAGGAAATCCTCGGGTGATGCGAGGCCGTAGATGCAAGAGACGCTGGCAACAATGATCGTGTCCCGCCGGGTGAGGAGGGAACTCACCGCCGAGAGGCGCAGGCGCTCGATCTCCTCGTTGATCGAGGAATCCTTCTCAATGTAGGTATCCGACCGCGGGATGTAGGCCTCGGGTTGGTAATAGTCGAAGTAGCTCACGAAATACTCGACGGCATTGCGCGGGAAGAATTGCTTGAACTCGCTATACAGCTGCGCGGCGAGGGTCTTGTTATGCGACATGATCAATGTCGGGCGTCCGATGTTGCGGATCACATTTGCCATGGTGAAGGTCTTTCCCGAACCGGTCACCCCCAGCAGCGTCTGGTGGCGGTTCCCCGCATCGATCGAGCGGACGAGGTTTTTGATCGCCTGTCCCTGATCACCCCTCGGGTCGTAATTCGACTCCAGTTCAAACACCATAAGCGCGCCAGTATTCCGTAGCTTTCCGTCTTCCGCAACTTGTCGCTGGAAAAACCGCGCTTTTTGTGTGGCGGATGTCTTATTGTTACCTCTCGCGTAACTGGTTCTTTCGATGCCGATGCAGATAATGAGAAAAGATTCCCTCCCGTTCGTCGATTGGGGCGCAGGACTGGCAAAAGCAGGCCTTATTCTACTGGCATGCCTGTGGGTCTACTCGCCGGTCTATCACGGTGACTGGCTGTGGGATGATGATTATCTCCTTACCGACAATGCTGTCGTCCAATCACCGGGTGGACTTTGGAGCCTTTGGTTTGCTCCTGCCACGGCAGACTACTTCCCGCTTACCATGTGCGCCCTCTGGCTGCAGTGGCGATTTTTTGGCTTGGATTCCACCGGCTACCACATTGTCTCCATCGTGCTCCATGCCCTGGGCTCATGCTGCGTCTGGATGCTTCTGCATCATGCAAAAATCCGGGGAGCGTGGCTGGCGGGTCTGCTTTTTGCGGTTCATCCGCTCGCCGTGGAGTCGGTCGCATGGATCTCCGAGTTGAAGAACACCTTTTCTCTGCCGTTCTTTCTTTTGGCCGCCACATTCTTCGTGCGTTTTGAGGAGGATCGACGCCGTTTCTTTTATTTCCTCGCGCTCGGCTTTTTTCTGGCGGCGATGCTCGCGAAGAGTTCGGTCGTAATGCTCCCGTGCGTGATGCTCCTTTTCATCTGGTGGCGACGCGGGGAAATCAAATGGAGGGACATTCTGAACACGGCCCCGTTTTTCCTCATCTCGCTAGTTCTCGGGTTGGTGACGTTGCACTTCCAGCATGACCGTGCGATTGGCAGCGAGCCGATTCCGATTGGTGGAATCGACTCCCGGTTGGCCATCGCGGGCATGGCGATTCTTTTCTACATTTCAAAAATCCTGTGGCCGATCCCGCTGGTGCCGATTTATCCGCAATGGCAGGCGAACCCGCCCGACATTCTGCAATTCCTCCCATGGATCGTGATCATCGGCGGAATCGTCCTCTTTTGGTCGAGGCGCAATTCCTGGGGACGCGATGTATTGATGGCCTTTGGTTTTTTTCTTCTCATGGTTCTGCCCGTTCTGGGTTTTGTGGCCATGTCCTATATGAGGGTCGGATGGGTGGCGGACCACTTTATTTATATCCCGATGATCGGCATCGTTGCCTACGCCAGCGCGCTCGGCACCTGGGCCTTTGAAAAGGCAAAGCCTACCCTGAAACCTTTTTTCATAATCGGTGTCACGGCCTTGATTTTCGGCCTAACGATCCTGAGCTACAACTACTCCGAGGTATGGGAAAACGAGGACAACCTCTGGACCTACACCTTGCGTCACAATCCGAATTCCTGGCAGGCCCATAATCGACTGGGTGCGCGTCAATTCAATCGCGGCAACACCGATCCCGCGCTCTCCCATTTCCAGGAAGCCACGCGGCTACGGCCCGATTTGGCCGAAACGCAAAACAACCTTGGTTCCGCCCTTCTTGCCAAACGGGACACCAAGGGAGCTGTGCGGCATTTTAGCGAAGCTCTCCGCCTAGGGCCTGACATCATCGCTATCCAGAGCAACCTTGCCAACGCCTTGTTCCTCGACGGGCAACCAGCCAATGCCGCCGTGCTGTATGGCGATTTGGCAAAACGATTCCCTCAGAATCCCGTCTTTCATTGCAATTTTGGTGTCTCACTTTTTCAAAGCGGACGCATTGACGAGGCGATCATTAGCTTTCGGCGTGCATTGGAAATCGACCCCCAGCTGCAGGACGCACTGCAAAATCTCAAAACCGCCCTCGAGAAATCCGAAACCAAGTCACCGCGATAAAAAAGCGGTGCTATCCCTCACACGAAATCCAATGTTGGAAACTTCCGTTTGAGAATCGGCTCCATCGGAGTCTTGAGCCATTTCGATAACACGGTGGCGTAGACACTGCGGAAGTCTATGCCATGGATCAGATCGCCGTCCTTGAGCGTGGTAAGGCTCGGGCTCTTGCCGGTGATGCCTGGTTTGATGCCGCCTCCGAGAACAAAAAGCGGTGCGGCCGCTCCGTGATCGGTGCCACCGCCGGCATTTTCCGCAACCCGGCGCCCAAATTCGCTGAAAGTCATCAGCATTACTCGGTCGAAGTTTCCTTGGGTCTTGAGATCGGAGGTGAAGGCGGAGATCGCTGCATCAAGATCGCCCATCAGGCGGTCGTGTGATCCCGTCTGGTTGTTATGCGTATCGTAACCTCCCTGTGCGACGTAATACACCCGGGTTGGCAAGCCGCCGCCGATGAGTCGAGCGACAAGATTGAGCGAGGTGGCGAGTTGGCTGTTTGGATAGGAAGCGCCGCGCTTTGAACGCCTCGTAATTTCCAGAACCTTGTCGGAGCTGATCACCGCATCCAGCGCTACGCGTTGCAGGAAATCCAGTGTGTCACCACCCTCTCCCGGCGCCCCTTGGAGCATGCCAATGCTGGCGCCACCCGACGGCGTATCCAAATCGTTCATCATCCGAAAAAAATCCTCGCTCGCATCCGGGGAGGAGGCCTTTTTCAAGTCGAAGCGGAATTGCTCCGGCTTTGAAAAGGAAATCCCTTTCTGTGTCTGGGAGACGAATGCCTGGGGAGTCTGGTTGCCAATACTCACACCGACCGTTGGCTCCTCACCTTGGCAGCAGGAATCGAAGTAGCGCCCGAGCCAACCGTGGGATTCCCTTTTGTTCGCATCCGATGCCGTCTGCCAGATTTCGGTGGATCGGAAATGCGACCGGTTGGGATTCGGATAGCCAACGCCCTGCACGATTGAGAGATGACCTTCGTCGTAAAGCGATTTGAGTCCGGTCAATTTGGGGTTCAGCCCAAGATGATCGGTGAGACGCAATATTTGTTGTTCAGGAATGGCGATTTTTGGACGGGCACGGAAGTAGGCGTCGTCGGTGAATGGCACAAGGGTGTTAAGCCCGTCATTGCCGCCAGCGAGTTGCAGCACCACCAGAATCGGGTTGTCCTTTCCCGTTGCCGTCTGGAGCAAGGAGTCCGCAGCCATGGCATCGAGACTGAAAAAAGTTCGCTCCAGAAAAGCAGGAACTGTCCAAGAGATCGCCCCTCCCAGGATGGAGGTGCGGAGAAATTGACGGCGGGTGTGGAGGGTGGGGGTCATGTGAGTTGGAATTCTGGCGTGCTCAGAAGGAGATGGAGAAGATCACGACGGGCGTTTTTTGAATCGCCGTTTTTTTCCAGGAAATCCTTGGTCTTTTCCGCAAGGGCAGGCGGCATGGGGGACTGAAACAATCGCCACCCTACTGTCTTGCAAACCTCATCGGGTGTTAGATCCGGAGGGATGATTTTATTGATATCCACCCCGGGCTTTATTGTTTCTCCTCTTACCAATTCTCCACTGATGTTGTAGCGGAGGAGCAGCGTGGAGGCAGTGATCCATGCGCGTCCCTCGTCCCAACCTTTTACATTCGGCGGAGCGAACAAAACCTGTCCCAACTGGGAGAGGGCATTCTGCGTCAATCGCGCCGGAGGCAGGGGAACCTCAAAAATATTGCTGCTCTGCACAAGCCACTGGACCGGCCCCTTGATTTGCCGCCGCATGATCTCGGGGGAATAAAACTCGCGGCTGAGGAATATCTCTCGAAGGTATTCTCCAGTGTGGAGTCCGGTGCTCCGGTAATGCCTCGCAAGCTTATCCCGTAGCTCGTTGCCGGGTTTTCTGCCGGCGTAGAATGCCCACACCTTTTCCGAAAGAAACTCCGGGCAACGGGGCTGTGAGACAATGATCGATACGATCTCATCGCCGCTGAATTCACCCTGCTTCCCAAAAAATCTTTTTGTTCCGTAATCATGATGGCGTTTAACGAAATTGAATCCACCTGACTTTTGACTCACGCCATACCCGGTGAAGGCCCGTGCGGATTCCCGAATGTCATCCTCTGTGTAGTGGCCTTCCCCCAATGTGAATAACTCCATCAATTCCCGGGCAAAGTTTTCATTTGGACATTCAGCTTTGCTTGCTTGGAGATCGAGGTAGCGGATCATCGCAGGATCGCGTGTCATAGCCTGTGCAAACGGTTCGAATTGCCCTAGCGCGTGCGAGCGGAATGTTTCGTTTTGCTGCCACATGAGGAAGGGGCTATTGACCTTCTGAAAGCTGGTGGCCCAGTGTCCGTGCCAGAAAAGGACCGCCTTTTCACGGAGCGCGTGTGTGGAGTTCCGCATGCGATCGAGCCACCATGTCCGCAGAGTGGTTATTTCCTCGCGGGCTTTTACCTGCTCTAGGCGTCGGGCTTCTCTTCGATCCGCTTCACTCATTGTCATGCCTGTCATGGCAGCGGCGTTGTTTTTGAGTGGCCCAAGCATCGGGGACAACTCGGGTGGGGGAAAATCCGAGTCATCCTCTGGAGCATTAAGCAGACTCTCAACCGCCTTTTCATGGCCCAGAGCATGAAGCTCGCTGATTTTCTCAGGACTGCCGCCAAAGCACGCACGATTCAGGAGGTGGGCAGCCGCTTCAGGCGTCCACTCGTTTTTGGGCAATGGGGGGAGCATTTTAAAAAATCGGGGATTTTATGGATTCAGCACATCAGGATCATAACCCATGATGCGGTTATTTACAAGTTTTGTTGTTCGGCAGTGTGATTGATATGACACGATTTTTTAAAAATCTTATCGGGCACCAAGCGGTGAAAAAACGAGACGCCCCCATTCCTGCTGACGATGGAAGCTGATTTCACGGTGGGGAGAGGTGGATGACAGGATCGGTCGTGAGGCATCGCGGGAGGCGTCGTAGCGGCTAAAGGAGAATCGCCAGAACGTTCCCGAATTTATCGCATCGGCCTTCCCGACTAAACGCGCCGGTATCCGGGCGAAGACAAACCAACGTGAGGCGTCTTCATCGATCACTGTGCTGCTTTCAAAGACACCATCCGGCATCATCTCGAGGGGAGCCCCTGTGCTGGAGAAGTAAAAGTTCGAGCGGATGTTGCCCGGGGTCACATGCAACTCCACGTAGTCGCTTCTGCCGGATGCTTGCAGAAACATTTCAAACACATCGCCTAGTTGCCATGTTTTCTGGTTCGGCTCTGTTGCATGGCTGTGGATGTCCTCATCGTGAATCTCGGCAAAAACCAACAAAGCCTCCGGATCCCATGCGGTGCGAATGATTGCGGGTAGGAACCCCGGTTCGTTATCGTCCAGCCACGCCTGCTGCATGAGTATCGGAGTCTCTTCTGCGAATGCGATGCGCAGGGATTCCAGCGATGTGCTGTCAAAAGCCTGGGTGAGTCGTCGAGTGAAGATTTCCGGGGGAGTCATGTTGGTATATGTTCCACTTTTGATCGGCGTGAGGTCTTCAGGAAACAAGGGATCGAAACTCGGTTTCGGTGAGCACTGGCACTCCCAACTCGCGGGCCTTGTCTAGCTTGCTGCCAGCCTCATCTCCGGCAAGAAGGTGTGTCGTTTTTTTGCTAACGCTACCGGTCACTTTTCCTCCCAGGCGGCGTATCACCTCACTGGCCTCCTCGCGCGAGATTGATAGAGTTCCCGTAAGCACCCAAGTGGTGCCAGCGAGGCGGTTGTCGGACGCGGGAGCGTGCTCATCGGCCTCGCCAAAATTGAGTCCTGCGGCACGGAGTGCATTGAGGAGCGCGAGGTTTTGTTCGCTGTGGAACCATGAGTGAATGGCCTCTGCCATGATGTCGCCAATGCTGTGGATACCAAGAAGGGTGTCTGTGTCGGCGGACTGGAGTTTCTCGATCGTGTGAAAGTGGGACGCCAGGTCGCGTGCTGAGGTGACACCAATATGGGGGATGCCAAGACCATTGAGAAGCCGCCACAGTGGCTGGCGGCGACTGGCGTCGATGGCTTCCAGGAGATTGTTGGCGCTTTTCTCACCCATTCGTTCGAGTTGAAGAAGCGAATCTTTTTGCAACGCGAAGATGTCGGTAATGTTGCGAAGCAGGTTGGCATCAACGAGCTGGTTGACCAAGGCTTCGCCAAGGCCTTCGATATCCATGGCCTGTTTCGAGGCGAAGTGCTCGATACGGCGGCGGACTTGCGACGGGCAGGAGGGATTTGCGCATTTCCAAGCTACGCCATCCTTGTGCACAGAACTGCTGCAGGAGGGGCATTGTGTGGGCATGTGGAAAATCCGTTCATTCCCGCTGCGATGCTCTTTTTTCACTTCGACGACAGCCGGGATGACCTCGCCGGCTTTTTCGATCAAGACGGTGTCGCCGATTCGGATGTCCTTGCGTTGGATTTCTTCTTCGTTGTGAAGGGTGGCGCGGGAGACCGTGCTGCCGGAGACAAAGACGGGTTGGAGTTCCGCAACGGGAGTGAGAGTGCCTGTGCGGCCGACTTGGATCGTGATGTCGAGGAGTTTGGTTTCGGCGCGCTCGGGTTCGTATTTGTAGGCGATCGCCCAGCGTGGCGCCTTGGCGGTGGAGCCGAATTCGCGTCGGAGATTGAAGTTGTCGAGCTTCACCACAGCGCCATCCGTCTCGTAGGCAAAGTCGTGGCGCAAATGTCCGAGTTCCTCCACAGAGGCGAGCACCGATGCCTCATCGGTGGCATGAAGGATTTTTTCAGAGATCGGGAGGCCCCAGGAGGCGAGGGCGGCAAACATATCGCGTCCCGTGGCGGGCTGGTCGCCCTGCCAGATCCCGGTGCCGTAAAAAACGCCGGCGAGTTTGCGCGAGGCCGTGATCGAGGGATCGAGTTGTTTGATGGATCCAGCAGCCGCATTGCGGGGGTTCGCAAATGGCGGCAGGCCTTCTTCGTCACGTTCTGCATTGATCGAGGCGAAGACGGATTTCGGGAGATAGATCTCGCCGCGCACTTCGACCTGCGCGGGAGGTGTGCCCTTCAAGGTGTGCGGAATATTCCCGATCGTTCGGACGTTTTGCGTGACGTCGTCGCCGGTGGTGCCATCGCCACGGGTTGCGGCCCGCACGAGCTTTCCGTTTTCATACAGCAGGGAAATGGCCACACCATCAACTTTCGGCTCGATGGTGAATGCGGTCTGGCGGCCCTCGGCGAGCTTGTGGATACGGACCAAGAACTCCCGGAGTTCCTCCGGGGAATAGGTGTTGTCCAGACTCTGCATGGGCACCAGGTGCCGGGCGGGAGCGAATTCCTCGAGCGGTGCTCCTCCCACCCGGCGGGTCGGGGAGGAGTCATCGGCTAGATCGGGATGCGATTGCTCAAGATCTTGAAGTTCGCGAAGCAGGGAGTCGAATTCACGGTCGGAGATGACCGGTGCGGCGTCGCGGTAATAGAGCGTATTGTGGCGCTCGATTTCAGATCGAAGGTGGCGTATGCGCTCGCGGACGGACTCTCTGGATGGTGACATGGTAAAAAAATCAGGAAATAAAACGGCGCCAGCCGGGCTTGCGGGTGTCATCGCTGGTGCGTCGGTTCGGAATCATGGCCAGTATGCGTCTCGTAAATGGGCAGGCAAATTCAAATCCCATGGCGAGCAGACGCTTCAATCTGCGAGGCGATTTTTCTAAAAACAACGACCCCCACGGTGGCACCGCAGAGATCCGCGAGCCAATCGAGTAAATCAAGCCCGGCCCGGCCTGGAACGAATTGCTGATGGTATTCATCCAGTGCCCCGGCGATGCCCAGGATCATCAGCGTGCTGGCCAGCAGGAGTGCCTTTTTCAGGCCAAGACTCTTATTCAATGCACCGGACAGGATAAATCCCCCGCCGCAGAAAAACACAAAGTGCATGGCTTTGTCCTGATGGGGAAACAGCATCTCGGGGATCGAATCGGGCCGGGAGCTTGATGCAAAAAACAGCAGGCCCAGCCAACCGACAAAAAGAAGCCAAAGCAGTAGTGGGCGGGAAACAATAGGAGCCAGTAGGCGGGTGGTAACGTTCACCTTGAGCAACCTAGCAATGCAGACGGTCGGCATGGTAGCTTTTTAAGCATGAGCAATCGACGTGTTAAGACCATCGGTGACCACAGCGTGCAGGCGGATTTTAGGGCGGTTTCTGAACGATGGATCGAGGAGAGTTGTGAGCTTTTTCCTGAGCAAGGCAGCAAACTGGGCTTCAGGAAATACGACCACCTCCTTGGTTCCAACTCCCCGGAGGTTCACGGTGCATACATCCGGCTTGCGAAGGAAACGCTCCGCGCTCTGGAGTCCATGCCCGAAGCGGCGTTCTCCGCAGACGATTGGCTCGACCGCCGCGGGCTGATGGCACGATTGCGCAGCGATCTGCTCTTTGGAAGTGACCTGGCCCGTTGGCGGACAAATCCACAGAGCCACTGCAACGCGGCAATCGACTCGATTTTTGAACTCGTGGTGCGCGGAGCGGAAAAGCTCTCCACGGTGATGCCGGCGATCGAATCCCGTCTTGCCCGATTGCCTGACTATCTCCGCGCGGGGGTGGAGTGTGTGAAATCACCCGATCCGCTCTGGACGTCCCTTGCCGTGCAGTCCTGCGCCGGCGCGGTGGAGTTCCTGGAGGCGCTGGCTCCCGAGTTGCAAAAGTGGAGTAAGAACCCGAAGCGGCTTGCCTCGGATATAAAAGCGGCCACCACAGCTTTTAATGATTTTGCGGCGGCTGTGGCTCGGAAAAAGCAGGGGCCAAAAGGCGGATTCGCCATTGGCCGCGAGCGATTTGAATTTCTCATTCGTGAGCAACTCGGTCTCGACCTCTCGCTCCCGGAGGCGCGAGCACTTGGAGAATATCAGGTCGAACGTCACGAATACCTCCTCGCCCAAGCAGCCAAAAAGCATGGGAGGAAAACCGCCCGCGAACTCATCGAGCAGGCATCAAATGCTTGGAGTCCCGATAAACCCCTTCTCGAGCTTTATCGAGAGGTGACCCTGCACATAAAAACAAAGCTGCAAAATGCGGATATCGTTAGCATGCCCTCGGGCGAGAAACTCAAGGTCCTGCCGGTGCCTCCGTTTTTGAAACACCAGTTTCCCACCGCCGCTTATAGCGCGCCAGAGCCGTTTTCACGCGACCAAACCGGTATTTTTTGGGTGAACGACCTCAGCTTGGAGCAGAAAACTGTCGCAGCGAAACTGGCAGAGATTCGTCAGCATCACGGGCTGGAGCTTACCTGTGTGCATGAGGCCTATCCCGGGCACCACCTCCAGTTTGTGATTCAATTCAAGCATCGCAGCAGGTTGCGACGCCTGTTTTCGCACTCCATTTTTTATGAGGGCTGGACGATGTGGTGCGAAAAAATCGCTGTCGAGCGCGGGCTCGTTGAGATTCCCCATGCTGATCTCATCCAGTTGCACGACGCCCTCTGGCGGGCCCATCGCATTGTCATCGACTGCGGGCTGCAGGATGGATCGCTCAGTCACGCAGGAGCCGCCGCACGTCTGCAAAAAGGTGTTGGCTTCACCCCGTCGCGGGCCAAGGGCGATGTGAATTGGTATACATCCAGCCCCACGGTTCCGATGAGTTATCTTCTCGGCCGCCTGGAGGTCGAAAAACTCCACCGCCGCCATGTGGTCCAGGGTGGGTGGACATTGAGGGAATTCAATGACTGGATGCTTTCCCATGGTGCCGTGCCCTACTCGTGGATTTCCCGGGCCGGTGCGTTATGAGGGTTTATATTTTCGCTGGCAAAGCTGCTGTCCTTCATTAGCCTGCGCGCATGGAAAAAGTCTCCGCTGTTTCAGCTGAATCCTCCTCCCGAGCCCACCTTGCAGGCAAGTATCTCACGTTTTCACTCGCCAACGAGGCATACGGCATTCCGGTGCTGAAAGTCAGGGAGATCATCACCATGCTTCACATCACGATGGTTCCCCAGATGCCTCCTTACGTCAAAGGCGTCATCAATCTGCGAGGCAAGGTGATTCCCGTTATCGACCTGCGCGCCAAGCTTCATTTGCCCGAAGCGATCATTACCGAAAACAACTGCATCGTCGTGGTCCAAATCGCCATGGCCGGCGGTGAGATGAAGCACATTGGTTTGATTGTCGATGCGGTCGAAGAGGTGACCAATGTGGTGGCCGAAGACATCGAGCCGCCGCCAGATTTCGGTGGTTCGATTCAAGTCGAATACATTCTCGGCATGGCCAAGATTAAAGGAGCCGTCAAAAGCCTCCTCGATATCGACAAGGTGATCGCCGCCGACGAAATCCGTCCGGTCGAAAGCGTCGCCTAGTTTCTTTGGGAGGCGAAGTCAGGTGGAGTGAGGTGACGTGGTTTAGCGTCAGGCTGTCAACCGCTCCGCTGCTGTTACGCAGTTTGACATGAGCATGGCGATGGTCATCGGGCCGACGCCACCGGGGACGAGGGTGATGGCGGCGCAACGGTCGGCCACGGCGTCGTAATCCACATCGACAACGAGGCCCGGTATCCTTTTGGGATTCGCGGGCAGCATGCCTTTAAAAAATACGCCAAAGCCATACGCATCCAGTTTCCACCCCAATGGCGGCATTGATCGCTTGGGCAAAAATTGCGTCCACTTCAACAACAGCGCTTGACGCAGACCCTATGCTCCGGAAAAGCTTTCAGAATCTTTATAAATGAACGCTCCTCCCAATGCAGTTCCTTTGCCGCCTTCACAGTCCCACACCCGTCCTCCACGAGGAAAAATCGCTTCTTTTGATTACATCGATACTCAAATCATCAATTTCCCACTTTTTTCTCAGCTTGAAGATTAAAATGGAATTTTGTGTAACCAAACAACGTTCGGCAAGAATATGGACACTTCACGAATTCTGAAGGTTGCTGTGCTGGAGGACGGACGCACAGCCGTCTTCCCTGAAGACAAGAAGGCCATGTATCAGTATGTGTATCGGGAAGCTGCCGGCGTGTATTGGGAGCAAGAATTAGGATGCTTCGTATCGACGCCACCAGTAGATTGGACGCCGCAGCAATGGTATCAACACATTGTAGCCGTTGTGAGGACAGGTGTTGGACTTCAGATGGTGCTGACGCCGGAAACAGAATACGAATCGAAGCAAGAGGGTTTTGAAGAGTCGATTAAACTAGCCGACCGAGAATTGCCGAGATGATCCAAAACAAGCCGAACAAACCAGATGCAGTGAACCCGGCGATAGCGCTCTGGTTGACAATCGAGGATCAGTGGCGCCGGGTCACTGATCTGGAACGTTAGGCAACAAAATGATGCTAAAGATCCTCACAATGTGGTTTACCCTGTGCGCTTCTCTCGTCATTTTTCTTGGGGGCGTTCCGATAATCGTTGTGCGACAGCTGCCCGAGAACGTCCTGAATAAGACAATGAGTCTCTCAGAAGTAATTCTATCATGCCTCATCGGACTGCCAGTGATTGCTCTGCTCGTCTACGGTGCTGTATGCACTTGGCTCATTTTCTGGCGACCATTTGCGAGACAGAAAGAGATATTTCAGATCCTTGGAGCCGGTCCGATAACAAAATGGGACGTTTGGTTGACGAGAACCTTGGGCCCACAAAAATAAAGCCGAACAATGCGATTCACCGAATGCCCACCCGCGTCATGCCAGATGCGTAGTCGCTACGCTCCAAGCATCTGTCACGCCACGGGCAGGCATCGGTGATCGCGGACGTTAGGCAGAAAGAGAAAAAATGCGCACCACAATATTTAATCTTCGAGCACTGCTATTCATCGTGATCTCCATATGTTTGGCCGCAGAATCACATGCACAGTCGCGTCTACTCGGCCATGGGACGCAAAAGACCAGTATCGGAGAGCAGAAATTCCTGATCGAGATTGAATTTGAAGACGAGATCGTAAAGCCCGACTTAGCGGCTTTGGGGGTTCAGCGAGTGGGCACGATAAAAATTCGAACAGATGCTCGAGGGTTGGTAGCCCAGAAATTCTATGTTACCAGAAAGGGAGATGCTAGGGAGTGGTCGATGTTAGGTTTTTACGTCGATAAGGGCTATCCCGCTACTGTTCGCATCGATACCTGGACAGAAGGAAAGGAATTTCAAATCAAAGATACGTTCCTGCCTGATTGGATTATGACAGGCGTAATCACAGATATAAAATAGAAAATGAGCTACGGGATGGAGACAACTCCGGTAGCTGTCACGATTCCGGCTTGCGCCGGAATGGCGCCATCTACCTCCGTGTCTCATCTTTGACGTTGCCAAAAGAATATGACCCGAATTGGAGATAAGAATGTCGTCTATCAGACGATTCTGTTGTTACCTGACGGTGTGCCCGGCGAGTTTGATTTTACGCTGGGAAGTTGGAACGTGAACATTCGGATAATTTTCGAGTCTTTAAGGAATAAAGATCAAGGAGCAATCTCGTGGGCGCAACTTGACGACACCCTAGAGATCGTTTTCCGAGGCATGGATAATCCGCTAGGCACTGCGGCGAAGACGCCTCTTAAACTCGGGGCCGCCAGCAACGGAGAAAATCTGGGATTCCTATTCTTTCACCATAAAGCCGGGAGCATGAATCGCCTCGATTTCAGCTTCTTACTCGGGGGCAAGTATGAGTGACCAGCCCCCGAAATTTACGGCATCGTCAACAAATGAAACGGTTGATGCAATTAAAGCACATGGCGACGTTAAGACGAAGGTCGCAGTGATTTGGTTGGTTGGCATCATAACGGCGATCTTGGCGATCGGTGGTTTATTTTCATTCTACTATGATCCGGACAAGTCTAAGGATCTTTGGGTGATTATCGGTCCGATAATCGCTGCGGGAATTACCGGCGGTGTAGCCTATTTGGTAGGCGGAAAGCCGAACAGTGGCTAACGATCCGCTGAAAGCCGAAAAAAGAGTCGGTCCCGCGTATTGACGCTTTTTTAAAAAAGCTGAAAATTTCTAATGATCGCAATAACGCTGCGAATCCAATATGCAGTAGCACTTTATAATTTATTAATAAAGGTGACATGCGGAGGTTTTTGAGGACTATGGGTAAGGATTACGAGCATGCGGGTTGGGATTGGATGGGTTCCGGAGGCTACAGAAAAGCATTCCGACAATATGATGCTGGCCGCAGAGTTGAGACAGAGAACTACGATGACAATGGTCTGGATCGCAGAGGACTAGAATGCCGCAGTGCCTCACACTTTCTGGTGGATACTCTGGGAAAAAGGGGGAAAAAGCGATAATACGCGGAACTGCTTCTTTTTTCCGCGTCCTCGGTTGACCGGATTTTCCCGAGGGGTTAGTTTTTTTTCCATGTCCACCCAACAAATCACCTCCGAAGCTATGGCACTGCCGATTGCCGAACGAGTCTCGCTGGCCCAAGCTCTCTGGCAGAGCATCGATGAAGGGCTGGCAGGGGCAAAAGAGCGTGAGGCGGTGGCTGAGGCCCAGCGGCGCGATGAGGAACTCTCGTCCGGCAAGGTGATCGGACGCACTCACGATGAGGTCATGCAGGCTGCGCGGCGGGCTGTCGGATGCGTTTGATTTATCATCCCGATGCCGAAGCGGAGTTGATCGATGCCGCTCGGTTTTACGAGCAGCGTGTTCCCTCGCTGGGTGGGCAGTTTCTCGATGCGGCGGAACTCGCTACAGGGGCGATTCTGGAGGCTCCGCAGCGCTGGAGCCTCATTGAGGCAGGAGTGCGGCGATACCTGATGCCGCGTTTCCCTTTTGCGGTCTATTACCGTGCCTGTCCGGATCATGTTCGCATCCTCGCGTTCAAGCATCACAGCCGTGATCCGGAATACTGGCGATATCGTCTTTCGGAGTAGGTTTCCTGAAAAAAAGGGATCGCTCCCGCGTGTTGTCGCTTTTTTTAAAAACAAGGTCCGCTTTTCGATGCCGCCAGCGTTGTCGGCCTTGCTGGGCCGGTCACTGCCATAGCAGATGGGAATTTTCTCAGGGCGGCTACAAACTCACGTAAGATGAGCTTCTTTTGGAAAGAACCGGCACTCACTCTGACCTCTTTTGAGGACACAATGAGAACAGGGCGATGGATCGAATCACCATGCCTGCGGCAAGAGCAGGTGCTGATCGCTCATCACGGACGTTGATACGGCTGCTTTGAACTATGACAGGTCAACAACTCGCAGACGGCACGATCCATAAGCTGTCTTTGGTATTAGGTTACTCCGAAAGGAAGCGGATTTTCGGGTTGATTAGGCGGTGAGGCGTTCGGCGGCGGTGACGCAGTTCGACATGAGCATGGCGATGGTCATGGGGCCGACACCGCCGGGGACAGGGGTGATGGCGGCGCAACGTTCCGCCACGGCGTCGTAATCCACATCGCCGACGAGGCGGTAGCCCTTGGGGCTTGAGGGATCGTCGATGCGGTTGATTCCCACATCGATCACGACGGCGCCATCGCGGATGTGTTCCGCTCCCAAAAAATGCGGACGTCCTATCGCGGCAATGACGATGTCGGCCTCGCGGGTTACCGAGGGAAGATCCTTGGTGCGAGAGTGGGCGATCGTCACGGTGGCGTCACCGCCCGGGCCACGTTTCATGAGCAAAAGTGCCATGGGTTTTCCGACGATCATGCTGCGTCCCACAACAACCGCCCGTTTCCCGGCTGTTTCGATGCCTGATTCCTGGAGCAGTCGGATACAGCCGAGTGGCGTGCAGGGCACGAAGCCGCTCGGATCCTCCAATGCCAGCTTGGCGACATTCACCGGATGGAAGCCGTCCACATCCTTGCGCGGATCGATGGCCAGCACCACCTCGGCCTCATTGATTTGAGGCGGGGGAGGGGACTGGACAAGGATTCCATGGATTAACGGATCCCGGTTGAGCTTGTCCACAAGGGCCAGCAGTTGCTCCTGGGTGGTGTCGGCGGGGAGTTCCTCTTTCACGGAGTAGAGGCCGAGTTCGGCTGCCTTGCGGTCCTTCGAGCGCACGTAGGCGCGGGAGGCGGGATCATCACCCACGAGCACCACGGCAAGACCCGGTTGGACACCGCGCTGCTTGAGCGCTGCGACCCGTTGCTTTGTTTCCTCGATTACTTTTGCGGCTACTGCCGCGCCATCAATGCGCACCATTTTTTAAAATTTCCTCCAGTTTTTTTCGGGATGCCTCGAAATCGGCATTTGTCATGTTTTCCGCAATCCGCAGCGCCGGGTCAATCGTGACGGTGACTTTTGAAAATGGGAGCGGGATAATGAAGCCGTCCCAAGTCTTCATCTGGATGCAGCGTGAAAACCGTGCATGGAGGGGAATAATCCGTGCCCCGGTCGTCTGGGCCAGAAGAATGATGCCCGGCCCGAGTTGATAGCGGGGGCCGCGTGGGCCATCCGGCGTGATGGCGATGTCGCGTCCGCTCCGGACAATGCGCACCAACTCGAGCAAGGCGCGAGATCCCCTGCGGGAACTCGAGCCCCGGACCGAGCCCATGCCGAAAGCGGCGACCAGTTGAGAAAGAATTTCACCGTCCTTGCTCGGGCTGGTGAGCACGGTGACGCCGTTACGTTTTTTTGGATAGATTCGAGAAAAGGCAAACGTGATGCCGAGAATCCGGTTGTGCCAAAAGCAGAGGATCGTGGGCTCTGGAGTCGCCTCCTGGAGCAGCCCGCCGCGGTCTTCGACACGAAGACGCAAGGTGAGGAAGAGGCAGCGCAGGATTGTTGCTCCAATCAGGGCCAGTAGGCGTTCGCGTGTCATGCCAGGAACTGATCGAGGATCGCTTTGAGGGTTGGTCGCACGAGGTTGGCGAGTGTGGGGTTTGCATAGGCCACCCAGGCAACCCCGCTTTCTGTATCGAGCGGCGCATCGGGAAATCCGCCGAGCGGATGCTCGTAGAGCACGCCGGATTTTTGCAGCACCAGCCAGGAGCAGCAGTCGTAGGGGTGGCAAGCAAGGGAGGATTCCAGATCCAGTGTGCGATGAATGAGGGGGCGCAGGTCGGCGATCATGCGGTCGTGACCGCTGATCATCTCGTGGAATTGGCCACCAGTGGAGAGGTATTGATCATCAAAAATAACGGGAGAAGCGTGTTTATTGGCCCCCACGAGTTGATCCCAAAGCCTCTCTTCGATCTGTGCGGTGAGAGTGCGGCCTTCGGGAAAGAATTTCACCATCGAGGAAAAACCATGGTCGAAGGATGTCGCCGCAGACGGGGCGACGTGGATGTTTTCGATGCCGCCGGCGCGGATGTCCCGTGCAGTGGCGATCAAGTCTCCTTCGACGGTGGTGCTGAATTGGTCCGCCCGCCATTGCTTCGTTGTGGGAATCTCCGTCATCGCCGCAGCAACGATGTGGGAAAGCATGGTTTCGCTGCCATTTTGGGGAGCGATGCCGGCGAGTGCCCATGCGCTACGTTTGTCATACATGATGCCCCGCGTGCCATCGATGGGGTCGATAATGCATTTCCAATCGGTGGCTGAAATGTTTGTGCTCTCGGGAAAACAGCATTCTTCGTCGAGCCCTTCCATAACGATTTGCACGGGCATTTCCGCAGGCCAGTGCGAACGGAACCATGCCAGAATCGCGTCCTCGCTGAACTTGTCCACGGCATAGATCGTGTCCCCTCCCGCGTGAGCAGCGACTTGGGAGAGCTTGGCCGCATCCAAGCCCGTGCGCCCTGTTAGCACGGCATCGCGGATCGTATTGCCTAAATCGCACAGGAGGAGGCGCAGTGTTTCGTGGATGGAGGATGACATGTGGCCAGCGAGCTTAGGGGGCGGTTCCGGTCTCTGGCGAGAAATTGAGACTGGCACATTTTTTCCAAAGCCGTGCCCCCATGGCGGCCGCCGCCACCCCAAGGCCCATCACAAATCCCATCCATATCCCCTGAGGCCCAATGCCAATGCTAAAAGCCGTCACATAGGAAAATGGAAGCGCTACCAGCCAGTAGGAAACAAACCCGATAAGAAATGGGATCCTCGTGTCGGCAAATCCCCTCAATGCTCCCGAGGAGACGATTTGAATGCCGTCGAAAATTTGGAACACGCCTGCAAGAACGAGGAGTTGGGAGGTGAGGATCTTTACTTCGTTATCAAGAGTGAACCACCCGGCGATAACCGATCCTGCCAGCAAGTAGGTCGCCGCAAAAACCGCCATCACCCCGACAGTCATGGTCAATGCCCCTTTGATAATGACTGGGATTTCCTTTACTCGCTGCGAGCCCCTGGCGTGTCCCACTCTCACGCTCACCGCCTGCGCGAGGCCGAGTGGCACCATGAACGTGGTCGCCGCGCAGGAAAGCGCAATCTGGTGCGCCGCCAGGGGGACGACTCCCAGCCAGCCCATCATCAGCGATCCCAAGGAAAACCCGCTTACTTCGCACAGGTGAAGGCCCGCCGTGTTGATGCCGATGCCGAAGAGGTTCCGCGCCTCGGAGAGCAAGCCCGGCGCCATCCAGTTTTTCGGCCACGCATGGCGCAGAGAGGACGCGATTGCCGGATAAACCAGCAAACACCCCATCGTCGCTGCCCGGCTGAGGAGGGTGGCGAGGCCTGCACCATTCAGCCCCATGGGCCGCACACCCAGATTCCCGAAAATAAACACCCAATTTAGAAATACGTTGAGCAACACGCCCCCTATCATGATCCAAAATGGCGGCCATGGTCGGGCGAGTGCCTCGCAGAAGTTTTTTGTCGCACCGGTGACAAAGACGGGAATGAGCGACCAGGCACAGAGTAAAAAATACGTTCCGACCGCCTCATTCACGCCAGCGGGTTGACCGAAAATAGAGAGGAATGGCAACAGACCGTGCGAAGCCAGAGCGATGAGCAATCCCATCACCGCCGCAATGAAGATGCCTCCACGCAAGGTCTCGCCGGCGGCATGCAACCGTCCCGCCCCATAGGCGTGCGAGGCGTTGACACTCACCGCTGCCAGCAACCCGAAACCAAAGACCAGCGGCACCGAGATCACCGTGTTGGCAAAAGCACATGCCGCCAAGGGGATCACGCCGACCCGTCCGACCATCACTGTGTCGGTTATTCCCATGAGCATTTGGCCGACGAGGCCGACAATGATGGGAAAAGCCAGGCGCAGCGTGTGCCCGTTTTCGCGGAGATTCACCACGAGGATCAATTTTGCTCAAGGACTCTTCGGAAGCGAACAATGGAGTGTGCCAATCCTGTAGCGGGATCGATCTCGATCAAGGCTCCACAGGCATGGGATGTGCCTCGTGCAATCGGAAAACGCGAGGGCATACAGTCGAGAAACTTTTGCACCACGGCCTTGGCCTCACGGCCCAGAATGGAATCCACCGCACCGCACATGCCTGCATCGCAGAGAAAGGCCGTTCCACCGGGCAGGATGCGCTCGTCGGCTGTTTGCACATGGGTGTGCGTGCCCACTACGGCCGAGACCATACCGTCCAGATGGCGCGCCATGGCAGTCTTCTCGCTCGTCGTTTCGCCATGCACATCCACAAAAATCACCTTTGTTTCCTGGCGCAACTTTTCCACCTCGGCGGTGGCGGCAAGGAAGGGATTCTCAAGCTGCTGGTTCATAAAGGTGCGGCACTGCACGTTCATCACCGCGATTTTTCCTTTTGCGGTATCGAGCACGATGCTGCCGTTGCCCGGGGTTCCCGGAGGGTAGTTCAGCGGACGCAGCAAGCGTGGCTCGGTGGGGATGAATGCAGGCGTTTCTTTTTCATCCCAAACATGGTCGCCGGTCGTGATGACTGCCACCCCCGAGCGGAGCAGGTCGATGGCAATCTTGGGGGAAATCCCCCGGCCGTTGGCGGCATTTTCTCCGTTCACAACGACAAAATCCACGGATCCATCCTTGAGAACCTCCGACACAACCGTTTTCGCTGCCGTTCGGCCAGGCTCGCCAACAATATCACCAAGAAAAAGAAGACGTATCATCGTTCCTTTTTATAGAATCCTTTTTCAAACGCATTTAAAAACCACGCCGTGCCTGCTTTTCTTTTATTCCTTCTTTTTTTCGTTGGTCTTGCATCCGCTCAAGTCAAACTCACCCCGCTCGGCGACGCGCCAGATTGGGCGGAGTTGGACAAATTCCAGGGCACCATCACACGCGAGCAGTTTATTGATTTGCTCGATCAGGTTTATGCGCCGAATTCCGCCGCTGCTGATTTCATTTCTGTTTCACCCGTTGCCGCCACCATCAAGACGCGCAAGGGGAGGGCCCCTTACGTTTTAAATTTTGCCGCGTCGGAGAAGGACGTGAAGCCTGCTCCGGGATATTGGAGACCCCGCCACCATCTCCTCAAAGGTTCCAAGCCACTGGCGGGGGTGAAAATCGCCATCGACCCCGGGCATCTCGGAGGGAAGTGGGCAAAAATGGAGGAGCGCTGGTTTCGCATCGGCAATGCGGAGCCGGTGACGGAAGGAGATATGACTCTCCGTGTCGCCAAGTTGCTCGTTCCACGACTCAAAGCCTTGGGAGCCGAGGTCGCCCTCACGCGTTCCGGCACCGATCCCCTTACCAATCTCCGTCCCTCGAAACTCCGCAAGGCTGCCGTGGCCTCCCTGCGCGACAAGGGCTCGCGCATCACCGATTTTGCCGTCGAGAAAGAGAGCGAGCGTCTTTTTTATCGCACAGCCGAAATCCGCCGCCGTGCCGCGCTCGTGAATCGCTCCATCCGTCCCGACCTCGTGCTGTGCCTGCACTTCAATGCCGAAGGCTGGGGCGATCCGCTGCGTCCCACACTGGTGGATCAAAATCATCTCCATTTTCTCGTGACGGGAGCATGGAGTGCGAAGGAACTCGAGTATGAGGATCAGCGCTTCGAGATGCTCGTAAAATTACTCAACCGCTCCCTCCCCGAGGAGGTGGCTGTCACGAAGTCCCTTGCCAAAAGCATGGCCGCCGCGACCGGGCTGCCGCCCTATATCTACACAGGCGACTCGGCTGTCCGCATCGGCGGCAGCAACTACATCTGGGCCCGCAACCTTCTTGCGAACCGGCTTTTCCAGTGCCCCGTTGTCTATGCCGAGCCCTATGTGATGAATAGCCGCGAGGTCCACGCCCGCATTCAAGCCGGAGACTATGAGGGAAAAAAGAAGGTCGCTGGAAAGCTGCAACCCAGCATTTACAGGGAATACGCGGATGCGATTGTCGCTGGGTTGGTGGATTATTACGGCAACGGCTGAGTCCCGATTTTCAATACCGCAGCCCGAATTCAAAAAGAAGCTCGCCCCTGTTGATAGAAACGCCAAGCTCTGCGCAACAAAGTGACCGGAACGCATCCATGAAAATCATCGCCATCACAAACCAAAAAGGCGGAGTCGGAAAAACCACGACAAGCGTGAATCTCTCAGCCGCCCTGGCGGAAAAAAAATCACGCGTTTTGCTCGTGGACCTCGATCCCCAGGGGAGCGCGACAAGTGCCTTGCTCTCGAGGGAGGGCGAACTCTTCAGCATCTACTCGGCGCTCATCGGAGAAAAGGTGGCCACGGAACTCATCAACCCCACGCGCATCAAAAACCTCTCGATCATTCCCTCGGATCTCAATCTTGCAGGGGCAGAGGTGGAGGTTGCCCGCATGGATGACCACATGATGCGACTTCGCGGGGTTTTCGAGTCCATTCGCAAGCAAGACCTCTTCGATTTTGTGCTGTTGGATTGCCCGCCCTCACTGGGCATTCTCATGTCCAATGCTCTCACGGCGGCCGACGAGATTCTCGTTCCCATCCAGTGCGAATATTACGCTCTTGAGGGACTGGGCTTGCTCATGGAGGTGACCGACCGCATTCGTGCCAGTGGGGCCAATCCCTCGCTGTCGATTTCCGGCCTGCTTCTGACGATGTTCGACAATCGCACGAACCTGAATCCCGCTGTGGAAAAAGAGGTGCGCAACCACTTCCAAGAAGTTGTTTACGAGACAGTGATTCCCCGGACGGTTCGGTTTGCCGAGGCTCCCAGCCATGGGCGCACGATTTTCGAGCACGATCCAAATGGCATTGGTGCCAGCGCCTATCGTCGCCTCGCCAAGGAATTTCTCGAACGCCAGAAGAGCGATATTAAGTTCATCAACGAACACCATTGATTCGCGAGGCGGGGTGCCTACTTTGCCTGGACTCGTAACAAATCAAACAATCCCGCGTGTTTTTCTTTGCCGCAGTAAGTGCGGACCGGTAGTAAATCCCAAACTTTGCAGCATCCGACTCCATTTCAGCTCAAAATATTCTGGGCGGCGATCACGACTCTCTCGTTTTTAGCGATTGCTGCCGTCCTGACCCTCACGGGAACATTGCTCGTGCAGGCGATTTCATTTTTGCAGCCCATACTCATCCCGGTTGCTATCGCTGCCATTCTTGCTTTTCTGCTCGAGCCGGTGGTGAAGTTTTTCATGCGGCTGCGGTTTTCGCGCATCGCCAGCATCGTCATTGTTTATGTGGCTTTTGCCGGCTTCTTCACCGGACTTGTTTTGACCATCGTCCCACCCGCCTATCGTCAGGGACAACTGCTCGTGCAGGATTTTCCCTCCTACATGCAGAAATCGGAAAAACTCGCCACCCGCACCTTGGAGGGATTGCAGCGTTTTTCGGAGCTTGATTTCCTGCGCGGCGACCGGGAAGTGGAATCCGCTGGCGACCGGCTCTCGGTGATGGTCAGCGGCGCCATCAAGGATTCCGCTCTCTGGTTACAGCATAAGTTGCCGGATTTCGCCTTGCAGACGGGAACCTTCCTCAAACGCAGCATGGGGGGATTTCTCGGCGTCTTCGGGTTGCTGCTTAGCCTCGTGCTCGTGCCGATCTTTCTTTTTTTCTTTCTCAAGGACAGCGCATCGATCGCCGAAAACTGGAGCCGCTACCTTCCGCTTCGCGCCTCTCCGCTGAAAAACGAGATCATCTCTCTCGTTGGGGAGATCAATTCCTACCTCATCAGTTTCTTCCGCGGCCAACTCCTCGTGAGCCTCATCGATGGGGCCATCATCGCCGTGCTTCTACTATTCATCGGTTTGGATTTTGCCATCATCATCGGGATCATGGTCGGGATTTTGGGGCTGATTCCTTACCTGGGAATCATGATCTGTTACATTCCCGCCGTCATCATAGCCGCAGCGCAATTCGGCGACTGGTTCCATCCCGCACTGGTAACGGTGATCTTTGTTGTAGTGAACAACATCGACGGCATCCTGATCGCGCCGAAAATTGTAGGAGAGTCCGTAGGTCTTCACCCACTCACAGTGATTATATCCGTGCTTGCGTGGAGCCTTATCCTTGGAGGTCTGCTGGGAGCCATCTTGGCCGTGCCCCTTACGGCAACTCTCAAGGTCTTGCTCAAACGATATTTTTGGGATCGCCCGTCAAGCGCCACGGCAGAGCCACCGGGTCCCGCGCCCTCCCAACCCGCCGACGGGTAGCGCGCATCGCTCGACACCGTCTCCCCGATCCTCTCTAAAAGGGAGCGCAAAAGTGGGCAAACCATACCTTTTGACCTATTTGATGTCGCGAGGATGACTGCTCTCGAGGAGAAATTCATGAGGGAGGCGGGCGTTTATTTGGGAAGTTTCAAGCATGTGGCGAAGGAGGGTCAGGATGTGCTGGCGGTGGAGTTGATGAGCGAGGAGGCGATGAAGACCTCCGAGATCGAAGGGGAGATTCTGAATCGCGACAGTGTGCAATCTTCGATCCGCCGCCAATTTGGATTGGCGACCGACCCTCGCCGGATTCCACCCGCGGAGCATGGGATTGCCGAGTTGATGGTGGAACTCCACAGGGAATTCGATGCGACGGTTGAAAAAGGGGTCATGAAAAAGGGGTCAAAAAAAGGGGTCAAACCTTAAAAAAGGGGTCAAACCTTACCTTTTGACCTATTTGATGTCGCGAGGATGACTGCTCTCGAGGAGAAATTCTTGAGGGAGGCGGGCGTTTATTTTGGAAGTTTCAAACATTTGGCGAAGGAGGGGCAGGATGTGCTGGCGGTGAATAGGGTTTCTACGGTTTTTGAGATTTGAATTGAACACGCCCTCGATACGTGGCTTCCTTAGCGAGTCTTAGATTTTATGAAAAAGTCCTCAGTTATAGTTTTAAGCACTGCTGTCGCCGTTGTCTTCTTGGCAGCCTGCGAAAGCAGCAAAGATTCACGCAACTCGGGTTCAAACCGCTTTGGACATCGTGGTTCTCCTGCGGCATCGGGCACCGAGTTTGCCTCACCCACGCCGACACCTGAGGGCTTCACCGAAGAAACAGCGACCGTTGAGGCTTACGTTCCTCCGACGACCCCGACACCCACTCCGCCACCCGCACCTACTGCCTCCCGCGATCTTTCCTACGGCATTCCAGTTCCGGGTAAGGCAGGTTTCGTAACAAGCCCGCATGCTCCGTATGCCGGCTATGTTGATGCGAGGGGCTTCCCTCCAGGAACCGAGGTGAAATGCCCTTACTCGGGCAAGATATTCTTGGTGCCCTGAGCCAGCGGATAGCCATTCTTGGCCCGGGTCTGATCGGTGGTTCTTTGGCATTGGCCTTGGCGCAATCCCGGCCCGCATGGCAGGTATCCGTGTGGGCTCGCCGTGAGGAAGCGGCATCGGAGGCGTCCGGTTTGTTGCCCCATGCCAAAGTGTCTTCCGACCTCGCTGTGGCCGTAGGCGAGTGCGATCTCGCTGTGCTGTGCATATCACCTCACGCCATTGCCGCCATTGGGCCGCAGTTGAAGAGCCTTCTTCCTAAAAACGCAATTGTCACCGATGCCGGAAGCGTTAAGGAAAACATCGTCAGCTCGCTCCATGCCGAACTAGGGGGGCGATTCATCGGGGCGCATCCCATGGCTGGCTCGGAACAAAGTGGTATTCGCGCCGCAAGGACGGATTTGTTTCAGGGCGCTGTGTGCATTCTTACGCCCACCCCGGATTCTGATCCCGCGGCCGTGGATGCCGTGAGGGATTTTTGGGAAGCAGTGGGATGCAAATTGCATGAGATGTCGCCTGCTGCCCACGACCATGCCATCGCTCGGGTGAGCCATCTCCCGCATGCCGCAGCCGCCTCGTTGGTGCATGCCGCCTTGTCCGGGAATCCGCATGTGGTGGAACTCGCTGGTGGGGGCTACCGGGATTCCACAAGGATCGCCGCCAGTGCGCCTGCGATGTGGGCGGAAATTTTGCTCGATAACAAAAGCGAGGTCATTGAGGGAATCGCTGACTTGCAAAGCTCTCTTGAGACGCTGAAAATCGCGCTCCAATGTGGCGACAAAAATGCGCTTGAGGACTTTCTGTCAGTTGCCCGCACACTCCGCTACAATCAGCCGCAGATTTAATAATGGTTTCCAAGGATCAACACATCATCAAGTCCCGTCGAGCCCCCCTCATCGATACGGAAATTTCCGTCCCGCCAGACAAAAGCATTTCTCACCGGGCCGTTTTGCTCGCCTCGCTCTCAAACGGGCGTTGTGCGATCAGCAATTTCCTCGAAGGCGAGGACTGCCGCAGCACTGTGCAAGTAATGAGGCAACTCGGTGTCTTTATCGAATCGCCCGAGCCCGGCACATTGATCGTTGATGGCAAGGCGGGACATTTCAGCCGTCCCTTTGGCGATCTCGATTGCGGAAATTCCGGCACGACGATGCGCCTGATGGCAGGTATTCTCGCGGCGCAGAACTTCACATCCCGCCTCATTGGAGATGACTCCCTCTCCAAGCGGCCGATGCAACGCGTGATCGACCCGCTTCGCCAAATGGGAGCCGAGTTCCATGCCGAAGGGTCGAAATCCTGTCCTCCGCTTGTGGTGCATGGGCGAGGGGAGTTGCAGGGTATCACCTACCGCCTCCCGGTGGCGAGTGCCCAGGTAAAGAGCGCTGTCTTGCTTGCCGGGCTTTTCGCCAAAGGCACGACCACGGTTATCGAATCCGTGCGCTCCCGCGACCATACCGAGCGCATGTTTGATTTCTTCCTTATCAAATCGAAGCGCGAGGAAGTCTGGGAAAACAAAAATTCGCCGAAAGACCGCCGTCTTTTGGAAATCAGGATTTCGGTGGAGGGCGGGCAAGTGCCCGAGTCGATGGATATCACCGTGCCCGGTGACATTTCCAGCTCTGCATTCTGGATGGTCGCCGCCGCAGCACAACCCGGATCGCGTCTGCTCGTGAAGGATGTCGGCCTCAATCCCACGCGCACCGGTATCATCGATGTCCTTATCCGCATGGGAGCCCGCATACGGGAAGTCATCGAGACATCCCTGCATGGCGAACCAGTCGGCAATATCGACATCAAAGGCACGAAGCTCCGAGCCACAACCATTGGCGGACAGGAAATCCCGAACGTCATCGATGAAATCCCCATCCTCGCCGTGGCAGCGGCTCTTGCCGAGGGGACGACCGTCATTCGCGATGCCGCCGAGTTGCGTGTCAAGGAGACCGACCGTATTGCCGTGGTTGCAGCCAATCTTCGCGCGATGGGAGCCCAGGTTGAGGAAATGCCCGATGGCATGGCCATCACCGGCGGTGCGCCGCTCAAGGGCGCTCTGTTGAAAAGCCATGGCGACCACCGCATCGCGATGGCTTTTGCGATCGCCGGTCTCTTCGCCGATGGCGAAACAGTGATCGAGGACACGGCGTGTGTGAACACCTCCTATCCCGGCTTTGAAAACACCCTCCGCTCGATTCAAAAAGGGGAGCGTCTCAAGCGCCAAACTACCATTCTCTCGGGATTGAAAGGCTCTGGCACGCCAACCATTCGACAGTCCGTTCCATGAAAATGGTCATTGCAATTGACGGCCCGGCAGCCTCTGGCAAGAGCAGCGTTGCACGCCGCTTGGCGAGGCTTCTTGGTTTTAATTACGTCAACTCGGGCACCATCTATCGTGCGGTGACTTGGGAACTTCTCCGGCAGCAGGTCGATCCCGCCCGCACGGAGAGCGTGGAGGCCGCGATTGGCCGCATCTCCATCGACTGCGGCTTCACCGAAAAAGGCGAATCCTTTGTTCGAGTGAATTCCTACATTCCCGACGTGGAGTTGCGTGGCATCGAGGTGAATCAAAATGTATCCGCCGTTTCCGCAATCCCCGCCGTGCGCCGTCTCATCGTCAATCGCTTGCGTGCGCTCACCGAGCAGCACAATGTCGTGATGGAAGGTCGCGACATTGGCACGGCGGTGTTCCCCGACACGCCTTTCAAATTCTACCTCGACGCCCACCCCGATGTGCGCCGCAAACGTCGTGCGGCGGAGGGGCAGGAGGACAGCATCGAACAACGCGACAAGATCGACTCCACCCGCAGCGAGGCTCCACTCGCCATAGCTCCCAACGCCTGCGTTGTCGACACCTCGCACCTCACCCTCGATGGCGTCGTGGAAGCCATTTCCGGAAATTTAAAGAAATCCGGACTCATGCCGGAATGACGATTGTTTATAACATTTTTTACAATCTCGCGAAGCTCCTCGCCCGAGTGTTCTTCTCGATGCGTGTGGTGCATCCGGAGAGAATGGTCGAGTCGGGGCCGCTGATCATTGCCGTCAACCATTCGAGTTTCTTCGACCCTCCGCTAGCCGGCATTTGCAGTCGGCGCGGGGTTTTTTACCTGGCCCGCAAAAGTCTCCTCAAATGGCCTTTTTTCGGCCCTCTCTTTCCGGCGATGAACGTGATTCCGGTGGAGCGCGATGGCAATGACATGTCCGCACTCCGCGAGGTCATAAAAAAAGTGAAGGAAGGCAACGCTGTTCTTCTCTTTCCCGAGGGCACACGATCCCTCGACGGCAACCTCCAGCCAGCCCGTGCTGGCATCGGCCTTGTTATTGCCAAAACCGGCGCCCCTGTCCTTCCCATGCGAATCTTTGGAGCCTACGAGGCGTTTCCAAAGAACGCCAAAAGCTTCCAACTCTCCCAAATCCGTGTGGTCATCGGTGAGCCGATCCACTTCACCGCGGAGGAAATCTCAAGCACCTCTCGTGATACTTATCAGCTCCTCAGCGATCGAGTGATGGAGTCGATTGCCGCCTTGCAATTGGAGTGACCAATATAAGTTTCTCGTGGATTTTTAAACCTAGGGACGCTCCTGTTGAGCCGGATCGGACGGAGCGAAAAGCTCAGGGCTTTTTTAGTGGGATTTTGTCGCTGTTTGAGGTGCTGGCTGTTTTTGAGATTTTCGAAAAATCGATGAGGTCTGCCATGATGCGCACGGCCTCGTTTCGGATGGGATCTGGCTCGGGAGTTTTTTTCTCCTTCTTCTCTGCATTTGCCGCCGAATCGGATTCATCATCCTCCAGATCATCATATTTCTTTTCGCGTTCACGTTCGTAAGCGACGAGTTCGAGATCAGCGCGGTTGTTTTTCACATCATCGAGTGTGAGTTGCCATACCTTGGCATCGATGAGCGGACCGCGAGCCTTGCGTTCTTCCCGGCGGGCTTCCTTGCGTTGCTTGTCTTCAGCAAGTTCTTTTCGACGGATTTCCTCGTTGGTGCTGATGGCGTTTTTTTCCAAGCGCTCACGCAGGCGCTGCATGTCTTCTTTCACGTAGACGAACTCGGGGTCTGTAGCGATGCGCATGAAGGAGCGCCGGCGAAGCTCTTCGAGGAAGAGATCCTCCGATCGGTTGCGCTTTTGGAGGACGACAGGGGCAACCTCGTCGTATTCGAGAGGGTTTTTCAAAGAACTCTCGCCGATCTCTGGATTATCGGTGCGCGAGGGCAGCACAATATCCGACTCGACGCCCTTGAGCTGTGTGGAACCACCGAGAATGCGATAGAATTTCTGAATCGTAAGCTTAATGGCGCCGGAGTTGGGTGACTTGCGGCTAAAGAACGGCAGAGTCATGGACCGGTCGAGATCGATCACGGTCTGCACCGTGCCTTTGCCAAAGCTGCGCTCATCGCCCACGATTACAGCGCGTCCGTAATCCTGCAACGCGGCGGCAAAAATCTCGCTGGCAGAGGCGCTCAGCCGGTTCATGACGACAACCAGCGGCCCAGTGTAGGCGATATCAGGGTTTTTATCATCGTTGCGCGTGATGTTTCCGCTCGAATCCTTCGCAAGAACGACAGGCCCTCCGGGAATAAAGAGGCCGGTGAGATTGATCGCCTCCTCGAGAGAGCCTCCCCCATCCCGCCGCAAGTCAATCACAAGTCCCTCGATGTTTTCTTTTTTAAGGCGGTTTAGCAGGGCGGCCACATCGGCGGTCGTGCTCTTTGGTTCTCCATCACCGCTCATGTTGGCATAAAAGGAGGGGAGGGTGATCCACCCGATACGGGAAATCTTCCCGTCTGGATCCGTCACATCAAGCAACTCGGCCTTGGCCTCCTGGTCCTTGAGCTTCACTTGGTCGCGGGTGATCTCGACGATCGAGCGCTTCGAGGGATCATCCGCATCACCCGGGATGACTTGGAGCCTGACGACGGTTTCTTTTTTACCACGAATTTTCTCGACGACCTTGTCGAGTTTCTGGTCCACAACGTCTTCAAAATCGCTATCGCCTTGGGCAACGGCGAGGATGCGGTCGCCAACCTTGAGCCGGCCATCCTTGTCGGCAGGACCGCCGGGAACGATTTCCATGATCTTCACATAGCCATCCTCAGACCGCAGCACCGCTCCGATTCCCACCAGGGAGAGCTTCATCTGGATCTGGAAGTTCTCCATCTCGCTCGGACTCATGTATTCGGAGTGGGGATCATAGCTTTGGGCAAGTGCCTTGAGAAAAGTGCTGATGACGTCGTTGTCCTCCATCTCGCTCACGTTGCGCAGGGCCTGGTCGTATCGGCGGGTGACTGTTTCTTCTGGTGAGCGAAGTTTCAGCTCGCTCAGTTTTTCCTGAAGAAGCTCGGCCTCAACCCTGGCACGCCAGATTTTGTCAGCATCCGCTGCGTTTTTAGGCCACGGAGATTTCTGGCGATTCAGTTCAACCATCTCATCGCCTTGAAACTCGTATTTTTGAGAGGCTAGTTTTTTATTTGAGGCGACGCGGTCTTCGACGCGCTGGCGATAGCGGGCAAAAATCTCGCGAGCCGGGGAGAGATCCCCCGAGCGGATGGCATCATCCAGCTTGTTTGCGTATTTTTTTGTGAATTCATCCACATCCTCCTGGGTGAAATAGAGTTTGTTGTAATCCAACAGCTCTAGGTAGGTGGTGAGAAGTTTTGCGGACATCGCATCGTCCAGCTTTTTGCGGCTGTAGTGTGCCTGTTCCAGCCAGTTGGAGACCGCGCGTGCGATTTGCCCATGGTCCTGAGGGGTGGTGATTTCTCCGATGGCAGGCGGCAGGCTTATTGCCAAGACGGCGAAAACAACCGTCAAGAGGGACATTTTAAGTTTCTTCATGAATTGTTTGAAAACCTTGCAGAGAACCTAATAAAAATCAAACTCCCGCAACTCCCAATACGACATTCCACATGAGCAATCAGTTCAAAATTTTTACCGGCGGGCCACTCGATACCAATGCCTTTTTGCTGGAAACTCCGGCAGGTAACATCCTCTTCGATGCGCCACAGGGTGCGGATCGCCATTTTGCCGGTGAGAAAATCGACTGGCTTTTGCTTACGCATGGGCACTTTGACCACGTGATGGATGCGGCCAAGATCCAGCGCCGTCACGGATGCAAGGTCGGCTTTCACCCCGATACGGCTGTGATGGTGAGCGATGGATCTTTTTTTAAAAAACACGGATTCGACATCGAGTTTGAGCCCTGCACGGCGGATTTGCTCATCGATGAGGGTGACGTTGGTGCTTTCAAGGAACTTGGGATGAAGGCACTTCATGTTCCGGGGCATTGTCCCGGCAGTCTGTGTTTTTATTTTCCTAAAACTGCCACGGTCATCGGCGGTGATGTTCTCTTTCGCGAGGGGGTGGGACGATGGGATTTGCCGGGTGGGGACGGACCGCTCCTATTCGAGGGGATCCGCAAAAAACTTTTCACACTCGATCCCTCCACGGTGGTGTGGCCGGGCCATGGTCCCTCGACTACCATCGGCCATGAGATTGCGAGCAATCCCTATGTCGGGAGTTGAAATTTCCATCCTAGACATCGGGGAGCCTTTCAACTAGAGCTAAAACCTCCCTCAACGCACAACCCCTTATGCCTACTTTTCACTACGTTGCGCTTGATGCCAGAGGTCAGGAAGCCACAGGTGTCCTCGACGCCGACTCCCAAGCCGAAGCCGTATCACAGCTCCGCCAAGCAGGATATTTTCCTAAAAATATCACTGAGGAAAGCAAGCGGGGAAAAAAGAAAGTCAAGGCTCCCGGGGCCACTTCTCTTGCGAACAAAGAGATCAAGATCAACCTCAATATCCCTTTCCTAGAAAAGAAGACGATCAAGGCGCGCACGCTCATGATCTTTACGCGCCAGCTCGCGACCCTGATCGACGCCGGCCTGCCACTTCTTCGCGGTCTCACGGTTCTATCCAAGCAGGAACCCGATCCGGTTTTGAAAAAAACCATCCTCAACATTGCCGAATCCGTCCAAGGAGGCGGCACTTTCTCCGAAGCCCTCTCCGGCCATCCAAAAATCTTCAACAAACTATACATCAACATGGTCAAGGCCGGTGAACTTGGCGGTGTGCTGGAAGTCGTGTTGCTGCGTCTCGCCGAATTTCAAGAGAAGGCCCAGAAAATCAAAAACAAGGTTGTGTCCGCCATGTTCTATCCGGCGATCGTTTTAATTATCGCCATCGTCATTATGGCCTTCCTCTTGGTTTTCATCGTTCCTAAATTTGAAGCGATTTTTGCGGACATGCTTGGCGGCAAGCCCCTCCCGGCCCTGACGCAGTTTGTCATCGGAACCAGTAATTTCGTTAAACAGAACCTCCTACTCATTGCGGGAGCGATCGTGGGTCTCGGGTTCGCCTATAAATTCATGTCACGCTCCCCGAAGGGCGCTGCCGTCATCGATGCCTTCATGCTTCGTGCGCCTGTATTCGGCGACCTGACTCGAAAAAGCGCGATCTCACGGTTCTCTCGCACGCTTGGAACCCTGGTCACCAGCGGTGTTCCCATCCTTCAAGCCCTCAATATCACCCGTGATACAGCAGGCAACGCTGTCGTCGCCGAAGCCATCACCCGTGTTCACGACAGCGTGCGCGAAGGCGAGTCGATTGTGCAGCCCCTTGAGGCCAGTGGTGTCTTCCCGCCGATGGTTATCAGTATGATCGACGTGGGCGAGGAAACCGGCCAGTTGCCGGAAATGTTGCTCAAGGTGGCTGACGTCTATGACGACGAGGTGGATAATGCCGTATCCGGCCTTACCTCTCTGTTGGAGCCGGTGATGATTGTGTTTCTTGCTGTGGTGGTGGGAACCATCGTTATTGCCCTATTTCTCCCGCTCATCAGCATCATCTCCGGCATGCAGCAATAGAGGCCGGAGCAAAATCCGGATACCTGCTCGATACCAATGACCATAGGGGCACAAAGCCCTATAGGCCTATAGGGCTTTGTGCCCCTTAGCGTCTAGGGTTATCAGTGTGCCGCTTTCTCCAAAATCTTCCTTGCTGAGTCCGGTATTGGCGAGGAATTGTTGGTGCCGGGATCGACATGGCACTTGGTCATCTCACCGCGAAAGACCTCTGTTTTCTGGTCGCCCTCCTGCTTGAAGACCGCAAAGAAATAGTTAAACGAACTACGGCCCACCGTCATAACCCGTAAATTGATCGTAAGGATGTCACCAAAATGGCATTTGCTCCGGAAGTCGGTGTGGAGGCTGATGCAAGGCCACGCTGATTCAGGTGTAAGGATGGGAATTTGATGCTTCCTGAAAAAATCGTGCTCGGCTTCCTCAATCATTGTCAGGAGTCGTGCAAAGTGGGCGATGCCTGCGGCATCCGTGTCGGCAAATTCAACCCTGCGGGTAAAGACGTGAGCGGCTTGGCTTGTCATAATGAGAGTGATCGTATTTTTTAAGCTGTAGATTGAAACATATCCACACCTTTGATGTCACTGCAGGCGTAAATTCGCCCACATGAGTTCACCAGCCTCCACGCCCATTTCTTCACTGTGCATCGGCAAGCGCTATGAACTTGGCGAGGGATACCGCACCTCTTGGACAGGTCTTTCCAAAATCCGTCGCAAGGAATGGATACTTGAAGATGAGGGGCTTTTTACTCCCAGATGGCTTGAGCTTGCGCCTCTCTACCCACGTCTGTTTTGGCGATCCCGCTCGGGAGCTGCGCAGACGCTAGCCATGGGGGAAATCGTGGGAGGCTCTCTTGCCTTCTTGATGGACTTGATATCCGATGCCGATCCCTCTCTCAGAATTTTTGGAGGACGCCGTTTCGCCGCTCCTCATGCAACGCAAGGGGTGTGGAGCAATTTCCCGAATGAATACTTCTTCATTCCCAAAGCGGAAATTATCCACTCGGGAGGGAGAACCAAACTCGTGGTCAACATTTCCGAGAACGACTCGGAGATGGGCTCCGCGGCGCAGTGGATCGAAGCGCTCAGGGACATGGGGACAATGCCTCGTCCGGGTGTGCTCACCCGATGGGATCAGCCAAACTATGTCCAGTGGGCTGAGGTGGTGGACAATGCCCTTGCCGAGTTTCGCAGGGGTGTTCTTCAAAAAACTGTTCTCTCCCGCAAGTCTTGCCTCGAGCTTACCGAGACCGTTTCCCCTTTTGCACTCATTGAGATTCTCATGGGCGGTGCCCCGGCATGTTTCCATTTCTGCATCCAGCCCTCGGAACGCTCCGGGGCTTTCCTTGGAACGAGCCCCGAGTTGCTCTACCGCAGGAGCGGGGATCGATTGGAGAGCGAAGCGGTTGCGGGCACCCGGCCTCGCAGCCTTGATACGGTCGAAGACGAACGCCTTGAATCCCAACTTCTCAAAATCTCGAAGGAACAACTGGAGCACCGCTTGGTTGTCGACTCCCTGCAAAAAACATTTCAGCGCCTCTGCACGGAGTTTGAGCAGGACAAGTCCCCCAGTGTTCTCAAGTTGAGTCGCGTTCAGCATTTGCGGACGGCTTTTTCGGGCCACTTACGTGGCAACCTGGGTGACGCGCAAATACTGGAGGCTTTCCACCCGACGCCTGCAACCTGTGGTAGTCCGGCTCGGGAGGCATTGGAGTTTATTCTGGGGCATGAACCCTTTGACCGTGGCTGGTATGCCGGACCCATTGGATGCGTCTCTCAAGGTGATGCAGAGTTTACTGTTGCCATTCGGTCGATGCTCTGGCGGGGCTCAGAGCTCAATGTCTTTGCCGGTGCTGGCATCGTGGAGGGATCCGACCCCGAGCGGGAGTGGTCCGAGCTGGAGGATAAAATCGCAGGGGTCTTGCACCTCCTCGAGTCATGAAACCAAGTATTTCAAACCGTGCCTGGGGTCGCGCGGTTGTTGACGGCTTGATACAAATCGGTGCCAGTCGTTTTTTCATGAGTCCCGGTGCTCGTTGCTCGCCGCTCGTCGCCGCACTGGCGGATTCGGGAATCGAGCCCGTTGTCCACTACGACGAGCGGGGGATGGCATTTGCCGCACTCGGATGGGCCTCCGTCACCGGCCAACCGGCGGTGTGCATCACCACGAGCGGTTCGGCCGTTGCCAATCTTCTGCCTGCCTGTGTGGAAGCATTTCACTCGGGCATTCCACTCATTTTCCTTACCGCCGACCGTCCGCCGGAGCTTCGTGGCACTGGAGCTAATCAAACCATCGAGCAACCCGGCATTTTTGGATCCTTCGTAAGGATGGATAAAGATCTCCCCCTTCCGGATGATTCCGGATCCATCGAGGAACTTTGGGAATCGCTCCGCTGCATAGGGCGTGTCTTAAAATCCGATACCATCGGCCCGGTGCATCTCAACGTTCCTTTCCGCGAGCCATTGTTATCCGCTCCATCATCGCCGGGCATCTCTGTTCCAGAGCTTGCTGGAGGTGATATTGCAACCGGGGAGGAATTTGCCATTCCGGCTTCTTTTTTTGAATCATCGAGAGGAGTGGTCGTCCTCGGACGACTTCCTGCTTTGGAACAGTCTGAAGCTTTTGCTGCTCAGGAGCTGGCATCGCGGCTCGGGTGGCCGCTGATTGCCGATGCTTTATCTGGTGCTCAATTTCTGCCCGGCGTTATCCGCCATGCCGATTGGACCCTCCAGCGTGCTAATGTCCCCAAACCCGAGAGGGTGCTGCACTTTGGGGGGAGCCTCGTCTCTAAACGCCTGGGCGAGTGGCTTGCAGGCTGTAAAGGTGCGCATTGCCTCCAAGTGAGACGCTTTCCCGAGCGTCTTGACCCATGGGATCAAAAACCCGTTTTCATCCACAGCGGCATCGTCCGTTTTTGTGAGAGCATGGAACGGCGTGTTCCTGCCAAACCTTCCGGCTCTTGGTTGGAATTTTGGAAAGAGGCAGATGTCGGCGTTTCTAAAATCTTGTCGGACATAACAGAAAATGACAAAAGCCTCTCCGAGCCTGCCATTGCGCGTGCCGTCGCCAAGGCTGCTGTCGCTGGGGCCTTACCTGTTTTTCTAGGAAACTCGATGCCTGTTCGCGATTTCAACTCGTGTGTGGATAGCGTATCGCATTCTCGCATCCCAGTCTTCGGCAATCGCGGGGCAAGTGGCATCGATGGTAATATTGCCACGATTGCAGGCGTTTCGATGGCGCTTGGCCGCCCTCTCTTGGCGATCCTTGGCGACCTTTCTGTTCTCCACGACATGAACTCCCTGGCCCTACTGCGCGGTCTTCCGGTGACCTTGGTTGTGGTGAACAATGACGGAGGGGGGATCTTCCGTTTTCTGCCACTTGGATTGGATGATGCCCTCCGCGAACGTCTCTGGGAGACTCCCCACGGGATGGATTTTTCGCATGCGGCGGCGCAGTTCGGGATCGATTATCACATCGTTGCAAAAACATCCGAACTCGATGGCATCTTATCAGCCACCAATCAGTGGCCACGAATTCTTGAATGTCGAACATCACGTTCCGGGAACCTCGCATTACACAAGGAGATTGCGGATAAAGTCTGCCGCCTTGCCATTGCATCCCTGCCATGAGGTTCGAGCATTGGGGAAAATCCGGCGGGTCTCTTCTGTTCTGCCTGCATGGCTTCATGGGCACCGGTTTAGATTGGCATGAGTTTGCTGAGCGATTTCTAGCCATCGTTCCCGATTGGCAAGTGGCTGCACCTGATTTGCATTCTTTTGATGGTAGATGTCCCACCCTTTCTGAAATCCGTGATTGCCTGGAGCACCATGCCGCCGAATGCAATGCCCCCAAAACCCTCCTCATGGGCTACTCGATGGGCGGGCGACTTGCCCTCGAAATCACACTCGATGCGCCGGCTGCGTTCTCCGGTTTCATCGGCGTCTCAACCACCGCTGGCATTGAGAATTCCAAAGAACGTGAAGAACGCCGTCTTTCGGATTTGGGCCTCGCCGCTCGATTGCGAGCCATGGCGTCGCGAGACGAGTTCCAGAACTTCCTACGTTCATGGTGGGAGCAACCGGTTTTTCATTCCCCTCGGAACGACCAATCCGCGCTGGAGAAATTCATCTCCACAAGACTTGATCTGAGTCCCGCTCGCCTTGCTGCCTCGCTTGATGCTTGGAGTGTTGGCGTTCTTTCCGATCAATGGTCCCGACTCGAAAATCTTAACCTCCCTGTGCTGCTGCTTGCTGGCGAATGCGACAAAAAATACTCCGCGCTGGCCCGGCGGATGGCTGCCGATCTCCCGATGGCATCTGCCCGTATCATTCCCGGCACCGGCCATCGACTTCCTGCGGAAGCCCCGCAGGAACTTGCTGTGGACATTGCGGCCTTTATTGAAAAGCTCCCAATCTAAACGTTGACGGATGAATTGAAGGTAGGTGGTATCGGTTCCCTATGAATTATGTGATTCGACTTTCATTGCTTTGCGCTGTGCTGGTTTTTGGCGGATGCCTCTCCTCTCCGGTTGCCAGCTCGGGTGGGATCGGTGCCGTGACCGTGAAAAATACTAACGTCAACTCGGTGATCTCCGCAGCGCAGACAGTTTTTGCCGGCCGTGGCTACACCCTATCCGGTTCCGACTATCCGGACTCTATTTCCTTCGACAAGCCAGCCGGTGGATTCGGTAACGCCATGTGGGGAAGCTATGACGATCCGCAAACGATTCGCGTGAAGCTTGCGATGGTGCCAATAGTTGGCACGAATAACATCCGCCTCCAGCCGCATGTCTACTCGGTCGGTGACGCCGGGCAGGCTGGCTTCGACAGCGAGCGCCCGCTTATCGGTCTCTGGAATGCCGAGTTCGGGCCCATGCTTAAGCAAATCGCCCAACAGGCAGGAAATTAAGACAGCTTAGGCGCCATACTTGGCATGCCACTCTTTGTAGATGAAAGGTGAAATCTCGGAGGGCTTTATCTCGCTGCGTCCACCCCAGAAGACGTTGGTATAGGATACCGGGATTCCTGCTTCCTCGATGTCGCGGTCGATGGCTGCTTTGAATTCCAGCACACGGTCTTTGTCGGTGCCATGAGACACCGCCATGATGTTCACGTTATTGAACTCGGGACCGCCTTCGCGCCAGTAACAGTGGGTGAGACACTCGTGGCGGCCGATTTGGGAACCTGCCTCCTGCTCGCGTCCGGCGGGAACCGCCCAGTGGAACAAGGCATTGAAGCGGGTCACACGGACGCCCGTTTGGGAGGGTTTAACGTGCTCCAGAAACGTGGAAAACCGGCCTAGAAGCTTGCGCGCCTGCAGCGACTCGGCGACAGCATGAAATTCCTCCAAGCTTACCCCGGCTTCGGCAGCGCGAGAGGTCCAGGGATGTTCGCTGATTTCCTCCGGAGAAAATTCCCTCTTGAGGGCCATGAGAATACGCCATTCGTGTTCGGTGAGGTGCACAACGCCCGTTTTGATCATCCGGGCCGGAGCCTCCGACTTGTCGCCGGGATTGATCGTTTTGCGGCGAACGTGTCCCACCCCTAGGGCAAAAATTCCATTGGCGGGCATGAGCCTGTAAGCCTCCGCGCCCGTAAGTTTCATCAGAAGCCTTGCATGCTCGTCCAGCGACTGGCCTGCGGGCACCTTGAGTGTGGTCCAGAGCTTGTATGCTTCACCGGGAATCTTGGCGTCGGTGGATCGGATCACGACATGACCTGAAAATGGATCCTCCCGAAACATGAAGTCAAAAGCTGCGTCCAGTTTGTCGGGCGGAACCTTCCATGCGACCAGTGCGCCCTCGGCGAGATTTGTGGCCAGTAGCGTCTGACGCACACGGCGAATCGTTCCAGCCTCCAGCATTGCGCGAATGCGCTCCAGCACCACCGGCAACTCCACACCGCTCTGGCGTGAGATTTCAAGGAAAGGCTCGTGTTGGAAGCCGGGCAGCTTGTCCTCGGAAATGGCAAGAATGCGGGCGTTGACTGGATCGGTGTGCTCGGTCGGAATCATGAAGCCTCGATTTTTGCCCAAGCATCGTGACGTTCGCAAGGAACGATATGCAGGATTTCATCCATCCACGGGGAACGATTCTTTATTTGCCTTGATGACTTGCCTGAGCGCAAGCAAGGCGAGGGGAAACGGACTGCCTGCTATTTTTGGTCTTTCTCTTCGTTGCGGTGGGCAAACCAGAGAACGGCGATGAAGATCAGTAGAAGAATAGTCCCCAGCGCGGCTCCAAAGGGTTGGTTTCGACCGGAGGTGAATTGTTTGAAGATGACCTCTCCAATGGTGGGATTGGTGCCTCCGCCCATGAGTGTGGTGATGGCGAACATGGCAATCGAGGGAACGAAAACCAGCATTGCTCCGGCGGAAATCCCTGGACGAGTGAGGGGGAGGATAACTTGAGAAAACGTGCGCACCGGGCCCGCGCCAAGGTCGTAGGATGCCTCCACCATGGAGTTATCGAGTTTTTCGACGCTTGTGTAGATGGGGAGGATCATGAATGGCAGGAAATTGTAGACCAGACCGAGGACGATGGCCGACGGCGTGTAGAGCATCGCCAATGGCTGGGAGATAATGCCGCTACTCAGGAGAATGCTGTTGAGGAGACCTTCCTTGGCCAGGATGGTGATCCATGCATAGGTGCGAATGAGAAAACTGGTAAGGAAGGGGACCATCACCAGCATGAGCAGAAGTCCGCGCCAGCGCTCGGGAGCACGGCCAATCGTGTAGGCCACGGGGTAGCCGATGAACAAGCAGATGACTGTGGTAAGCAGGGCATACCACAAGGAGGCAAGCAGGACCTTCAACCATAGCGGATCGAAGGCGCGCTTGTAGTTTTCGAAATTGAAATCATAGACCACGCGACCGAGGGCATCGCGATCGGCGAAGCCCACCACGACCAGCATGATCGTGGGGGCTACGACAAAAAGGAGCAGCCAGGCGACAAAGGGTAAAAAAACCATCCACGCCAGAAGACCTGGCTTGCGTCGGTGAGAGGACGTCCCCGAAATGCCTGTGGGGGCTGCCAGCGTGGTCATGGGCTTATTCGACCTTCAGCGAGGTAACAATCTCGTCGATTTTCGAACCTTGCTTGCCGATATCTTTAAAGATTCCCATTTTACCAAAGTCTTCATCGCTCGGGAAACTTGCGGTGTTTGCGCGCTGCTCGGGGGTTAGGAGTTCGCGTGCGGCAAGGTTGGGATTCAGGTAGGGGAATTCGTCGGAGATTTGTTTGCTGATATCCGGGCGCAGGATGAAGTTCATAAAAGCCTCGGCATTGGCGGTGTTTTTCGCCCCTTTGGGAATTGCCAGGCTGTCGATGAACAGGTGGGTGCCTTCGCTTGGGATGATCCAGCGGAATTTTTTGTCCTCATTGAGCAGGATCGCGCCTTCACCACCCCAGATGACGCCAATGGCAACGTCGCCGTTGAGCAGCGCGGTCTTCGGGCTGTCGGAGTCGTAGACCTTGACGAGCGGCAGCCAATCCTTGAGGACCGATTTGGCCTTTTCCAGATTCTCATCACTCACTTCGTTAACGGGAATGCCTTGGGTGAGGAGTGCCCAACTTACAATTTCACGGGCGTCGTCGAGGACGATGATTTTGCCCTTGTTGGCAGGCTGGAATACATCTTTGAAGCTCTTGATGTCTTCCTTCACGAGTTCGGTGTTCACAGCAATGCCCACCGTGCCGGCCATGAAAGGCACGCTGAACTTGTTGTCGGGATCGAATGGCTGGTTCAGGAAGCGGGGATCGATGTTCTGTAGGTTAGGGATCTTGTCTTTATCGATGGGGTGGAGGAGGTTTTCCTTCACGAGTGCCTCGATCACATACTCGCTGGGCTGGATGATATCGTAGTCGCCGCCACCTGCGCCAAGCTTGGCGAGCATTTCCTCGTTCGACGCATAGTTTTCAACGGTGACTTTGATGCCGGCCTCTTTTGAAAATTGGTCGATGACACTTTGTGGAATGTATTCCGACCAGCAGTAGATATTGAGCTGTGATTCCGGTGCTTTTCCACATCCGGCGAGCACGAGGGCTGCGAGAGCGGAAACGATGGTTTTTGTTTTTGTTTTCATGATGTTGATTTTCTTCCGAATTTATGGATCGCGATGGCAAAAAGGACCGTAGCAATTATGAAAAGGGTGCTGAGCGCATTCAGCTGGGGATTGAGCCCGATTTTAGCCATTCCGTAGATTTTAAGAGGGAGTGTTTGCGACTGCGCCCCGGTGGTGAAGACGCTCACGATGTATTCGTCCAGCGATAGGATGAAAGACATGAGGGCTCCGGCGACAATGGCAGGCATGAGGTATGGAACAATCACTTTAAAGAAAGCCTGGAGTGGGGTCGCTCCGAGATCCATGGCGGCCTCTTCGAGATTGGGATCAAGACCCTGCAAGCGCGCTTGCACACCCACAAGGACGAAGGGGAAACAAAAGGTGGTGTGCGCAATCACCAGGGTTGTGTGGCCAAGTGGAATGCCAAGAAATTGAACGAAAAGCACGAGCAAGCTGACGCCCATGAGAACTTCAGGCATTACCATTGGAATAAAAATAAGCAGCGCCAGTGTGCGTTGAAAAGGGAAACGATAACGGTATAGCATCCAAGCTCCCATGGTGCCTAGCGCCGTGGAGAGCACCGTCGTGATCAAGGCCACAATGATGCTGTTCTCAAATGCGCCAATGAGCGTGTGATTGGCAAACAGTGCCTCAAACCATTTCGTGGAAAATCCCTCCCAGCGGATGTTAAGCCGCGAGGAGTTGAATGAAAAAACGACGAGCAAAAAGATCGGGGTGTAGAGAAAAACAAAAACCAATCCGGTCCAAATACCCAAGGCGTGCAGGCGGAGTCTTGGCATCCGTATATTTTTGACGGATTGGAGGTGGTATCGGCTGCCGGATGATGGCTCGCGATCTTTCACAGGTGCTTTCTTTTCAGAATGCAATGGCAAAGTCCAGCCTGCGCGCCACGGCCACGGAAGGTGCGACCCTCTCCGAAGCCGGAATTTTTGAACAAATCCCCTTCGCCATTGTCAAACCTCATGAAACACAATGTGGCACGAATGCCCCAGTCTGCATCCCGCAACAACACATAAACGTATTAAAATATATGGCTTTCGACGACATAGACACTGGATTCCAGATTTACCTCCGTGAGATTGGTGAATACCCGCTTCTTACAGTCGCAGAGGAGATCAAGCTCGCCCGTCGCATCAAGCGTGGTGACAAGGAAGCGCGCGCCATCATGGTTCGTTCCAATTTGCGCCTCGTGGTAAAAATTGCACGCGACTACAGCAATTTCGGTCTGCCTTTGATGGATCTTATATCGGAGGGCAACATCGGGCTCATGAAGGCGGTCGAGCGCTTTGACCCCAAAAAAGGTGGAAAACTCAGCACGTATGCGGCTTGGTGGATCAAGCAATCCATTAAGCGTGCGCTTGCAAACCAGAGCAAAACCATTCGCTTGCCCGTCCACCTTGTCGATAAAATCGCAAAGCTGCGCCGCGTTTCCACACAAATGACGGAGGAACTTGGGCGCGAACCCACCGATGAGGAACTCGCTGAGGAAGTCGGAATGGCTGCCTCCAAGGTCTCCGCACTCAAGAGCGCCGCAATACGTCCAACATCTCTCGACCAACCGTTGAGTGATGAGGACAACACCTCGCTCGGCGACATCATTGGAGATGAGGAGAGCCAGGATCCATTTGAGATTCTTCGCGACAAGGACCTCCGAGACGAGGTTGGCGACTTGCTTGACGTGCTCGACGACCGTGAACGCAAAATTATCAATTCCCGATTCGGGTTGGATGGCCAAAAAACCAAAACCCTTGAAGAGGTCGGGGAAAAATTCGGGGTCACCCGGGAGCGTATTCGCCAGTTGCAAAACATAGCATTACGGAAGCTCCGTAGGGCCCTCCACAAAAAGGAACGCAGCAAAGCAGAGGTGCCGGTCTAACGTTTTTTCATGGGCAGGGTGGAAACCGGATGTTCGATGAATATCGGCATCCGGTTTCTCATTTTTAAAACCCCGGTTTCATTGCCAAGGCGCTTCAGCAGTTACTCGGCTTGGTTTCCATCGAGTCTCCCTATGGCCGCATTTGGCAACATTTGGCCTATCGTAAGCGTCGGATTTTTTCCCGGAGCATGTTTCCGGCGCTGTCGATCTCCTGTATGAGTTGACCTGCGGATATTGTGATACACCCGAAGGCTTCCACGGTGGTGCGCTCCATATGGTCATTGGTCGCCACTGTTACCTCATGGCTTGAGGCATACTTTGCGGCCAGCCGCTCAATGATGGAATCTGCCGTCTGGCCGGACTTGGAGTAAAACACCGCAATGCCATGAGGGGTTCCTTCGCTAGAGGCCTTTTCACCTTTTCCATCGAATACGACGGCGACCGTCCAGTCCGAGGAATCCTGCAAACCGGTGAGCATTCGCACAAGGTTCTCCCGTGCGGCACCTGTGTGGCGCTGATGCAGGTCGGACAGCTCGGCAGAGTCGAAAATGACACTGTGCCCGTCCACGATGAGGATTTTTTGTTTCATCGGAAGCCGGTGATTACCGGGCATCCGGCATGATTTGCGTGGCCAGACGCTCGATGCCCGCCCGCGCAAAGGTGCTGGCCGGATAAATCTTTCGCGCCTTCAAATACCAAGCAAGCGAGGAGCCGTGCTGGTCCTTGCTCTCGAAGGCATTTGCCTTCTTGATCGCCTGCACAAAATCGGATGCTTGCGTGGTGAGATTGGCTCGAATCTGGTTGAGCTTGTTGTCATCCGGGAACTCGCCACATGCAGCCTCTGCGCTTTCCCATGCGCCAGCGGCATCGCCTCGATTAGCGATTTCTTGTGCCTTCACGATGGCCGCCTCGACAGCCGCCATTTTTTCCAAAATGTCGCCGAGCTGCTTTTGTTTCTCAGGGTAAAGCGCGGCGGCGGCGATGAACCGTAACTTGTCATCATAAACCTGCCGGTAGTTTTTTTGGCTCACGAGCCGGTCGAAATCGTTCATCGCCTGCTGCTGGATGTCGGACTGGGTGAAGATCGTATTTCCCACCTCGGCGAGAGCCGGATTGCGGGGCCAGATTTCGGCAGCGGCGCGCAGCTCCTGTTCCATCGTGGTTTTGTCACCGGACACGGCGGCGTTGCGGGCCTTGGCGAGGTGCATGGCGCTGATGGTCTTTGCGGTTTCCACCTTGGCGAGTGGCTTGCTGGGATCGAAGTCCTTCGCGAGTGCTTCGATTTCTGGCACAAGTTTTTCGGCTCGGGTAAGATCATTGACCTCCAATGCGGCCAGCAACTGATTGCTTTTTTGGGTGAACTGGAGAGCCCGTCGTTTTTCATCCCGTGACAGCAAGCGCACGCTTGGCATGTATTCACCCAGGGCAAATGTTTCGGCCAGTCGCTCGGTGGCGCTTTGCAGTTCCCCTTGTTCGAGCAGAAATTTATAGGCTTCCACGCCTTCGTTCACATCGCGGATCGCCTCGTTTGCAAGACTGTCGATCTGGCTGAGCGAGCTGATGAGCTTGCTTACCGTCTGGGCAGTGGAAGCAGCGCCGCCGGTAAGGCTCTCAATGCCGAAATTTTCCAGTCCGACTTTTGCACCGCTGGCGGAGAAGGAATTCCCGGTTCGTGGGCGTCCGGGGTTGTTGTAGATATTTACGTTTGTCCCATTCGACTTGCCGTCTGCATTGGCACCTGCGCCGATCTGCTGCTCGGAGATCCCTTCACCAGCTGAGACCTTCGGATTAAACTCGGCATTTATTTTTGCCTGCCCGGCGTCTTTGTTGACCGGCATCGATTCCACCATGCGCTTGAAGACATCGATCGAGTTGTCCCCATCGGTGTAGATTGCCCGATAAAATCGGTTTGCGATGATAACATGCTCAAACCGCCTCGTTGCAAAATATTGCATGATCAAAGCCTGGAGATGTCCCCGTGTGTTGATCTCGGTGAGTGCAATCCGGAGTTTGTTGCTCTCGATAGTTTGCGAGATGTCGGAAAGCTGTCTCCTGGCTGTTGCCAGGCGGGCATCGCGTTCGATTTTCTGATTCTCTTGCAGCACGGAGGAATCCTTTGCGCTTGTTTGAATCGACTGGGTCGAGTTCTTGGCTGCGAGTTGGTTGTTCCACTCGGCAGTGGCCCGTTGTTTTTCCAAAATCACGTTTTCGCGCTTTATGCGTTCAATCGTTTCTAGGCTGTTCCTTGCCGCATGGATGGCATCGGACATGGTGCGGCAGAGATTTGCATCCTCCTTGTAAGAGGAGGCCCGCTTGAGCAAGGAGATGGCAGTATCTATATTTTGCTTGCTGGCCTGACCTGGCGCGAGGAGTTCAAGAATGCGGTCGATGGTTTTGCGATATTCCACATCTGCCTTGTCGGTCGCAGCGGCTGCGTTCAGATATTTTTCAAATCGGGCGCGGAAGACGCGGTTGTTATTGATATTCCAAAGCTTCCCATCGTAGGCAACCACCTCGCTGCCGGGATCAAACGAGGGAACGTCCCGGCCAATGAACCCTTCGTTCATTTGTGGAGGCCGTGCTCCACCTGTCGCGCCACGTGAATCTCCAAAGCTACTGCCGGGATCCTGCGAGTGGGCGCTGATGCTGATAAGGAATGCGGCGAGTGAGGGAACGGTGAATTTCATCATGCCTTGTTGACCTTCCTCGTGCGAAGGATGCCTTTTTCATCCACATCCACGATGAAAAGCAGTTTTTGCTCTTTCTGGATGTTCATTCCTTTGAATTCTTCGGTTACCAACACGGGGATGATCTCGTCACCTACCTGGATCGCTATGAGGCGTCCGGATTCCGGCGACCAGGCAAGCAAATCGGTAACATTGCCCTCGACCTTGTAGATATTGCCTCGAAGGGTGTTGGCATTCTCAAGGTAGGATCGGACATCCAGCGATGGAAGAGTGCGAAACGAATCCTTTTCTTTTGAACGGAAAGAAAGTTGCACGATAAAAGCCAAAGCAAAGCCAACGATCACGAGCACAATCCACTTCTTTGATGTGCCGGGGGATTTTCTTCTGCGGACCATTTGGAAAAAGTTAGCCGGTTGCTTGACGACTTCAAGACCGGCTTCATGCAAATTCCCATGCGCTTGCCAGCTTGCTCCGGATATTTCATTCTTTCTCCTACTTGTGCTGAACTTCCTCATTCGCCGTTTACTCATCAGTGTGGTGCTGATTTTTTGCATTAGCCTGATCTCATTTTTCATGATCACGCTTGCGCCAGGCAGTCCGTATCCGTGGGGGGAACTGAACCCCAAAATCACGCCTCAGGTGAAGGAGGCATTCCGAAAAAAATTCCACCTCGACCGCCCCCTGCACGAGCAATATTTGCTCAACATGAGGGATCTCTTCAGCGGCAGACTCCGCAGTATCAAGGATGACCACCCGGTTTTAGCACGCATTGCCGAGCGAATGCCGGCGACCGTGCTGCTCAATGTCGCCGCCATCACACTCTCACTCACTTTCGGAATGCTCATCGGGGTTTACTGCGCGCGGCATGCGGGACGCGCCCCCGACTCGGTTGTATCCTTCGGCGTGTTTGTTTTCATAGCCGTGCCCACATTCTGGATCGCCAATCTGGCGATTATCGCTCTTGTGAAATTCGCCTCCATACCGGTCCTTGGCACTCAATCCTTTGGTATTGATTTTCCGAGCGTGACATCGCAGGTGCTCGACCGTGTCTGGCATATCGCCCTGCCTGCCACCATCCTGTCGCTTGGTGGAATCGCCGTCCAATCCCGCTACATCCGCGCAAGCATGCTGGAGACTCTTCGCGAAGGCTATATCCGCACCGCCTGTGCCAAAGGTCTCGATGATGATACGGTTTTTTATAAACACGCACTCCGTAACTCCATCCGCCCGCTTGTCACAGGCATTGGTGGTCTCCTGCCCGCGCTGATCGGAGGGTCAGTGATCGTTGAAACAATTTTTGCCTATCCCGGAATGGGGCGGCTTGGTTACGAGGCGGTTCTCGAGCGCGACTATCCCACGCTTGTCGCCCTGAACTTCATCGTCGCCGGACTTGTCCTTATCGGCAACTTGATCTCCGATATTCTTTACGCCGTAGTGGACCCACGGGTGAGACTGGAGTGAGTCTTACTCCTCGCTCTGCTCTTCCTGCGGCGGTTCTTCGGTGCCCTGCTGGAGGCGCTCGAGGAGCGAGGACATGTCTTCCACCTCCTCCCAAACAACATGGCTCACGTAGATCGGGGCTTTTTCCAGTGCCGCCATGGCCATGCAATCGCTGGTGCGGGCATCGATCTCGATGATCTTGCGTTGTTGGAGTTCGTTTTCAGCAGTAATAATCAGACGTCCGTAATAAACGCCGCTTTTAAAGTCATTGATGATGATCCGATCGACTTTGGCACCCAGGGCGGCAAGCACGCTGGCGATCAGATCATGGGTGAGGGGACGCTCTTTCTCGGCTTGGTTGAGATAGAGGCTAATGGCATGGCCAATCGCCTGATCGATGTAAATCGTGAAGACCTTTTCCTCGTTTCCAAGAAAAACAGCCGTGCCCGCATTCGTTGGAATAAGGGCACGAATTTGAACCGGAATTACAGGCTTGCTCACGATTACAAACTAACACCACGAATTTACTTCGCAAGCCGCACCAGGGGGGTGAAAAAACGGTTGATCCGTTCCAGCACAATCACGGCTGTGGCACCGGCAAGTATCAGAACATCGCGCCCCATTGTGAGCAGCATTTTCCCGGCGGAGGGGCTGTCATCCTCGCCGAAGCAGCCACAACTCACAATGATCCCGTTCATCAACGCCCACCCCAACACCCCGATGAAAAGGAGGCACAAGGCGATGATGAGAAACGCCCCGAGGCGATGGATTTTTGGAAGGAGAATCAGGATGCCTGCCGCCAACTCTGTCCATGCCAAAGCCACAGCCAGCACCCCCGTCCACTCCGGAGGAATAAAGGTGAACGGAGCAAGGGCAACGGCAAATTGCTGGCTGGCACTTGCCTTTATCGTGCCCGCATAGATGAAAATTACGGCCAGCGTGGTTCGCAAAAGAAGCACCAGCGCCTTGATCATTTTAAAATCTCCAGCGTGCGCAGCGTCTGCCAAGCGGCACCGACATGGTGGATGCGAAAAATCGACGCTCCTCGCAGACACCCTGCCACGATGCACGCCGCTGTCCCCACATCCCGCCCGGAGGGGTTCTCTATTCCAAGAACCCGTCCAATCACGCTCTTCCTTGATACAGGAAGCAACATGGGGAAGCCTTTTGCAGTAAGCTTCTCCAGTTCTCGATAGATTTTCAGGTTGTCCTCGGTTTGCTTTGCAAAATCAATGCCGGGGTCGAGGATGATTTGTTCTCTCGTCAGCCCCGCTTGCATCGCCATGGTGATTTTTTCGTCAAAAAACTCCTCCAATTCCTTTATCACATCCGGGTAGGTGACATGTCGGTGCGACACCTTGGGTTGCCCTTTGGAGTGCATGATCAGGAGTGCTGCCCCGATGCGCGCACAGAGTTTTGCATTTTTGTCGTCGGGCAATGCCCCCATGTCATTAAGAATGTCGAAGCCTGCTTCCAGTGCGCCCTCCACCACGCCTGGCCTCCAAGTGTTCAGCGATACCAATGGCGGATAAATCTGCGCGTTATCACGAGGCGAGGAACCCTCCATCGCGCTCTCAAGCTTTTCCAAAAAAGGCAGCACGCGCCGCAATTCCTCATCTTCTCCTATTGCATCACGGTTCGTCCGTGCGCTCTCGCCACCCACGTCGATGATGTCCGCTCCTTCGGATACCATCTCCCTGGCACGACCAAGAGCCCATTCGACATCGAGTCGTCCATCACCGGAAAACGAGTCTTCATTGATGTTGAGAATCCCCATTAGAAGAGGACGGCGAGGGAATGGAACAAGTCTGTTTCGCGCTTTCAAACTATACCGTTGCGCAGGGATGTTCTCCTTGTCTCCCGGCCTTTTATCCTGCAGGGTGGCCTCTCTTTTAGAGGGTATGAGTTTCATTGAGACTGTTTATGAGAAGCTGAGGAGGCATCCGAAGAGGATCGTTTTTCCTGATGGTGAGATCCCCGGTGTGATACGTGCCGCGGAGATTTTTTACCAGAGGGAACTCGGTATTCCGATCCTGCTCGGCCGTCGCGATGTGATTCAAAATATTGCCGCCCGTGAAAAAATCGACCTCGACCACGTGGCGATCATCAATCCGGAGACATCCTCCGAGTTGCCGGCATTCTGCCGTCGCCTCGAGCGGATTGAGCGTTACCGCAACGCCGGTGCGATGGATAGCCGCGAGATCATGATCAAGCCGAACTATTTTTCGGCGATGATGGTTCAATACGGCCTTGCAGACGCCATTGTTGGCGGCGTAAGCGCTGCGGGCGGTGCGTTGTTGCGTCCGATGCTTCTTTTGGTGAAGCCACTGCCCCATGCGGATGTCATATCCTCCTGCACCATCATTGAGCTTAATTCCCGAAAATACGGCGACGACGGGGTTCTTTTCCTTGCCGACACCGGTGTGGTGCCCGACCCGACGATGCCGCAACTCGCCACGATCGCCGTTCAGGCGGGGTTATTGGCCAGACAGGTTTTCGGCAGGCGTCCCCGTGTGGCCATGCTTAGCTTCTCCACCAAAGGCAGCACACGCACAGCAGCCACTGAAAAAATCGCTGCCGCTGCCGAGTTGGCACGACACATTGCCGTGAAGACCGGTGCCGAGATCACAATCGATGGCGAGATGCAGGCCGACGCCGCGCTCGATCCCGAAATCGCCCAAATCAAAATGGGCGAATCCCATGTTGGCGGCAAAGCCAACGTTCTTATTTTTCCCGATCTCAATAGCGGCAACATTGCGATGAAACTCCTCCAGCTCATGGCTGATTCAAACACCTACGGACAGATAATTATCGGCTTCACCCGTCCGGCAGCCGATCTATCCCGCGGTTCATCGGTCGAGACCATGGTGAGCATGGCAGCACTTGTCGGTTTGCAGGCTATTGAATATCGCAAGCTCTACCCGGCAGAGGAGCAGCTTGGGGATTGACGCGTTGAACACTGTCACGCCCCGCATTTTTATCGCTGCCACGGAGCAGGATACCGGCAAGACCACCACCTCCCTCGGCCTCTATTCGGCACTCACAGAGAGGTTCCAGCGCATTGGCTACATCAAGCCGGTCGGGCAGAAATTCACCAATGTGGACGGAAAGCGAATCGATGATGACAGCCTACTCATCCAGTCCATTTTCAAAACCCAGGTCCCGATCGAGGATATGAGCCCGATTGCTGTGGAGCCAGACTTTACCCGGCGCTACATCGAGCAAGCGAATCACGAGGCACTCGTCCGTCGCATCCGGAATTCCTTTGACCGGGCCTGCTGGGAAAAGGATTTCACGATTATCGAGGGGAGCGGTCATGCCGGGGTGGGTTCTGTCTTCGACCTGTCCAATGCCACCGTTGCTCGCTTGCTGCACAGCAAGGTTCTCCTCGTTGCGCCCGGTGGAATTGGCCGTCCCATTGATGAGGTGTCGCTCAACAAAGCCCTCTTCGACCGCGAAGGCGTGGAGGTCGTGGGCGTTGTGATGAACAAGGTTCTAGAAGAGCGCATAGACTCCATTGGCGACTTCGCCCGCCGTGGATTGGACCGCCTCGGCTTGGAACTTCTCGGCGTGATCCCCATGCAAAAAATGCTAGCCCAGGCCTCCCTGGCGCAGATTGCCAGCAAGGTGAGGGGGCGCTTCGTTTGCAACGAAGTTTTTTCTGGCAACCCCGTATCCGAGGTCATGATCGGTGCGGCAAGTTCCGCAAATCTCTTTCGTCGCCTCTCACCCGGCACCCTGCTTATCGCTCCCGGCGATCGCGAGGATATCGTGCTCTCAGCGATAGCACAGCACCACAAAGGCCTTGCCGGGCTCATCCTCTCCGATGATCTCAAGCCTCACGCATCGCTATTTGCATTACTTGAAAAATCAAACCTGCCCGTGGTTTTCTCTCCCATCGACAGTTACTCCATTGCCAACCGCATACATTCGCTAGCGATTAAAACGCAGCCCGGTGAAACTAATAAAATCGATCGCATCCGGGATCTTGTAGCCCGCCATGTGGATATCCCGCGACTTCTCGAAAAAATAGGCGTCGCGTAAGCCGTCTTGATCAGATTGCGCGGCGCATCGTTTCAATCTCAGCGATAGCCTCCTTGGTGGAATCCGCCATCACGCAGACGTGCCCCATTTTTCGACCCGGACGGGCCTCGCTTTTTCCATAAAGGTGAAGTTTGGCGCGTGGATTTGCGAGAACCACACTCCAGTCTGGCTGACCGTTTTTCCAGAGGTCGCCCAGAAGATTCCACATCACCACCGGACGTAGAAGGTCGGGCGAACCCAGCGGCAGACCGCAAACCGCACGTAGTTGCTGCTCAAACTGGCTGGTGATGCAGGCATCGAAAGTATAGTGCCCCGAATTGTGCGGGCGTGGCGCCAGTTCATTCACAAGCAAGTCTCCCCCGGTGGTAAGAAAAAATTCGACGGTGATTAATCCGACCACATCCAGCGCTTTGGCGATGGCTCCAGCCAAATGCGATGCGGATTCCAGCACGCTGGACTTGAAACGCGCAGGCACAATAGTGAGATCCAGAATGTGATTCCTGTGCTGGTTTTCGCATGCGGGAAAACAAACAACCTCACCATCCAACCCCCGTGCACACACCACCGACAGCTCGGCCTCAAAAGAAATCCATTTCTCCAGCACGCCACGTGGTGCTCCAAACCTCTCCCACGCCTCGGCGGCATCAACGGGATTGCTGAATTTCATCTGCCCCTTGCCGTCGTAGCCGAAATCAGCCGTCTTGAGAACGCAGGGCGTGCCAATCTCGTCAAGAGCCTGAGCAAATCCCTCTGAGGAATCGACGACACGGAATGGCGCACAGGGGAAGCCATTGGCCTGGAGGAACAATTTTTCCCGCTCGCGATTTTGGCAAATGTGCAGCACCTCGGCACGCGGGCGAACGGGTCGGATCGACGAGACGAACTCCAGGGCTGACTTCGGGATGTTTTCAAACTCAAAAGAAATCACATCCACACCACGGGCGAACTTTTCCAAAGCCGCTGCATCGTTATAGGGGGCATTCACCTCCAAATCGCAAATCTGTCCTGCGGGGCAGCTCTGTTGTGGCTCGTAGACATGCACGCGATACCCCATGCGGCGCGCAGCGATCGCCAGCATCCGACCAAGCTGACCCCCTCCAAGAATGCCGATCACACTGCCCGGCTTGATGGAATTGGTTTCCGTCTCGGACTCATTGTGGCTAGTTTTCGTAGGCTTTTCCGTCATGGCAGATCGTCTGGTTTACATTTTTGCATTGGCCGCCCTGAGCTTTATCCGGCTTCTGCCCCTTTCCGTGTGTTTCCGTTTGGGGCAGGCGGGTGGCGCGTTGATGTGGATCATCCTGCCCGGCTACCGCCGCCTCGCAAGGGAAAATCTGACCATTGCTTTCGGGGAGGAATTGTCGCCCGGCCAAATCCGCGCTCTCGTCTTCCGGCATTTTACCACGCTGGGCGCGAATGTCCTGAGCGCGATCAAAATTCCTGCCCTGTCCCATGATCAGATCGATCGTGTCGCCACGATAGAAAACCTCGATCTCATCCGTAAAAACATCGCCCAAGGCCGGCCAGTGCTACTTGCCATCAACCATATCGGCAATTGGGAACTCTACGCGCAGCTTGTTTTCACTGTTCCCGAGGCGCGTTTTGGAACCGTTTATCAAGCTCTCCACAACAAGCTTGTTGACGATCTGGTGAATCGTGACCGTCGCCGTCTCGGTGTGCTGACATTCGACCGGCGGGCGGGATTTCAAGGTGCTCTGGCATTATTGCGTCAGCCAGGCATTCTCGGTGTGCTCGTCGACCAACACGCCGGCAATAGCGGGGTGTGGACACCCTTTTTCAACCGGCTCTGCTCGACATCGCCACTCACCGCGACTCTTGCCATTCGCACCAATGCGGTAGTGATCCCTGTAGCCATCTACACAACTGGTTTTGCGAAGTGGCGTGTCGTCTTGAGTGAAGAAATTCCCTGGACGCCAGACAATCCCGATAAGCTTACGCTCGACATCAACAAAGTCCTCGAAAAGCAAATCCGCACCTCGCCTGCGGACTGGTTCTGGGTGCACAACCGCTGGAAGACCCCGCGTCCGAAATTCCTGCTCGATTCCGTGAAGCGCGGGATTTTTCTTCCTCCCGGCGAGAAGGCCCCGCATCCTTTTTGCATGGTTGTGCGATCCCCAAACTGGTTAGGCGATGCCGTGATGAGCGTGCCCACCGTGCGGGCTTTCAAGAATGGTCGCCCGGATGCTTATCTCGCCGTGCTCACACCCGCCAAGCTGGCTGGTTTCTGGCAGCGGGTGGGGGAGGTGGATGAGGTCATTGCTATCGAACCCGGGGAGTCGATTTTCTCCGTGGCCAAAAAATTGCGTGGTCGTTTCGAGGTGGCGGTGCTTTTGCCGAACTCGTTGCGATCTGCCCTCGAGGCATGGCTCGCCGGTATTCCCCGCCGTGTCGGCTTTGCCGGACATTGGCGCAGTAAGCTTCTCAACCAGATTGTTCGTGAGCCTCAGCCGGGAAGTCGTCCCGAGCACGACACCGAGCGTTATTTACGCATTGCCGCCCGCTGCGGCGCGGAGGTGTCACCCCCTCCAGCCCCGATCTGGAAGGCAAACCGCTCGGAGTGCGTCATCGGTATCTGCCCCGGAGCGGAATACGGTTCCGCCAAACGCTGGCCGGCCTACAAATATCAAATGCTCATCAAAGAGGTGAATGAGCAGCTTGACTGCCAGTGGGTGATCCTTGGCACTGCGGCTGACGCGCCGATTGCTAGGGAAATCGCGGCTGGCATCCCCAACATTACCGACCTCACCGGTAAAACCTCTCTCGGCGAGTTGATGGATCTGCTGTCGCGCCTCACCGGGCTCGTTACGAATGACACCGGCACCATGCACCTCGCCGACTTCATCGGCACTCCTCTCGTCGCCATTTTTGGCTCCACGGAACCGGATCTCACCGGCCCGCGCGGAGCGGGAAGCACTGTGATCCGTCAAAAAGTCGAGTGCAGTCCGTGCTTCCTCCGCGAATGCCCCATAGACTTCCGCTGCATGCAGGAGATTCCGATGGAAAAAGTGGTCACCGCCGTTCTCGCATTCAAAAAGAAATGAGCTGTTGCTAGAGCGAGCGGAGAATCTTGACGGTGCGCGTTGTTGCGCCGCGATGAACCGCCAGGCACTTTGCAGCTTTGTCCGCCATTGAGGCGCTCAATTCCGGTGATTCAAGCAAACGCCGGACCGCCTGTTGCAGAGTTGCTGCATCTTTAATTTCGATCGCGGCTTCAGCATCAAGAAAACTTTTTACCAGTGTAGCAAAATTTTGCATGTTCGGACCAAAGACCACCGGAACGCCCACAGTGACGGGTTCGGCGGGATTCTGGCCGCCTTTGGCGCAAAGGCTCTTGCCGATGAACACGACGCTGGCACAGAGATACCAGCTCGCAAGCTCTCCGGTGGTGTCCACGAGAAGGATGTCGGGCTTTGCCGGATTTACACCATCAGCAGGCTGCGTGCGGCGTGCAACAACATGGCCGAGTTGCTCCAAACGCCGGGCAACGGCATCCGCACGCTCGTGGTGGCGGGGAACCAAAATGAGGAAAAGATCCGGATGGATTTTACGAAGTTCTCGATAGACGCCTGCGAGAATTTCCTCCTCACCATCAAACGTGCTACCCCCAAGGAGGATTGGCGAACCAGGCGCGACGCCCAAGCTTTCAAGAACAGGTTTGAAATCACGAGACGGTCGCGGTGCGGTTGCGGCATCGTCGAACTTGATGCTGCCCGTTACCTGGAGCTTTTCGGGTTTCACGCCAATGGCGATCCAACGCTTCGCATCGGCTGGTTCCTGTAGGCAGAGCACGTCAAGCTGGTTGAAAATGGGAGCGGCAATCCATCTGATCGCACGGAAGCGTTTCTCAGAGCGCGGGGAGAGGCGGGCGTTGACAAGCGCGGTTTTGATACCAAGGAGACGGGCTTCGCACACTGTATTCGGCCACACCTCGGCCTCCACCAGAATGAACTGCCGTGGCCGGATGAGGTGCATCGCACGACGGGCTACTGGATAAAAATCGAGAGGGTTGTAGATCGGCTCAAGCCAGGGGGTTTTTCGCGTTGCGGCAAGCTTGAACCCGGTGGATGTGGTCGTGGAGAGCACAAACTCGAGGGTCTCATCCTCCTCGCGGAGTGCTTGAATGAGCTTCATCGCGATATTCACCTCGCCCACACTCACGGCATGAATCCAGATGCGGCCTGTGCCTGCAATTTTCTCAAGAACTCCGGGCGAGTAGATCGCAAACCGTTGGCCAAATTTATGCCTGTATTTTCCCCGCCGGATCATGCGTAGCAGGAACCCTGGCAGCATGATCACAAGGACGATGGGGAAGAGGAGATTGTAAAGGAGACGCACCAAACCAATCATCGTGGACGCAGATAAAGGATTTCGCTGCCGCCGTAGCGTTTCTTTTTCACAACTTCAAAGACGGAGTTTTCGGAAATGTCTCCCCGGGCCTGTTTTTCCAGGACAAATAAACCGTCCGGCCGAAGCGCTGCCGCGAGCTTGGTGGATGCTACCAAGGCAGCGGCGTGATCCGTGTCGGTCGGGAGCTTCGCATAGGGAGGATCGGCAAAGATGAGGTCGAATTCAGATTCGCTGGCGTAAAGATCGATGAAGCGGAATGCATCCAGTGTTTGCACGCTTGCTTCGGCTCCAGCCATGCGGAGGTTTTCGCGGATGCAACGGACGCATCGTTCATTATTATCCACAAACACTGCTTGTGCCGCTCCGCGACTCAAGGCCTCAATGCCCATCCCGCCGGATCCTGCGAAGAGATCCAGCACCTTGGCCTCCAAGACGAGGTCTCCAAGACTCGAAAAAACGGCAGCCCGCACGCGGTCCATCGTGGGACGCAATCCATCGGGGGGGGCTTTGAGCGGCCTGCCGCCCGCAGTGCCTGCGATTACGCGCATTGTTCTAAAAAATTATTGAGCTGGTGACGGGGTTGGAGTCGGGGTGGGCTGTTTCTTGTTCTTTGGCATGCGGAGGATGTTTTTCAAAAGACCGCCAACATCCTGTCCGATACGCACGCCCATGATTTTGTCGAAGAGGTCGGACTTTGGCTGCGCAAGCGTTCCATTAACGCTAAAAGGAATGTGGGTATATCCAGGCGTCTCGGACTCCTTAAAGTTCGATCCAATGATACCCCGGGTTTCACGGCGGAGTTTTTCATTCACGTGGAAGCGTGCGGCAAGATCAAGCTTCCCATCAAAGCCGCTCTGGCCCGTGGCATCCATCATCAGGTTCTCAGAGGCCATGATCAGACGATCCACGATCACCTTTTCGTCGCGAATGCTGAAATCTGCTTCGGCTGTTTTGAGTTCCAGCATTTGAAGTTCATCCACACGCAACAACTCGCCAAGTTGGCGGATCAAATCGATCGGCTCGACCCGGGCTTCGACCAGGCGAACTTCGGCGGTTCCTTTGTAAGTGGCTTTATTGGCAGGCGCACCGGTAAGGAGGAGCTTTCCCGAGAGTTGGCCGCGTGAGCCCTCCGATTCATACCCGGCATCCTCGGCTAGTTTTTTCACCGAGACATCTTGTAGGAAAAGATTGAGTGCGAAGTCGGGCGTAGGAATGGGGGAGAGGGTAAAATTGCCACCAAGACGTCCTTCGGCGAGTTCCGCTTGAATTTCAGGGATCGCCAAGTGGCCATTGCTCCACTCGAATGTGCCTGTGAACTTCCGAGGTTTTAGCGAACCGACGATAATCGCCTGCTGGATGCGGAACGTCCCCGAAATGGCGCCATCCGTGATCGATGGGGAATCCACTTGGATGCCCTTCAATTCGAGCACATGCTTGTTTTTGCTGTCGGTAAAAACAGCGCGTCCGTTGCGGATCCGCAAAGACTCGATCGTGATCTGCGGTGTATCAATCGATGGCTCGTTGCTTCGCTCCAAGATGGGCCCTTGGACGGAGGGCGTTGGCGTCCCAACCACAAGAGGCTTTTGCTCGGAAGTGCCAGGGGCGGAGAGGGCGCTAGAGGGCAGGGATTCGGGGGTGTGAGCTTTTGTGGTTTTGTATGCAGGCGACCATGAGCCGTTGGCATTTTGGCGCATGACAAGGATGGGTGAGGCGATTGAGATGCTCCGGATCTGAATCCTGCCTTGTAAAAACGAAGTCAAACGGATGCTGGCTTTGAGCGATTGGACTTCGAGGAGTGGTGTTTTGGAGTCGGTTTGTGAAGGGAGTGTGATGCCGGAAACAGTGAGCCCTGACCAAGGAGTGTAGTAAGTGCGGTTCACTTCGGAAGGCATGCCGGCCACCCGCGAAAGAGCCTCCCGCAGACGGGCCTGCACGTCGCTGGATTGAAGGTAGATGTTCACCAGTAAAACGAGCACGGCATATGCAGCCGCAAGCGCTCCCAGTGTTATCAGAATTGGCTTGGCAATCGAAGACACACCGAGAAGCTACCCCTACTACTCCGAAAGTGAAGTGTGAATAAGAGCCTCATTATCCTCAACCCGGCTGCCAAGGGAGCAAGGGCAAGAAAACTCCAAGCCAAGGTTGCCTCGCTTTCCTCGCAAACGGAATTGAGGATCACCCATTCCATCGGCGATGCTCGCAAAATCGCCCGCAGTGCCGTGGAGGAGGGGTTTGATGCTGTCATCGCCGCCGGTGGTGATGGCACGATCAACGAAGTTGTGAATGGCATCGCTGGATCCCAAGTGCGATTGGGGATCCTTCCAGTCGGAACGATGAATGTCTTTGCCCAGGAAATCGGGATTCCGCTGGGGAATCTGGAGAAAGCCTGGGATGTCATCGAGCGCGGAGCCTGTGTCGATGTTGATTTGCCACTGGCGAACGACCGCCACTTTATTCAACTCGCGGGAGTGGGCCTTGATGCCGAGGTGGTCCGCAAGACGACGATCGATTTTAAAAACGCCCTAGGACCTCTGAGCTATCTTCTTACACTTGTGCAGGTCGTATCGGTGCAACCACCGCGGGTTTTTGTGGAGCCCAAGGGAATGTTGTCATGCGAGGGCTGCTTTGTGCTGATTGGAAATGGCAGAAATTATGGTGGGCCGTTTCCGTTGTTCAAGAGGGCGAGCCTGTATGATGGGTTGCTCGACGTGGTGGTTTTTAAAAATCAAAGCCACTGGGATGTCGTGCGCTATTTTCAAGCGATTGCCTTCGGCACTCATCCCAATCTGCCCGACGTTGATTATTTTCAAACGGAAGCACTCAAAATTCACAGCGCGGGCGAGGTGCCTATGGAGTTGGATGGAGAATCGGCCGGAATCCTCCCGTGCGATTTTTCGGTTTCCTCCTTCAAGCTGCGCGTCTTTGCGCCGTGCTAAAACGCCGGCCCAAAAATCCTAAACCTCCTAAACTCCCTAAACCCGCCGCATCATCGTGTCGTGCAGAAATCGACCATCGTCGCGATCGGGATAATCAAGCGTGAAGTGCAGTCCTCGGCTTTCCTTGCGGCTTAGGGCGCAGTCCACCACGAGGGAGGCCACGGTGACCAGATTGCGCAGCTCGAGCAGGTCGGTGGTGACTTTGAAATTCCAGTAAAACTCCTGAACTTCAGAATGGAGGTTTCGCAAGCGGGTGGCCGCACGTTTCAAGCGCTTGTCGGTGCGGACAATTCCCACGTAGTCCCACATGAGGCGGCGAATTTCCTCCCAGTTGTGGGAGATGACGACAAGCTCGTCCACATCTTGAACCTTGCCGGACCTCCACTCGGGCAAGGTGTATTCCACGGGCTCGCTGCGGTTGCGGGTGGATTTCTCAAAGGCGCGGTGGGCGGCCACCACGCCTTCGAGAAGCGAGTTGCTGGCAAGCCGGTTGGCGCCGTGGAGTCCAGTGCAGGCAACCTCACCAATTGCGTAGAGGCCCCGCAGGGTGGTCTCCCCGTTGATGTCTGTTTGAACGCCGCCGCATTGGTAGTGCGCCGCAGGAACGACCGGAATGGGAGATCGCGTGATGTCCAGACCCGCTTTTAGACAGGTTTCGTAAATCGTGGGAAAGCGAGACTGGATAAATTCCGGCGTCTTGTGGGTGATATCGAGATAGACGCACTTGGCACCACTGCGTTTCATCTCCGCATCGATCGCGCGGGCCACAATGTCGCGTGGAGCGAGTTCCTTTTGAGGATTGTGGTGCTCCATGAACCGCTGGCCGCGTTCATTGATAAGGATGCCTCCCTCTCCTCGGACGACTTCGGAGATCAGAAAGGATTTGATCTCCGGATGGTAAAGGCACGTTGGATGGAATTGGATGAACTCCATGTTTGAAATCGCGGCACCGGCTCGCCATGCCATGGCAACGCCGTCTCCGGTCGCCACATCGGGATTGGTGGTGTAGAGATACACCTTGCCGCAACCGCCGGTGGCCAAAACCGTGACATCGCTACGCAGTGTCTCCACCTCTCCGGTCTCCTCATGGAGCACATACACGCCGACGCAGCTGTTTGCCATCGCATAGCCGAGCTTGCCGGTGGTGATGAAATCCACCGCCATGTGGTTTTCCATGACCTCGATGTTCGGGTGTGAGGCGATTTGGGCGATGAGCGTGCGCTCGATTTCGCGCCCGGTGGCGTCTTGTGAATGCAGGATTCGTCTCTTGGAGTGTCCGCCCTCGCGGCCGAGGTCGAGTTCATGGCTGCCATTGCCGTTTTCGCGGACGTCGAAATGGACACCGAGATCCATGAGTTCCGCGATCCGTTCGGGGCCTTCGGTCACTACGGTGCGCACGACATCTTCATGGCACAGGCCCGCCCCGGCATCCAGTGTGTCGCGTATGTGGAGTTCAAAAGAATCCTCGCCGCTCATCACGCAGGCAACGCCGCCTTGGGCCCAGGCGGTGTTCGAGTCGGCGCAGGCACGTTTTGTTACCAAGGCGACACGGCCTTTTTGAGCTGCTTTGAGAGCGAAGGAAAGACCGGCAATGCCGCTACCAATCACGATAAAATCAAATTGTCTCATTTCAATGGGGGGAGGGGAATGTTGTCGATGAGACGCGTCTTGCCCAGAAAGACGGCAGCGGCAAGCCGGCCATTGGATTTTCGTGAAACAAGTGGCGCCAGTGTCTCGGCATCGACTGCTTCGATATAGTCGATGCGGGCTCCGGGAATTGCTTCAATCAACTTGGTGGCAGAGCGACTAACCGCTACTGGATTTTTTAAATGGGATGCTTTCTGGAGGCCTTCGTGGATTCCTGGAGCAAGCAACCGCTCGGCAGGGCTTAGGTAGGTGTTGCGTGAGCTTGCAGCAAGTCCGTCCGATTCGCGAATGGTCGGGGCAGGCGCGATGAGGATGGGAAAATTCAAGTCGCGAACCATGCGGCGAATGATTGCCAGTTGTTGCCAATCCTTTTCGCCAAACACGGCGTGGGTGGGTTGGGTGATCAGAAACAATTTCGCCACCACAGTGCAAACTCCTGCAAAATGCCCAGGGCGGGAGCGGCCACACAACGTGGCCGATAGGCTTTTCTCATCCACAACCACACTGGCGCCACTTCCATACATCTCAGCTACCGAGGGAATGAATACGGCATCAGCTCCGGCATTCTTGCAAACGGCGATATCGTTTTTGATCGGTCGAGGATAGGCGGCGAAATCCTCCTTTGGCCCAAATTGCGTGGGATTCACAAAAATCGAGACGATCACCCCGCCAGTGCGTCCCGCCAAGCGGCGAGCTTGTCTCACCAAGGCTTCATGACCGTGGTGAAGAGCTCCCATGGTGGGAACAAGAACAACTGGCCCCGTAAATTTTTTTCTCCAACGCCGGGTTGCATCGATGTTCCCTAGAATTTTCATCGAATCTTATCGGCTGTTGGGGCGGGAAATTATCCCAGAAAAGCGGGCTTAATACTTGAAAGCTTAGTTCTGGGGAGTAACGGGCGCTTCTGGTTCCGGCGCTGTGGTTGCTGGCTCCCCAGTGGCAGGTTGGGCCTTGTCTGAAGCAGGAGCATTGCTTGACGCCTCCTCTGTGATCACGACCTGGACCTCCTCGACAACAGGGGTTGCCGCTTGCGGAGTTGCTTCTGGTTGAGTTGGGGTGGCTTCAGGCTGAGGCAATGCGGGTGTGGAAGCGGGAGTGGAGGCAGCCTCGGGCACAGGTTCGGAGAGGAGTTTTTTCTGGATTTCGGTTTTTCCGCTGTTGGCTTTTGCCGTGATAATCGAAAGTAGCAGTGTGATCGCAAAAAATGCCACCGCCAGCCATGTGGTGAAGCGGGCGAGCACGTTTGTGGTTTGCGAGCCGAAGACATTGTCTGTGAGACCGCCTCCAAAAGCGGAGCCGAGGCCTTCGCTGCGCGGCCTCTGCATGAGAACCACCAAAACCATCAGAACGCACACGATGACGTGCAGAGTGATCAAAATCGGAAAAACAATTGACATAAGAGAATCGCGAAATCTAGCGAAGCCGCCGCCTCCGTAAAGACAAGAAATCCGCCAAAGGCTTCGAACCGGCTTACCTCGCCGGTTGGATAAGCTCGACCTCGTAGCCCTCGGGGGCGTCGACGAAGGCGATCACCGACCCACTGGAGGTTTTGTGAGGACCATCGCTCAGCGGATACCCAAGAGCGGCGGAGTGTTTTGCAAAAGCCTCGATGTCCTCCACCTCAAAAGCGAGGTGCGTGAGATCAGGGCCGACTTGCACGGGGCCACTCCCGTCGAATTTGCAGATTTCAATTTCCTCCTCGCTGCCGGGGGCCTTGAAAAAAACAAGCTCAGATCCTCGCCCGCTCTTGCTGCGACGGGTTTCCTGTAGACCCAGGACATCTCGGTAAAAAGTTACGGTTTTATCCAGGTCGCTGACGCGATAGCGGGTGTGGAGAAGTTTTTTGATCATCGTTTGTGATGTGAACACTGGAAATGCTGGAGGCTATTCATGTCATTGGCGAGCGTTTTTGGACTCGCCAACGAGCATCGGAAGCGTATGGTAGCGGGCTTTTCCAACATAATTTCCATGAAGACCAAGAAATCCGCTGCAGCAAAATCCGCCAATTCTCCTGACCGGGGTAAAGTCATGAACGGGGCGGAAATTCTTGTCGAATGTCTCGAGCGCGAAGGCGTGGAGGTGATTTTCGCCTATCCTGGTGGATGCTCAATGCCAATGCATCAGGCGCTTACAAAGACCAAAAAAATCCGCACTATTCTCCCCCGTCACGAGCAGGGTGGCGTCTTTGCCGCCGAAGGGTATGCCCGCGTTACCGGCAAGGCGGGCGTCTGTATGGCGACTTCCGGTCCGGGTGCGACAAATCTTGTCACCGGCATCGCCGATGCCTTTATGGATTCCACGCCGCTCGTTGCCATCACCGGGCAGGTGCCGCAGGAAATGATCGGTCGCGGTGCATTTCAGGAGACCGACGTTTTCGGCATGACGCTTCCCATGGTGAAGCACAGCTACCTTGTGTGGGATATCACCGAGATTCCCCGCATTGTTAAGGAAGCTTTCTACATCGCCCAGTCCGGTCGTCCCGGCCCGGTGCTAATCGATATTCCTAAGAATATCCAGATGCAGACCACGCAGCCGATCTTCCCCAAGACTGTGAGCCTGCGCGGATACAAGCCCGAGCGTCGCGCCGACGATGTTGCTCTCCATGAATTGATCGGTCTTATCAAGGAAGCCAAGGCTCCTATGATTTATTGCGGTGGTGGTGTGATCTCAGGCGATGCCTCCAAAGAGCTGCTCGAATTCGCCGAGCGCACCCAAATACCGGTGGCCACCACGCTGATGGGCATCGGTTGCTTCCCCGAGACGCATTCTCTCTCGCTCAAGTGGCTGGGCATGCATGGCACCGTTTACGCCAACAATGCGGTGAACGAAGCCGACCTCCTCTTGGCCATCGGAGTGCGGTTTGATGATCGAGTCACTGGAAAGGTCGAGAAATTCTGCGAGCACGGCACCATCGTTCACATCGACATCGACAATTCCGAGATCAATAAAAACAAGACCGTCCGGCTCCCGATCCTGAGCGATCTCAAATACGCGCTCACAAGAGTGAACAAGCTTCTCGACCAAGCCGGATACAAGCGCACCACGAAAAACTTCACCCGCTTTGCCGACTGGTATCGCAAGATCAATGAGTGGAAAGCCAAGTATCCGCTCTCCTTCAAGGATACCGACGATGTCATTCAGCCGCAGCATGTCATCCAACTCCTCTGCGAGATGACCAAGGGTGAAGCGATTATCACCACCGGTGTCGGGCAGCACCAGATGTGGGCAGCTCAATTTTACAATTTCGACAAGCCGCGCTCGCTTGTTACTTCCGCAGGCCTCGGATCCATGGGCTTCGGCTACCCCTCCGCGATGGGTGCCAAAGTGGGAGCGCCTCACAAGCAAGTCATCGATATCGACGGTGATGGTTCCTTCCTCATGAATGTGCAGGAACTCGCCACCGCCCACATTGAAGGCATCGCTGCAAAGGCAATCATCCTCAACAACCAGCACCTCGGAATGGTCGTCCAGTGGGAAGACCGCTTCCATGGTGGTAACCGTGGACACACCTTCCTTGGCGATCCTCGTGACCTCGGGCGTATTTACCCCGATTACGTCCAGCTTTGCAAAGGCTTCGGCGTGAAATGCGAGCGCGTCATCCATAAGAAAGACCTGCCGGGTGCCATCAAGCGCATGCTCGAATCCAAAGAGGTCTACATCCTTGATGTCATGACTCCCTACACCGAGCACGTGCTGCCGATGATTCCTTCCGGCAAGACCTACAAGGACATCATTACCGAGTAACACGCACCCGTGGCTTTTTCGGTTGCTCATAAACGAATTGGCAGCCGACAAGAGTCTGTGGCACGTTTTCAATCAGGCCGACGTAGCACAGTGGTAGTGCAATCGATTCGTAATCGATAGGTCACGGGTTCGAGTCCCGTCGTCGGCTCCCCTTTTTTTAATATCCGATGCGTGATCTTTTTCTCTGGTTTGTCGCGGGGGAGGAAAGCGGTGATTCGCGGGCGGTCGAGGTGATGCGTGCCATACAAAGGCAGTCGCCAGGGGTGCGTTTCGGCGGCGCTGGAGGGGAACGGATGCAGGCCCTTTGCGAGTGTAGATTTGACAACTGGGCACAGCGCGCTGCGGTCACCGGTCTCTGGGATGTGCTTAAAAATTACGGTTACTTCCGGGAAAAATTCCAATCGATGCTATCGGCTATTCAGCATGAAAAGCCGGACGCTGTTGTTTTGGTGGATTACCCCGGGTTTAATCTGCGACTGGCAAAAGCACTGCGCCGTGCAAATTACCGGGGTAAAATTCTTTATTATATCAGCCCCCAGGTGTGGGCATGGAACCGTGGGCGCATTCCCAAAATGGCGCGCATTTTGGATCTGATGATCTGTGTGTTTCCCTTTGAAGCCCAGATGTATGAGGCAAGCGGCTTGCACACCGTCTTTGTGGGGCATCCGCTGCTTGAGGCGTTGGAGGCGGAGCGAAACGTTGGGCTGCGTGAGGAGGCGGTTTTTGGTCTGTTTCCTGGCAGTCGCGATCGTGAGGTGAAGCGTATTTTTCCCGTCATGATCGATGCGGCGCGATTGGTTACAGCTCAAATGCCAGGCATCCGCTTCGAGGCGGCGGCGGCGAGTCCCGACCGCGCCGCTCTCATGAGGCAGGTCGCTGGTGGTTTCCCTGTCAAGATCCTAAACGGCGAGGCGCACAATCTCATGCAAAGAGCCACGGCTGGCCTCGTTTGTTCGGGCACAGCCACCTTGGAAGCGGCATTCTTCGAGCTTCCCCACGCTCTCGTTTATAAAACCGCCTGGCTCACCTTCGAGGTCGGCAAACGCCTCGTCGATGTCAACGCGCTCGGGATCGTGAATATTTTGAACAACTATCGAGTGAACCCTCCCTCTGATCCAAGGCTGCCGGCGGCTCCAGCTCCGCACATCATTCGGGAGTTCATCCAAGACGAAGCGAGCCCTTCCGCCCTTGCGGCCGAGGCGTTGCGTTTGCTCCGGGACGCTTCCGCGCGTGATGGCTTGCGGATCGAGATGTCAAAAATTGTCTCCATGCTCGACGCAAAGGGTGCCGGAGAGCGCGCGGCGCAGGCTCTTCTGCAGGATATCGACCGCTAAAATCCCTTTTCAGTTCCTCTGTGGCTCGGGCATGCTGCCTCCCATGAACGAGCAATTTCCGAAACGCGAGATCGAATCCATCTGGGCTCCATGGCGGGTCGAGTATTTTCAGGAGGAACACCAGAGCGGAGTGGATTTTTTATCGGAGGCGGCGGCGAGTTCCGACGATGCCGCTCACTTTGTGATCGCAAGGCGGGAAACGGCTTTTCTGATCATGAACAAATACCCGTATTCTGCCGGGCATCTCATGGCGGTGCCAAAACGCAAGGTCGTTGAAATGGCAGAGGTCACGGACGCGGAAGTTCTCGATTTGTGGCAACTCAGCATTCATGCGCAGCGCTTGCTCCAAGTAGCCGTCAAAGCCCAGGGCTTCAATGTCGGTTGGAATCTCGGCAAAGCTGCTGGGGCTGGAGTGCTCGACCACCTTCACATCCACATTGTTCCCCGCTGGATTGGTGACTCAAACTTCATCGCCGTGATTGGTGGCACCCGGGTGATTCCGGATGGCCTGCGTCCGCTTTATAACAAGCTCATTACGATTCAGGCGGAATTGGGAAAAAACTAAGAACACCTTTCTTTGATCACCCTGGGGATATTGAAAGTTGCCAAACGAGAGAGGCTTTGTATGAGTATCTAAACGGCTGGCCGCAATATTCGGGTCCGCAGGTTTCTGTTCACAACGGGGGCATAGCTCAACGGTTAGAGCAGGCGGCTCATAACCGCTTGGTTGTCGGTTCGAATCCGGCTGCCCCCACTTTTTTGATACAGAGCCCTTTATTTAAAAAGGCTCTGGAGCTTGAATAGGAGCGGGACGACGGTCATCAGCAGCAGGAGGCCGAACACGCCGATCAATATGGCCGGAATGGCTCCATCTTTCACCGTGAGACCTCCCCGCGAGTAGGCGATGGCGTTTGGAGGGGTGCTGATCGGCAGTGCAAACCCGAGGCAGGCGGCTAGAGCGAGAGTGATGGCGGCTTGATCCAGTGGAATGTTGCTCGAGATCGTGGTTGCGGAGACTCCGATGGGAAGCAGCAGGTTGGCGGCTGCGGTGTTTGACATGAACGTGCTCAATGCAGCGGTTCCTACCGCCAAAAGCAGGAGGAGGGCCACGCCTCCAAATGAGGATTTTGCCAGCCACGAGGCAATCACGTCATCCAGTCCGCTCATCTGCATGCCGGCACCGAGGGAAATGCCGCCGGCAATAAGGATGAGAACGTCCCACTCAATGGATTTGAGATCTTCCGAATCCAAAATGCCCGATGTGGTGAAAACAATCACTGGCAACAGTGCGACAACGGATGCGGGCACTCCGAGCAGGCGATCGGAGAGCCACAGGATCACTGTGACAAAGAAAACAACGATTACAGTCCAGCCCCTCGGGGATATGCGCGGGGCATCGATGTTGATGGAAACCGGATCGCGTGGCGGATTGAAGATTTTGAGCAGCACCCACCAGGCAAACCCGAGCAAGAGAGTGGCCATGGGGAAGCCCACAAACATCCAATCGAGAAAATCAACGGGTTGTTCGCTGTGTTCAAGGAATCCTATCGCGACCAAATTGGGAGGGCTGCCGATCGGTGTGGCCATGCCTCCGATATTTGCCGCAAAGGCGATGCCAAGCAGGAGTGCCTTGCGAAGGTTGCTTGTGCGTTCGAGTGTGAAAAGCAAGGGGCCCACGACTGTAAGCATCATCGCCGCCGTGGCGGTGTTGCTCATCCACATCGAAAAAATGCCTGTGATGAGCATCACGCCAAAAAGAACGAATGCGGGCCGATTGCCGAAGGGCCGCAGCATGATGACCGAGAGTCTTCGATCGATGCCAACCTTCTCGGCTGCTTTGGCGAGGAGGAATCCGCCGAAAAACAGGAAGAGAACCGGGTCGGCAGCCGCTCCGATGATAGCTGCATAGTCGGGCGAGTGACCGCTCTCAAATCCCAAAAATGGCCAGCCACCCGGATTTGCCAAAAGCAGAATCTGCAGACCAAAAACAAGGAAGCTTGTGGCAAATAGCGGGATGGCCTCTGTTGTCCAGAGCAGGGCCGCTAGAATGAATATGGCTCCCATGAATGAGACTTCACGGGGATACATGCCCACTGAATGCAGCAACCAACCGGCAATTACTGCGAGAAGAACTGAAATACCTAATAGAGCCGCCCGCCTCATTCTGAAAGCGGCTGTCTTCCTATGGTTCCGCGCAGGCTTTCCATGTATTCGGGCGAGTTGGTCGCATCTAGAAAGCGGTAGGCTTTGTGAAGACGGGCCGGGATACCAAGCTGCTTGGAAGTTTCCTGGTTGTGCGGGCGACGGGAAAAATTTTCAAGATTCTTAACGTGGCGCTGCCAGAGATTGCGATCATTCGCAACAGTTGCCGCCAGACGATCTATATACCAATCGCTTTCCAAAGCCTTCTCGGGGTCGAAGAGACTTCTGACCTCCGGATCGTTAAGGGTTTTGTTTTGGAAATGTCCGTCACGCATGATGTGGAGAAGAGCTTGGAGCGGGGGACAAGCCATTTCGACACATCCATCGGCAAAGTAGGCTTCGGCCACGAGTTTTTGCGTTGCGGCGATGTTATTCATTCCTTCCGCAAAAGCCGCTAGATCCTGTTTCTCGGGTTCCAGCATTTCAGTTGTGAAGACACGGTGCGGGTAGTTGAAAATGCGGCCGAAAAACATTCGCACAAACGTGCTATTGATCCGCCAGCCGAGACGGCTGGAGGGCAGTAGTTGTTCCTGGAACATGATGTCCGGCACGCGGTCCAGACATCCATTGGCGATGAGAAACTCCGGTGCGCGCTCCTCGGGAGTCATTCGCGACCAGACCTCGGGAACAAGCAGGCTCACATCGTGGTCCACGCGCACATTCGGGCCGACATGTCCCGCAGCGGTAATGAATACGGGCTGCCGGGTGAGCATATACCCTACGAGCGAGGCATTCAGGTCGATGATCGGTGGCAGCGCGTTGAACGGGCCTTTGGTCAGTGCGCCTTCGCTGCCGGCTCCTGTGGTGGAGGGGGATTTGCCTGTGAGGGAACAGATGAATTCAAGAAAGAGCTCGGGAAGCTCGAGGAAGTGGATGGGATTGAAAACCGCGAGCGAGCGAACGCCCTTCTCGGGCGGGTTGTTGCGACGGCCGGGAAGAATGGCATTCACCGGCGTGTGGAGAGGGGCCGTGCGGGGAATGCCGCGATGCAGCCTGCGGGTGACTTCCGCAAGATAGGCATCGCGTGGCTCCACCAGATCCTGTCTTGTTTGGAGATAGCGCGGATTTTTTGTCGGCTTGCCATCGACGATGCGAGGCGAGGACGAGCACACAAAGAATCGGGGGTAATCCTCTCCCTCCACAGCGGCAGCAATGGCCTCTTGCATCGGTCGCGTAAACTTGGAAAAGACAACGGCATCCTCGAAAAGCTCCCGCACATCATTGCGAGTGAGGGGTTGATAGTTGGAAAAGAAATTCCCCGGTTTTGAAAAATCCAGCTCGGTTTGCTTGTCGTAGCCGGGATGGATCGCATCGTCAGGTCGCTGAAATAAACGGAACTCACAGTTCTCGGCAAATTTCATCGATCCGCCTAGCTGATCGCCTGGAGGGTTCTCTAGTGCGGAACGTGGCACGATCACCGAGGCGGTGATGTCGTCTTCCATTTGAAGTTTCATAGCAGGGAAGAAATCCTGCCTCAGGCTAAAAACGCGCCAGGATTCATCCGTCTCGAAGCCCACCCGCAGAAAGTCGGTCGAGAGGTGGTTGTTTCGGAACTTCAGCTCATGGCCGGGCACTCCATTGATCATGTCGACACTGAATTGAGAGCGCCAGTCCTCCCCCCACGATGGATGGTGGAATCGCTTGACCACAAAAAGCAGCTCCTTCACATGCTGTGGTATCGTGGCCAGCCACTGATTGTATTCATCCGAATAGTCGCTGGGCGAGGGGGCTAGAAGCTTGATCACCGATCCCAGCGAACGCTCTGGACTGAGGAGCGGTCTCTTATCCTTGCCGCAGCGAAGCGGATCGCGAAAACGGTTTGAGTAGTCAATGGAAAGGAGTTCGTCGACCTTGTCGAAGTCGTGCTTGAAGTCGGCGACAAAGACAGGTCCATGGATGATCGCGTCCGAGATGGATTTCGAGATTTCGGACTTTCCACCTCCCGAAACGGTGCAGGGTTTGTGGCAGAACGTGGCGTTGGCACGCGTTCCGATCAAGCGCCAGCCCCGACCGCTTGAATTTTTGCGAAGAGTGATGCGGTAACCCGAGGGGCGGACGTAGACATGCCCGGGGAGAAGCTTCAGGGCGTGCTGCGTGCCATCCTCGAGCGTCCACGAAACCCGGAGATTGGGCAGGCTTACCTTGACGTCTTCGGGAACATAAAAAATCCCAGGGTGGTGTTCATCCACGGCGTATCCCTCGGGCTTCAATTCCATCACATCGGAAAATTGGCGGGTCGTTTCTGAAAATGTGTGGCCCAGATTTTTCACATGAAGGGCTCCATCGAACTCCTCGCCGAGGTCGTAGGCTGGAAAAACCAATGCACCGCCGGCGTGTTCCTCCTCGGCCCGGCCGTAGAGATTGGCAGCAAAACCGATCTGGGTTTTCACCTCCTTTTTACAATAGCCAAAATAATTGTCGGCAATGAGTGTCACTATCACCCCGGATTCATTGCGTGCGGTGATCTTGAAGGCCGAGCCGCCATTGTAGAGTTCATCGCTTTCTTTCCAGCACATGCCATCGCGACGCTGGCGCTCTGTGGCATTGTCCCAATGGGGCAGGCCGGCATCCACTTTTTTCACCGTGGTGAGGTGAGGGGCGAGAATCACGCATCCGCTGTGTCCGCTCCAGTGCTCGGGATCGAGTCCGGCATCGTTCTGCGGCAGAAAAGGGTCCCCGCCGTTGCCGAAGATGCTTTCCACAAAATCCAAATTGCTCACAAGATTTCCCGGTGCGAAAAAACGAATTTCCATGCGCTTCTCACTGGTAAAACCCGGAACGGCAGGACATACAAGCGGACGCAGCAGCAGGGAAACAAAACACCCAGCTTCCTTTTCCCGTCCGGCGGTGAAAGGGAGGCGAAGCAAGTCCTCTGGCGGATTCAGGGCAAATTCCAGCATCCGCGAGAATGTCCCCAGCGGGACCGCTTTTTTATCGTCAGGTATCGGCAGGCCGCCTTCGGCGATATGGAAGACGCCTTGAGTGGTCCGGCGGTCCTTGGCAGGGTTGTGGAGCACGCCCTGTTTGACGCGGTAGCTGCTGATGATATCAGAGACAAACTCGTCTCCGTCGCAAGGCAGAGAAAGCGCACGCGCCAATCCATGACGGTCCAGCACAAATGTCTGGGAGGGCAGCCGGGGAATGTGACCGGTGGGGTAGAGGTATTCATCCAAAAACCGTTGGATGCGCCAATCGGCCGGGCACTGGTAATCGGCGAGGAGGCGCGCTGTCTCCCGGTTATGGGCCAGCATCGACTCGGCAAGATTGCCGAAACCATTTGCATCATCGGGCAAATCCGCAGTGGGTCGGCCGATGGAGGCCAGTTTTAGGTTGATGTAGGTGCGCAGGCGCTGGCTGGCGATGGTGGATTGAGGTGTGAGGCCAATTTTTGAGGCGACGTTTTCCATTTTTGCTCCCTTGTGTTGATCCGCTTCATCGGCAGGTTTTAACAACACCGCTGAGAGGTCAAGCGCCGTAGGGTAAAAAAACTACCGATGTTGGCGGGGATGGAGCTTGGAGTCGGCTTCGATTTGTTTCCGCAACGCTTGGATATCCACCTCGATCTGGGTCAGTGCATTAATCAAGTCGGGGCGCGGCAAGGTGGTCTCAGGCAATGCGCTTAGCTCCTGCATGGTCGAGACAATGATGCCGATAAACAGGTTTAGAATGGTGAAGGTGGCAATGACGATGAACGGGATGAAAAACGCCCATGCAAAAGGAAATACTTCCATCACCGGACGCACGATACCCATCGACCAGCTCTCCAGGGTCATGATTTGAAAGAGCGAGTAGAGGCTGCGGCCAAGCGTTCCAAACCATGCGGGAAATTCCTCGCCGAAAAGTTTTGTAGCCAGGACTCCTGCGGTAAAAAAGAAAATCGACATAATAGCGATCACTCCCGAGAGGCCTGGAATTGCGTGCAGGAATGCCGCGACTACTTTTCGCAGCTGTGGCACCACGGTGAAAAGCCGCAACACCCGCAGCACGCGCAGCGAGCGCACAACCGCCCAGACACCAGTGCCCGGCAGAAGCGCGATTCCCACGACGATAAAATCAAACCAGTTCCACCCACTTCGCCAGAACAGCGAGCGGAAGGAGATCATTTTGCAGGCGAGTTCCAGAACAAAGATCGAAAGACATATTTTGTCTGCTGCTTGTAGCAACGTCCCGTGGGCCGCCATGATGTCCTTGCTCGTCTCAAGGCCGAGAATCAAAGCATTGATCAGAATCACGACAGTGATCCCCACTTGCACCTGATGCGATTCGATCCAACGCCCGAGCTTTAATCGCCAGGCTGCTACATTTCGGTTCTCCAATACTTCGATCAAGTGTTTTTCAGCAAACATGGTTATTAGTAGGAAATCAAAGCTACGCGGATTGTTTCCATCCTATCCAGCCTGTAAATCCGATTCCGAGCGCGAGTCCGTTGCCAGGTCCGAATTGATCTCCGCAGGAGACTTTGAAAGCACGTTTTTTAAACGATCGATTGCCAAGTCGGAGGGAAGATCCTAGGAATCGATGCTGTCGCGATCTTATTCGAGCGATAGTATCCGCAACCAGTCACCATGAATCCTCGCTATCCTTCCATCGAACTCCTCGCTAAAAAAGCCAAGCAACGCATGCCCGGATTTGCCTACGACTACCTCTCAGGCGGTTGCATGGCGGAAGTAAATCTTGAAAAAAACACGAGTGACATTCGCGCGGTGGAGCTCAAGCCCGTGTATCTTCGGGATTACAAAGGGGCCTCACAAAAAACCACGCTCTTCGGCAGGGAGTATTCCTCACCCTTTGGTATTGCTCCGGTAGGGCTGCAGGGGCTGATGTGGCCCAAGGCTTGCGAGATTCTGGCCCGCACGGCCAAGGACAACAACATTCCATTTGTCCTCAGCACGGTCACCACGGCCAGTATCGAAAAAGTCGCGGAAATCACGGAGGGAGATTTCTGGTTCCAGCTTTACCATCCTGCCGACGATACCCTTCGCGACAAGCTTCTGGTGCGCGCAGCTGAAGCCGGCTGCAAGACGCTTGTGCTCCTCGCCGACACACCGACTTTTGGCTATCGGCCAAAGGAGATCAAAAACGGTCTTTCTGTTCCTCCTAAGATGACACTCAGCAATGTCGTGCAAATGTGCACGCACCCTGTCTGGTCGTTTTCACAGCTCTTTACGGGAATCCCACAATTCCAGACCCTCAAACCCTACATTCCAAAAGGTCTTAGCATGAAACATCTCGGTCTTTTCATGAACAAAACCTTTTCGGGGCGGCTCAACGAGTCCCGCATCCGCGCCATCCGCGACCAGTGGAAAGGCAATCTTGTGATCAAGGGGATCGTGAACCCCGAGGATGCGGAGCGCGCGATCGCCCTCGGCATCGATGGCCTCATCGTTTCCAACCACGGGGGGCGCCAGCTCGATCAGGGACAGTCGACCATCAAGCCTCTAGGCGAGCTCGCCAAGCAATTCAAAGGCCGGATCAAAATCATGATGGATAGCGGCATTCGTTCTGGATCGGACATCGCCGTTGCCATGACCTCTGGAGCCGACTTCACCTTCCTCGGTCGGGCGCCAATGTATGGCGTTTGTGCCATGGGCAGTAAAGGCGGTGATCAGGTTGTCGAAATCCTGCAAAAGCAGCTCCAACAAGTGATGGAGCAGTTGGGGTGCGAGAACCTTGAGGATTTGCCCAAGCACGTCGTCTGAGAAAACCGCCGCTCTTGCTTATTGCTGTGATGGCGGGACTACTCGCGGCGATCTAAATCTGGCGTCTTACCGCTCGCGAAAAGCCTTTGGGGAAACACCGTGCACTTTTTTAAAGGCTCGCGAAAAGTGATAGGGATCGTGAAAGCCCACGCCAAGCGAGACTTCCTTGATCGTGATGTCGGCCTGTTGAAGCAGGCGGGCAGCGTGGTTGATTCGGAGCGTGAGGAGATGGCGTTCCGCAGTTGTCCCCGTGAATTTACGGAAGAGGCGCGAGAAGTATTCGGGTGAGACATGGCAGCGCTGCGCCGCATCGGCGATGGAGTCGATGAACTGGTAGTGTGTCTCCAGGTAGCGGAGACATTTTTCAAAAACCACCTCGGATTGTGATTGCCCCCGTTTTCTGGGCCTTGACCAGGTGCGTTCGGCCGAGACTCTTGCGATCAAAGCCTCGGCTAACACCGAGGCAGTGCGATGGCGTAGGGAGGTCTTGAGTTCGCCACAGGAAAGAATTTGTTCAAACAGAGCCTGGAGACGCTCCGTGGTGCGATGGCTGAAGCTTGTTTGCTGCGGGATAGCGCTCTGTTCCAGTAGGGTCTTCGCTGTCGTGCCTGCAAGATCCAGAAAGAATTTATGGTGTGGCCCCGCGCCTCTTGCGCGGAGAGCAAATGGTCGGTCTGGGCCGTAAAGAAGAAGTGTGCCTGGAGAGCATCGCACCCAAAGCTTGCCTCGCCGGTATTCCCAAGACCCGGCCACAAGCAGCTCGATTGCCTCGAAGCGAAATGATGGGCGTTCGATGGAAAAGTCTGGTTTGCATTCTTCCCAACCGGAGCAAATCACGGCAAGCGAGCGGCCCTGGACTGGCATATTTAGGAATAGATAACGCCCTCTGCGAATGCCGGGAGCAAGAAACGATTTTGGCGGGATCAGCGGCATCAGTTAGTCAAAATAATCCATTATGTGGTCAATGTTGTCCATTGGCATCAACGCATCTTTTACGATTAACTTAGTAATTATAAACCGTGGCTCTCTGTTCGCGCCATGTGATCTTTTCCTATTATTAATAAAACTCCTCTGTAGGGCACTAACGCGATTTCCCTTTTTTAAATGCACGACATTCAAGACAAACTTATCCGGCTTTCTCACCAGATCGGCGAGGAGCAACGTCGTCTCGCCATTCTAGGTGAGGGCAACACCAGCGCCGACCTTGGCGATGGCACATTTCTCGTGAAGGCCTCCGGATCGAGCCTGTCGACCATGCAGGCGGGTGATCTCACTCAAGTTCACATGGCCTCCGCACTCAAGGGACTGGATGATCCCGCACTCGATGACGCTGGCGTTAGAGGGGTTCTGGAGGCGTCCAGAGTCGATCCCAAAGCGAAGTTGCCGTCGGTGGAAACCTTCATGCACGCCATCTGTCTCGCCGAAGGCGGTGCAAAATGGGTTGGCCATTGCCATGCCGAATCTGTCCTCTCGATCCTTGCCTCCCAGCAGGGTGCGGCCCCGTTTTTAAAACATATTTTTCCCGATGCCATTGTCGTCTGTGGCCGTCAGGTTGCGGTTGTTCCCTACATCGACCCCGGGCTCGAGTTGGCGAGAGAGGTGCGCAAATCCCTGCGAGCCTTCATTGCCACTCACGGCTCCGCGCCAAAGGTGATCCTTCTGGAAAACCACGGACCTGTAGCCCTTGGAGCGTCCGACAAGGAGGTGTTGAATATTCTTCTGATGCTCGACAAGTGGGCACGTATTCTTGTGAACACTTTCTCCATGGGCGGCCCTCGTTTCCTGCCGGAGAGCGTCAGTGACCGTATCGAAAACCGTCCCGACGAACATTACCGCCGAGCCCAAATCGCAAAGACCACCGCCAGCTAATTTCACCATTATTTAAAATACCATGCCTACACTTCCTAAAATTGGAATCCGCCCGACAATCGATGGCCGCCTTGGCGGCGTGCGCGAGTCGCTTGAAAAGCAAACCATGGCGATGGCCAAGAATACGGCCCGTCTTCTCTCCAGCAAACTCCGCCACCACACCGGTGAGCCTGTGGAATGTGTGATTGCCGATACCTGTATTGGCGGTGTGAGCGAGGCTGCCGCCTGCGCCGACAAGTTCCGTCGTGAGAACGTCGGCGTATCGATCACCGTCACTCCCTGCTGGTGCTATGGCTCGGAGACGATGGACATGGATCCACACACGCCCAAGGCTGTATGGGGATTCAACGGCACCGAGCGTCCCGGAGCGGTTTATCTTGCTGCCGTGCTTGCCGCACACACCCAAAAGGGGCTCCCTGCTTTCGGGATTTATGGGCGCGATGTGCAGGAAGCGGGAGACCAAAAAATTCCTGCCGATGTGCAGGAAAAGTTGCTTCGCTTTGCCAGGGCTGGTCTTGCAGTGGCTGCGATGCGTGGTCGCTCCTACCTTTCCATGGGAGGGACATCGATGGGCATCGCCGGCTCCATTGTCGATCCGGCGCTCTTTGAGAAATATTTCGGCATGCGTGTCGAGTCGGTGGACATGACCGAGTTTATTCGCCGCATCGAGCGAGGCATCTACGACAAGGCCGAATTTGCCAAAGCCCTGAAATGGGTGAAAGCGAACTGCAAGGAGGGCAAGGACTGGAATTCGCCTGCGAAAAAACGCTCCCGCAAGCAACTCAACTCCGAATGGGAGACAAGCGTGAAAATGGCCCTCATCGCCCGCGATCTCATGGTCGGGAATCCCAAGCTCGCCAAGATGGGCTTCGGGGAGGAGGCGCACGGCCACCATGCGATTGCCTCCGGCTTTCAAGGGCAGCGCCAATGGACTGACCATATGCCCAATGGTGACTTTCTCGAGGCGATCCTCAATTCCTCATTCGATTGGAACGGTCGCCGCGCACCTTACATTGTGGCCACGGAAAATGACGCCCTGAATGGCGCTGCCATGCTTTTCGGCCATCTGCTCACGAACACCGCACAGATTTTTGCCGACCTGCGCACTTACTGGAGTGCCGATGCCATTGCCCGGGTTTCCGGCGGGACGCTTCCTGCGGCCGCCTCCAATGGACTTCTTCACCTCATCAATTCCGGTCCTGCCGCTCTGGACGGCTGTGGCGAGCAGATGGAAAACGGTAAACCCGCCATTAAACCATTCTGGGATATATCGGAAAAAGAGGTCAACGCCTGCCTCAAGGCGACAAGTTGGCATCCTTCGATCACCGAGTATTTTCCCGGTGGCGGTTGGAGCACCCGCTTCGCGACGCGAGGCGGAATGCCTTCCACCATTTTCCGTCTCAATCTCGTCTCCGGCCTGGGCCCCGCGCTGCAGATTGCGGAGGGGGAGACGGTCGAGCTTCCGGAAAAAATCCACCGAGTCCTCGAGGAGCGCACGAATCCCACGTGGCCGACCACCTGGTTTGTTCCGCGTCTCACTGGCACGGGAGCATTCCGCGATACCTACTCGGTGATGAACAACTGGGGTGCCAACCATTGTGTGATGAGCCATGGGCACATCGGCGCGGATCTTGTCTCGCTTGCGAGCATCCTTCGCATTCCGGTTTACATGCACAATCTCGAGGATGCTCAACTTTTCCGTCCCGCAGCTTGGACGGCTTTTGGAACCGCCGATACGGAGGGTGCCGACTTCAGGGCTTGCACCAATTTCGGACCGCTCTACCGATGATTTTAGTTTCGCTTAATCGCTAAATTTTTTCCACAAACTGGTTAAGAGCCTGAATTCTCCTGCTCCTGTATGACGTCCCCCCAACTCATTCCTAGGAATTTTTTAACCTCATTTATTCTAGTCACCACGCTGTTCAGCTTGTGGGGGTTTGCAAACGACATCACCAATCCCATGGTGGCAGCGTTCAAAAACGTCCTCCTGCTTTCGCATTTTGAGAGTTCCTTGGTGCAGGCAGCGTTTTACGGCGGGTATTGCGTAATGGCCATTCCGGCCGCTTTGTTCATTCGAAGGTTCACTTACAAAAGCGGTATCCTCACCGGGCTTGCCCTGTATGCAGGTGGTTGCCTTCTGTTCATTCCTGCCGGAGGCTCGCGGGATTTCTCCTTTTTTCTTGCGGCGTATTTCATCATGACCAGCGGACTTGCGTTTCTTGAGACGACCGCAAATCCCTATATTCTGTCCATGGGGCCGCCCGAGACAGCGGCACGACGACTCAATTTTGCCCAAGCATTCAACCCGGTTGGATCCCTGCTCGGCATGTTTGTGGCCAAGGATTTTATTTTGGGTCGCTTGGATCCTGCCGATGAAGCCTCCCGGCGTGCCTTGGCGGCGAACGACCCATCTGCCTTGGAGAAAATCCAAATCGCTGATCTCGCAGTGATCGTCTGGCCTTATGCGGTGCTGGGCGGTGTTGTGTTGCTTGTTTTGGCTGTTTTCGCAATTGCCCGACTGCCCGACTCCACAACCCATGAGGCTAGAAATAGCGGGATCGGGGCGTCAGTAAGACGTTTGCTTCGCACTCCCGACTACGTCTGGGGTGTTATTGCGCAGGCGTTCTACGTCGGCGTCCAGATCATGGTGTGGACGTTTATTATCCAATACGCAGTCACTGAAGTCGGCCTATCTGCCAAAACCGCCCAAGCGTGGAATATCTCTGCGATGGTGCTGTTTCTTTCCAGTCGCTTTATTTGCACGTGGTTGCTTGGTTTTTTTAATCCTGGGCGCCTGCTGTCACTGCTCGCCTTCTGTGGTGGGGGGCTGGTTCTCGGTGCAATTTTCATGCCTGGGATGCCGGGCCTTTACTGTCTTGTGGCTGTCTCGGGTTGCATGTCGCTGATGTATCCGACGATTTATGGTATCGCTCTTGATGGGCTGGGCGATGATTCCAAACTCGGATCCGCTGGACTAGTATGCGCTATTGGCGGGGGCTGCCTGATGCCCCCCCTGCAAGCTCTCATTATGGATGGCGCAGGATGGCAGATCGGCCAGTTGGTGCTATCGGGAACCCGTCTGTCGTTTTTCCTGCCGTTCCTCTGCTTTGTTGTAATCTCAATTTATGGAATCCGCTCTGCAGCGCGCCGCTCTTAGAAATACAGAGAGGCGCGTTGATCTCGGAGAGGAGTCGCAGACGGGTTTTTAGGGTGGAGTAGGGGAATTACATCCGGATCATTTGCTCAAAGCGTTCTGCTTTGGCGTCCCATTCGGAGGAGTTCCTCGGCAAGTAGGTATCGAGGTCGAAGGATCGCTGTAACAACTCTCGTCCGACGGAGAGCGAGGGGATGATGCCGAAGGCGATCATTTGGGCGATGACATTTCCAATAGCGGTTGCCTCTACCGGGCCGGTGACCACGCGGAGCCCGGTGGCATCGGATGTCATTTGATTAAGCAACCTGTTCTGGCATCCGCCACCGACGATATGGAGCGTGTCGGGCAATTCAGGAACCAGTTTGGCAAGGCGGCGAACCATACTGCGGTATTTGAGTGCGAGGCTCTCAAGAATTACTCGAACCAACTCAGCGTCCGATGAGGGGAGGGGTTGACCGGTTTTTTTAATCCACTCGAGAATTGTAGCAGGCATGTCACAGGGCTTCTGGAAGTCGGGTGCATCGGGGTCGATGAAGCATGGAGCTTCCACTTTCGTGGCCATCTCCACCATTTGGCTGTAATCGATGGTCTGCCCCGCCTCCATCCATACCCGGCGGCATTCTTGGAGGAGCCACATGCCGGAAATGTTGGTAAGAAAACGCGTGGTTCCCTCGAGTCCCTGCTCGTTGGAAAAACCGGCGATCCGAGCCTCGTGCGAGAGAACGGGGCGGCGCAGCTCGATGCCGAGTAAAGACCAGGTGCCCGAGCTAATGAAGAGCGGATGCGAGGTCGATGGCACAGCGGCAACAGCCGAGGCGGTGTCGTGGCTGCCGCATGTCGCGACCTTGGCATTGGTGAGGCCTGTTTCTTTCGCGATACTTTCCGACAATGGGCCCAATACAGTGCAGGGCTCGGTGACGGGAGTGAGGATCATCGAAGGGATGTCCAAGGCGGATGCCATCTCCAATTCCCACTCGGGTGAACCCGCGAAGAGCAGGCCGGATGTGCTGGCGATGGAGCGCTCGACAGCGCGTTTTCCGCATAGCTTATAGTTTAGATAGTCCGGTATGAATAAAATCTCGTTGGCTCGCTCGAGGACGTGAGGGGATTTTTTCGACTCCGCCATGAGTTGATAGACGGTATTGAAAAAGAGCGGCTGGATGCCGGTGCGCTCCCAGATTTTATCTCCACCAATGGTTCGGGCGGCTTCTTCCACCATGCCGTCTGTCCGCGAGTCGCGATACATCCAGGGCAGGTTGAGGGGCTCGCCTTTCTCATCAAGCAACACGTAATCCACGCCCCATGTATCGACAGCGATGGAAACAACCCCTGCTCCAAAAAGCTCACCCGCTTTGATGAGACCTTTTTTGATCTCCGAAAAAAGCACATCGGTGTCCCAGTGCCAGCCATCGGCAAGCTGCACGCCACCATTTGCAAACCGCGAGACCTCCTCGATCTCGATTTTGCTGCCATCGTAGTGCCCGGCCATCACGCGTCCGCTGGATGCCCCGAGATCGACTGCAAGAAATGTTTTACGTGAAGCGCTCATTTGGCCACCTCCACACGCATGCCTTGCGATGCCAGTGAATCACGGAAAACCTGATTTGGTTCCTCGTCGGTGATCCAAAAATCGATCTCCGAATTTTTTGCAAAGAAGAAATTCGAAGCCAGGCTGGCCTTGGCGTGGTCAGCAAGGAGGAAGGTCTCGCCGGCGCGTTGCACCACATGGCGCTTAATCTGTGCATGCTCCTCGGTGGCCTCGCTCAAGCCCAAGACAGCATCCAGTCCGCGGCAGGAAAAAAACGCACTGTCGATGCGGTGTTGCTCGAGCCCTTGCGCGGCAGCCCAACCCGTGCAGGAGAGAGAGGAGGCGTCCAGTCGTCCACCCAAGAGGAAGACGGTGATGTTGGATTTTTCCGCCAGCGTGTTTGCTATTTGGAGCGCGTTCGTGACCACGGTGAGAGGCTTCTCGGGCAGCAGGGCGGCAAGTTGCAGAACCGTTGTGCTCGCGTCGAAAAAAACGGTGGAGCATTCTTTGATGCGCAACAGGGCTGCGCGGGCGATGCGAGCCTTCGCTCCCGCATTCTGCTTGATGCGCTCGCGCACCGGATAGTCCCGATGCCTTAGATCCAAGCTCATCGCGCCACCATGAATGCGCACCAACTCGCCGTCGCATTCGAGTCTCTCGAAATCCCGCCGAATCGTCTCTTCGGTCACGTTTAATTCACCAGCGAGGTGAGTGGTTCGTAGGCTCCCGTTTGCCGTCAGGAGCTGCAGAATTTTTCGATGTCTTTCTTGGGCTAGCATGTGGTTTTTTGTGAAATTTGCTTTGGTTTTGTTTGTTTTAATCGACAACTGAGAAATTTTACAATAAAAACAAAGAAATGCAGGATAAAAAACAAACCCCAACACCCATGAAATACGTCACCATGCACTGGAACCAGAACGATGCCGTTGCGCCGAATTCTGTCGATGAACTGATTCACAGATCCAATTGCCTGGGGATGGATCAACGCATCACCAATACAGGAGGAGGCAACACGTCATCGAAAGTCTTGGAAAAAGATCCGCTCACCGGCGAGATGGTCGAAGTCCTCTGGGTCAAAGGCTCCGGCGGCGACCTCCGCACTTCCAAAAAAGAAAATTTTTCCTCACTTTATCAATCCAAGCTTCTCGACCTTCAGCGCGTGTATGCGAACCGCAAGGATAAGGGCATCAAGTCTCCCGCCGAGGACGAGATGGTGGCGATGTATTCGCACACGACATTCAATTTAAACCCCCGGCCATCCTCGATCGACACGCCGCTTCACAGCTTTATCCCGCACCCGCACGTCGATCACACGCATCCCAATGCCGCTATATCCGTTGCAGCCTGTGCGCGCAGTGTCGAGGTGACTAAGGAAATTTACGGTGACGATGTCATTCACATTCCATGGATGCGGCCCGGTTTTGAACTCGGTCTCGCCATGCAGGAGGCTTCCAAAAAGCACCCGACCGCCAAGGGATTCATCATGGGCCAGCACGGCCTTATCAATTGGGGCAAGACCGGCCGCGAGTGTTACGAGCTTACGCTAGAGCTGATCAATAAAGCCGCGGAGCACATCGAGAAAAAGCAAGCCGAACGCGGCGGCGACGCCTCCATTTTTGGCGGTGCGGTTCATCAATCTCTTCCTGAGGGAAAACGCCGCCAGGTCTTTGCCGAGCTTCTTCCTTGGCTCCGTGGCCAGGTGAGCAAACAAAAACGATTCATTGGGACAATTCAAGACGATGAAAAAATCCTTCGTTTTGTGAATTCCAAGGATGCTCCGCGCCTTGCCGAGCTTGGCACAAGTTGTCCCGATCACTTTCTGCGCACGAAGATCAAACCGCTCTACATTGGCGAGGCACCGTCCGCCGACACTCCCGTTGCCGAGATTGTTGCCTCATTGAAGAAGCAACTCGAAACCGGTCTTGAGAAATACCGCGCTGACTACTCGGCCTATTACAACGCCTGCAAGCGACCTGATTCACCTGCCATGCGTGATCCGAATCCCACGGTCATCCTCATCGCCGGTCTTGGGATGGTTGCCTTTGGCAAAGACAAGTCCGAGTCGCGTGTGACCGCCGAATTTTACAACTGCGCCGTTGAAGTCATGCGTGGTGCCGAGGCGCTTGGCGGCTATATCTCCCTGCCACAGCAGGAGGCGTTCGATATTGAATACTGGGCTCTTGAAGAGGCCAAGTTGCGCCGCATGCCTCCCGATAAAGAACTTGCCGGACGTGTTGTGATTGTCATCGGTGCCGGGAGTGGTATCGGTCGGGAAACCGCTCTGCGCCTTGTGCGAGAGGGGGCTCACATTGTTTGCGTTGATCTTAATGTTGCTGGCGCCCAAGCGACCGCTGATGTGATTTTGAAAAAAACCGGTATGGGCATCGGTGTGGCCGGGAGTGGCATCTCGGGTTGTGGATCCGCTATCGCCCTCCAGGCCGACATCACCAAGCGTGAAAGCATTCGAGAGATGTTGAATCAAGTCATCCTCGCCTACGGGGGATTTGATTCCATTGCCGTTACGGCGGGCATCTTTGTTCCAAGCGATACAACCGGGCATATCCCCGACGATAAGTGGGCGCTGACATTTAACATCAATGTCACAGGCAGCTATCTGGTCGCCGACGAAGCCGCACGCAATTTCAAGGAACAAGGCTTGCGTGGCTCGGTGGTCCTTACCACAAGCGCCAACGCAGCTGTTGCCAAGAAGGGCAGTGTTGCCTATGACACCTCCAAAGCCGCAGCAAATCACCTCGTGCGCGAACTTGCCATCGAGCTTGCTCCGCTGGTGCGTGTGAATGGTGTTGCTCCCGCGACTGTCGTGCAAGGCAGCGCCATGTTTCCGCGTGACCGTGTGATCGGCTCCCTAGCGAAATACAATATCGCCTACTCGGAGTCGGAGTCCGACGAGTCGCTCACTACGAAGCTTGCTCAGTTCTACGCCGACCGCACACTCACGCGCTCGCCGATCACTCCAACCGACCAAGCCGAAGCCTATTTCCTCCTCATCGCCGAACGTCTTTCCAAGACAACAGGACAGATTGTGACTGTTGATGGAGGTTTGCACGAAGCGTTTCTACGGTGAGTTTGGCTTGATGTTCCCGCATCTTGCTCGCGAAAGCGGCAAGGTGCGGGCTTTTGCCCCTCGTATGGAAAGCAAGTTTGGCTGAAAAAAACCGCTGGTTTTGCTTGTGAACAAGCGGATTTCTTTTTACATATTTAAACTTTAGTTAAAGAAGCAATAAATACCCTCTAATGATTATCTCTTGCCCCCACTGCCAAGGCAGCCTTGACATTTCACCTGAACTTTACGGCCAAGTTGTCCAATGCCCGCTCTGCAAAGGGAAGATCAGTTTGGCTGATGTCGATGTTCCCGAGGAGGTCGATCAATCGGGCCAGCAGAAACCGAAACGCGAGGGCTGGGCGGAAGAGGATCACGCCAATGTCAATTTCCTGCACGCCTTCCTCATGGGGTTTGGTGCATCCGTTGTATGGCTTGCCATCATGGCGATTCCGCCAGTCAGGCAGAACATTGGTGCAATTTTCCTCGACCGAGGGTGGGTGAATTATGCTGAAACTTGGTTTTTCTTCTGGGGACTGGCAATCCTGTTTTTAAAGTATTTTAAAGTAAAAAATCAGCAAAGATCTTTATTGATCAACCTCTTTCCGATCCATCTCGGTGATGAGGTAAATTCGATCTCGGTAGGCCCCTTTATTGACAATATTTATCAAATTCCTGTCGCAATGCGGGATAGTATTATCGTCAATCGCATCCGCAAGGCTCTTGAGCTCTTTGAGATAAGAAATAGTAAAGGTGAAACCGAAGCGCTGCTGGGCACGATGTCGGATGTCGATGCCAACCGGTCAGCGGGCTCCTTTTCGCTGGTTAAGGTTTTCCTGTGGGCGATACCGATTTTGGGCTTTATCGGAACGGTGCAGGGTCTTTCCACGGCCGTCGGCTCTCTCTCAATGGAAAGTTCTGATCCGGAGGCGCTCAAGTCATCGATCAAAAATCTAACCGGTGGTTTGGGTGTGGCTTTCGATACCACCCTTCTTGGTTTGATTCTTTCGATGTTTATGAGCTTCCCGCTCGCGGCTGTCCAAAAGATGGAGGATGAGACCCTCACATTGATCGATGCTTTCTGTGCCGAAAAACTTCTGCCCAAGCTCAACGAATCATCGGGAGCTCCCAAAGGCGATATTTTGGAGAAAGCCAGCTCTGTGCCGGAGCTAATTGATTCCTTGTCGGTTGCACATGCCACATTTTTGGACAACCTCAATGCTTCTACCATACAACTCAAGCACACATCCGAGCTTCTCAATAGACAGTTAGCCGAGCATCAGGCTGCAACGCACGATATACAGCAAAACATGCTCGGGATAACGACCACTATTACAAATAGTTTTGTTTCGGCTACAGAACGTCTTGGAAGGGCGACCAGCGAGCTCATCACAAAATCCGAGAATGATCTCCAATCAACCTTTGATCGCTTGGCTCTTGGTATCGACTTGCTTAATAACTCGCTCAGAAGTCTGGGCAGTGAGCAGATTCCCGGCACTCAAAGAAAAGGTTTCTTTTCAAAACTTTTCAAAGGCTAGGCTTGCTTGGCTTGCAACCCCCCTTCGAAGCCATGAGAGCTATTGCGATTTTACGTGAACTATGTGTTTTAAGTTTCCTTCGAGATCCGAAAGTAAACTCCTTGGAAGTTAACTAAAGAACCACAATGGGACGCCGCACCAAAGAGGACATGCAAGTGTCCCTTTTCCCTTTCATGAGCATTCTCGCATGCTTGATTGGGATTCTGACGCTCATGATCTCGGTTTCCATGATCGCAAACCAAAAGCAAGTCGGTATGACGGAGGGGGAGCTCAGGTTTGCCCAAGAAAATAAAAGGATCAAGGCATTGATCGTCAAAAAGAAAAAAGAGTTGGAAGATGCCAATAAGGCGACAGAGAAAAATAGAAATGCCTCGATCGATTTGCAAAAGCTACTGGAAATGCTTGCAAAGCTGAAAGCCGAACTTGCTGAACTCGACAACAGCAAGCTTGCTTCACCTGAAGAGATTCAAAGTGCGATTGATGCTTACAAGGCGGAAACCCTCGCTATCCAAAAAGAGCAGCCTGCTCTCCAGCGCTTGATCAATGAACTCCTAGCCAAGCTTGCTGCGCTTAAAGAAAAGCCTGTGCCAAAAGAATCTGTAAAAATCCAGCCGCCTGCTTTGGGTATGGGAGTGCCCCGGAATCTTTTCTTTGTGGAATGCAATAGCACAGGTATCGTTTTACGGGGACCCGATGACACGGAAACTCCTATTTCAAAAGCTGCTATTAAAGACAATGCGGAATACGGATTGTTCCTTGAAAAAGTTAAAAAAACCAGCGATGCCATGATTCTCTTCCTTGTGCGGAAGCGCGGAGTGGATTCTTATAATTGGGCGGCTGCTCGAGCAGAAAATGATTTTGAAATTCGCACGAGCAGATTGCCTGTTCCAAATGAGGGTAAAATCGATCTCTCTCTTTTCCGCCTTAAATAATATCCTCCATGGCACGAAAAAAATCATCTGGTGATAGCGGGGCGCTCAATCTCGACTCGCTCATGGACGCGCTCACAAACGTCGTGGCCGTTTTGATTCTCGTCCTTTTGCTCGTTAACCTCGATGTCACCAAGAAGATGGTCGAAATATTTGAAGACCTTGAACCTGCCACCGAGGAAGACATCCGGAAATCAATGGAGGACCTCTCAAAACTCGAAATCCAGCAGCGTGATTTAGAGACCCTCCTTAAAGAAAAGCCACCAACACCCGAAGAAATCGCCGAGATCAAACGCCAGATTGAACAAATTAAGATTCAAGTGGTTTCAAAAAATGACGACCAAAAAAGTGTAAGTAAATCACTTGAGGAACTTAAGCTGCGTCTCGCCGCAGCCAAGGCCGAGCGTGATCAAGAGCAACAAAAGACAGTGACAATGCAGGAGGAGATCAGGCGACTTGAGATGCTTTTGGACACGACGCCTGTTGTAGAAGGAATTCCTCCAACCGAAGTTAAAATTCCCAACAGTCGCCCGATACCTGAAAATGCTATTGTATACATTGCGATGGTTAGAAATGGACGGATTCATCTCTTACCACAATTGGATGATTATTTCGCACTAATCCAAAAGGAACTTCGTGCCAAAAAGAAAGACTTGGTTGTTGAAACGCAAAAGAAAGGGAACAAAGAAATCCTTACTTACGACCAGCTTAAATTAGCAGCTCTTTTCAAAGGTTTTGATTTTAAGCCACAGCCAGGACAAAAAATTGAATTGCGTGTGATTCCTTGGGGAAAAGGCGTTCAACTATTGGTTACTCCCGATTTTATTAATGCAGGCACAACACTCGATCAGCTTAAACAAAAGTCCAACCCGTTTACGGATGCGGTTAACAAGCTACGCTCAAACAGCAAATCAGTTATTATGTTTCAAGTCGAGCCTGAGTCGTATGACGCTTATCTTGCGGCCCGTTCTATTGTAGATGATAAACGTGTCCCTGCTGGATGGGTAGCTGCCACCAATTCTGTGTATGTCCAACCAGTTCCAGATGTTCTGGTATTGCCAACCGCCACACCTCCTCCAGCAGCAAAGAATGTGCCAGAGCAACCTGGAAGGCTCAAACTAAAGCTGGATTGATTCAGTTTATAAGGGGGTAGGGATTGACTTTAAAAAATTGCTTGGGCAGATAGCCACTCGCATTCTATCAGCTGTGATAGTCATAGATCGTTTTTTCTTGTTGAGTCGTGCTCATAATAAATTCTAGTTACGCTACCCGAAATCCCTTTTGGGTTCTTGCCGAGTGGATCACCTGTCTTGCACTTGGCGGAATCCTTTTCCTAGCTGGAATACCAAAGATCATCAACCCCTCCGGCTTTGCCAACCTTGTCGAGCAATACGACCTCCTTCCCAAGCTGCTGGTGAATCCGGCGGCCATTTTTCTCCCATGGCTGGAAATCACGTGCGCTGCCGCACTCATCGCGCTGCCTTCCTCCAGAAGGGGAGCCCTGTGGTTTGCCATTTTTCTTATCGTCATTTTTTCACTCGCCATGACCATCACCATGTTCCGGGGAATCCCTGTGTCTTGCGGTTGCTTTACTGTCGAGCCAACTTCCAAGCCTGATGACTGGCGGGCACTGCTCCGCAATGCAGGCATCCTTGCTTTTGCCTTCCTGGGCCTGCGTGCCACACGAGCCTGATATTCTGCAGTAAGTTCGAATTCATTTTTTTACAAGCGCTGGGGCCTCGCTGGCATACCGCGTGCTTTAAGAAATGCATGCGGCATTACCGGGCTTACGCAGGGAGCATCACAAGACGCTGCCGAGGGGACTCACTCCATCCATCGCTTTGCAAAGCCTGCCTGGTCTCAACTTTCCTGCTCCAAGAAAATACAGGCACTGTCACTTCTTACACGGCTCTGCTCGTTTTTATCCAGCTCGGCAATAGCGCTCCATTTGCGACGGAATCTTCACACGACTCCACTTTCAAACAAACCAGCGCCCCCAAATGATGAGCGCCGGCATGAAGACCCAAAGTGCTCACGGAAATGTTGGTTCACCTACAGATCAGCGCTGCTCCTCTTATTACCCTCGCGTAAGCGTTCCTAGAATCACAGCCATCATCGGCTGGTTAAAAAAACAAGGCCTTGCTTCCAGTCCCAATAAGACCAAACCCCCAGCCGCCTGCGAATCGAAAAACCCAATCTCCAGAAAAATCCGCATGCTTTCGCTAAGGGTAGTTCTGGCAACGGGCATAGGAAGCATCTGCGCGACTTCAAACGCAGCTGACCTTTATTGGCGAACCGATGGCACCAGCGGGACTTGGACAGGGGCGAATTGGTCGAATCCGGCCACGCCAACCGGTGGAACGGGGTGGACGAGTAGCAACGCAAGCCATGCATTTTTCACGGCGAATTCCGCTGTGACCTTCGCCACGACCAGAGTTGGAGATGTGACCGCCAACCCAAACGTTTTGGTGCAAATAACAGCTGGAGGCACATACAATTCAGGAAATCGGGTGGCCACCTTGAATGTGGGCTCCGGGGCGGTGCTGGATTTTTCCAGTCAATCGTTTTCAGATTCCACCACAACATCTAAAACCGGTTTTATCAAAGAAGGACAGGGCACGGTTTATTTTAGAGGCACCGGAGCATATGTGGGTGGATTTACCCTAAACAATGGCACTGTCGTCATCGGCGGAAACAGTGTTAACAATCTCGGTGCCGGCGCACTCATATTCAATGGCGGCACCCTGATGAGCGACGCCAACTTTGCCCCCGGTGCAAAATATTCCAGCATAACGGTCGGAGGGAATTTCACCATCGGCGGCGTCACCACAGGCGTTCCATCCGGAAACGGAAGCGCCACAGCCAATATTACCTTCTCCGATGCCGTCTCCCTCGGAGCCGTCACCCGCACGGTCACCATCGGTGCCAATGGCACCTACGCGTTTAATGGGGTGGTATCCGGCAGCTCCGGCACGGGATTAACCGTGGCTGCCTCCGGTGGGGCGACTGGCTCGTTGGTTCTTGGCGGAGCGAACACCTACACTGGGGCCACCACCATTAATAGTGGCACGCTCAAGCTCGGGGCGAGCGGGTCGATTTCTAGCGATTCGGCATTGGTGATTTCCGACGGCGGCAGATTCGACTCCTCGGCGACGACTTTCAGCATCGGCACGGCGGGATTAACGATTGGCGTCGGTGCTTCGACATCGGGGTTTCTCAATGCGGGCAATATTACGTTGAGTAATGGACTGACTCTCAGCATGGGGACGCTCACTCCGGCTGCTTCCTACAATTTGTGGGATTTTTCCAGCAAGAGCGGGAATTTTGGAACAGTGAGCCTTGCTGGCAACTTCTCGGGCAGTTTGATCCGCGTTGATGACTTATGGAGTGGAACCATGGGCGGCTATAGTTTTTCACTCAATGAAACCAGTGGACTTTTCACTGTCGTTGAGGCCGCCGGGCCGAGTTATTGGACAGCAAACGGGGCTTCGCTAGGTGGAACCGGAACGTGGAATACTGTCGGTTCGAACTGGTCCAGCGATAATACAACGATATCTGGTGCGGCTTGGAACTCTGCGAATACGGCAGTCTTCGCAGGCACAGCGGGCACTGTCACAGTGGACGGCGTCTCAGCGAATGCAGGCCTTACATTTAGCACAAGTGGGTATCTTCTCAGCAGCGGCACTCTCACGCTGGGAGCCGCAAGTGATGTTGCAAACGCGATTACGACTGAATCCGGAGTCTCTGCGACGATTTCCAGCGTTCTCGCTGGATCCAATGGAATGACAAAAGCCGGCTCGGGAACCTTGATTCTCTCAGGATTGAATACCTACACGGGCGGAACAAATGTGAATGCGGGCACACTTGAAGGATCCACCACCAGTCTGCAGGGTAACATCGTGAACAACGCTGCCGTTGTGTTTAACCAAACCACCAACGGAACGTATTCTGGCATCATGAGTGGTCTCGGCTCCCTTACAAAAAATGGCTCCGGCACGCTGACGCTCTCGGGGGCCAATACCTATTCGGGCGTCACGACCATCAATGCAGGAACGCTCGCACTCGGGGCGAACAATGTGATCGGGGACAGCAGCGCTGTTACTATTGCCGGAGGAACCCTGGCAATAGGAAGTCGCAACGAAACACTACATTCCATCAACTTGAATGCTGGCGGCGTAACTCTCGGCTCGGGAACCCTCGCGCTGGCCAACGCCTCCAGTTTCACTGGCGGCACAGTGACCCTCGCCGGCTCGATGGACTCGCGCTTGAACACCACCGGCGCCACCACGCTGGGGAATGTGAATTTTGTTTTCAACCACACCTCCAATCTGGCCGACAGCGACGGCCTCAACATCGGAGGCACCGTGATTGTGGGCAACGGCACCACCGCCAACTTCAGCAACGCAGCGGCGGGCTTGGGTCGCATCGAACTTACCAGCAATACCGTCATCGATGTTGGTGACGGAGCCGCCATGAATGTGGCGTGGGTTGTTGATCAATTTGGAGGCACACGCAGCATCACCAAAAATGGCTCAGGGACTCTTGCGCTCTCTGCAGCAAACAGCTTTGCCGGATCGACCACCATCAACGCCGGCACGCTTCAAGCCTCTGCAGTGAATGCATTGGGCTCGACCACTTCGCTCATTGTGAACAGCGGTGGTTCGCTCCTCGTTACGGCAGGAAATTCAGTCAACGATGCGGCTTCGATCACACTCGCGGGAGGCACCTTGTCCTTGGCGGGCACTTTAGACGAAACCCTTGGCGCCCTCACGCTCACGGCCGATTCGATCATCGATCTGGATGGCTTCAATGGCACGCTGACTTTTGCCAGCTTGGGCGCGTGGACCAACAATGCGACTTTGGCCATTACAAACTGGAACGGGGTGAACAAATACGGAACTCCGGTGGGCAGTGGCATTGCCGACCGGCATGTGGTGTTCACAGATACCAGCAATCTGGGCAGCTACCTGAACCGAATCAGTTTCTACAGCGGGGATTTCGGCAATGGCTTCGCGGGAACCGCTTTTGAGATGATGGGCGGCGAGATTGGGCCAGTCCCCGAGCCGGAAGCTATCGTCACCGCGGTAATCCTGCTGCTTGGCTTTGGAATTTACTGGGTGCGTCGCCAGAGCCAGCAGAACCGCTCCGAGTAATTGGCAATGCCATTATAAAGAGTGGGTGGGCCATTTTCGAAACGGCCCCCGGTTGTCCTCCAAGTTTCTTAACCTGGAAGGTTCTTCAAGAGCAGCTCGTTTGTCGGATACTTGCGGATGAAGAAAAGCAACCGCTCGATGGCCTCGATGGGTTTGTGGCCGGCGAGCCCACGGCGGATCACACTGATCTTGTGCAAATCCTCCTCTGGTATGAGCAATTCCTCGCGACGGGTTCCGGATTGGAAAATATCGATTGCCGGATAGATGCGCTGATCGCTGATCTTGCGATCGAGAACGATCTCCATGTTGCCGGTTCCTTTAAACTCTTGGAAAATCAACTCGTCCATTCGGCTGTTTGTCTCAATCAAGGCAGTCGCCATGATGGTGAGCGAACCAGCTTCTTCCGTGTTACGGGCGGCGGCGAAGAGTTTACGAGGGATTTCCAATGCGCGTGAGTCCACACCGCCGGACATCGTGCGACCTCCGCCGCCTTGGGCGTTGTTGAATGCCCGGCCGATACGGGTGAGGGAATCCATGAGCACAAAGACATCCTTGCCCATTTCGACCAGCCGCTTTGCGCGCTCGATGGCGAGCTGTGCAATGCGGGTGTGGGTTTTTACATCAGAGTCGTTCGAGCTGGCCATAAGCTCCGCAGTGGGAACCGTGCGGCGAATCTCGGTAACCTCCTCTGGACGTTCATCCACGAGGAGAATGAGCAGTTTTACCTCAGGATGATTTTTCACCACGGCATCGGCGATGTGTTGAAGAAGCGTCGTCTTGCCGGTGCGGGGAGGGGCGACGATGAGGCCGCGCTGGCCTTTGCCTACAGGCGAGACGAGGTCAATCACACGCGTGGTAAAGCGTTCGGGAACCGTCTCAAGCTTGATGCGCTTGTTGGGATTGATTGTTGTGAGTTCTTCGAAGACGGGGAGACTCTGCATGTTCTCCGGCTCGGCACCCTCGATCTCGGTGAGCTTATACATTTGAGGCCCGCGATTGCCTCGCCGGGTCTCTCCCTTGATCCACATACCATCTCGCAGACCGTATTTGCGGACGATCTCGGGTGTCACAAAAATGTCGTTGTTCGACTGGGTGAAATTGCGACGGGCCTCCCGCAAGAAACCGAATCCTTTGCCGGATACTTCCACAATGCCTTCGGCATAAACCGGCGGAGCGGGAGGAGGTGGTGGGGCTGCTGGTTGAGGTGGGGGAGTCGGTTCAGCGGGTGCGGCTGGAATTTCAGGTGCCGGTTCGGGAGTTGCTGCCGGAGGCGCCTCCACGGTGGCTTTTGCAGCCTTCTTGTTCACAGGTGCGGGGGCTTGCTCTTCTGTTGGAGAATTGGAATCGATGGGAAGTTCCACCTGCCCGTTTTCCTCGGTCTTTGGCTTGCGGCGGGCACGACCGATGCGGGGTGTTCGGGTGCGGCGTGCAGGCGATTTTTCGGGCGACTCAACGGTGCTTGCGGACTCGTTGTTCGAGTTTTGTTTGTCTTCAGTCATGTATGTGAATCCTCTGCGGATTTTTTTCCGGCCCTATGGTTCTTCCCTGGCCGGAGATGTTTGCAAAATCTCTTCGGAATGGTGTGTCGGGGACTCGTGGATTTCCGTGAACCTAATGAGGAAGTTCAACGATTTCCTGCGACAGTGTGTGTCAGTTAAAAAAAACAACGCTTGCGGAGGGGATCTGCACGGCGTGTTTTGAGAATGCAGTTAATAAAGAAGTCTCGCGCTCGAATGTCAACGCCTATTCTTTAAATCGCTTTTTTCTTTCGTGGTTGGCGCTGAGGTGGAGGGTCGATAGGTTCCTGTGCATATGATGAAACCAGCCGTTGATTGGAAATCCGCCGGACAGTTCCAGGACATCCGCTACGAAAAGGCGGAGGGAATTGCCAAAATCACCATTAACCGTCCGGAACGCCGCAATGCCTTTCGTCCTCTCACCGTTGAAGAAATGCGCCGCGCATTGCAGGATGCCCGAGACGATGCCTCGACCGGCGTGATCATTCTCACCGGAGAGGGCGAACTCGCATTTTGCTCCGGCGGGGATCAGAAGATACGCGGCGATGCAGGATACTCGGATCAAGGCGGTGTCGAGCGCCTGAATGTGCTCGATTTTCAGCGGGAAATCCGCACCTGCCCGAAGCCCGTGATTGCCATGGTCGCAGGCTGGGCGGTGGGTGGCGGGCATGTGCTGCATGTGATGTGCGATCTCACGATTGCCGCCGACAATGCCAAGTTTGGCCAGACCGGTCCGCGTGTTGGCTCGTTTGACGGCGGCTTTGGCGCGAGCTACCTCGCCCGCATTGTTGGGCAGAAGAAAGCCCGTGAGATTTGGTTTTTGTGCAGGACGTATGATGCCCGCCAGGCCCTCGAAATGGGTCTCGTAAATACCGTGGTGCCCTATGAGGAACTCGAGATCGAGACAGTGAAATGGTGCAGGGAAATTCTGGAAAAGTCTCCGCTCGCGATCCGCTGCCTCAAGGCGGCACTCAATGCCGATTGCGACGGGCAATCCGGCCTGCAGGAACTCGCCGGCAATGCCACACTCCTTTACTACATGACCGAGGAGGGACAGGAGGGACGGAATGCATTTGTGGAAAAACGCAAACCCGACTTCGGAAAATTCCCCAAACGTCCGTGAGTTCCAATCTGCAGGCGTGGGTGCTGGCCAGTCGCCCGAAGACTCTCTTCGCAGCGGTTGCCCCGGTCATGCTCGGAACAGCGTTGGCGTTTTCCAACGATGCGCATGATTTTCCTGCGGCATTGGCTGCATTGATTGGCGCGTTGTGCATCCAGATCGCAACGAACCTCGCCAATGATTACTGGGATGCGCGAAAAGGTGCTGACACGGCGGAGCGTCTCGGTCCGGTCCGGGTAACCTCCGCCGGGCTGTTAAAACCAAGAACTGTCTTTGCAGGAATGCTGTTGGCTTTCTTCGTTGCCGCCTGTGCAGGGTTGTTTCTAGTGGCGCGCGCCGGTTGGCCGGTGCTCGTGATTGGAGTGCTCTCCATTGCCTGCGGCATACTCTACACAGCGGGACCGTTTCCTCTCGCCTACGTCGGGCTGGGCGATGTCTTCACCTTTGTTTTTTTTGGACTGGTTGCCACCGGTGGAACCTATTTTGTCCAAGCTCTTCAGCTGTCCCCACTGGCCTTATTGCTGGGTTCTGTGCCGGGATTTTACTCTGTCGTTTTGATTGCCTTGAATAATCTTCGCGATCGGGAATCGGATGTCCTGGCTTGCAAACGCACCTTGGCAGTGAGATTTGGTCCCGCTTTTGCCAGAGCGGAGATAGCCATTTGCCTCTTTGCTCCCGCTGCGGTTGCGATCCTGCTCGGACTGCAGGGGATCTTTACTTGGTGGATGGCGATTGTGTCTTTCGTGGTTGCTGTCTTCTTCGGTTGGCGGGTTGTTGCCCCACTTCACGACATCCGCGATATGCGCGAGATCAACGCGCTTTTACCGAGAACGGGTCTGGCAAGTATTCTTATGGCAACGCTGCTTTCTGTGTTGTTGGTATTACCAAAATGAACCAGGAGCATCATCGTCGATATGCTCGCTATGCTCTGGCACTGACTAGCGGAGGTGTCCGTGAGGGCGTGTTGGTGCATGATTCCCAAACCGGTTCATGGGGAGATGCGGCTCCGCTTCCGGGGTGGAGTGCTGAAACGCTCGAGGATGTCATCCGCTGCGCCTCAAGTGGGGATATGCGACCGGCATCGTTGCGGTCTGCATGCGAAGCAGCCAAAAGCATCAACGACTGGCCCGTGCTTCATCCAAGGATTGCTATCAATGCACTCGTCACTGGCGATAAGGGAATGATGCTTGCAGCAGCCCGTGCCGCTGCAGAGCGAGGCTGCCGCTGTCTCAAATTAAAAACAGGAGGCGTTCCGATCGTGAAATTACCATCTTTTCTACGCCAAGTTGCGGAGGCATCAGGCTATGGGTGTCTGCTGAGAATCGATCCCAACCGCTCTTGGACTTTGAACCAGACAATGGAGCTCGCGGATGCCCTGCAAGGCTTGCCGATTGCCTATTTTGAAGAGCCGCTGGATGATGCGTCATCACTGCCCGAGCTGATTCGATCCTGTCCCGTTCCTATTGCTCTCGATGAGACGCTTCGCGAAATCACGCCCGAGGATCTTGGGCGTTTCAAGGGAGCGGCGGCGTTGGTTCTCAAGCCGACGCTGATAGGCGGCTTCGATCTTTGTAGACGGTTTGCTGTGGCGGGTCAGTCGCTCGGTATGGATGCCGTGGTGAGTGCCAGCTACGAATCGGGCGTGGGTATTTACACGCTGGGTCGTTTTGCCGCCTCGCTTCCCAATCAAGCTGCTGCAGGACTCGATACTTACTCCATGCTCAAGGAGGATGTGCTTTGCCAGCGCCTCGCTCTTGAGGAATTTACCTTCCGTGCCGACCAACCCATGCCGGATGTCGATGAATCCAGACTTCTTCCTCTTTAAAGACTGTAAAGGCTGGGCGGATGCCTATGCCGATGCGCCTGCACTTGTGGATCGCGCGACGGGTCGAATCGTCCGCTATTCGGCACTGCTCGATTTTTTAAAAGCGCAAACGGCAGGGATTCCTTTTTCCAAAGGCACCATCATCGCCACGCGCCTCGGGGCGACATTTGATCATGCCGCCTTGCTCCTGGGCCTTCTGGCGCAAGGCTGTGTGGTTGCTCCACTCGGCCCTCGCATCCCGGAAGCGGAAGCCATCCGTCGTGCGGAGATGATCGGAGCCTCCTGCATCATCGATGAGCATGGTTCAAAGGAGCTGTCCTCAGGACGGATTGCAGAATTCACCGGCACGATTCTTTTCACGTCCGGGTCCAGCGGTATGCCCCGTGCTGTTTCTGGTGACATTGCCTCCCATCTGGCAAATACAAACGGTGCCAAGGATGTGATCCCGCTTGCAACCGGTGATGGATGGCTGCTCTCGCTGCCACTTCATCATGTCAGTGGTTTCTCAATTTTAATCCGATGCCTCACAGTTGGAGCGACTGTCGTTTTTCCCGACCCTCAAATCGAATACGCCCGGCAAGTCGAGGATGGGGCGGTGACACATCTCTCGGTTGTCGCCCTGCAGTTGCAGCGACTGCTGGAAAGCGACGCAAACCTTCAACGACTCAAGGCCGTCCTGGCCGGGGGAGGGCCGATTGGCGCTGACCTGCTGAAGCGTTCCCTCGATGTCGGGGTGCCTCTGCACATCACCTACGGAATGACGGAGACAGCCTCGCAGATCACGACTACCACACGCTTGGAAGCAGTTCCTCGGATTGTCCATGCAGGCAAGCCGCTGCCTAGGCGTGAGGTTCGCATATCACCCCATGGAATTATCGAGGTGAGGGGACAAATCCTTGCCCGTGATATTGCCGCACCGGACGGTTGGTTTTCAACCGGTGACACTGGTGAATGGGACGGCGAGGGGAATCTGGTGATTCGTGGCCGCAGTGATCGAATGATTATTTCAGGTGGAGAAAATATCCACCCCGAGGCGATCGAGTCCCTGCTTGCAGATGCTCCGGGAGTGCGCAGGGTTGTTGTGGTGGGGGTTCCAAATAGCAAATACGGCATGCGCCCGGTTGCCTTTATTCTCGGGGAGGTGTCGTCCGCAATTCTCTGCGATTATCTTGCCGAGAGGGTCGAGAGGTTTGCGATACCGGATGAGTTCTTCCCATGGCCAGCCGGAGTTGATCCGAAAAACGCCAAGGTCGATTACCGTCTGATGGAGCGCCTAGCCTTGGAGTCAGTCTAAAGCTGCGCCGGAGTGGATGGCGGCTCGGCGGTGAATGAATAATTCGGATTTTTCTCCTCGAGGTAGCCGATTGTCCATTGGTTGGGCAGTAAAACGACCCAGTAGCCAGAGGCATCCTTGGCCAGAGAACAACCGCTAGGCAGCATGAGGTCGGGACGTTCGCTGAGCGGCAAGCCGTCCTGCAGCGACCAACGTGCAAATTGCCACGGTGCCGTCTCGACACGACAGTCGGCGCTGTATTCCGTTTCAAGCCGGTATTGCATCACCTCAAATTGCAATGGGCCCACGGCACCCAGCAGTGGCACGCGTTGAACGGCGTCGGGCAACTCGAATTGCTGCGCCACGCCTTCTTTGAGGAGTTGATCCAAGCCTTCGCGGAAGCGTTTAAATTTCGCGGTGCTGGAGTTCCGCAGGTAGGCGAAGCACTCCGGGGCGAAGCGTGGGGTTTCATCGTAGCGGATCGAGGGAAGCTCGCTGACCGTGTCGCCGATAAGGAAGTCGTAGTTGCCCACGATACCCACAACGTCACCGGCCCACGCCTCGTCCACGGTTTCACGTTCCTGCGCGAAGAGGCGTTGGGAATTACCGAGGCGGATGGTCTTCCCGAGGCGGATGTGCGTTGCCACCATGTCCCGGCGGAAGCAACCGGAGACAATTCGGATGAAAGAAACACGATCGCGATGTTTCGGATTCATGTTTGCCTGGATCTTGAAAACAAAGCCGGAGAAAGCCTCGGAGGTTGGTTCCACAAGAATCCCAGCACTGTTGCGAGGAGCTGGTGGTGGAGCGAGTCGTAGGAAATTATCCAGCAGCAATTGCACGCCGAAATTATTCGCGGCACTACCAAAAAAAACCGGCGTCGCTTTGCCCGCTTTGACCGCCTCGAAATCGAAATCCGTTCCCGCCCCATCGAGCAGTTCCAGTTCATCGTGCACGCGTTTGTGCACATCTGGGGCGAGGGCGGCGCGCACGGTGTCGTCATCGATGCCTGCCACGGAAACAGGGGCGCGGTAGGTGCCTCCCGGCGTTCGTTCAAAAAGATGCACGGTCTTTTCCTGGCGGTCGAAAACTCCCCGAAACTCGGGACCGTCGCCGAGCGGCCAGTTCATAGGAAGCGCATGGATGCCTAGCACGGATTCCAACTCGTCGAGAAGCTCGAGCGGTGGCCGCGACGGGCGGTCGAGCTTGTTCATGAAAGTGAAAATTGGAACGCCGCGCTTGCGGCACACCTCGAAGAGTTTCCGGGTCTGAGACTCGATGCCCTTGCCGGCATCGACCACCATCACGGCGGCATCCACTGCGGTGAGCACCCTGTAGGTATCCTCCGAGAAATCCTTGTGTCCCGGTGTGTCGAGCAGGTTGACCACGCAATCGTTGTAGTCAAACTGCAGCACGGTGGAACTCACAGAAATGCCGCGCTGCTTCTCGAGTTCCATCCAGTCGCTTGTCGTGGCTCTCTGGTTCTTGCGGGAGGTTACACTCCCGGCGAGCTGCACGGCACCGCCGTAGAGGAGGAATTTCTCGGTGAGTGTCGTTTTACCGGCGTCCGGATGTGAGATGATGGCGAAGGTCCGTCGCCTTGCAACTTCGCGCTCGGCGATGGTCATATTTCGAAGGGTTTGGCAAATTGGGTGAGCAGGCGGACGCCTGTCTTTGTGATTAATACAACATCCTCGTGGCGCACGCCACCAAGGCCTGGGATGTAGATGCCCGGCTCCACGGTGAGAACTTGCCCGGGTTGGAAAGTCGTATCGGCAAATCGCGGAGACTCGTGCACTTCGAGGCCGAGTCCATGACCAGTGCCATGGAAAAATCCCTGCCAACGCCCGTTTTTGATCTCGGTGGGGTATCCTTGGTCGGCAAAAAACTTTTTCACTAGGTCGTGAATCGGCCCGCCGGGCAGACCGGGTTTTATTGCATCAAGGGCGAGCTTTTGGCCGTTGAGGCACGTCTCCCACAGGTGGCGTTGGGCGTCGGAGGCCTTGCCTCGCACGACAGTTCGGGTGATGTCGCCGAACCAGCCGCTTCGGGCATCCCTGGGGAAGATATCAAGGATGATGAGTTCGTTGGCACGCAAAGGACCGGAGCCGCGTGCATGGGGATCGCAGGCCTCGTTCCCGCAAGCCACGATCGTGTCTCCGCGAGCCTCGCCGCCGTTTTGGATAAGGGCGGTCTCTATTTCGACTCGGAGCGATTCGGAGGTGAGGTGGGAGCCATTGAACGACAAGATGCCATCCTTGAGAATGCGCGATGAGCGAAGCACCTCGATCCCTCGTGCCATCCCGGCTTCGGCAATGCGGATGGCGTTTTCCACACAATGAATCTCATTGCGGTTTTTGATTTCCCTCTCGGGGTAAAACGAACCCCGGGCGGGCTTCAAGTCGATGCCGGCTTTTTTAAGATCCTTCGCGAGACCGAACGGGAAATCACGCGGCACTTTGGCTTCGCTTATATTTTTAGACGTCAGCCAGGTTGCGATCACTTTTGAAAATGAGGGAGCTTTCTCCGGAGTCTTTGCCGCGAGTTTCGAAAATTCCGAGTAGGCATCCACCACATCGACTTTTGCGGAGGCACGCCCACGGTCGACTTCGAGATCGTTGAGAAGAATGTGTTTTTTGCCATCTATTTCGACATAGGCAAAAGCATCCGGCGCGCGAAATTGCGTCGCATACAGCAAGTCGGCGTTCGTCTCCGGACAGGCAATGATGAGTTTTGGTCGGGCCATGGTGCGAATTCGGGTTGTATCAGCCGGGCGCCATGGTGTGCCAGCAGGGATTTGAGTGTTTGCCTCTGTGGTTGCGGGACCAGCTGCTTTCTGCTGAAACTTCCCGCCCGTGAAAAATACCGAAGAACTCTTTGAGACTCCGCCTTCCGATGCGATGGCCCATGCCCGCGCCACGAAGAACCCGCTCCGGAAGCTTTATTTTTGGACCCTCCACTGGGCCGACCATAAATACGCGATCCCGGTTCTTTTTTTCATCTCCTTCATCGAGTCGTCGTTTTTTCCAATTCCGCCGGATGTGCTCTTGATGGCGATTTGCTTCACAAAACCGAAGCGGTGGTTCCAAGCAGCCTTCTGGTGCACGGTTGCTTCCGTTCTCGGGGGCGTCTTTGGTTGGTATATTGGCTGGGGGCTCTGGGAGGTCGTTGGCCAGCCGATTGTGAAGTTCTATCACGGCGAGGCGATCATGGAGCAGGTCAAGGTGCTCTATACGACCTATGGCTTCTGGGGCATCCTCATTGCCGCCATCACGCCGATTCCCTACAAGGTTTTCACCATCGCCTCGGGTGTCTTCCAATATGATCTTGTCCAACTCATCGTTGCCTCGGTGATTGGCCGCGGATTCCGTTTTTTCCTTGTGGCGGGACTCATCCGCATCTTTGGCGAAAAGGTCCGCAAATTCATCGAGAGCCGCTTGGAGTTGGCCCTCATCGCTGGAACGCTCTTGGGCATTGGCGGCATCGTAGCCATCAAGTTTCTGCGATGAGCTGCTGCCTTCACGTGTTCTGTCTTTACAGGAAAATGGAGGAACGCTGATATGCCCCGCTCTTCCATGACTAAAAAAATCGGTATAGGCCTCGCCGGGTTTGGCACTGTTGGCGCCGGGGTTTTCAAAAACCTCCAGCGCAACGGCCCTCTTTTGGCTGAGCGTATCGGAGTTGCCTTCGAGATTCGCAAGATCGCCGTGCGCGATCTCGGCAAGGCTCGCGATGTCAATGCGCCTGCCGATCTTTTCACCACTTCCCCCGATGATCTGCTTGCCGATCCATCGATCGACATTGTGGTCGAGCTGATGGGGGGTATTGATATCCCCCTTCGTTTTGTCAAAAAGGCCATCGAGGCCGGCAAAATAGTGGTCACCGGCAACAAGGCGCTTCTGGCCGAGCATGGTCGGGAAATTTTTGATCTCGCCCGCGAAAAACGCGTTCCTGTTTTTTACGAAGCCGCCGTTGCCGGAGGAATCCCGATCATCAAATCCGTCCGCGAGTCCTTTGTCGGCAATCGCTTCGACGCCATTCACGGCATCCTCAATGGCACCAGCAACTACATCTTGTCACGCATGACCGATGAGGGGCTGGAGTTCGCCCCGGTGCTTGCCGAGGCTCAGAAGCTGGGCTACGCCGAGGCTGATCCGGCTTTGGACGTTAATGGCTGGGACGCCGCCCACAAGGCGATCATCCTCGCCTCCCTTGCCTACGGATTTTGGATCAATCCGAACGAGGTGCTTGTCGAGGGAATCGAAAAAGTCACCGCCGCGGATATCCGTTTTGCCGATGTGTTGGGCTACCGCATCAAGCTCCTCGCCTCCATCAAGGCCGACGATGCTGGTGCCATCGAGGTCCGCGTCGTCCCCACGCTCATCCCGAAATCTCATGTGCTTGCATCCGTTAACGGCGTCTTCAATGCCGTCGCGGTAAAGGGCGACGTCGTCGGAGAGGCCCTCTTTTACGGTCGCGGTGCCGGTCAAGACCCCACATCCAGCTCCGTCCTTGGCGATCTCGCGGAGGCAGCTGCATTCCTGCAATCCCCGCGCCAGTGTGTCGGATTTACTTCCCACGACCTCTACGGGCGCTGCAAGCCAATGGAAGAGACTGTTTCAAAATACTACCTGCGTCTCGGTGTGGAAGACCGTCCCGGCGTGCTGGCCCAGATCGCGGGCACGCTTGCCAAGGCGGATATCGGCATCCTTTCAGTCATCCAGCCCGAGGGCTTGGTCGACGGTTCGGTGCCGCTCGTTCTTACCCTCCACGACGCACCTTACGGACCGATGAAAAAAACCGCCCACGAGCTGGCTTCTCTTCCTTGCGTGAAGGGAATCCCTCTCCTGCTTCACATGGAGTCCTTCTCGTGAAGCCTCTCTTGAACGACAAAGGAGTAATCCAACGCTACCGGCAATACCTCCCGGTCACGGATGCCACCCCCGTGGTCTCGCTCAGCGAGGGATCCACGCCGCTCATCCATTCTCCCAAACTTAGCGAGAAAGTCGGTGCAGAGGTCTATCTGAAATTCGAGGGCCTCAATCCCACCGGGTCCTTCAAAGATCGTGGCATGACTGTCGCCATCTCGAAGGCTGTGGAGAAGGGGGCCCACACCGTTATCTGCGCCTCCACTGGCAATACCTCTGCTGCTGCCGCCGCCTATGCTGCTCGGGCCAGCGTAAAATGCGCAGTCATCCTGCCAGCCGGCAAAATCGCCATAGGCAAGCTCGCCCAGGCTTTTGTCTACGGTGCAAAAGTCGTGGCCATTCGCGGAAACTTTGACGACGCGCTCCGCATCGTTCGCGAGTTTGGCGGCGTTGAAGGAGTCGGTATCGTTAATTCCATCAACCCCGACCGCATCGAGGGCCAAAAGACCGCCTCTTTCGAGATCATCGAAGACCTCGGCGATGCTCCCGATATTCATATCCTGCCCGTGGGAAATGCAGGGAATATCACCGCTTATTGGAAAGGCTATCGTGAATTCCATGCACTTGGACGCTCCACACGCCTGCCAAAAATGGTCGGCTTCCAGGCAGCTGGCTCCGCTCCCATCTTCCACGGACATCCCGTTGACAAGCCCGACACCGTTGCCACGGCCATCCGCATCGGCAACCCCGCCAGCTGGCAAGGGGCAAGCGATGCGGTCTCTGAATCCGGCGGGTGCATCGATATTGTCACGGATGCCGAGATTCTCACTGCGCAAGCATGGCTCGCCGCCAACGAAGGCATCTTTGTGGAGCCCGCCAGTGCCGCCAGCGTTGCCGGCCTCATGAAATGTTTTTCCTCCTCGCGCTGTGCGACCTGTCCTTTTAGAGCAGGCATCCAGTCCGCTTCCCGCGTAGTTCTCACCGTCACCGGCCACGGCCTCAAGGATACCGAGACCCCTGTCACATTCGGTGGCTTCGCTCCTTCCGAAGCGGATGCCACCCTCGACGCAGTGCGAGCCGTTCTCGACAAAACCTGATCTATTAGACCATGCCACTGATTGTTCAAAAATACGGCGGCACATCCGTCGGAAGCCCCGAACGAATTCAAAATGTCGCCCGACGCGTCTTGGCCACCCAGCGCGAAGGCAACTCCGTTGTCGTTGTGGTCTCCGCCATGTCAGGTGTCACCGACGGGCTTATCAAGCTTGCAAAAGAAGTTTCCACCGCACCTACGGAACGCGAGATGGACGTGCTCCTCGCCACCGGCGAGCAGACCACGATCGCCCTCACTGCCATGGCAATCAATTCCATGGGAGGCAAGGCGGTGTCGCTCACCGGAGCCCAGGCCGGCATCATCACCAGCGGTGTCCACACCAAGGCTAAGATAGCCAACATCGCTCCACGGCAGGTGCGCAAATTTCTCGATGAGGGCAATGTCTGCATCGTTGCCGGATTTCAGGGACAAACGCTGGAAGGCCAGATCACCACGCTCGGGCGAGGCGGCTCCGATCTTACCGCCATCGCTATTGCCGCCGCACTCAAGGCAGACATGTGCGAGATCTATACCGACGTCGACGGGGTTTACACCTGCGATCCCCGCGTCGTTCCCGATGCCAAAAAGATCGATGTCATTGCCTATGACGAACTCCTTGAAATGGCCAGCAGCGGCTCCAAGGTCATGCAATCCCGCTCCGTCGAATTCGCCAAAAAATTCAAAGTGCCCTTCGAGGTGCGCAGCAGCTTCAACAACAACCGTGGAACTATCGTGAAAGAAGAATCAATCGGACTCGAAAACGTCGTCGTGCGTGGCATCAGCCTCGAGCGCAAACAAGCCAAGGTAACCATCACCCAAGTGCCCGACAAACCCGGCACAGCCTCCCGCATTTTCACCGCCCTGTCCGAGGCCAATGTCATCATCGATGTGATCGTTCAAAACGTGTCCGTCAGTGGCACCACCGATATCTCATTCACGATGAGCGCCGATGAACTCGAAAAACTCGGTCCCGTCATCGATCGAGTTGCCGCCGAAGTCGGGGCAGGGGAGGTCATCAAAAAAGGCGGCATCGCCAAGCTCAGTGTCGTTGGTATCGGCATGCGCTCGCATTCCGGTGTCGCCGCCACGCTCTTCGAGTGCCTCGGCAACGGTGGGGTGAATATCCAGATGATCTCCACCTCAGAAATCAAAATCGCCGTCATCCTCGACGAGTCACAGATCGAAACAGCGGCCAAGCTCGCACACGCCGCCTTCGGCCTCGCCTGACGCCGCCAGCCCATACCGGCGCAGTTATCCCCGAAGCCGGAGCACACAAGTCTGCAATTTTGAGCTAACGGAGCGATTTGCTGAGGCCTCAGTGTCGAGATAACTTGTCTCGATTTGACCTCTAACCCCTAGTTTCTTGTGAATGCGACTCCTTGAAGAAGTCCGAGGAAATTCCAATTGCCTTACGTTTTACCGGTAGTAATTTCACTTTGTGACCTCACTTGACACAGTAGAAGGCCTTGCATTGGAACTCCCTGAGCACCAGAGAGCCACTTTAGCCATGCACATTCTGGATTCCTTGCCCGGATTGTTTTCAGAACCGGATGAGGGTCTTGCGGAAGCGGAGCGGCGGGATACCGAGATGAATGAAACCCCCTCCATCGGGCTGACTCTCGGCGCATTCGATCAAAAGATTCTGAGTCGGCGGCTGCGGTGAATGCTGTTTTTCATCCTCGGGTCTTCGCGGAAGTGGATGCCATCATGAGATATTACGAGGAGGTGGCGGATTCACGTTTGGCGGATGATTTTTATCAGGAATTTCGCGCCAAGGTTTTAGAGGCCGCAAATAACCCAGAGCATTTCAACGAGCGCGTGGGTGGTTACAAGCGAGCTAATCTGCGGCAGTTCCCATACAATTTTCTTTTTCGCGAGAGCGATGCTGGCATTCGGATCTTGGTAGTCCGCCACCACGCTCGCAATCCCAGGTATGGCGCAAAACGAAAATAGCCCGCTGCCGTGAAGACCGCCTAAAAGAATCTTCCCGGAGAGCACCAGGATGCAGATGAAAAATTGGACCGCGAATGTCGCGAATCCCCTGGTATTGAAAAAAAGGTAGGGCTCGGCAGGGCCTTGCCGACCCAAGACTCAGGCATCTAGCGCCGTTTCCACCCCATCCCAAATTCTCATGCAGAGATGCGGAAGAGGGAAAATTTCAGAAAAAATCTGGTCCCCCCGTATTTGTCTTATCAGCGGTTTTAGGATGCCCGCCTAAATGATCACCCAAATCCTACAAAAACTCACCGTCGCCATCCGCCACATCCTTACGCTCACCCGCCATCAGCGGGGGTTCGCTCACCAAACCGAGTTTCCTTTTTGAGCCATGCAAACCGACGTCTGCGAAAATCCCATCCGCGATCCCGAATTACTTCGCCGGATCGAAAAAGCCAAATCCACTCAGCGCCTCCTCGATCCGCTCGCCGAACTCCATGACCCCATCGAGGACAACCTGCGTATCCGCCATATTTTCCGCGAGGTCGAGTGGTGCGCCGAAAAGGAATCCTCCATCCAAGGCATGGGCAGTTGTCACGATGTCTGGAGCCGAATGCAGCAAATCCTCAAAAGCGAGCACGGCATCATCTGGTATCCACCGAGTCGCATGAATCCCGATTTACTCTACGACTGAGCATGAGATTCCTCGTCCTACGAGATGGGTGGAACACTTGTCTCCTCCTGCAGAGGTATTAAGAGCACAATATGTGCGGAGACGACGAGGAGATTGGCAATTGATTCAAATTGCCCACCAACTTCAAAAAAGGTGAAATCATACTCTAGTCGACCCTTAAAAAGGGATTGCTCCTGCTACTTTGTAATGAGCGGTGGGATTTTGGGGTAAAAATCGAAGCATGTAATAAAGCAACGAAATAACCCGCCTCATCCAGAGGCTCAGGTTCGAGG
>JBILCY010000032.1:0-3460 GCA_044352905.1 Terrimicrobiaceae bacterium | reverse complement strand
GTGCTGACTTTGGTGTTCAGGCGGTCTTGGAAAGCCTGAGGGTTGAGAGCGGGGTCAACTTTGCCAGATTTCTGGGCCACGAGAGCTTTCATCTCACCGAGAATTTTTTCCGCGTCAGCTTTTTCAGCTCGGGCGGCTTCCAAATTGGCCGGGTTGGGAAATGGTTTGGCGCCGCGCGCCTGCGCCACAGCCGACATCTTCGCAGAATATTCCTCCGATTGCAGAGCGAACTCAGAGTGGGTGTTGTAGGCGAAATAGCCGCTTGCGATGACAAGAAGTGCTGTCACCAAGGCCAAACCGCCGAGAAATGGGTTTTGTTTGAACCAGTCCATCAGAGGGGAATCGGTTGTTTGAGCGGCAGCAAGATTTGGAATTCATAAGCCCACGCATTGCCGCTCTGCGTGGCGCGAAGTTTGACAATGCTGTCCCCGGAAGTGTCAAAAAGTTCCGACTTCGACAATTCGGTCACAAATTTATCCACCACAGCCGGACCATCGGGGTTCTCCAAGTAAAGTCCCTCGATGGAAAGAGCTGTCACCGCAGGTCCCTGTTCATTGGCAGAGCCTGTGTTATTGGCGTCCGGGGATGGTCCTGGGCTTTTGCCGGCTGTCCCGAAACCCGGGACCGCTGGATACGGGGTAAGCTTCGTGACCCAGAGAAATTTTTCGGGTTGGTGGCGGTTAAGTTCGTTCAAGATAGCTGACCACCCGGATCGGAGCAGGGGAGCGGCAGCCAGATCGGCCCCGTCTTTCAGGATTTGGTCACGCTCTCTGGTGAGGTTTGCAATTTGGCCAGATATTGTCTGGAGCGGATCAATCTCTGCCTGCACCTCCTGATTGATCTGTGAAACAAGAGCCGTCGCCTTTTGATAATAAAGACCTGTGACAACCAATGCACTCACAAGTAAAGCCGATGCGGCAACCAGGAACGGACGACGTTTTTTGTCCGCTTTGATTTGTTCAAGGCTTGGAGATTTGAATGAAATGGCTAGCGGACAATGGTCCAGCAAGAGGTTGATGCCCAACCCGACGCATTCACCGAGTTGGTGGGCCATTTTGGGCAGCACGGCGACATCGACACCCGAACCGACGCCGACCCTTCTTAGCGGGTTAAAGTATTCAACCGGCAGGGAGAGTTTCTCTTTGAAGAATTCGACTGAATAAGGCAGCGAAGCGCCCCCCCCGGCCAGAAAAACCATCGCGGGCGCCGAGCCCTTTTGGGAAGTCCTGTAGAAAGTGATCGAACGCGTGATTTCGTTATGGATGCGGGTCATCACGGTGCGGGCGATTTTGCCCATCTCGGCGATGTCCTCACTTTTGGCCCCGCTGTAATTGCCGGGAGGAGGAATCATCCCCTCGCTGCGTTTGAACTCCTCGACCTCGTTGAAAGATCGGGAGTCAAAGCGCTTGTGCAAAGCGCCGGTGATAGAGTTGCCGCCAATCGGCAAGGTGCGGATGAAAATTTCGTTGCCCTCGATAAAAATCAGGTTGGTCGTACGTGAACCTATATCGATCAGCAAAGTGCAGCCGGAACTCTCCGGGTAGTTGAACCGGAACGCGTTGTAGAGCGCCGTGGGCGAAGTTTCGATCAGGTCCGGTTGCAGCTTGGCTCCGCGGATAGCGTCGACGGATTCCTCGAGGGATTCGAGTTTAGTGGCAAGAATTAGCGCGCTTAGCTTTTCCGGGTCTCTCTCCGGCAGCACTTGGTAGCTCCATGCAACCTCCTCGATCGGGTAGGGAACGTTCTGTTGGGCCTCGAAAAAAAGCACCTGTCCGACTTGGTCTGCATCGACTTTGGGGATTTTGACAAAACGGGCGAAAACGCCCTGTGACGGGACGGCGCAAGCAATCTTGGCACCTTTCCACCCGGTTTTTTGGCGCAACTCACCCAGCACGACACGAAGTTGTCCGGCGCGGGTCGCGTCTGCCACTGGATCTGCGATCAAGTCGGCCTGCGCATAAGTCGACAAAGTCAGCCCGCCGCCAGCGGCAACGTCAAAAACCGCCATAGTGACGGTTTGCATGCCGAGGTTAACTGCGGCAACGCGGGAGGGTGTTTTGGCCATGCTGAAGAAAGACGATACGCCAAGTCGGCCCTGTTACATGCCGCCTGATTTAGTTTTGATCGCTTCGTAGTAATCCCAAGCGAGGGGGGCGAAGGGGGTTTCGCTCTTGTTCAAAACATACCCGCTGACTTGCTGGTAGTTCGACCACCACTGCCCACGTCCTTTCCAACTGGCTTCCGCAACAAGTTGGCCTTGTTTCGTGATCGTGACTCCGACATCGACCACTGCAGCGGTGACGTTGTTGGGAGCTTTGCCGGCAAAAAAGCGCTCGAGTGTCCGCGGGCTGACGTACATGACGGAATGCATGCTTGTGGCTTGGGGAATGGCCACGTGCGTGACTGTGCCGGTGAGGAGAGTCTCTTGGGGATTTTCGCGGCTCTTGTTGTTCAAAAGGATGTAGTAATTGAATGTGAGTTCGTCGAGGAACTCGGGCTTTTTGTCTCGCGGTTGCCAATCAAAGCTGACTTCAACCTCGAGAAAATCCTTGTTCTTGGTGACCCGTTTGTTTTTGGGGCCATAACTGAAGTTGTACTCCGGTGTCGTGGTGAAATCCGGGGTGATCTTGTTGATTTTGAAATCGGGGTTGATCTGTTGGGCGTGGGTCGCAAAAACCGCGCCGACGATCATCGCGACAGTGAGGAGTGAGCGCTTCATGGCAGGAGGATTTCTATTGGGGTGTCTGTTTGTTCAGGTGGTCGCTGTCACGCGACCACGAAAATACTCGATGGTTTGGGCAATGCCTGCGTCGAAGGCAACTTTCGGTTCCCAGCCGAGCTCTCCTCGTGCGCGGGTTATGTCAGGTTGCCGGACTTTCGGATCGTCGACGGGCAGAGGCTTGTAAATGATCTCGGCCGAGGGAGCGATGCGGTCACGGATCGCTTCGGCAAATTGTTTGATCGTCATTTCATGGGGGTTGCCAATGTTCACAGGTTCGTGAAAGCGGCTCATCATCAAACGAAAGATGCCGTCGATCAAATCCGAGACGTAACAAAAGCTGCGGGTCTGTGAACCGTCTCCGAAGACCGTGATGGGTTGCCCGGTCAGGGCTTGTCCGATGAACGCCGGAACGACCCGCCCGTCCCGTAAACGCATGCGTGGGCCGTAAGTGTTGAAGATGCGAACGATCTTGGTGTCCATCTGGTGATAGCGGTGATATGCCATCGTCAGTGCTTCGGCGAAGCGTTTGGCTTCGTCGTAGACGCCGCGTGGGCCGATGGGGTTCACGTTGCCCCAGTAATCTTCGGTTTGGGGGTGCACCAGCGGGTCACCGTAGCATTCCGAGGTCGAAGCCAACAAAAATGCTGCGCCCTTCGATCTGGCCAAGCCCAAGGCATTGTGCGTGCCGAGAGCGCCGACCTTCATCGTCTGGATGGGCAATTCAAGATAGTCAATCGG
>JBILCY010000027.1:0-3521 GCA_044352905.1 Terrimicrobiaceae bacterium | reverse complement strand
ACACCACGTTGGTGGCATCCGCCAGTTTCCCCTCATCCAGCACCGCTCCGCTGGTGGTGGTCACCACGATCAAACCACCGGCCGGGTTGCTGAGACCGCTGATGTCGCTATCGACATAGTTGTCCACCCGCAGGGTGCCGGCGCTGGCCACCATGGTCTTGTTCGCCAGCGTCTCCACATCGGTGCTGGCCGCATCGATCGTGGCGGTGCCGGCGCCGATGATGATGGCAGAGACATCCGCCAGCTTGGCTGCCTCGAGAATGGCACCGGCGGCTGTGGTGATGCTCAAGGCAGCGTTGCCCAACCTGGTGAAGCCAGCCAGTTCTTCATCCACGTAACCGCTCACGTTCAACATGGTGCCGCTGGCAATCGTGATCTTTTCTTCCCCGATTGCGTTGAGATCGATCGAACTTCCGCTGGCGGTGCCGTCTCCGATCGTGATGGCATCCACGGTTGCCAGCATGTTGGCATCAAGTACGGCACCGTTGGTCGTGGTCACATTGAGAGTGCCAATGCTGGTGATGCCGCTGAAGTTTTCAGCGGTATAATCGTTGACGCTCAGAGTCTGATTATTGAGATCAATACGGCTTCCATTCGTACCGATGCCATCGAGTGCCGCAGCAGCTGCAGTTGCTGCAGCCCCGAGCACAACCAGTGTGGCGTCTGCAAGCTTCCCTTCTTCCAGCACCGCAGCAGTGGTGGTATTGACCACGATGGATCCCGTACCCTGATTGATCAGGCCGCTCAGGTCAGTGTTCACATAGTTGACAACCGTTAGCGTTGTGCCGTTGTTGACAGTGGTCTTATCGGCCAGGGACACTTCGTCGCTGCTAGCGGCATCAAGCGTTGCACTACCCGCTGCGATCGTAATGCCATCTGCAGTAGCAAGTTGGCTGGAATCCAGTACGGCCCCATCCGCTGTGCTGACCAACAGGGTCTGGGTGACGATGTTGGTGAGATTTTCAGAGGTATAACTAGTTGCGTAGACCGTTCCGGTGACCACACTAAGCACCTCTGCCGCTATGGAGCTGATGTTGGATGCGATATCGGTGAGGTCGGCAATCGAAAGGGTGGTGACGTCGCCGTTGCTCCGGTCGCCGACCAGGTCTGTGGCCTGGGCCACACTGGCGGCATCACTCACCGTGAGGATGGTGATTGTGTCAGTGCCGGTGGCATCGAAGCTGAGGGCTTCGGCCTGGCTCGCCGTCATCGTTGCGGCGTCAATCGTGGTGCTGCCGCTATTGGCGGCCGCCAGGAGAAGGGTGGCCTGGCTGGCATCGGCCACACCGATGGCGGTGATGTCCACCGCCTCATTGCGGGCCCCTGCACTGGCGGCGGCGATCGCGCTGGCCGTGTCGCTGATGCTGTAAACCACCATCATGTCGAACGCCGCCAGGGTGTCGGCTTCGGCGGCGGTGGCGGCGGTGCTCGCGCTCACCGTTATGGCAAGGCTGAGTAATTGATTGCTACTCGCCGCCAGGTTGCTGGCCGTGTCACTGATGCTGTAGTTTTTTGCATCGCTGTTGTTAAAGGCCTCGATGGCGGAGGCCTCGGCCGGCGTGGCGTTGGTGGTGGCGGTGATGGTGCCGGCGGCGCTGCCCAGCGCCGATGGAGCACCGGCCAGGTTTGCGGCCGTATCCACGAGGTCGTAGGTACCCGAGCTGCTGCTGGCTGCATCGGACACCGACAGGGATCTAGCCGTCGTGCCACTGGCAATACTGATCGGGGTGGAGAAGCCTGCAAACGCGCTCGATTGAGCCGGTGTGGGTGTGGTGGAGGCGGTGACGGAACTCGCAAGACTCAGAAGACTGTCGCTGCTGGCGGCAAGGCGGGCGGCAGTGTCGGTGATGCTGAATAGGAGGGAGCCGCTATTGGTGAAGGCATCGATGATGGTGGCCTGGGCCACGGTGGCGCTGGTGGTGACGGTGATCGAACCGGCGCCATTGCCCACGGAGGCCGGTGCAGCAGCGAGTTTGAACGCCGTGTCGCTGAGGTTGTAGGTGTTGGCGCCACTGTTGATGAAGCCATCGATCGTGATGGCCTGGGCCACCGTGGCGCTGGTGGTGGCCGCGATCGAACCAGCGCCATTGGCCACTGCAGAGGGGGCGCCGGCGAGATTGGCGGCGGTGTCGCTGAGGTTGTAATTGGTGTAGTTGGAGGCGCTGGTAGTCGCTTCGGCCACCGTCATCAGGGCCGTGACACTGGCCGCTTGGCTCAACAGCGCAGGATCAGCTGAGGTGAGGTTGGCGGCGGTGTCGCTGAGGTTGTAGGAGTTGGCTCCGTCGTTGGTGAAGGCCTCGATGGCGGTGGCCTGTTCCACCGTGGCGCTGGTAGAGGCGGTGATCGTGCCGGCACCACTGCCCACTCCTGTAGCTGCAGCGGCCAGGTTCTCCGCGGTGTCATTGAGGTTGTAGGTGTTCGAGCCGCTGTTCAAGAAACCATCGATGATCGTGGCCTGGGCCACCGTGGCGCTGGTGGTGGCGGTGATCGTGCCGGCACCGCTGCCCACCCCATCGGCTGCTGCTGCCAGGTTTTCCGAAGTGTCATTGAGGCTGTAGGTGATGGCACCGCTGTTGGTGAAGCCAGCGATGGTGATGGCCTGGGCCACGGTGGCGCTGGTGGTGGCGGTGATGGCCACGGCGCCATTGCCAACGGCGCTGGAGGCGGCGGCGAGATTGGCAGAGGTATCGCTGAGGTTATAAAAATTGCTGCCAGAATTGGTGAAAGCCTCAATCGCGGTTGCCTCCGCCACGGTGGCGTTATCGGTGGCCGAGATCGAATTGGCCCGATTACCAATAGAGGCCGGGGCGGCGGCCAGATTGGCAGCGGTGTCGCTGAGGTTAAAGGTGATATTGGAAAGGTTGCTGGAACTGGCCTCTGCCACCGTCAGCTGGGTGGTAATACTGACCGCATTGCTCAACAGCGAACTGGGAGCCGCGCTGATGTTGGCGGAGGAATCACTGATGCTGTAGGTATTGGTGCCGCCGTTGGTGAAGGCATCGATTGTGAGGGCCTCGGCCACCGTGGCCAGGTCGAGCACGGTGATCGAGCCGGCGCCGTTGCCGATGGCCGCAGGTGCCGCCCCCAGGTTGGCGGCCGTGTCCCGGAGGTCGTAGACATTGACATCGCTGTTGGCGAAGGCATCGATGCTGATCGCCTGGGCCACCGTGGCGGAAGTGGTGGCGTAGATAGCGCCGGCCCCATCGGCCACAACTGCTGGGGCTGACGCCAGGTGGGCGGCCGTGTCGCTGAGGTCGTAGGCAATGGCGCCGCTATTGCTGAAGGCTTCGATCTGGCTGGCCTGATGCACCGTGGCCGCCGTGGTGGCGGTGATCGTGCCCGCTGCGTTGGCTACCGCCGTGGCCGCAGCGGCCAGATTGGCGGCGGTATCCACCAGGTTGTAGGTATTGAGGCCGCTGTTGGTGAAGCCATCGATGCTGGTGGCCTCGGCCACCGTGGCATCGGTGGTGGCGGTGATCGTGCCTGCTGCATTGGCCACGGGCGGCGCCGCGGCGGCCAGG
>JBILCY010000026.1:0-3561 GCA_044352905.1 Terrimicrobiaceae bacterium | reverse complement strand
CGGGATGGGTGTGGGTGAGGGACGGGGTAGGGTCGGGGCAGGAAGGGGCGCTTCCGTGCGAAAGACGGAAGGGCAAACGGTCGTTTGAAAAATTCGGGGGTTGACGGGACGTGAGGGGGAGGTTACCCCTCAATCACATCCGGCGAAGTCCGTGCGTGCGAACAAATGACCCAACCCCCAACCCCAACCCAGCAGGCGATCATGACCGGCGACGGGATTGAGATCGAGGATAAGCGCGGTGCCGTTCGTCGGCTCTCTGGCGACCGGCTGCGCCTCATGTCCGCCGATACCCTCGCTGCAATCGCCAACAAGTTCGGCGGCGAGACGATGGCTCAGATGCTCTACGAGCTTTGCGGAGCCAAGTGCATCACCAAGGGCGGGCATGAGATCGCCGACAACCGGACCCGGCTCGCCGCTCTCACGCTGGCCATGGCCTACCTCGTCGGCAGGCCGGTGGAGCGGTCGGAGGTGGTCACAGTCAACCTGGATGCTGACGCGACCTCCGGCTTGGCGGAGCGCCTGAAAAACTCCCCGGCCTTACGCGAGACGTTCCGGAGGATTTTGGATGCGGCGGAGGAGGGGGCACCGAGCCCGCCGCCATTGGAGGCTAAAACTGTATCAAAAGAATAATCGTATCAAATCAATCATCCAACCCTTGTTTTTCAGGGGTTTTTTGATGTGGAAACTGTATCACGAAAAAGAAGTGATTATTTTGTTGCGGCTAGGGGCCTGAAATGCAATTTGTTTCCCGTCGCCAATCATGGACACCATTATTCAAAGCTCAGAAATCAACCCGGACGGCACCAGCCACGTCTATGCCAGCGCTGGCAAGATCTCCGCCTATGTCGGCCAATACAAAGGCCGCCACGTCACGGTCTCTTGCCTCAACGCATCCAATCGGGCATGGCGTGGCATGGGCCGGACATTCCACGGCAAGGATGCCTTCGACCAGGCACTCGCCGCCTACAAGTCAGCCGAGATGAAGGCCATCATCGCCGCCGCCCGCGAGCATATCGCCCCGCGGCCAGAGAACGTCATTCTCTTTCCCTTGTCAGCTTGAGCACCCCCAAAATGAACACCCCCGTCGCCATTCTCGCCCGCGTCTCGACTCTCAAACAGGAATCAGACCGCCAAGTTCACGAACTCCAGGAGCACGCCACCGCCTGCGGCTGGAAGGTCGTTGAGATCGTTCGCCAGAAACTCAGCGGGGCGTCGAAAGAGCGCCCCGACGTGGACCGCGTCATGACACTCGCCGAGACCGGAAAGATTCGGAAAGTCCTCGTCCACGAAATCTCCCGGCTGGGTCGCCGGCCTGCGCTCATTCATGCCGTGGTGGAGCGACTCACCGAGCTTGGCGTCTCGCTCTACTGGCACTCCCAGCGGATCGAAACCTTGCTTCCTGACGGCAGGCGCAACCCCGCCGCCGGGATCATGCTGGCGCTCATGTCCGAACTGGCCATGTCCGAGCGCGAAACGCTGATCGAGCGCATCAACTCGGGCATTGCAGCGGCGAAGCGTAAGGGCGTGACATTGGGGCGGCCAAAGGGTTCAACCACCGATCCCGGCGAAATGATGGCCAAGCACGCTGACATCGTGCGGCACCTCCGCGCTGGTCGCTCCATCCGCCACACCGCCAAGATCACAGGCAAGGCTGGAGGGACCGTAATGGCGGTCAAGCGTGCGATGGCTCACGGAACGTAAACTTTCCCCTTGCCATTTGTCGCCCGCCCTCGTAGTCAATCCCCCGCAACACAGCGTCGATTTAGCTCAAGGGTAGAGCACTTGCCAAGAGGGCTTGTGGTAGTCAGTTCGAGTCTGACAATCGGCTCCATTTTCAGCCATGTGCCGATGCGGCTAAGCCATGGGACAAACCAGCCGCTCCAATTTCAGCCGTATCCAATCGGCATCAAACCTTGGGCAATCCGGTTCAATTCCGGCTAGTCGTTTATTGGTAAGACGCCCTCCGTTGACCCCGTCGCCCTCTATGCGGAATTGCTAACCGCCGAAACTGAGGATAAAGCGGCGGGCGATGCGCCAATTTTGCCACACCGGGAAGCCCCGGAAACAGTCACCACATTCCAGCCTCCGTCAGACGTGGGCCGCGACGATAGGTAGCTCAAGCGGGAGAGCACCGGCGACAACCGGCAGTGCGGGATTCGAGAGTCCGCCCAACAATAGCGAGAGCGACCTGCTACGGCGGTTGGAGTGTGGTGACACAAACTTTTGAGCGGCGGCGTGGAAGGACACACTGAAAAGAGCCTAAGAAGACGCGAAATCACCAGATAGTGCCTCGGCCCGTGGCGACTTAGCGGGCGAACTTCACCAGCCGGAATCAAGCCCGGCCCGCTCAAACCCTTTTCTTGACGGAACGTCAGCACCATGATATTCGCCGTTCGCCATGATCGACCTCATCCCTGACATCGGAGCCGACGCTCCTCCCTCCGCCGGTTACCTCCGCCTCGTCAACGATGCTGGAGTTCTCCGCGCCCTCGACGCCAACGGCCGCAAGTTCCGCCTGCGTCCTGAGCCTGGCACTCCGGTTCACGCTGCCACCGCCGCCGGCGTCCTCACCCTCGCTGGCAACGCCGTCGCCGCTGAAACTGTGGTGATCGGCGACAAGACCTACACTTGGCGGGCGTCCGTCGGTGCCACCGCCAACGAAGTCCTCGTCGGTGCCTCCGCCTCCGCCTCCATCGACAACCTCATCGCCGCGATCAACGGTGCAGCCGGATCGGGCACGACCTACGGCTCCGCGACCGTCGCTCACACCCAAGTCACTGCCGCGGCTGGAGCCGGTGACACCATGGACCTTTCCGCCAAGGCAATCGGCATCTCCGGCAACTCCATCCAGACCACCGAGACGATGACCAACGGTTCTTTCGGTGCTGTAACTCTCGCCGGGGGTGTCAACGCCACCGAAGGCAGCGCAGGCGATCAGATGTATGACGCCTCCTACCTCTACGTCGCCAACGCCGACGTCGCCATCACCTCGACCGCTGGCTGGGAGCGCATCTCCACCACCGCGTTCTAACCAACTTCCCGCCGTGCGCCCTGAGTTGGGGGCTTGCATGACACCAAACGCTAATTCCCGGCGCACGGCGGATTTCTTTCATGATAGACGACCGGATCATCCGCGAAGCGATCCAGTGGGACACCGCCGGATGGTTCGAGGGATTCGGCAAGATCGAGCGGAAGAACGGCGACCTCGTCTCGCCCCGAGCTAACGTCTATCAGCTACGCATCAGCGACATCATCCGCTGGTGCCATGAGAACGGCAGGCCATGCCGCCTCGTTTGCCTCAAGCCTCGCCAGAAGGGTTCCTCGACGTTCTCCGTCGCCGCCATGTATCGCCGCCTACTCGCCAAGCGCGGGCGTGGCCTGATTGCCGGCGGTGCTCACTTCCAAGGGCAGAACCTGTTCAAGATCCTCAACACCTACGCGAAGAACGACGAACTCGACCCGAAAACGTGCAAGGTGATGGACACCGAGGCGCGGTTCAATAACGGCTCGACCATCGAGCGCATCACCCTCGCCAACCCGAACGCCGGCCGATCCGGAACG
>JBILCY010000019.1:0-3644 GCA_044352905.1 Terrimicrobiaceae bacterium | reverse complement strand
CTCGGTCGACTGCTCACGCCACCTTCAGGGCCAAGCGGGCATAAAAAGCGAGCGTCTCGTTGATCATTTTGTCTCTTGAGAAAGCCTCGGCACGATCGATCGATTCCAAACGCTTTTGTGCCCGAAATTCGTGCTCGAAGAGCATCTTCTCAATAGCATCAGACAACCTATTGGCGTCTCCCTTAGGTACCAAACAACCGTAACGCCCATGATCAGGGATTTCTGATGGCCCGGAGGCGTCGCAAGCGATCACGGGAGTGCCCATCGACATGGCTTCGATTAAAGTCAATCCGAACCCTTCGGTGGTCGATGGATGGACCAAAGTAACGGCCTTCTTGTAAAACGCCCTGAGGCCGGAATCGGAACAAGATTCGACAAATACAAAACGGTCAAAAACCTCCTTCGCTCTCATCTGCGTGAGAATCTCTTCCCGGAACAATTGTTGTTCGCGATTCGCAGGTTTGCCGATGATAACGACCCGAAGATCAGACGGCAGTCGGGCCCTCGCTTGAAGGAGATGGACTGCATCAACCAGATACCTAAAACCTTTGTGGGGTTGCCACCGCGCGACGTTCAACAAATAACGTTCCTCCGGCCGGATCACCCGATCGACAGCATTATCATCGCGTGCTCCCTGGGCAAAGTGTCTTGGTTCGAGCGTCACTGGACGAATGAAGGCATGAGGCAACCGCATGAGCGTCGGGTGTCCCGACCCGACATACTCCCCAGTAAAGATCACGCCGGTCGGTGGCAGGCGTTCCCCAGCCAATACCTGAATATCTTTACGATCAGGGTAATCATACAGGTGCCAAATCTTGACGGCGGCGTTCTTCCTCGTGGCTAGTGCGGTTAACCACCACGCGCCATGGTTGGCATGAATCACGGTCGGCTGGTAATCATCAAGATGCCTCTTCAACCAACGAACCGCTTTCAAAAGGCGAAGGGGTTGGCGAATGCGATAGCCACCAGGGAAGGGGACGACTTTGGTCTCGGACGACCAATGACCACGAGTCCAATCCCCCTCACGAAGGCAAAAGATCTGGTGATCAATCGATCGCTCCGCAAAGCCAGAACTGATTGCGGCAATGACCCTTTCAGCCCCGCCGATGTCTCCGACAGGAGAAACGAAGGCAATCCGACACTTACCATCAATCGAAGAACTCTCAAATGAACTCATGAAATGGGCAAAGCGGCCATCGCCTTCTTACTCGGAGAGCTAAATGTTCAGCAATCGCGAACTTACTGGGCAAGGGGATTATTGCTGCAAAACACAAAAGTTGGCTCGTCGAAATGAAGTTAAACTTCAGATCCCCTTTAACAAATCGTCATAAATACGGATTTGGCGAGCCATCACCACTTCCGGATCGAATCGTCGGCAGTAGCTTTTCGCATTCTGACCTCGACTTACACACTCTTCGCGATGTCTGTATGCCCACTCAATGGTATTTCGGAGTCGTTCTACGTTCCCGGGAGGCACAAGCCAACCCGTTTCGCCATCGACGACAACCTCTCGTACTTGCGGCAAATCCGAGGCAATGGAAGGAACTCCGTGCCTCGCCGCTTCGGCATAAACCATCCCAAAACCCTCTTCATACGATGGCAGGGCAAAAAGATCCGCAGCAGCGCAAATGCCGTTCTTGTCTTGAACACGACCTAGAAGCCGAATCCGTTGATCATCGTTAATCAGCTCACTTAATTCGTCGCGACAAGGGCCGTCACCCGCAATCAACAATCGTATATCAAGATGATTGCCAAGAGCACGTACCGCATTAACAAGATCAATGATGCCTTTCGACGGGATTAGTCGCGAAACAACAACGACTAGGAATTCGTCATCCGCTATCTGCAAATCAGCACGTGCTTTGTCGCGAGGTGTCGAATTGCCAACGTCCGGAATGATGCAGGGTACAACATCGGTCTTTCCCTTGGGAGCTTTCTGTTCTACCAACTCCTTTCCAGATCGGGTCGTGACAATCAAACGATCCGCAAATCGCCAAGCCAACCTTTGAAAGATGAAACCGGGATCAAGACGTTTTCGTACCCAGCCGACCGTATGGTGCAAAGTCGCCACAACAAGTTTCCCTGCCAGTCGGGCCGCCAATACCGCATGCCAATTGATATACTCTTGAGAGAACGCATGGAAATGAAAGATCCTTTCAGGACGACTTCTGAAGTAACCAACGTAGCGGTGAATACGCAGAATCCCACTTCGGACGTCGATGTAATCCGGGACTACTTCGGTCGAAACGACCGCCGAGTACCATGCCAATTGCTCACTTGTTAGGCCATAGCGATTAAGAATCAACAGACCGCTCGCGATTTCGAGCCGTGATAAATAGCTGGCTTGATCCCTCGCTTGAACGCCGATCCCTCCCAGTTCTGCATTCGAAAGTAAAACAAGAATCGATCGAGGGGGTAAAGCATTCGCCGGTAATTGTTTGGTTACATCAATCACGACTCCCGGTATGTATGGGTCGTCTTCTATCTCTTTGTCTCCACGCATCAAAGGGGTAAGCCACAACCAAGGACCATCTCAATAAACCGCAATTCGCGGATCCGGAATTTACTAAGTTCGACTTAGTCACCCAAGCGATGTATCGGTACAACAGTGCGTGACTTACTTTGTCGGCGGCGTGCCATTCATCATCAAGGCATCGGTTGTCGCATTGGGCAAGTAGAGACGATCATCAGCGAATCCCAGTGCTGCCTTCCTCATCTGGGATACAAGGTTCCGGTCGTTGATCAGCCTTCTTAATGATTGCAGCACCTCATCGGCGACCGTAGCAACCAAAATGAAGCGATTAGCTTCTTCGCGAATAAACACCTCCGCCGCACTTCTCGCGGATAGCCTTGCAACAACAGGCAAGCCGAATGCGGCATAGTCACCTAGTTTCGAAGGAATCGAATATTTCACCAAAGGGCAATCCTGCGGGCTCAATGTCGACCCGGCGAGAAACGCGATATCGCAAGCCGCTGCGATTTCATCCCGGCGCGAAGAAGAGACGAAACCATGGAATCTTACATCCACATTGTGTCGTTTATTAAGAAGAGGCAATGTCTTGGCGTTACCTACAACCTCAACCGTAACCCTTTGGTCGGGAAATTCCCTACGGAAAACCGTGACCGCGAGCAGAAGTTCATCGAAAGCATCCGGTTTCGCATCCGCAACGACAAGTATACGGAAGCCTTGTCCCGCGCCACTTGGCAAGGTGCCCGAACCTATTTTCACCTGTCGCGGGCGATAAAACGAGATCGACTCTACCTGATTCGCGCCTAGACTTAGCGCCGCTTCACGCAGCGGCTCACTAATCGCGTAAACAGACATAGCATTGGCGACGCATCTCGCAAGTTCAGGAAAATTTGACGGCGATGGCGTGTCTAAATGCATGAAGTCGTAGAGAACAACCTTATAAGGCAATTCGATCGCATCAAAGATAGAGTTAATCCGTTTGGCACAGGTGTTATCATGAATCACAGCGACACAATGAGTGTTGCTTTGGGCATTTAACATCCTTCGAAGCAAGCCTCTTCCACACTTGGTCAAACGATTATTTCGCCATACGGCTAAAGGTAAATAATCATTTGCCTTCGCAATAAACCCTCTCCCGCGGAGCGCCCAAGGCCAGTAACGATGCCAGGGTGAT
>JBILCY010000021.1:0-3650 GCA_044352905.1 Terrimicrobiaceae bacterium | reverse complement strand
AAGCAGGAGGTAGAAACCACAATCAAGCAGCCTGACTTCAGCGGTATATCAACGGATGAACTGATGCAATTGCTTAACGATTAGCATGTCAAGGAAGGTTACAGCCAAGGAGAAGGAACATTTAGTAGGGTTGCTGAGAATGGAACTTTCAAGGCGATCCCTATGGCACTTTTGTCTATACATGGATGAGGAATTCTTCAAGGCACGACCATTCCTAAAGCAAGTCGCGGATGCCATGCAGGAAATCGAGGAGGGAACAGTCAAATCATTATCCGTATCAATGCCACCACGAGCAGGAAAGTCATACATAACATCCCTTTTTTGCGCGTGGGTATTAGGTCGCAACCCCACTGAGTCAATCATGCGTAACACCTGTACCGCAACACTATACGTCAAGTTCTCATACGACGTGAGGGCGGTCATTCAGTCAACAAAATACAAACAGGTATTCCCTTCGGTACGCCTGTCAGATGACAAGAAAAATTTACAGGGGTGGAACACCAACTCATCAAGGCAGGTGGGTTACTTCGGGGCGGGGGTAGGAGGTACTATCATCGGCTTCGGAGCCACCAAGGTAGCAATCACCGATGACCTTTATCGAGGTATCGAGGACGCGCTTAGCGACACTGTGAACGACCGTATTCATCAATGGAAACAATCCACTCACGACTCACGTTTCGAGACTGGATGCGCACGCATAGACATCGGGACCCGTTGGTCATTAAACGACGTCATAGGGCGCAACATGGGGGAAGGCGTATACCAAAAGTCAATTGTGATCCCCGCGCTAAATGAGGAGGGCGAATCATTTTGCGAGGCAGTTATGACAACCGATGAATTCATGGAGAAGCGCAAGCGCACAAGCCCTGAAATATGGCAAGCGGAATACATGCAGGAGCCTGTGGATATAAAGGGGCGTTTATTCGGGGAACTCAAGTATATCGAGGAAGCGGACTTCGAAGCCCTAATCAAAGACAGGCAAGTGGACGGGGCAATCGCTTACATAGATGTTGCGGACCAAGGCGCTGATTATACAGCCATGGCGGTGGCGGTTATGGTGGCAAATGAGTTGTTCATTGTGGACCACGTGTACACAAAGGATAACACTGACATTACCCTGCCTTTATGCGCTGGACTTCTCAACAAATGGAAGGTCAAATACTGCAGGGTAGAGTCCAACTCAATGGGGGCTATGTTTGCACGTCAACTGCAGGGGCTAACTGACTGCAAGGTACTGCAAGTGGCAAATCAAGTAAACAAGATGACGCGTATCATAATGCAGTCGGTATTCATCCAACAGCGCATGACTTTTGTGCGCAGAGAGAACAACCCGCAGGTCATTCAGTTCGTTCAAAACGTACTCTCATTCTCTAAGGAGGGTAAGAACAAACACGATGATGCACCTGATTGCATGGCGGGGCTATCAATTTTTCTGCAATCATTATTCAAAAATCTTTAACTTTACAATATGAAACAACAACGCACATGGATTTAATAAACTTTTGGCAGTCATTTTTTGGCGTCAACTTCAATCCGATGGGGAGGTATATCGATGAAATGAGAACCTTATTCCCTGTTCAACAATCACAAATATGGGGCAAGAAGGAAGCGGTATGGGTAGACGTCAATGACGCATGGCGACTCTACATCGAAATACCCGAACTGAGAGCGGTCATTGATAAGCGGGCACAAATGATGTCAAGCAACCATCCATGCCTTTACGACGCGCAAGGAAATAAGGTAGAGAAGCATTGGTTACTCGACTTGATTGACAAGCCTAATGCAATTCAATCGTGGGCAGATATTGTTTACTCAATCAGCGTGCAAGACGGGCTATACAACAACGCCTTCGCCTATGCCCCTGCGAGAATTGGCGGCATTCGTAACCTAATCGTACCATTGCCTGCGGATAAAGTTCGCATGAATCTAAGCGGTAAAAAACTCAAGCAAATGGATGCTGAGGACATGGTAGACAAGTTTACTTTCAAGTACGATACGGGCGATTTGGAGGATATTATATGGGAGGATATGCTATATTTTACCACCGATGACGGTATGAATATCATCAAGCCTGTTAGCCGAATTGAAACACTACGCTACCCCCTGTCAAACATACGGGCTCAATATCATAAACGCAACGTCTTACTGGAAAACATTGGTGCAATCGGGATCCTTAGCGCTGAGAACTCAGACATGGCGGGTACCATTCCAATGACACCCGAGGAAAAAACTCAAATTCAACGGGATTGGTACAAGCGCCAAAAGGATGAATTAATCATCACTGAGGCAAAAGTTAATTGGACTCCAATGTCATATCCAACCAAGGACCTGATGTTATTCGAGGAACTGACTGCAGACAAATTGGCTTTGTTTGATGCATTCGGTTTAAACGCAAATATATTCTCATCAGTTGAGGGTACGACCTTCTCAAATGTCAAGGACTCAATTCGCATGATATACACCGACACTATCATCCCCGAAACGCAATCAATGTACGACTCCATGATGCGACAATGGGGGTTACACGAGCAAGGGTACTATCTCAAAGCGGAATTCGACCATTTACCAATCATGCAAACTGATGAATTAGTCAGTCAACAAGCGGACAAAACAAAGGTGGAAACGTATTCAATCTTACTTCGGGACGGGGTGATCTCCAAGCAACAATATGCGGAGGAGTTCGGCATTACACTGGAAGAAGTGAACAGGGCTCAAGCGCAACAGGAAGGGCTCATCAATGCACAAACGCAATTACGCGGTACCATTGGTGGACTCGACGGTATCATCACGCTTAATCAGGCGGTGGGCGCAGGACAAATCACAAGGGAGGTTGGCATTGCTACATTGGTGAACTATTACGGGTACGACATAGGTATAGCACAACAAATGATTACACAAGTTGCAATACCTTCCACAACAAATGTTTAACTTTACACTATGAAAGGCAATTTATACAACACAAAAACAATGGACGTTATCAAGGAAATCGATTCCGAGAAACGTCAAGTAGCGGTATACCTGTCAAAATTTGACAACATCGACTCTGACGGGGACGTGATCCGCAGAGGTGCATTCAGCAAATCACTCATGGAACGTGGGGTGAACTCAACAAGCAATCGCAAGATAGCGTTCCTTCGTCACCATGATTGGCAACAACCGATTGGCAAATGGTTATCCCTGCAAGAAGATGAATACGGATTATTTGCAGTGGGTCAATTAGGCAATTCATCACTCGCGAATGACGCGTACGAGGACTACAAAATGGGTATCATACGTGAGCATTCAATCGGCTTCCAATATGTGCAAGACAAAATCAAATGGATAGATGACAAGTCAATCGAGGGTGGCGGGTACTACGACATCACCGAAGTTAAGTTATTCGAAGGGTCAGCAGTTACATTCGGGGCTAATGAAATGACTCCAGTAGTGGAAGTCAAATCGGCCGAGGATAAACAAGCAAGGCTCATAGAGGTATCTAAGCGCATCGAGAACGTAATCAAATCACTCACGTCAGGTGAATACTCAGACGATAGGGGTTACGCACTTGAGATGCACTTAAAATGGCTCAATAATGAGTTTATGTTACTCTCAACAGCGGAGCCATTCCAAAAGGAATACTCAGCAAAGCAGGAGCCAACAAACAACTTTGA
>JBILCY010000048.1:0-2751 GCA_044352905.1 Terrimicrobiaceae bacterium | reverse complement strand
CTTTTATAGCTATAATATCAGCACCATCGGTACTGTACATGATATTATAACCAAAATCCAACATAGTAGTCAAGCATTTTTTAAGAGCCAGTTCTTCTATAGAAACGTGTTCAAATCGTATAATTTTTGGCGTAAAAGCATTAAAATCAAAATTTTCTAAAATGATATGATCATGTCCTTCAGCATCTATTTGTAATACATCAAGTTTGACCTTAACGTATTGTTGAACAAGAGTACTCATTGATATGCAAGGAACTGAGAATTCTTTTGGTTCAACATCAAACATATGTTTAGCTTTGAGAAAATCAACAGTAAAGTGTGGAGTTGTCGATCCACAATAAAGACTTATTTCACCATCATAATTAGAAACAGCATAATTTAAAAATACTAGATCATTTTTTCTATCTTTATATGTTTCACGCAACTGATCGAATGCTACTTTGCCTGGCTCTATAAGAACACCTTTCCAATTATGTTTCATAATTAAATGATGTATAGGATCAAACGAGATTCCATCATTTGCTCCTATTTGTATAAAAAATACATCAGGAATACTTTCACAGTATTCGGCAAACTGTTCTTCTGTAATTAATGTTCTATTCATGATTTTCTGCGGCAGAGCCAAACAACATTGGCAAATTCTGTAGCCATGAAAGGTTCTAGTTTATTGTCTAGGCAAGCTTGTTGAACATCAGAATCTTGAATCTCCATCCAGCACCAAACCTTGTTCATTATATGTTCTTTAAAATATTCTAAATTTGGAGAATAATCATGAGCCATAATAATATCTCCAGATTTTAACATTGAAGATATTAATTTAAATTCATTAATCTTATTGCCACCATCACACAAAACTAGTGTTAAGCCTGGAGATTGTATGAAATCTAAAACAAGACCAGGATTTTGTAAACTTAAATAATCTTGAGTAAAAATATTGTCATAGATTACTTCTAAATTATTTTCTTGTTCCAGAACCCTGTGCGTAGGAGTGTCGTAGATATCAAATGTTTTAATCGGGACGTCTGACATACCAAGATCATTTAAAGTACGTCTCAAATAAAGACACAGACCCCCTGCTGCCGTACCTATTTCAAGAACTCTGGCAGGCTTGGTCTCTTGTAAAAGTCTCTTAAAAACATCAAAGGCACCCTCATGTTGCATAGCTGTGATGCCTAAGAATGCACAGCATCCAGTTATTGGGTTACCATTTATATCTAAATATCCACCTTCTGGATTAAGTATTCTTCCCACATGATCAGTTTGCATAAATATTATTAAGCTCCTCGAATGTTCTATAAAAACTCTTTTTGCCGACTATAGCGGCTTGACACCAATCTCCACTATCTTCATGATACCAAACATCAAAATTAACCTTTTTATATTTATCTGGATTAAAATTATGTTCTATTGTCATAATTACTTCATCTAGATATAATGTTTTTTTATTTAGTACCATATCTATGAATCTATCTGTTATATCATTGCAATATTTTATAATAGGCTCTTTCTTACCACCGAATATACCTCCAATAATAGATTCTCTGTCTGTTGTCCTAAGATGTATAGGATCTATCCAGTGAAGCCAGTCACTTATTCTCCACATGACTACGGTTTTAGGGTCTATTAGATTTATAAGACCATCAACCAGCGTGTTATTAAATAATGAACAATCTGACCATTTTTTCATTGGGTCATTTTGCATAGGCAAATATTTGAAAGGAAATAATGCAGAGCTTGATAGTCCAACGTCCATATAATAAAAATTATCTGTGTTGAAAAAATTCTTTTCTACAGTATTTTTAACCATTAAAAATTTTGCTTGCATCAAATCATATGTTCTGTCAGATTTTTTCTGTTCTTCTGGATCTTTTATTGTACGAATAACATCGTATAGTGGGCTTTTATATAGATCAAATGGTACAAATTTAATCTTATCCAATATTTTTTCGCCATATTCTGCAACTACAAAGGTTTTAAGTTCTTCTACATTTTTTTCCCAGCAATATAAAACAATAGAACAATCCATTTTGAGCATGGATATTAGGCCATAGAAATATTTATTTCTTGGATGTACTCTTCCTCCAAATTCTGTTCCACAAAGATCATAGTACAAGCATGTAGTTATTGTTAGGTTTTTTAGATCCATTTGTCTATTCCGGATAGGTTCATCGCTAACTTAGCGCTATTTGGCCATATACCATACTCATCAAACCACTGTCTCTGATTATCGGATATATATTTAAGTAAATCTTCTTCATCTATGACTTCATTGTATTTTTCTTCTATAAGAGAAGCTACACCATCATTGCCCTTTTCTTTATATGTTGTATAAGCCGTTTCTCTTGGTATACTTATATAGTGATAATTAGGTATTAGTCCATTATGCACACAGTCCTTGTATTCTACTCTTATAAACGGGACTCCCAAGGCACAATACTCCATATCTCTATAACAGAATTCTCCGGGGTAATCATAGGGATTTGAATATCTGTCTAAATCCATATAATATGCTAAAGCAATTTTCTGTTTGGCTAGTGTTTGCATATATAGATCAAACGGTAAAGTTTGTGTATCTATGACATTTTTGTCTCGTAATATCTCTATTACTTTTCTGTAAGATCCTATTCCTGAACCTTTCCAGAATAAAGATTTTGACCTATCTTCTAAAGCAGTATTATCTCTTATATCTCTATATTTATTAATATCCCATTCATCTATTGAACCAAAAAACCATGGCCTAACATCTGGTAG
>JBILCY010000025.1:0-3797 GCA_044352905.1 Terrimicrobiaceae bacterium | reverse complement strand
CCTCACGTCGGCTGACATCCGCCGGATCCCTGCGGGGGTACGACGGATCAACGTCCCGACGTCGAGGTGAATCGTCTCGCTTTCTTGGCAGAGCCTTGCCACGGCCAGGCGGGCCGCGTCGCTGTCGACGAAGGACATGATCGCATCGGACCGCGTCTCACGAACCGCGCGAATCGCGACGGGGTCGAGGATCGATTTGGGGACGCAAGAAATCGTCAACTCGGGTTGATTCCTGCGCAGCGCCCGGGCCAATTGAAAGACCTTCAGCTCATTCACGTCTTTCTCGCCGGCCATCGGCATCGCGTCAAGGTTTTCGGGGCCGATGCGATCGCCATCGATCAGCGTCAACCTGCGTAGCCCGATCGAGACCAATTGGCGGGCCAATTCCTGGCCGCCACGGCCAACCCCGACCAGCGTCACCCAGAGCGATGTCATCCGATCGAATTCGGATCGCAGCGGCCCCCAGGTCCGCGATTCACGCACCGAAGGGGGCATCGGCGTCGATTCGGGCAAGGTCAACAAACCGCTGCCGATGAAGCGAACCGATTCGGGACGGACCCATTCGCCCTGGTCGAAAATCGCCACCGGCAAATGGCGAAAGTCGGACGACCGCAAACAGACCCCAACCACGGTTTGAGAGCGTTTGGGCCGCGTCCGCTCGATCATCCTTTCGGGGGTCTCGTCGTCATTCGCGATCATCACCAACCCCAAATCGGACATCGGCGGCAAGGCTTGACCGCTGGGAAACGCGTCGGTGGCCGACCAATCGTTCATCAGCAGCTCGATCGAACTTGTCGTCTCCCGGCGCCGGATGCGGCATGTCGCTACTCGCCGCGCCTGAATCAGCACCGGGCGGACCGCATCGATGAATTCGCTTTGGTTAATGATCAACGAAAAGGGTTTGAATCGTTTGCCGGTAGGATTTGCGGACATGATCATCACGAAGAAGCGGTTGAGGGGAACGGCAAAACGGGAGACGACGGATCGGCATCGACCCGCCGTCTCCCGCGGCAAAAAACAACGGCCGATGCGATCATCCGATCAATCGGCGTTGGAGATCACTTGGCGTCGCGCGAGCTCTTCGTTGCGAAGCTTTTCCTCCTCCGCGACCTTGGCCCGTTCGAGCATCGCGCGCAAACGATTTGACGGCGTGTCGATCGTCGTCACCGTTGGCGGCGCCGTGGGTGACGCGGCTGGACCGGTCGTTGATTCCGGGGTGCTGGTCGTTTCGGGATTTTGGGGTGTGCCCATGTTGGTTTCTCCTTGATCAAACAGGAATCGACTTTGATGCCCCGGAACGATTCTCGGGGCGTCACCTAATGAAGTGGCGGCGGCTCGTTTTTTGGTGAAAGGGTCGCCGCAAAAATTTCGGGAAAAAATAGAATCGTTCCCGATGGCACCGTTTGGCGGAGCGTCGCACGCTCATTCGGCAAACCGCACGCGGAAGAAGTGATCGCGGAGTCGCTTGGCGATCGATTTGGGTAACCAAAAGCGGGCGAAGGATCGCGTCCCGTCCTTTAACGACTGCAATCGGCACGCTTGTCGAAAAACGGTCATCGCGGGCCCCATGGGCAAGCCCGTTTTCTCGTCCCGTGACCGATAGAGGATCTCGACGTTTGCTGACGCACACTCGCCTCGGGTCACGAAAATTTCCGCCAGGCAATTTTGGGCGTCGCACGTGACGGTCACCATGACGTCGTCGTTATGCCAATGTTCGGTGTGTAGTCGCGAATCCATTGTCGGTCTCCTTCGATGGGGTTTGGGGATCAGCCAGATACGGTCGCTCGGGTGGGGCGACGGGTCGCTCTGGCGGGGCGACGATTTGGATCGCCCGCAAGGAGAATGCGGATCGCGATGAAAAACGGTGAAATCGCTGAAATGAAACGAAAGAAATCACCAAAAAAGTGCCGTGGCTACTTCTCTTGTGACGGGCAAGCGATGGGGCAAGCGACGCTTTGGCCTTTCGCGTGGTCCGTTAACAACAACCCACCGGTCGATTTTGGAGAGATGTCATGGCAACGAATCGTTTTTGCATCGAATCCTTCATGGACGAGATGGAATTGAAGTATTTCACGCGCGAGGAACAGGAGACGGCGTGGATCGTGATGTTCGGCCCGAGCACGGGGGTGCTGCTGCACTTGGCCGAAGATGGCGAATACCTGATGTTTCGCAGCTTGCCGGTGCTGGACCGCAAGATGCTGAGTGTGGAAAAGAACAATCGTTTGAATGCGGCGCTGTTGAAGTTGAATGAAGACTTCAAGCTCGGCCATTATTGCGGCGATGAACAGATCAGCATCGAGGCGGTCTTGCCGATCGAGGATGCCGAGTTGACGGCGAAGCAGTTTCACAGGTGCCTAGCGATCGTCTGCGGCGAGGCGATGAAGTTCAAGAAGCGTTTGCCGGGACTGATCGGCGATGAAGCGCCATCGGAAGAGGACAGCATCGGGGAGCTGATTCAACGCCTGATCGACGACTCGTCCGGCAACGAATAGCGGCCGCGTGCAGCTTTGAACCGGGGCCCTTCGCGACTGAGCCATGGCCCCGGTTGTCATGTCCCTGATTGTGCTGTGATGGCCCCGGCTGTGCGGTGTCACGACGCGATCCCGGCCATCGATCATGTGTGGTGATCGATGTTCGGGAAGGATGTCCGCTGCGGTTGACGCCGCGGGTGTCTGGCCTTTTCGGTTTGCCGTGGGGATGAAGGGGTTACGTTTTGGTCGCGACGATGATCGCTCGGTGTTTCCGCATGCGATAGCTTGCCGGCTCACGCCCGATGCGATCTCGAATCGAATCATAAATCGCGTTCGCAACGCGATGGCAATCGTCGGCGGAAAACCAGTTCGCCAACCACTCCGTCAATCGCGTCGAACTGAACGCGCGGATGAATTCCGTGAAGGAGTTGGCATACCCGGCGGCGTCGCCCGAACGCAAGAACTGGCGATAGTAAGGGCATTCGATCGCTTCGACCCGGCATCGGTCGAGCACCAGCGGTGGGCTCTTCGAAGGGCGTTGAAACGGCGCGACGATTTCCGCTCGACTGCGTGGGTAGATCGGTATCGGGCATGCCAAAAGGGTGTCGGATCGCTCGAAGGCATCCCCCACGACTTCTTTGATCGCCCGATCGAGCAGCGCCAGCGGCAGGTGGCGCTCATGCCCGTCCGAGCGTGCCAAAAAAGAGGCGACCAATTTGCCACCCGGACGCAGCTCAGTCGCGACGCTGTCGAGCAAGCGTTGCCACTGGGTCGAGGCGATACGGGCCAATTCGCGATCGATCCCGCCGCGTGTCATCCGGGGCGTTTCCCCGCGCGGCGGTAGCCGGTTCAGATCGAGCCAGTGCAAGGCGGCGTTGCTGGTCACCAAGTCGACGGTGGCGTCGGGGACCAATTGGTCGAGAAACGACCCGCAAAGCATCGCGCGATAGGCAAAAGGTTCGCCGCGCCCTTTCGACTGAATCGTGGCCGCTAAAGGGGAAAAGCATCCGGGAAACTTCTCGTTACAAAAGGCCATCGCCGAAAGGGGGGTGAGTCGGCGGACAACCCGCACGAAGGCATCGATCAAGGATTGGCTGTTGACACCACAACCGCTACCGCGGTCGATACAAGTGACCGGCACATCTCCGCAGTCACCACGCGATGCCATCCGCCGGCGAAGGGTGCGCGGAAATTCCTCTTCGATTTCGCCGACCAATGCGACGATGTCATCACTTTGCGGCGCCGCGGGCGACAACGTGACCGACGTCGATGCTGCGTCGCGATCTTCGCCGTACAGCTCGGGGGGCGATGTCAAGACCATCGGTT
>JBILCY010000033.1:0-3830 GCA_044352905.1 Terrimicrobiaceae bacterium | reverse complement strand
TCATCCAGTGGGTGATGCGGTCGCCGAGGCCTTTGGCAACGACCGAGGCATAATTGGCAAAATCCGCCACGATCTCCCGGCTCCGCCAACCGCCATACGCATCCTCCAAGGCTTGGGGCTGATCCCAGTGATAAAGCGTTGCATGCGGGGTGATGCCATTTTCCAGAAGCGTGTCGGCTAGGCGGCGGTAATGATCGAGGCCTTTCTGGTTCACCGCCCCGCGCCCCGTCGGCAGGATGCGCGGCCAGGAGATGCTGAAGCGGTAGTGCTTCACGCCAAGATCGGCCATGAGCTTCGCATCCTCGGGATAGCGGTGGTATTGCTCGCAGGCAATGTCGCCGTTGTCGTTGTTCCAAACTTTCCCTGGAGTGTGACTGAAAGTGTCCCAAATGCTCGGTCCCTTGCCATCCTCGTCGGCCGCGCCTTCCACCTGAAACGCGGCCGTGGCGGCACCCCACCAGAAATTGGCGGGGAAGTCTGCTGATGCTTGGTTCTTTGTCATGGTATTGATCAATGAAATGTTGATTGCCGAATCCGCTTCGTGAGGCGTTGGTGCCACTCCACATCGCGCCACATCCCGCGAAATTGCGGACCGCAGAAATTACTCGTTGCGATGCCGGTCCAGCGACCGGTTTTGACCGCCTCCTCAACGCCGTGGGCACAGAGTTCCTTCACCCATCCCCAATCAAGGAGCGGCCAGTCCTTGTAGTTCACGATCGCCCAACATTCCGTGGTGACGAGCGGAAGCTGAGTGGAGCGGCTCCAGTCGGCAAGTTGCTGAATTAGCGCGGTTAGAGATTCCTTCCAGTGCTGTTCATCCGTGCGGTAGAGACGTTCGGCGAATTCCACGACCGGCGCGTATTCCACGATGTCGAACAGGTTCCATTTGAAACCGATCTGCCGGTAAAAAGAAGTGTCCTTCGCCATCCAGACATGGGGCTCGAGCAGGCCGAAGTGCGAGAGGTAGATGCCGGCGTTGTCTTTGAACAGATTTTCGCTGAAGGAAAAACAGAGCGGCATCTTCGGATAGGCTTGCTGGAGCACTTCGGTCGCACGCTTCATCCATGCGAGGGAGTCTTCGGAACGCCAATCAAAGCGCTTCGCATCCTCGTCGAAGAACGGTCCCCACCACGGCCATTCATTGCAAAAATCCACATAGACCACCGTGTCGAGCAACCCGGCCTGTTCGATGGAACGCAGCGTCTCGATCCAAATGCGGGCGTGGATTTCGGAAGAGGCGACCAAAGCGCGCTGATTGGTCACATCCTTGCGGAACCAACTGGAAAGACCGACTGAAATGTTGCGGTCGCAGCATTTGGCAAGGAATTCATTCAGATGCGGCTGGATTTGGACATCCACCAAGCCGCAGGCCCCCCAATCGTGAATTGTCCACTGAGGTTTGAGTCGCCAGATTTTCTCCGCCCCCGCCGCGAGCAAGTGAGGATAGGCATCGATGCGGACGGCATTGTAACCGCGCTCGAGTAATTCATCTAAAGCGCGATCCCAGTCTTCGTAGCCCGCACCGGACCATCGGCGCTCGAGCCACGAAAAGTCCCACATGGCAATAGCCAGAGCTTTTTCAGTTTTTAGGAGTGGGACTTTCACAGATTGGCGGGAATGAAGCGGCTCCACTCGCGTTTGGCATGACCACGCGCATGATCGTGGAGATAGCGTTGGAAGTTCAGCGGCGTGAGGCCGGCGGTTCCCATGATCGGACATCCGCAGGGAAATCCTGCGCTGTGGTAAAACTCGGCAGGTTGAAGTGTGTCGCCGATCGCTTCGAAGACGCCCTTGTTATAATGGCGGCAAAACTCCGCTGCACAATCCCACTCGTGATAACGAATCAACGCCTCGAAGGCCTTGAAGGCATCGAGCGGCCAGGAGTAGGCATCCCCCCAATGACCGCAGAGCGGATTAAAGGAGGGATCATTGAGCGCCACCATCGGCACCGGAATTTTGGTGAAGAATTGCTCGGGATCAAACAAGGCCTCGATGAGTTTGGGAGTCCGCTCAGGCGGCACCAGACCGGCCCACATCAGCCAATAGACAGCATTGGTACGCTTCATCACCTTTTGCCCAGTAGCGCGAACCACGGGATAGTAGAAACCTGTCGCCTCGTCCCAGAGATTGGCATTCGCCCAATCGTAGATACGGCGGTATTCGCTCTCGAAATAGGCGGCATCTTCGGCGAGGCCGAGTTCCCGGGCAAAGAAAGCCAAATCCTCTGCCATCCGAGCCTGGCAGGCGACGATATCAGGCAGATAGGCCTTCTCCGGACGACCGGCAATTTCCGGGGTTCGGGTGAAGGGATTGCAGGTATTTTCAAATACCTCGGGATCGTCGGGATCCGTGCCGTTGTCTTTGTATTCGCAGATTGCGGAGTAGAGATCCTGACCCGCATGGCCGGTGGCAATCATTCCATCCCCGGTGGGATTGCGGTGGGTCATCCACCAAACATACCAAGCCTTGAAGCCATGATGCGCCCGTTCGAGGAAGACACGGTCGCCGGTGAAAACATAGTAATCCCGCACACACGGCGAGATATTGGGAATCTGTGAGTAATCGAAGGTAGATCGTGGAAAGACCGCCTGAGGCACCATGCCGTCGGGCATCTGGTGGTCGAGGAGCGTCTTGATCGAGTTAGCCAAAGCCTCTGGAGAAATCCAAAGCATGTAGCGACAGGCGGGCAGAAACGCGATCCACACCGCATCGGCAAAATCCCACTCGGGGCCGTAAAACTCGAGCATCGATGGTTGGTGAATTTGCCCGCCAGCGCGGGTGTTGCGCAGGGCGCGGTTCACAAAAGCGGCGACGAGATTTTTCTCCGAGGCTGACTCGCCACCAGTCAGGAACGGAGCGATGGATTGCGGCTTCGCAAGCTTGTGCCAGACCGTGTCAAACGCCTCCAACTTGGCCTTGCCATCCTTGATCACGGCATCCCGTTCGCTCGGGGTTGGACAATCATAAACCGCCAAGCCGAGCAACTCGCCCTCGGCAGTTCCGGGTTGCAGCATCACGCCGTGCCATCCGCGACTGTTGTGCATTCGCCAGACTCGGCCGTCATCAATCGCGCCGTTGTCCGCCGCTTCAAATTCCAATCCGACTTTGACATTTCCCCCACCCTCCCCAGAGAGGCGAATGCGAAAAAGGAGCAGAAAGTGTGAATGAACGATCAGCTCGAAAGACCGGTGCAGTTCCCCGCTTTGATCGAGCAGGCGCAGCAAATTCCCCGTGCGGTGGCAAATCCGCGAGCCTTCCGACCCAGAGTAGAGCGGCTCAACTCCATGTCCCTGATCCAACTCAAAGCACAACTGAGGCGCGAGGGCTTGGCGATCCAGATCGTTGTGAGTCGTCCGACGAATCACCACGCCGGGCTCGGCTTCGCCCACCGGAGAGATCGCCCAGCGGGGGAATTTCGGCTCGGGCATGGAAAAATCCGTGGGCCACAAACTCTGGAACCAGTTGGTTGATCCGAGGGCATCAACCATGTCAGCTGTCGCCGTGGGCAACTGGGTGGCCGAGGCCTTTAGCTCCAATGCAAGACTAGCCGCCTGAGGAATCGCCTTGCCGGGATTTTGCAGGGGATGACCGGGACCAAAACAGCAGAGCCTACGGTAATCGACCACAGACTCTTGCAGGGAAGGATCAGCACTCGGGGGCATATAAAAGATGTATCCCGAATTAGGCTGAGATCGGCTCGGGACGGATGGTTTTGCCGTTGTCCTGCGTGGTCAATTTCACATGGTAACGATGCCCATGGTGCGAAAAGGCAAAGGAGACAGACTTCCATTGCTTGGGCAGACGCGGTTCGAGCACTGGTTTGCCATTGT
>JBILCY010000047.1:0-3845 GCA_044352905.1 Terrimicrobiaceae bacterium | reverse complement strand
ATACCTAGTAGGAAGATTATTATATAGGATATCAGGAACAATACTATTATTAGTAATGGAAAAATATCATTCATTGAGTATCATTTCATTGTTCCTTATTAAGAGTTTTATCCTTCAAGGGGTCTAGAAAACTGCCTGACTACTACTTATAGTCACCAATAACTCTACCCTTTTGCGTCCTTATAACATACCCCATACGAATTAAAAATGGCTCAATGCTATTCTCTATAGTCTCCATTGCAATTCCAGTTAATGAAGATATACTTTTAAGACCAAGAGGATTCATTCTATTCTTCTTCAGAACTTCTAAATACATTCTATCATAGATATCTAATCCACGATTATCTATGCCTTGGTTCATAAAAACTTCATCAACATCCGTTTTCTTGTCCTTATGAAAACTTGTATAGCTTTTATACCACATCAAACGAGCATTTAGAATACGAGGAGTACCTTTACTCCTTTTAGCAATTTGCAGAAGCTCATCATCAGTCAGACTAATATCAAGCTTATCAGCATTTGACTTTGCTAGTTTAGCTAGTTCATCATCAGAATAAAAAGAAAGATGTTCCTTGATCTGAAATCTATCATAGAATGGCTGACTTAATCTGCCTCCACAGGTTGTAGCACCAACAAGAGTAAATTGAGGAAGATCAATAAGTTCTGGTTTATTCTCTAGAACTAAACTAAGAACAAAGTCTTCCATTACTGGATATAAAAATTCTTCTACTACTTTTGGTAGACGATGAATTTCATCAATAAATAATACCGACCTTGGTGCAATACCCATAAGATACGGAAGAATATTTTTAATGCTTCTGACATTCGCTCCGTTGACAACATACAAATTCTCACCAAGTTCTGAGGCGATAGCACTCGCTACAGTTGTCTTACCAAGGCCAGGAGGCCCATCTATTAAAACATGAGGCATCGTGGAGCCTGAACTTTTACAACCGGCCACAATGATTCTCAAGCGATCCACAACCTCGTTCTGCCCAATAATATCTTCAAACTTAGACGGACGAACAATATTAGCCATTAGTGCCTCCAATATTAGCCAAAATATCTTTGATTATAATCAACGCATCGTTAACAGAATTTTTCTTATAAGACTCTTCTACCAGAGTTTTAGACTCTTTGGCAGAAAATCCATAACTGACCAGTATTTTAACACAGTTTTCCAACAGGACAACGGGCATAGACTGATCTATTTTTTCGGGCTTCGCCTTAGTTGTTTTATTTGTTTTGTATAAAATACGTATAGTTTTTATTGGTTTGACTTTTAGTTTTGTTTTGCAGTCACATACGATCATGTAACCTGTTGTTTTTGCTTCGTCTAAAGATATCCAGTGTTCTATCTGACATTCTGGACATTTATACTTTAGATGCAAGTTTATTTCAGTCGGTTTCAGGTTTTTGATTTTCTTTTTGATTTTCATCGTCTTTCACCCAAAAAACAAAGTCGTTAAGATTTTCATCATAAGCACTATCCAAAATATCCTTTTTAACCAAACTACTCAGTATATTACTAACCATTCTACTATTAAAAGACTCTATCATCTCCATAAATTTTTGATCGCTTAATAGATATCTGATTTCGTCTGTGTTCTTATTTTTTTGAACCTTAACAATATCTTTTGCGATAATCATACATTCTTGTTGACTTAATACAGAATTCATTTCATTGATTTCTTCTTTCGATAGATCTGACATCAAAATACTAAATTCATCTTTATCATCTTTTGTAGTATTGAAATTATCATATACTAATACTCTTGTGCTTTCTACTAATTTATTTAGATCTTCGACAATAAACCATTCTTTTTTTGACATAATAATTTATTGATATTAGTTTAGAATATCAAATAGTCCTTTATAGTAATGAGGTTGATGTAAAAAGTGTATGCTGTGTGCCTGTATGTGTTGCCTATATTCTATGTCAATAGGATTGAAAACAAAGTACTTCTTTTTCCAAATCTGAGAGCCTTGATAGTTATTCCCCAAATACTGGAAGGCATAACCATTACCAGTATTGGAGAAGTAACTATTCACAGGAAACGACATATCTTTATTTGAACCAAAAAACCCAGTCTTTGGTGAAATATACCATACATTTGAGGGATATTCAACTATATCATTTAAAGCATCATACAACATTTTACCCCAAGCATCCCACGCCTCTGGATCAAATTTAAAGTACTTTTTATACTGACTCTCTGGATCATCCTGACTATCTCCATAGTCATACTCATCATCTTCATAGTTTTCATCATAATCTTCATGCATGATATAGTTTGCTCATTGGTTGTATAATTTTTCCTGACACTCATTATATAGGGCAGAATATTTTGATATTTGACTATGAAGAAAAATAATTTGTTTCTCATACTCATCACTAATATATTCTAATTGTAGTTTAAGTCTTAAATTTTGCTCTTCTGTGCTTAGTGTTTTAATCGACTCTAAAAAAATATTATCTATCATTTGATAATCTTATCTAAAACTGTATCTATTTTGATTTGTAGTGTGTTTACGATTGCGTCCTCTACGGCCTTTAAATCCTAATCTCCTTATGATATTATTAATCGTTTGGCGACTAAGATAATACTTATTACCATAAAACGTATTATTTTCAAAATGATAGTAAAGATCTTTTGCAGATCCCGACTCACCCATTAATTCAATAAATTTTTTCTTGGCTTCTTCATCATTTAATAAAAGCTGTAACAGAGGATTTGTGTGTCTACCCATTTTATTTTCTCCTTATCTTATAGGGGTTGTGTCAAAGGGTATAGAACATCCTATACCCCTGACACTGAACCCTCATCCGATACAAAACTTATCACTGATTTGAGATGCAAGGTCTTTAGCAGCACTAGAAAGGAATCTATTGTTACTAAAGTAGAGGGGCGTTGAGACTTGATTAAGGAACTCCACGACCGTCTTTAAAAGCTTGGTCTGCTGACCGTCGAGGTTCATATCCTCGTCAGACAGAGCATCCTGTGCATCCTCAGAGGCATCTGCATCGTCCAGTAACGTATCGTCAACAGGATGCACAGGCATTGGATCACCATAAGCCCTAAAACACTCAGCATTAATAGCAGTTGTATACTGCTTTTTATTGCTGTTCATAAATGACGCATTACAAGTATTCTGAAGGTTATTCAAAATTTGTTTGGCAACATCCATAGGTACAGGAACTCCATTTTCATCAGACTGCTTATAAGCCTGAGCATATCCCTTATACCATTCGTCGCTGCACTTCTCAGGAATAATCTGCAAAGTAGCCGGTTGACCAGTAAGAGCTGATTTTAGATCAGCAACATTAATTGGTTGACCAGTGCTACCGGGAAGAATACTGCTAAAATAAGGAGCCTTCTTCTCCCATTCCTTACGCCACCATGTATAAGGTACGCGATAAATCTGATTAGCCTTGATCGCTCTCGGATCTCCATCAAAATAATTAACAAGCTTTTTCTGCAAGCCATTCCAGAAAGTTTTGTTGTGACCAACAATTTTTCTGCTAGCATTATCAAAAATCCAGTAGCATTGATACCCATTACGAGTATCGATTACCCAACTTGGCTTAACTGGAAACTCATTGATTTTCTTGAGAAACTGTTTCTTTTTGTTCATAACTACACTAGGCTTAAAATACTTTCCTTCGCTATCACGACCAGCATCCATATCACAAAAACAACAAGTAAATTGCTTGATCGCATACAGTTTCCTACCACCGTTTACATAAAAATAAACATCTGAATGATTGTCGATATTTGCTTTAATCGCTTCATCAAGAACATTAGTGTGATTCATACTACTAATCTTCTTACGAGGATTACCAT
>JBILCY010000046.1:0-3967 GCA_044352905.1 Terrimicrobiaceae bacterium | reverse complement strand
TGTTGCTGAGAGTTGGTTAAGAATTTGGAGGTTGATTATGGCTGAAGTTACTACTGGTGAGAAGCAGACCCGTGTTCGTTGCAGTGATGATGCGTTCCTTGAAGCAGTTTTTTCTAGCAAGACTTATGCTGAGATTGCTAGTAAGACTGGTCAGAAGGTCGCTAGTACGATGGCTCGTTATGCTCGTACAAAGGCCGCTCTGGCTAAGAAGGGTATTGATCTTCCGGCTATGGAACGTGCCAAGCCGATTAAGACGGTTGATAATGTTGAGGCTATGGCTGAAACAGTTCGCCGTCTCAAGGCCGCTCATCTGAACGGCTGATTTAAAACCCATCTATCCCTGCTATTCAAACTAAACTATGAGGCTACAACATTCAATAATCAACCTCAAGTCACTAGTTTGGATAGTCAGGGGTAACGAGGGAGCGTAGACCAACGGCAGAGTCAAAGGACTTAAAATCCTTCAAGTGTGGGTTCGAGTCCCACCGCTCCTACTTAATCCTTTAATAATGAGTTTACTCTTATGACATTTGATGAATGGTTACATGAAGATAATGGTTTCGGACCAAGAATAGACAGAATGTTAGACGATGTAAAAGTTGCTGTTGAACAAGAGCGAACTGATGATATAATAAAATGGCTTTTGGCTGCTTATGCTATGGGTCATGAAGAAGGGTATGATTCTGGTTACTATGATGGTTCAGATAGATCTGATTTTTAAACAGAAAGGATGTTATGACAAAAAATGCTCTGGAAGCCTTTAAGATTGGAAGCAAGGTAAAACTCGCAGAGGATGTTTATGGAACAATTACCGCTATCTGTATTAGAGGGAATAATCATGTCACCTATGAATGTAGTTGGTGGAATAGTCGTTCCCATGATAGTAAGTGGTTTCACGAAAACGAGATTGAGGTTACTCTTAGCGAAAAGACCCGAATAGGATTTGCTTAATATGAATGAGTATTTTGGTATTGGAAAAGCTAAACAAGGTTCTGAATATATTCCTAGACCGGGCGAAGTATTTCTATACGAAAAAGATCCCGTACAACAAATATGGGATACTAGAATTGGAGACGGTAAAACTCCAGCTAAAGACTTGCTACCATTAGCAAGTAGAGATATTTATGAGAGAGTTAAAATTCTAGAAGAAAAAATAGCAAAACTTGAAAATGACCGAAGAGTATGAAAACTGGGAAGATTGTATAAGAAGAACTTTTATAGAATTAGCAAGTCATATGGATAAAAATTCTGATCCGATTGAAACTATAATTGATTTTGCTTGGGCGGCTGGTGCAGATATGGTTTGGGTTAATAATGCCAAAGATGAACTTAAAAAACTTCGTGAAGAAGTTGTAAAAGCAAAAGAGGTGCTAAATGACAGAGTATGAAAGAAACCTAATACAGAATCAAATAGACGCTCTAAAACAGAAAATTAAGAGTTACGAACAGTCTTTAGGAGAACCTGTTGCTTGGGCTAAAATTAATGATCGGGGAGACTTATACGATCTTAGGTTGCAGAATAATCCCTATGGTGATCAAAATAAAGTTGTTCCTCTATTTAGGATTAAAAATGACTAATACTCTTTGTAATGGACTAGTAAAAAATAATAACCCTAAATCTCCTATAGAATATTTTGAATTAGTAACAGTAAGAGAATTTCCAGACTATGAAGGCGGTACATTTATAGATCAAATTAAAACCGCTGAACAATTCTTAAATACAGAAGAAGAGGCTCTTGATGAGCCATTCTATCAAATATATGGCAAAAGGTATGAATATGATGATAGGTATTCGCCTATCTTTTTAGGAGAGTTCTATTCCTTAGATAAAGCCAAAGAATTTTTGTATAACATTACTGGGGAAATTCCTCAAATAATATCATATTAATCATGGATAATCTGTTAATAGACATATCTAAAGACTACCATGAGGGAGGATATTGTAATGTAGCTAATCTAGTTGGCTATGACAACATAGTATTCAAGCAATTCTGCTCAAAAAAGAAAGCCAAAGAAGCATTAGAATACCAAAAAATATTAGCTCAATATGACTTTGCTCCAAATGTATATGGGGAAATTTGTAAATTAGATTATTCTCCGGTTTCGTGGTTATCTTTCACCAACGAAAAAAGCTCATGGGGATTTATTACAGAAAAAGCTTTACCAGTTAATCATACCAAAAAAACTATGATACTACTACAGGATTTAGTAGAGAATATAGCAACAAAGACTAAGTTAAAGTTTTGGGATTGCCACTGGTATAATATTGGCTTTGTTAGAAGAGGCAGACATAAAAAATTGGTATGTATAGACACTGGCAAAGAAAGTTTTAACGGTTATAGTAATGCGTGGGGCAATCCTGACCCCGGTCCAAAATGTTCATATTGTAATACCTACGAATGTAAATGTGAGGAATAAATTTATGCCATATATTAAAGAAGAAAATAGGTCAGATTTAGACGGCTGTATAGAACACATGATGGAATGTCTAAGAGGTAATGTTAGTCCTAATACAGATAATCCCCATTCTAATCCATATAAAGAAAAATTGACAAATGAAGAATTTTTGAGTATAGTTGGAGACATAAATTATGCTTTTTCACGCATTATTTCGGGTGTTATGGGAGATGTTTCATACTCTAAAATTGCTATGATTACTGGTGTATTAGAGAATATAAAGCAAGAATTTTATCGTAGAGTAGCATCAAGCTATGAAGATAAAAAGATTGTTGAAAATGGAGATATCAAAGAATACAAAAAATTATAATGGGTACAATGGATGTCAAAAGATTTTGATAATATTCTAAAGCAAATCGCAAAATCCAATCAAGAAATTCATAGAGTAGACAGTCATCTATCAAAAGATATTGGAGATATCAAAAGAGCAATAAAAAGTTTAGACGCTAAAATGAGTCTATTGATAGAAAAGATTCAACAACTAGAAGTTATCATGGATGCTGCCGAAATACTAGAAGAATATCAGGATGAAGAACAAGAAAAATATAATACAGAATGGAGTCCTTACGACGAAGATTACGAGCCGGAAGAATATGATAATTATGACTCGGATGATGAATAATGGCTAGTTTAGCTTTATTAGTATCTATCATTCTGATATTTATTATTTTGATTGGTCCGATAACAATTATACTAGCAAAAATAAAATTTCCAAAAATTATAGTTTATATATTATCTACTATATCTTTTATTTCGGGTATCTGGTTTTGTTCAATAGGAATTCCGGTATGGTATATAGGATTAATACCCATCTATTGTGGCTATGTTGCCATAACGACAGTTGAGAAAAAATAATTAAGGCTTGACAGCACTGATTGCCGATGTTATAATACGAACATCACAGGTTCGATAACGACACTTTTGGAGAAGAATAATGAAGTTGGCAGATAGAACGGTTGAGATTCACAGTCGCGGTTTGGATAGCACAAATCAGTTTACTATTGCTCAAACAAGCAAAATGTTTAAGATCCTTTCAGATTCTTTGTACTCTGATAAGGTAATGGCAGTTATTCGTGAGCTTTCTACTAATGCTTATGATGCTCATATCGCTGCCGGTAACAAAAATCCTTTTAAGATTAGTCTGCCTACTCAGGCTTCCCCGTCTTTTACTGTGCGTGATTATGGCACCGGTCTTAGCCAAAAAGATATGGAAGAACTGTATACAACGTATGGTGCATCCAATAAAAATGATAGCAATGATTTTGTCGGGTGTTTGGGCTTGGGAAGCAAGAGTCCATTTGCTTATACAAAGAGTTTTAGTACGACATCGTATCATAATGGCAAAAAGTATTCTTATATTGCTGCTATGGATGAAAGTGGTGTTCCTAGTCTGAATCTGTTTGGTATTACCGATACGTCTGAACCAAACGGTTTGGAGATTAGTTTCGCTGTTAAGCAACATGATTTTCATGAGTTTACCATCAAGAGTAAGCGCATTTTCCACTATTTT
>JBILCY010000040.1:0-4049 GCA_044352905.1 Terrimicrobiaceae bacterium | reverse complement strand
AAAAAATATGGTGTTAATAATTTTGGTAAAATATTTGCAGTCAAGCTATTGAACAAGTTATAATTTTGTTCAGAATATAAAGAGTATTGGTCATAATTGTTAGCATCACTTCCAGAAAGAATAAATGAAACATTACCTACATATTTACCATAACCACTTTTTGAATCTCCGAATTTCCCAGTTGCTGAAATACTAATATCATCTCCTTGAATAAAAGAGGATATTGTGACCGAAATATTTGCATCAGTATTTCCATCATAAAATTTATCATATGCTCTTAAACTACTTATAATTATAGGTAATGGTAGAATACTAATTTGATATTCATAAATCAAGTCATAATTGTCATATGTATTTGTATTTATGATAGTTATCCTTTGATTAGGATCACTTGAAGAAAATATTCCTGCATTTTTGCTATTGGGTTGAATTAAGAATGAATTACCTTGTATGGTATCTCCTTCTACAATACCATTAACCATATAAGTAGATGAATAAAAAGAATTGTTTGTTCCATCATAATCTCTTCCTCCAGATAAATAGAAAGTAGCTGATTTCTTATAGATATTTCCGATAGTATTTGATACAGAAGTCAAATGATAATTAATGGAATCTATACCACTCAATTCATAGTTAATTGCTGTCACTACTTTTTCATTTCCTACATTTTTATCTTCAAATTCAGCATTGTTGATGATAAGTTGAACGTCATCGTTGAGAATTATACTGCTCAAATTAGTTGTTAGGACTGTAGATGTTTTTGTTCCGTCATATTCTTTGTCATAAACATAAAAAGTACCTGAAACATCTCTTGGTTTAATATCGGCTATTGCAGGTTGAATAAATAATAGATTATATTTGCTGGCTGATGAACCCGTTAACCCAAATTCTTTTGCTGTCACTATTCGATTGTCACTGGCATCTTTAGAATCAAATTCAGCACGGGTAATGATAATTTGAACATCATCTCCTTCTACTTTTCCATTGACAATGACTTGACCTGATACATCTGCTACTACGGTTCCATCATATTCTTTATCAAGTGCATAAAATGTTCCAGAAACATCGATTTTTAAATTTGCTAAAGTAGTAAAATTACCTTCATATGTATCTTTAACACCAGCATAATCAGTTTGAATATAAACATAATACTTAGTATTAGAGATCAAATTATTAAATTGATATGTAAAATTAAAAAAATTCCAATATCCATTATAATTACTAGCCAATTCAGGATCATCACCTGGGTAAAAAGTATTATTTAAAATATCTATTTGATTATTATCGTTTATATAATATAATCGAAGAGACAAATAAGTAAAATTTTCTGCATGATAAGCTACACTAATATATTTTAGTTGACAAACAGCACTATTAAAAGATATATCATTAAATTCCAAAGAAGTTGTTGGAGCCATTTTAAATGAAACTTTTTTAATTTCTAGATAATTACATTTGAATAAAGTTATATTTGAGAGATTTTTCAAATATAATAAGAAGCTTAAACGATAATTAGATAATTTTTCTGGATGATTCCAATTTGATGGATCAATAAAGTTTCTACCTTTTTGAAATCTGAAAACAGATATTGGTAATTGAGTTGATTAAATATATTTAAATTTTCATAGTTAATATAATTTTTCAAATAAGTCAAGTCGATTTCTATTCCTCTTCTTCTTTGTTCCATTAATATTTCTAACATTCGATTATCAATTTGTGATTTTTCAAAAATAATTGGAAATTCAAAAATATCCATAAACACATCTTCATATGCTTTTAATCTTAAAAAATCTTCTGGTTTGGCTTTGCTAAAAATTATTTCCTCAACTATACTGTCTATAAAATTTTGGGCATTATTTGATTCACGGAGTAAAAATTCAGAATTGATATCGATAGTATTATCACAAATATCTTTGTATCGAATTACCTTCAATTTACTAAATATATTTGTTTTGAAATAATTATTCAATATGTGTGCTACTCGATTGGTAAATACAGGACCCAAAGGTGGTTGGATTGGAGGGGGTGTTGGGGGAGGATTTCGTGGAGGAAGATTGGGTTCTAGCCAATCTTTGAATTTTTGTGCTGTTATTTGTGTGTCTTTTGGTATTTTTGGTGTGGGGTTTCTTATGGCTTTTTTGACAGCACTTTTTAGCGGTTGTTTTGATTTTTCAATAGGATCGGCTATGATTGTAAAAGTATATTCGAAATCGTTAGTTGGATTAAGAATAACAGGTTTATTAATATATCCATCCGGAAGTTCGATTGCCTTGACTCTTATTACTGTGTCGGGAATATGATCTTCTAATCTAACAATAGGTATTTCTTCATTGATAATTTTTCCCGGAGGACGCACTTGGGGTTCCCAATTTTGAATTTTGAATTTTCTTTCTACCAAAGAGACTTCTATGTCCATATTATCCACCCAAGTAACATCTGGTCTTACAGGTGCCTTAGGTGGATCAACTACTTTTCTTCCTATTTGAAAATCTATTTTAGCAATTTCATCGTCAAAAGATTTATCTGGCACCGCAGTCCAATCTAGTGCTTTAACTTTACCTTGTAAATCATTTAAACGAATAAATTCCGGAAATTCTACCCCATTGATTTTTTTGGCAGCATCAAGTGTTTCAATTCTTACAATTTTATTTTGTCCTCTGATTACTGTTTCCCTATACATATTGGGATATTTCACACTTGGATCATAGTATACACTTTTTTTGTTTACATAAGGTGATGATTTATCTATTTCGGATGGTGACAAAGAATAATTGTCATGTTTTATAGTTACTTTGTTTTTTCTTTCAATCTCAACAATGTTCTCTTGGTTTCTTTTAAGTTTTTCGGCATTTTCTTTTCTTTTTGCTACCAATTCATCTCTCTTTGCCTTGAGTTCCTCTATTCGGGTTTTTTGTTGTTCAGGTGTTAAATCTGCTATATCTTTATTATTTGCTTCCCATTCAGAGAATTTTTGCTTGTAAGCTTCTGTTGCTTCATCAAATTGTTTTGTTGCTGCAGCTTCTGCTTTTTCTTTATTTTTACGAATTGTTTCTTTTACACTGTCGATTTGCTTTTGAACTTCTTCAGGTTTTTCAGCATTTAATTTTAATGTATTTTCTAATTCATCTGATCCTTCTAATTTGATATTATATTTCTTGGTTATATTTTGTAATTCTTCAACTGTAGGTACATCATTTATGGAAACTATTTTAATCTTCTCTACATCAGGAATATTTAATATATTTTCTAATTCTTTATTAATATCACCAAATTGTTTGAAAATTGGTTCGTAAATTTGATTGACCATAGCCAAAGAATCTGGATCAATATTTCCCAATGTATCTTTTAGATTTTCAATACTTTTCATATATGATTTTTGATAACCTTCTACCAAATCTAATACATTCGAACGGATTGTTTCCAATGATTTTTGATCAAATAAGTTGCCATTGATTTCCACATCACCCAAAGTTTTACGCACAGTGTCTGGCACATCAACACCTCTTTTTGTAGCATCGTCCAAAATATTTTGTAGGTTTTTGGCATTATCATTACTTAATCCCTTTCTTTGTAATTCCACAAAATTTTGTCCATTATCTACCAAGGAAGCTTCTCTAGCAGGATTTGGCGCATTAACTGATTTTAATAATTCATCTTTAAATGTTCGATTCATATCACTGATGATATCAGTATAATCTCCAATTTGTCTTCCTGCTGAATCTGTGACAATAAATTTCAATGCTGAACCTTGGGGAACAACAACATTCTTTTTAAAATAAAGATTGAGTTCTTGAAAGAATTTGTTATTTTTGATAAAATCATCACCAAACCTAAATTTGGAATGCCCAATAAAACTTTTTAATTCGTCAGGTGTAAATTGAGATAAAATATTGGGCATAATGTCATTTTTGTTTACACTTCCTAATTTCGATAAAGGCAGATCGTCAAATTTATTCAATGCCGATTCTAAAAATTCGATTTTTACATTTGTCTTCAATAAATTGTCTCCCTGACCAAGTCCAAATACTTGATTCAATTTGCCAATTGTG
>JBILCY010000029.1:0-4113 GCA_044352905.1 Terrimicrobiaceae bacterium | reverse complement strand
GGCGAGACAGCGCAAATGCTCTCGGGCGAGCTTGGCCGTGGTCGGATCAAGCGTTGCGAGGTTCCGCTCGCTTCGCGGGTCGGCTTGCCACTCGCTTGCTTTTGCTTCGCTGCTCGTCGGCGCGGCGATGGATCTCTCCGTGGATGAGGTTGAGGAGGTCGGCGAGGTCGCCGGTGGGCCATTGGGCGATGGCTTTTGCCAGAGTTTTAGGAACCATGAAAGCAGGGTCATTTTTTGTGACCGGGATCAACGGTCAGCGTCGCGCGTTGATTGAGAAAGTCGTAGCCGACGGTCACGCATCCCGGCAGGAACGACAGCACGGCCAAGGCCGCGATCATGCGAAACAGGCGCATGATTTAGCCTTTGCGGAACACGTTGATGACGCCGACGAGGGCGAGAGCGAGAGCCACGAAAGCCTCGTTATGTTCGGGTGAGAACTGCCAGCCGAGGGCACCGGCGACCAAGATGAGGCCGCGCCAAGTGGAGGATTGACCGAGTTGGTTTAGAACGTAGTCCATGCCTGCGGCGGCATGTCAAAGCCTGCCTAGCGGTTGCGGTCGCGCCAGGACTTGCGGGCGGCGAGCACGGCGACAAAAAAGCCAAGCGCCAGCGCGGAGAGCCGCATCCCTGTCTCAAGGTGCGGGAGGAGCGAGACGAGAACGCTGCCGAGGCTGGTGGAAACGCCGACCAGCGGGCGGGAAAGGAAGTCTAGCGGGTCGTGGAAGCTCATTCGTTAAGTCCCTCCCAAGCCGCCACCAGCCCATCCCGCAGTTCATCCGGCAGGCTCTCGCTGGACACCACAAACGTCCTGCTGCCCAGCGGTGCGGTGACGCTGACGGCGGCGCTGATGGTCGGACGGAAAGCGGTTGCAATCTGCGACTCGTTGCCGTCCTCGTCGGTGGTCGTCTCGTAGGCCGTCGCCACTTGGCCGCTGGCCTCCAGCACGACATCGGCCAGCGTTTCGCCTGTGGCGAGTTGTGCGCCGAGCCATGCGAGGAGCGTCGCGGCGACTTCGCCGAGTTGCCCTTCGAGCGGGACGTTCTCGGCGGCGGCGTAACCGCTGCGGACGACGTAGCGGACTAAGGCGTTGTTGGCGAGGCGGAGGGTCATAGCGTTACAGAAAGTGACGACCATTTTACAGAACCGACTAAGTAGGTGGCTCGCACGCCTGCCGCATTCACTCCGTCGCTAACAAGCCCAACGCTGCCTACTGGATTGTACTCAGTTGTTTCAGTTGGTGCAGCGACTTGGCTAACCCCAACGACCTCACCCAAGCGATTGACCACACCTACTTTAATTGTTGTTCCATCGCTAGTCGTGACAAACGTAATTGGAGCCAACTGCACGTTACCATATTGCCCGCCAAGTGTGATTTCGTTTCCGTAAGCAATAGCTCCGCCAGAATAACTGTATGACCGAAAGCGTATTAAAGATGTTGTGGTTTCTTCAACCACCCAACCTGCTGAAACATAATTTGGCTCTACGGGAGGCGGATTTACATGAAATATGTTTGTTGCCCCTAAACGAAACCAAGTTTTACAAGCGCTTGCAGCGCTTATCAGACTAAAAGAATGAACAATGGTAAAGGGCCGTTGCCACAAGAGGCCCTTATTGCCTGTTGTTAAGTAGTTCAACGCCATCCCTAAGTGATTTACAACTGCGTGGCTTCCGATGTTGTTTGCCGTGGAAATCCAGCAACCTACCGCATTGCCAAATACTGTGGTTGCCGCCCCGCCATTAAGCGTTAGTGCCGAAAACGAAGACGCAGGAACTTCGTGCCATCTTGGGACAAGAAAGTCCACACGCGCATCCACCAAATCCCTCGTCATAATCGACGACCCACTCGCCGCCGTTTGGTTGGGCGCGACGTTGTTCGTTCCGTTCAAAGTTTGGTTGGCGCTGAAGGTGTTCGCCGCGTCTTTCAGCGGGACGTTGGCGGACAGCCGCGCGTCGGCGAGGGTGCCGGTGGTGAGGGCGGCGGCGTCGGTCGTTTGCGTTCCGGCTGGCCCCTGCGGGCCGGTCGCTCCCGTCGCGCCGGTCGGACCTTGAGGTCCAGTGGCACCTGTTGCGCCGGTGGCACCTTGCGGTCCTTGCGGACCAGTGTCGCCGGTGTCTCCTTTGTCGCCTTTGTCTCCTTTGTCGCCCTTCTCGCCTTGGATGCCTTGGATGCCCTGGATTCCTTGGGTGCCCTGCTCGCCGGTGTCTCCCTTGTCGCCTTTGTCGCCCTTGGTTCCTTGCGGACCGACTTCGCCTTGCGGGCCTTGAATGCCCTGCGGACCTTGTGCGCCTGTTGCGCCTGTTGCGCCCTGAATGCCTTGGACCCCTTGAATCCCCTGCTCGCCCTGCGGCCCGCGCAGCGGCAAAGTCACAGCCACCGATTGCACGGACGGCACGCCTACCGTCACGGACGCGGCAGACAAGGTGACTTCGACTTGGTAGTGCTGGGCCATGTTAATTAAGCGGTGCGGTGCGCGTAGTCACGTCGGAGAGCACACGCCAGATGCCGCCGAAGAGGGTGTAAATTTTGCTGTCGCTGGTTTTCAACTGGACGTCGTAATAGCGCGTGCCAGCGGTGGCGTTGTCCGTGGTCAAAAGATCGAAGTGGCTTTTGCCTTCCTCCGCGTCATCGTGGGCGGTGACTTCCTTGCGGATGACCGCCGCACTGTCCGCATCGGTCAGCGCGTTTTTGACGGTCAAAAACAAAGTGCTGCCGGTGAGGTCAAAATCATTCACGCTCACATCGAGCCGCCCGGAGTCCCCGCGCGTCCAACAAAGATCGGCTGTCTGTTTGTCGCAGTTCATTTCGGCATGAGGTCGGCGCGGAGGAACGAGCCAGCCTTAAAAGTGTTGGTGTTGATTTCGGTGGTGGAGCGAAACCTGATTGAAACAGTGCCCGCATTGGTTCCGCCGAGAACGTAGAAAGATTGCAACGGCGATCTAATCACCCCAGATGAACCTGTTGAAATTTCGTTTGTTAAAGGATTGGTCGAAGCAAAACCAGTGCCCACCATGTTCCAATTTCCAAAAACTGAAGCGTTCGTTACGATGACCCGAAAGGCTGTTGCTCCTTCAAAAATCGGATACAGAGTCACATGATACCGCGCGTTTGGCTGCGTGGTAAAAGTCAGGTTCGTCACCGTGACCGCATTGGTTTCGTTAGTAATCGAGAGGTCGTTGGTCAAAACATTGAACACGGTCGCCGCAAAGCGGTTCTGCGCGTGGGCAACGGTCGCCGTGGCCAAGATTAAAAGTGCGGCAAGGAGTTTCATAGTTTGGTGGCTGAAAAAAGGCCGTCGTTGTCGATGGCGATTGACCATTGGCTGTTGTCGGGGCTTTGTAGAGTGAAGGAACTTAGCGACGTTGTAGTGGGAGTCCCGTCGCCCGCTCGGATCACGTCGTTAAAGACGGTGGCCGCGCACGGAAGCGTTGAGCTAACAAGCCCGCCATCGCTCCACTGGATCTCAACTTTCGCGGAAATGCTGTCTTCTTCATCGGTGGCAAACTCAGCATCCAGTTCGGTGGTGGCGAGGTTAAGGCCAAATGTATAGATCGTGCTGGTGCCGCTTCCGGTCTTGGTCCATGCGTTGTCGTAAGCCAGAAAGTCGCCGTCGTAGGTCTTTTTGAGGCCCATTTGACCAAGCGCACCGGCGCCCAACTCGACGACCACACCATCGCGGACGAATTGCACCTCGACCGGCACCACATCGCGGCGGGTGAACAGCAGCTCGTTGACGCGCTGCAACAGCACAGGCGTGACGACGAAAGCGCGAGAATTGAGGTCGATATAGACACGCATGACTCTGATCTCGGCAGTCGTGTCAAAGCCTCAACATGGCATCCAAGGCTGTTGGCGGACGCGGAGGTGGCCGCGATACTCGCCCTCCGTCTCGTGGAACGCGCGGTAATGGATGATCGGCGGCGCGTCGGCGGGTGCGTCTTTGGGTTTGTGTTTTACATGGTCTGCCGCCGTGTGAGGGATGGCCGCAATGCGTAGCCCGGCGGGGTGCCAGCGGTGCCAGCAGAGGAAGAGGTCTTGGGTTCCCCTGCCGTCATAGCCCTCGAAGGTCGCCAGCGCCAGCGCCTTGGCCGATAGGAGCGTGCAGCCGAGACCGC
>JBILCY010000022.1:0-4115 GCA_044352905.1 Terrimicrobiaceae bacterium | reverse complement strand
AACTTATCAATAGCTCAAAAGATCCTGACCTAGCCAAGCTACAACATATCTGTACAAATTATTTAAATGGCACCCATACGATAGACTCATACTTTATATTAAATATACTACAAAAGCTGACGCAGGGTTATCAAAACGATAATCAGAAAGTTGTTCCATACTCATGGAAAGATGCAATTGAATATTTTAATACAATTATTCGTAATAATAATACTATTGTAAGCTTTATAAAAAATAACAATAAGATTAATGAAGATTTCATAGAATACGCACATATAAAAGAATCACACGCATGAATAGCAATCTGTTACTCATTAGAGATAAGTTTTCTTATTTTTCAGACAAGTTGGTTGAAGAAGCAAAACCTTCGCAACAAACCGTTCTACAATTTTCATACTATAACAAGATTTTTGTAGCTAGAGAATATAAACAAAATATTTTAATACCTAATATTCCATGCGTTACAAATTTATATTTTCCAATATCATACAAATTAGTGTCACATGTTTGTGTATCAAATGATTTTCATAAAGATATATTAGACAACAACGGCATAGAGTGCATAAAACTTAATATGTATCTTAAGCCAAATAATGACTCTTTAAAAATTAGTAATGCATTTAATAAATTTTATAAGTATGGATGTATTTTAAATTTTAAACAAGACATAGGTATCTTGAAGGATTTAATATCTGTTTTTTATGAATCTAGCAAACATCAAAATAATATTATTTTATTATTAGGTATAGAATCCGAAGATACAAATCAAACACTCTCATATATTGAGGATATTAATAGACAATTGAACATAGATCCGTCATCATCTAAAATTATACTATCCATTAACGATACTATCGATGATAATATTAGAATGTCTATTATTAATACAATTGACTGTTTGTTGCAAATGAACACGGTTTTTGTATCTGATCTAGAATATTATTATGCTTTAAGTCTAAGAAAAAGAATTATAGGAAAATACAATTTAGACAAGAGATATGAGATAGAAACAGTTTCTTATCATAATAAACTATTTAAGTTTGATAGTGGCTGCAATTTTTTCCATAAGTTTGATGATCACGACCTCTATCAAAAACTTAAAAATGTATTTCCTATTGAAAACAAATCTATGAATCAAATTTACTCAAATGATAAATCCACAGGCATATCTAAGATCATTGTATGAATAAGCTATATAATAAACTCTATTGTAAAAATAATAATTCTTTAATACATTATATTAATAATGGTTCATCTTTTGATCTATTAATAGACCATGCTTTTGGAGAAAAAATTATCAGAATAAATAATTCAGATGTGTCTGAATACCTTACTCTAAAATCGGTATTAATTAATAACTATCAATCATATATTATGTCTGATTCATATCAAAATTATTACATGTCTGGCGAGCACGATAAAGTTGTATTTATACATTCAGACATTTCTTACATGAAAAAAGAAGATATTTTTCTTATCAAAAATAGGCTACAAAAATTTACAATAATCAATCTTATCGAATCAAACAATGATTTATTTGACACAAATATAAACATAGCTCTGCCTAAAATTAAAATATCAAACCCATCTGCAAAAAGAGATAGAGTATTAATTATTGACAATAATAATTATAAAGATATAGCTCACATACTTAAACAGACTAATATAGATGTGATTGACTTTTCATCTCATAAAGACTATTATAGTTTAATCAACAGTCTAGCTGACTATAATCTTGTTGTATACAAAAATTATATTGATAATATCGTCGCTTTATCGGCTGGTTGCTCAACAATATCATCCATTGATATTCTAAAAAATCAAAGAATCGTACCCTCCAACATTAGTCATGCAAATAATACCAAAATAAATTATGACTTTGCCACATTCTCTAAAATACTATCTAAGGTAATTAAATTATGAATCTATTATCTATTAATAAAAACAACATTAATACATTAAACAATATTGCTGATTTTTCTCAATTAGCTATAGTTCTTGAAGATATTGATTGTATAGAGAAAGATAAAAAAATACCGACAATCAATTTATTACTAGAAAAATTAAGACAAGATGGTGAGCTAGTAGTTAAAATTATAGATTATTCTAAGATTATTGATGCGCTATGTAAAGATACTATAGATGTTGAAACTGGCCTAAAGCTCCTACAAACTATAGAATTTTATACTGAACCTATGACTATTATTAATTTTATTGTGTCTCTAGAACCAAAGATAGTTCTATATAAGATGATAGAAGAAAATTTTAAAATAGCATTAACACTAAAGAAAATTAACTACTGATGAATAATACAACCGATTGTAAAAAATGTATATTTAATTCAGAAGATAAGTGGTGTTTTTTTGATATACCGGACGCAATAAATAACCCTGAAATATTGGTAGATTCCGAGAACAAAACCATCTGCAATTACAGTTGCTCATATGCTTTTGGCAAAAATACATTAGAAACTTATAAAGATAAAGTCAATAAACAAGAAATTATAGACTATATATTTGCTAAGAATAAAATTTATTATACGCTAGTTATAAATTTTGATACAATCAATCAATCAATATCATATATTATAGATAAAGTTAATAAATCTAGTTTTTATCCAAAAAATATAATATGTTTTGGTAAAAATGTAGATGGTTTGACAGTTCATAGTTTTGAGCAACAAATAAAAGTTCCATGGAAAGTTAATAAAATACTGCCACACATAGATGAAGTAATATCTATTATTTCTGGGGTAGATGTTGTCGTTAATAAGCATGAATCTAATTCATTCTTATATATAGCCACAGAGGATTCTTTTAATAGCTTAGACGATATTATGAACACAATTCATACAGAATCTGTGATCAACCATAGTTATGGCGTTTATATGAAAAGTACCTCTGCTCTAGATGGTCTATTTATGACATACGACACATACAATATTCTTGGTGGTGACAAAGCTAAGTTTTTTTATGATACAGATACATTTTTTATAGATAATCCGGGGTGCAAATTAGTGTTATATAATGACTGATATAGTAATGATTATACCTGAAATAACCAAAGGTATGAAATCTTTTGGCCCAAAAGCACTAATAACAATCAGGGGCAAAACCCTGATAGAACATCAGATTTCTATTCTTAGGTCAGTTTATAAAAATAATCACATCTATTTACTCACGGGTTTTGAGTCTGATAGAATTAAAAAAACTATTCTAACATCAAAAATAATTTCTCCTAAAAACATATCAATACTCGAAAATAAACAATACGACACTAGTGGTCAGATGACTTCGGTTGTATCCTATATCAGACAAAAAGAAAATAATAATGGAGCTATCTTTATTAATAATGGTATTATAACAAAATTTAATTTTGCTAAAAACTTTAATAAATCAAATAATTCCATTTTCTTGATTAAGGGTAAAAAAAACAACTTTAATATAGGTTGTGCCGATCAGAACTCTATAGAGTATTTGTTTTATGATCTGCCTGTTTTGTGGTCTGAGTGCATCTACCTTAACAATGAAACAATGTCTATTGTAAAAGATATGTTATTGCCCCACGAACTAAAAACACTATTTTTCTTTGAATTAGTTAACAAGCTTTTGGAAAGATCTGTTAGTTTTGACAAGGTAATGATTCCCAAAACACAGATAACAAAAATAAATCATATCAAAGACATTAATAAGGCTAAAATTTTTATATGAATAATAAGATTATTGTATCCAAAAGCAATAGCAGACTTCTTGATAATCTTAAAATAGCAATGTATCACCATAAGAATAATGTTGATGTCTATGTTATAGATATGAAAGAAATTTTTAAAGCTTACGATATTATCCAGCCGTATCGTATTTGTGTAAGCGAACATGATTTTAATAGCATGGAAGTCAAAGCATTCTATACTGCTGCTACAGATAAAGAAAAATCCATTTTTATCATAGATAATGATAGTTTATTTCATGTGGTAAATACTGAAATTTTCAGAAAATACTCTATGGAAAAAAGTAATGATATCGCTATATTACTTGATAATATCAATGAATTACCAGAGAATATTCTAAAATTATGTGATACAAGAGTAGTTCATATGTTTAATAATCCCAATATAA